>NZ_CP172573.1:960000-1560000 GCF_045999815.1 Butyrivibrio sp. NATIVEDY162
TGCCTGATACTTCAGATGCATCCTTCATCTTTTGCGCAAGTCCATCAAGATTCTGAGTTGAAGTCTGAACATTGCCTACTGCATCACCGATAAGAACTACGTTCTCAGCAGCACTCTGTATTTCTCCGGCCTGTTGAGTTGCCCCCTGTGCTATCTCCTGAACAGCATTTGAAACATCCTCAGCGGTCTGTGATATTCTGTTAGCCATTTCAGAAAGCTCTGCTGATGACGTATTGACAGTTAGTGCAGATGTTCTGATGTCAGATACTATTGAACTAAGCTTATCAATCAGGGAATTCGTATTATTAAGAGCTTCTCCGAGTTCATCGTTTCTGTCGAGATATTTGTCTGCTTTCTTAAACTCGCCATTGGACAGATATTGTATACTTTCATTCATTGCTCTTATCGCACCTGCCATGCTGATTGCAGCTCTAACAGCTACTATAATAGCAATGATCATTAGTATAAATCCTATCAGAAGCATAAATACAGTTGATTTAAATAGCTGATTTTCAACAGACTTTCTTGAAACCCCGGTAAATGCCATTGATGTAACTTTGCCGGTGTCATCCTTAACCGGAACATAGGCAACAAAATATGAAGTTCCTGCAACCTGGGTATTCTTTGAAGTAAATGTGTTTCCGTTATTTATGACTTCCTGTATGACTGTGTCTGCAGCTTTTGTGCCGATCACGTCACTTCCTAGGGAAGAATTTTTTCTGGTATTTCCATCAAACCATGTGAAATCATAGCCCGCTACCTGTTTAAGCTGTGTTTCGACAGAGTTATCACCTGCTGAGCGATCCGTTATCTGTTTACCTATATCTTTATAAGTATAAGCGGAAGCCAGAAGTCCTTTTAATACCTCCTGTTCCCATACCAGACCGCATAAACATTATTCCTGTTATCAGCATTGCTATAGTGATTACGAATGCAGGCAAAACTGCTATTAGCACGATTTCTTTTCTTACGGAAAAAATTTTCTCCCTCATATTATCCCCCTTGATGAATCAGAACGATTAAGACCATTATAATTGCTGACAAACTAATTATACTTAAATCATTTGTGCCTTTTCAACTATAATATTTATATATATAAAAAAGAATGTCGCTCGCGACATTCTCGCGCCGAGCGCGGTTGCAGCATGCAACATATTCCTTTCGCGCGAGTGCGCATCCTCACGGAGTGTTTTTTATAGCATAGGAAAGCTATGCTATAAAAAAAGCTGCCATACAAATAGTATGACAGCTCACAAAATCAAAATTATTATTTGATTCCACTTATTGCTATTGATTCAATGATAACTCTCTGGAACAGGAAGAACAGAACCAATGTAGGAAGCATTGCTATTACAGATGCTGCCATAATAAGTGCATAATCGCTTTGAATAGCATAGTAGGAATTAAATGACCTGATGACAACCTGAAGTGTCCACTGTTTTTCACTTCTAAGGAAAATTGTAGGTGCAAGATAGTCATTCCATATTCCCATGAACCACAGCATTAGCTGTGTTCCGAGAGCACCTTTCATAAGAGGAAGGAAAATCTTGTAGTAGATTTCAAAGTAGTTACATCCATCTATTTTCGCTGCATCCATAAGCTCAGTTGGTATGCTATAGAGGTTCTGTCTAAGGAAGAATATCATGCTGACATTACCAAAGCATCCGGGAATGATCAGGGGTGCAAGGGAATTGGTCCATCCTAACTTGGTAAAAAGTACATACTGCGGAATCATTACTACCGCAAAGGGTATCATGATAGTCGCAAGAAGGGCCAAAAACAGGGCATTTTTGCCTCTGAAATTCAGCTTTGCAAAAGCAAAAGCCGCAAGCGATGAGGTAAAACCGCCTATCAATAGTACCGGAATCTCTACAGTTATTGTATTGATGATACCAGATATAAACTGTCCTTTACCAAGAACCTGACTATACTTTCCTATAAGTATAGGATTAGGGAAAAGTGTCAGTGAGCCTGAAAGGATCTGGTTTTTAGTCATAAATGATGTTGCTACCATATATATAAGCGGGAACACCATCGTAATTGCAAATGCAAAGAGTAAAATGAAGATGATTATGTTAACTACTTTCTCTTTAGAGGATGTGACACGATCCGTCTGGTAGTCTTTAGCACTTGACTTTGCTCGTTTATTGTTTTCTGAATTCATGTTTGATTTTAATGCCATTTCCAACTGTCACACCTCCTTTACTCTATAGTTTTAACCCATTTATCCTGACCCCAGAAATTGATAGCCGTGATAATGAATATGATTATTGCCAGAATTACTGCTACTGCACTACCGTAGCCAAGCTGTCCGTTAGTGAACGCCTTTTCATAGAGATAGAATACTACTGTTGCCGCACTGTAGTTAGGTCCACCTGACGGAGTCATGACCTGAACCTCTACGAACACCTGGAAGCCTCCGATAAGAGATGTTATCAAGACATAGAAGGTTACAGGTGAAAGAAGAGGCAAGGTAATGTTCTTAAATTTCTCCCAGCTGTTAGCTCCATCTATCATGGCCGCTTCATAGTAATCGCGTGGAATGTTCTGAAGACCTGCAAGATAAAGTATAATCGTTCCTCCTAGTCCCTTCCATACCATAAATATGATAAGAGATATTTTTACCATAACCTCATCGCCAAGCCAGTTCGGTCCATGCAATCCGGTCAGTGCTTTATAGATACCGTTCAAAAGCCCATAATCATAGTTAAATACCCATGCCCACAAAATGGATACAGCTACAAGTGACGAAACAACAGGCACATAATACATTGTTGTCAATACTCTCTTGCCGGGTATTTTTCGATTGAGCCCCATGGCTACCAGCATTCCAAGGATCATTCCTATCGGAATACCGATCATGTATATAATGGTTGTTCCCATAGCTTTCCAGAATTTCACATCATTTATTATTTTTATGTAGTTTCTAAGGCCAACTATGTTACCCCATAATGAGTTAATTCCTGTCCATTTGCTTGCACTGGCAATTAGAGCAAAGACAATCGGGTATGCCATAAAAAGCATGAAGCCCACAAATGGAGCGGCTATAAAAAGCCATGCCCATCGCTCTTCTCTTTTTGCCATTGCAGACATCCGAACTTTTACCTTTTTTGATGCCATATAATGCTCCCTTATAAATCGAGTCCCAACCAAAACGGAAGGGACCCGCTAAGTTATTCTGATAATGCACTCAGCTAGAAAAAACTCGCTAAGTGATCACTTTTAGTTTGTTGCTGAGTTCTGAAGCTCAATTGCTTCATCGAGTGCTTCCTGCATCTCAGGCTCAACCTGCTGCAGATAATCCTCTACTGAGATGTCGCCATTCTTGATGTTGAATACGCCTGACCAGAAAGGTGTAAACCATTCTGCATTGTATGTATAGTCTGTTTCCTGGAGAGCTGCTTCATAGTGATCGTTTCCATCGAAGTATCCAAAGATAACATCTACATTAGAAGCATAAGGAACTTTACCGCTGTTTACAGCATCCTTGAACTCGCCATATGCAAGATCTGTGATATTGGGAAGCTGGATAGACTCACCTGTTGTAATTCCTGAAACTGCCCTCTGTCCCTCTTCATCTGTTGAAAGCTTAGCTGCAAGCTGTGCTGCAAGGTCGGGGTTCTCTGTGTTAGCTGATACGCAGTAACCAACTGATCCCATCCATGTGTGTGACTTGCCATCACCTGAAGGTCCTACAGGCCATCCGCAAAGGTTCCACTTGTAAGGGAATGTAGCGTCATCCATAAATGCAGCAACGTCCCATGTTCCGCATGCATAAAATGCAACCTGTCCATCGAGCCATCTCTGATATCCGCCAAGAGCTGTATCCTGCTCAACTGAAGGAGTAAGGCCATTCTTGGTAAGGTCTGTGTAGAATGTAAGAGCTTCCTTAAGAGGCTCATTGTTTGCAACATTAACCTTTGTCATGTCATCATTAAGGAACTTAACGCCATTTGAATAAAGGAAAGGAGTCATACCAAACTGGTCTGCATTTGCAACACCCCACTGATCGATCTCACCATCTCCGTCTTTATCTTTAGTAAGTTTCTCGCATACTTCGATGAATTCGTCATATGTATAAGGCTTTTCAGGATCAGGATACTCAAGGCCTGCTTCATCAAAAAGATCCTGGTTATAAGCAAATGCAAAGCATGAAAGATCTTTAGGAAGTGCATAGAGAGATCCGCTTCCTACATTTTTGCCATCATAGCGATAAATTTCCTGTGTTGTTCCCCATACCTTGCCGATTGTATCTGCATCAACATAATCATCAAGAGGAAGAACGTAACCATTGTCCACGTAAGAACGTACAGCTGCAGGTCCTACATAGAATACATCAGGCATGTCATTAGCTGTCATGTTAGCAATCATCTTCTGATTGTATTCATCCTGTGTTGTTACTTCAAAAACAACTTCCTTTATCTCGTCCTTGTGCTCATCCACGAACTGCTTTACAAGATCTTCGTAGATTTTCTTCTCATGCTCCTGCATATAAAGGAATACATGAAGTGTTTTGTCACCATTACCTGTAAGTGAAGCTGTAGATGATCCATCTGTGCTCTCGCCTTCAGCTGCATCAGCTGACTCTGTCGCTTCACCTTCACCAGATGCGTCAGCTGCATCCCCTGCAGCTTCCTCTGTCTTAGCTTCTGTGCTCTCAGCCTCTCCTGCTTCTTCAACAGTAGTTGTAGCACAGCCAGTCAGAGCACTAAGTCCCATGACTGTTGCCATTGCCATACCTAAAAATTTCCTTCTCATGTCAAATCCTCCTAAAAAATCAACTAAGTGATTAACTTATATGGTAATTTTAACTACAGATATTTAGAACGTCAATAATTATTTTAGTTTTTTGTAAAGCATTTTACATTTTTGTTGTTTTTAACAAATTCATAAAATACTTTTTGTGTATTTAAACAAACTTATCAAATCTTGCTGTTATCACTTTACATTATTGCTATAGTGTGACTCTTTGCTCTTTAACTTATAATTTTGAACAAATTTAAACTGCATATAATTTACTCTTGAATATTAATAAGCTTACTGTAGGTATTTTACTGCCCATGCAGTCTCGTTATCAGCTCCCTTTGCAGATATACATATCGTATTGTTTCCGGCTTCATCTGTCATGGAAAATGCTACACCGTCATAGTGCTTATCATTTATATTAAGAGACACATAAGCTTTTCCGTCAGATAATGCATACGTTCCGCTAATACCATCTTCGCCTTCCTTCGATGTTATGCTTCCGGCGTTAAAAGTACATTCTACAGGCTTATTTACAATGTCATTTACATCAATTCCATGATTCAGGATATAGAAGGTTCCTTCCAGCATCTCACCGGTAATATCAGATCCTTTGCACATAGAATCAACGCTTTCATCACCTGTATATTCAAAAGGAGCAGCCGTAAACCAGCCGTCTTCAGTCATGAATAGTTTATGCACTCTTGGCTCGTGAAACTCCTGCCCGTCATCAAATCTCTGATGGTAAACAATATAGTAGTCACCCTTTTCATCCTGAAATACTGATTGTCCCCCCGGTGCCATATAGGTCACAGATAAGCTCGGAAGCGTGTAATTCCCCATCATTTTAAGTCCATAGCTCATATAGTTTTCTTCATCGCCCAGTCTGTTTCCTGCAGCATCAACGTAAGGACCTGTGGGATTTTCACTTCTAAACTGCCTGATCTGATATCCGCCATTGCTGGTAAGTCCACCATATGATAGAAAAAGATAGTAATATCCGTTTTCCCTGGAATATGTAATGTAGGGGCCCTCAATAGCATGGTGCCCTCCACCTGCAAGTCTGTAGCCATAGTATGGATCCGGAGCATCCTCACCGCCTGTTGCAGCTTCATCTATTGGATGTATTGGCTTACCTGTCTCAGGATCAAGTTCCAAAAGAAATATTCCACCTGACCAGGAGCCGTAAACCATCCACATGCGGTCATTTTCATCAGTAAAAACAGCAGGGTCTATGCAGTTTGGCCACTGACTGTTATCGTAGCCACCAAGCTTCAGGTATCTCGAAACGTCAGCATCTTTTCCAAGCACATCATAAATGTCTGTCTCATCAACATGAGAGCCGGTAAAGCCTGAATACAGGATTGTATCGGTATATTCAAATTTTCCTCCGGGTTCATCGGAAACAGCCATGCACAGATTGGATTTGATATAAGAAGATGTTGTGCAAAAATACATAACGTACTTCTTCATCTTCTCGTTATAAAAGGTATTTGCAGCCCATACAGAGTAACCGCCTTCCTCATTCTTACCGACATATTTGAAGGCATCGAGGTCCCCTGAAAAAAGGTTGCTAAATACGTTGTTGCCATTTCCGATATAGCTCCAGTTTTTGAGATCGTCAGATTTGGCAAGAATCTGATGACTTCCTGTCATATAGTAAGTGCCATCAGACAAAATAATCTGCGGATCGTGACAGCAGACGGCATTTTTATATACGCCTGTTTTTATTGCTGATTCAGTTGTTCTCTCCAAAACATTCTCCTCTGTATTATTCACTTCTTCAGGAACTGTCTCCGTTTTAGCTGCGCATCCGGTTGCACTGTAGACGGTCGCACCCAAAAAGGCAGCTATTACAAGTCCGTTTATTAAAGATCTTCTATTCATTTCGCTCCTTTTCCATTACGGTTCCTATTTGCAGGAGAATACCGGATAGCCTTTTTCGTCATAACGTATCTTCATAAGCATTGCATGACGATTGGGGTTATAAAGAGGATCACCCTCTATTTCTGTCTCTGTCCGTGCATGGTAGACCATTATGTCATTTCCATCCTCGTCAACAGTAAATGAGTTGTGTCCCGGACCATAAACAACTGCCTCAGCATCACTTTTTAAAACAGGATAGCGCTCCTTAGTCCATGATTTAGGATCAAGCAAATCTGCATTCTCATCTGCTGTCAGCATTCCAATGCAGTAGGCTACACCTGTTTCACTTGCTGAATAAGTAAGAAAAATCTTTCCGTTCCTTTTTAAAATCGCAGGGCCTTCATTTACCCAGAATCCGACTCTCTCCCAATCATAATCAGGAGTGGTAAGCAGTACCTGTACGGTTTTTAATTCATAAGGGCTTTTCATTTCAGCTATGTACAGATTTGATATCTGTTTTCCCACACCAACCTTCTCAGCCCAGATGTAGTACCACTTATCCTTATGTTCAAAGACAGTACCGTCAAGTGAAAATGCCCTGAATGAAAATTCGTCATCGTCTGCGCATTTCATTTTCCCTTTCTCTATCCAGGGACCGGCTATAGGATCTTCACTCTGGCATTCAAGAACATACGGCCTTATTTTCCATATGTCCTCCTCTTCACCACCGGCAAAGTAGATATACCACTTGCCCATTACCTTATGAAGCTCAGGTGCCCATATATGTTTACTCATAATTCCACTGTCATGTTTAGTCCACAGAACGTGCTCCGTGGCATCAGCAAGCCCTACCAATGTGGCAGATTTTCTAAGTACAATTTTGTCGTATTCAGGAACTGATGCGGTAAAATAGTAAAAACCATCATCTGCCTTTAATACATAAGGATCTGCTCTCTGCAAAATCCAAGGTTCATTATATTTAAGCTTTTTTTCTCTGCTCATAATTCCTTCCCTGTTATACTGAGTTTTCGTAATAGTTCAGCCAGTTGTTATTACTACCATCTTTACTAAAATATATAAGTTAATCACTAAAAATATTTATTCTTATAAGTTAATCACTGTTTATGTATTTCATTTTTCGCTGAACTATTTTATATTATTCTAAATTATATTATTTTAATCTAAACTTTTCAACTGTTTTATATATATGCACTTGAAAAAGATATTTTATTAGAATAAAATCATCTAACTGCATATATTCAATGCTCAAATTCAGAGGAGAATCATAATGAATGGAAAAATGACTGAGGGAAAGCCCCTGCCAATACTTTTAAAATTTGTAATCCCTATTCTTCTGGGATTTATTTTTCAACAGTTTTACAATATGGTCGATACAGTTATAGTAGGACGATTTGTCGGCCCAAAGGCACTTGCTGCGGTCGGATCCACAGGCACAATCATGTTTATGATAATGGGAATTGCTAATGGTCTTACTACCGGCTACACCGTTCTTATCAGTCATCAATTCGGCGCAGGCAGCAAGGAAGGGACGAGAAAGGCTTTTGTAAATGCCATAATACTCGGACTTATCAGCACACTTATAGTAACCGTGATTGCTGTATTGGTCATGCCCTCTCTTTTGCATATCATGAACACTCCCGAAGATATATATGATTATGCATATGCATACATTATTACAATCTGTGCAGGCAGTATTGCTTTAATTGGATATAACCTGTTTGCAGCCTCTCTGAGGGCGATTGGCAATAGCAAGACTCCTCTGTATTTTCTTATATTTTCTGCTGCTTTGAACATAGTTCTGGACTTGTTATTTATCATAGTTTTTAAGCTGGGTACTTTCGGAGCAGCCCTTGCTACTGATATTTCCCAAGGTGCTTCAGCAATATTGTGCATAATCTATATTTATAAAAATGTGGATATTCTAAAGCCTGTGAAGGGCAGCTGGACACTTGATAGAGACTTTGCCAAAAAGCAGCTTAACATCGGTATTCCCATGGCTTTGCAGTTTGGAATTACCGCTTCAGGAACCATGGTTATGCAGGCATCCATAAATATATATAAGTCAGTTGCTATCGGCGGTTTTACCGCAGCAGGCAAGGTTGTTAACCTAATGACTGCAGGAATGCCTTCCATCGGCCAGACTACAGCTGCCTTCGTCGGCCAGAACTATGGCGCAGGTGATTTGGACAGAGTTAATCAGGGCACAAGAGATGCCATGAAGATTTCAATAATATATTCTGTGATAACCGGCATTCTCAGTGTTATAACGATGCCATACATTGTAAGTATGTTCTTTGATAAGGGCGTAAATATTGCAGATTATCTTCCTTATAGCAGAATATATATAACTGAAGCAGCCTTTTTCTATATTCCTCTTGCAATGATATTCATTTACAGAAATGCCATGCAGGCCTGCGGATATGGAAAAACTGCTCTGATGCTTGGTGTTATGGAGCTTGTATCCAGGCTTCTGACCGCATTTGTCTCAATGAAAATGAACAGCTATGCAATTGCTGTGGCAGGCGATGCTCTCTCCTGGTTCACAACTGGTGTGTTCTCCTACATCCTGTACAAGATAGTAATGAAACAGCTGCAAGACCGCTATCGTCAACTGCAAAAATAAAAAAAAGAAAACACTTCCTCTCGTTTTTATGAAATGAAAAGGAAGTGTTTTTTATTGCGTATTTAGTGAGATATCTCACTAACTAAGTGCAAATCATTAGTGTTAGATGTAGTTAGAAATCTACCTCTGTATCGTAATAGCAGCACTTAAGAAGTTTTTCCATCTCCTCCTGGCTGGGCTGACGAGGATTGGAGCCTGTGCATGCATCAAGAATCGCATTGGCTGCAATGTCATGAAGTCTCTCAAGGAATACGTCCTCCGGTACAAATCCCTTATCTGCCGGAAGTCCGTCAGGACCATAGTGATTGATGCTGTGAGGAATATTCAGAGCATCATTCATCTTGCGCAGATAATCTATAAGAAGTGCAACCTTCTCGTCATCATCTTTTCCACCAAGATGCATATAATCTGCAATAACGCCGTAGCGTTTCTTAGCAGTCTCATCCTTAGCATTAAATGCTATAACCTTAGGAAGATACATTGCATTTGCTGCACCGTGAATGATATGTGCACCGAGATCAGCAAAAGCAGCACCTGTCTTATGTGCCATTGAGTGAACGATGCCAAGAAGAGCATTAGAGAATGCCATACCAGCAAGACACTGAGCATTGTGCATAGCATCTCTGGCATCCATATCTTCATTGTATGACTTTACAAGTGATTTCTGGATCATCTCAATCGCATGGATAGCAAGAGGATCTGTGTAATCACAGTTAGCTGTTGATACATAAGCCTCAACAGCATGTGTCATAGCATCCATTCCTGTATGAGCCACAAGCTTCTTGGGCATTGTATGCGCAAGCTCGGGATCTACGATAGCAACATCAGGTGTAATCTCAAAATCTGCGATAGGATATTTGATACCCTGCTGATAATTTGTAATGATAGAAAATGCTGTAACCTCTGTTGCTGTTCCTGATGTTGAAGAAATAGCACAGAACTTAGCCTTAGTGCGAAGCTTCGGAAGTCCAAATACCTTACACATATCTTCAAATGTGGTATCCGGGTATTCATACTTGATCCACATAGCCTTAGCAGCATCAATGGGTGAACCACCGCCTATAGCAACAATCCAGTCAGGCTGGAATTTCTGCATAGCTTCAGCACCCTTCATAACTGTCTCAACGGAAGGATCAGGCTCAATACCCTCAAAGAGCTCTATCTCCATTCCTGCTTCCTTCAGGTAATCTTCAACCTTCTGAAGGAATCCACCCCTTTTCATTGAACCGCCACCTGTGCAGATGATGGCTCTTTTGCCCTCAAAAGTCTTCAACGCTTCCAGTGCGCCTTTCCCATGATAGATATCTCTGGGCAGTGTAAAACGTGACATACAAAATACCTCCTTATAAAAATAATATTGTTAACTAAATAACGTAACCCACATATCTATTTTAGATGTGTGAGAAGCATTAATCAAATCTTGACTTTTCTATTTTTATAAGAAATTCAGAACTGTATAACTTCTTGATTGAAAAAGCGTTCAAGAATGAGCATAAAAAACTGCCACATAGTTTTTACCAAATTCCGATAATCTATACCATTGTAAACTATGTGACAGTCATTATGTTTTATATATTATTTTTTAAGACGAAGCATAAGCACTGAACATGCGGGTATTGTTACCTTAACACCGTTCTCAGTTCTGCTGTAATTCTTAAACTCTTCTTCCTTAACAGTTTCCGGATTTTCAAATGTGTTATGATCAGCCATTTTACCGGTTACTACAGTAGCTTCTGCAACGTCGTACTTTGAGCCTTCATTTGTAAGTGTAATTTCAATGTCTTCAGATGCCTCAAGTGAATTGTTAGTAAGCGTTACTGTGATCACTCCCTGCTCATCCTCAGAAACTGATTCAAATATCTTAGGAAGCTCATTTTTGCCTTCACCAACACTACTGTTATTTATAAGCTCACTGCTAAGAAGATTAGCATCCTGATGATATTTGAACATCTTGAATACAAAATATGTAGGTGTCTTGATCATCTTCTCGCCTTCAGTAAGCATTACTGACTGAAGAACATTTATAAGCTGAGCGATACATGCCATCTTCACGCGATCTGAATGCTTATTGAATATATTGAGATTCATTCCGGCTACAAGAGCATCACGCATAGTATTCTGCTGGTACAGGAATCCGGGATTGGTTCCGGGCTCAACATCTGTCCAGATACCCCATTCATCTACCATAAGACCGATCTTCTTATCAGGGTCAAACTGATCCATGATAGCACCATGCTTTCTGATAAGTTCTTCCATATAGAAGCTTCTCTTCAATGTCTGATAGAACACTTCCTCTGTGAATTTAGTAGCAGAACCCTTAAAGTTCCAATCTCCCTCAGTCTCAGGAAGTGTATAGTAATGGAGTGAAAGTCCGTCCATAAATCCGTGGAAATTAGCAGGTGTATGGTCAAAGCAGGTCTCTAATACTTTCTGAGTCCAGTTATAGTCATCTACGTTAGGTCCACAGCAGATCTTTGAAATCGGCTTTGCGCCATTGTAATTTCTGACATAAGTCTGATATCTTCTGTATTCATCTGCATAGAAGGTGGGTCTCATATTGCCGCCACATCCCCAGTTCTCGTTACCTACCCCCAGATAATCAACAGTCCAGGGTTCTTCATGACCATTCTCTTTTCTAAAGTCAGCCATGGGTGAAACGCCATTGAATGTCATGTACTCAACCCATTCGCTCATCTCTCTTACTGTGCCTGAACCAAGGTTGGCATTGACATATGTTTTACATCCAAGCTGCTTAGTAAGTTCAAAATATTCATGAGTACCAAAGCTGTTATCTTCAACTACACCACCCCAATGGGTGTTGATCATTTTCTTTCTCTTTTCCTTGGGACCGATTCCATCCATCCAGTGGTACTCATCTGCAAAGCAACCGCCCGGCCAACGAAGAACAGGTATCTTCATCTCCTTAAGTGCTTCAACAACATCTGTTCTCATACCATTTACATTCGGGATATCTGAGTTTTCTCCCACATAAAGTCCCTCGTAAATGCATCTGCCAAGGTGTTCGGAAAAGTGACCATAGATTTCAGGTGCAATCCTGGACTTTTTGCTCTCGTTGTTAATCAATAGTTTAGCCAATGTAAATTACCTCCTCTTAAAACTGTGATTCTTACCATGTCTTCTTAGGACAATGAGCAGCTATCCCCAAAGCTCTCAGCTCAACATAGCAGCCACATACAAGACAGGTTCCTATCGACAACCTGTCGCACTGCTTACAAAAATCCAGACGCCTCTCATATTCTGATTCATCCACTCTGTCTTCAGGCATAATGGCGTCTTTATATTTGCTTATCATCTCTTTTTCGTCGCCCTCTATATCTCTGAGAAGGCAGTGTTTGCATACTCTAGTGTCCATATCTACCTATATTTATTTTAGATATTTCTAAATTATTTTAAGATATTAGCATATAATGCCAATATTTTCAACATAATTATTGCTGAATTTACTAGAAAGAATTGCTAAAAATGCACAAAAAAGACAGCTTATTTCGAATTACTCCGATAAGCTGTCTTTTTCAAGTGCTTAACACTCTATATCATATTTAATTCCTGATGTATTTGTCCAAGCGGCTTACATCATTCCCATTCCTGCTCCACCTGCAGGCATCGGAGGTACGGGCTCTTTGATTGTAGCAACAGCTGCCTCTGTTGTGAGGAAACTTGAAGCAACAGATGTAGCGTTCTGAAGAGCGCTTCTTGTAACCTTAGCAGGATCGATGATACCATCCTTAACCATGTCAACGTACTCTTCTGAATATGCGTTGAAACCGATTCCCTGCTTAGACTCTTTTACCTTGTTAACGATTACTGATCCGTCAAGACCTGCATTGTTAGCGATATGGAAAAGAGGAGCCTCAAGTGCCTTGAGAACAACCTTAGCACCTGTCTTCTCATCGCCTTCAAGAGTATCTGCAAGTTTAGCAACATCTTTGCTAGCGTGGATGTATGCACTTCCACCACCGAAGATGATACCTTCCTCAACAGCAGCTCTTGTAGCATTGAGAGCATCCTCCATACGGTATTTAGCTTCCTTCATCTCTGTCTCTGTAGCAGCACCAACTCTGATAACTGCAACACCACCAGCGAGCTTAGCAAGTCTCTCCTGAAGTTTTTCTCTATCAAAATCAGATGTAGTCTCCTCAATCTGCTTCTTAATCTGAGCTACTCTGGCCTGAATATCCTTCTTGTCACCAAGACCATCAACGATTGTTGTCTTCTCCTTCTCAACCTTGATGCTCTTAGCACGTCCAAGATCATCCATTGTTGTATCCTTGAGTTCAAGACCAAGGTCTGAGCTGATTACCTTACCGCCTGTAAGGATTGCGATATCCTCAAGCATAGCCTTTCTGCGGTCACCATAGCCGGGAGCCTTAACAGCTACTACATTGAATGTACCACGAAGTTTGTTAACGATAAGTGTTGTAAGTGCCTCACCATCAACATCCTCAGCAATGATAAGAAGCTTTGAGCCTGTCTTAACAATCTGCTCAAGAAGAGGAAGGATATCCTGGATATTAGAAATCTTCTTATCGGTGATAAGAATGAAAGGATCGTCAAGGTTAGCTTCCATCTTATCCATATCTGTAGCCATGTAAGCTGAAATATATCCACGGTCGAACTGCATACCTTCTACAAGGTCAAGCTCTGTAAGCATTGTCTTAGACTCTTCGATTGTGATGACGCCATCGTTTGAAACCTTCTCCATAGCGTCAGCGATCATCTGCCCTACTTCATCATCGCCTGATGATACAGCAGCAACTCTCATGATCTGATCCTTGCCCTTAACCTTTGTAGCCATCTTGCTGATTGATGCAACAGCTGCATCTGTAGCCTTTTTCATACCTTTTCTAAGAACAATGGGGTTAGCACCTGCTGCAAGGTTCTTAACACCTTCATTGATCATAGCCTGTGCAAGAACTGTAGCTGTTGTTGTACCATCACCTGCTACATCATTTGTCTTAGTAGCTACTTCCTTTACAAGCTGAGCACCCATGTTCTCATAAGCATCCTCAAGCTCAATTTCCTTAGCAATAGTAACACCATCGTTTGTGATTGTAGGAGCACCATAGCTCTTATCAAGAACTACGTTTCTACCCTTAGGTCCGATTGTTACTCTAACTGTATCTGCAAGCTTATTAACGCCTTCTACCATAGCTGTACGAGCATCAGCGCCGTATTTTATTGTCTTTGCCATTTTTATTCGCCTCCATATATGTCCCGCGTACTCAGGCTATGCCTGCTCTTTCTCCGTATGGAGCAAAGATACATCCGCGAGAAAAATCTCTATCTGTTATTTATTTGATAATTGCAAGAATATCATTCTGCTTAACTATAATGTAGGTAACATCATCAAGCTTAACCTCTGTTCCGGCATACTTGGAATAGATTACGTTGTCGCCTACTTTAACCTGCATCTTAACTTCCTTACCATCAACGATGCCGCCGGGTCCTACTGCGATAACCTCTGCCTGCTGGGGCTTCTCCTTCTCTGCTCCGGGAAGAACGATTCCGGACTTAGTAGTCTCCTCAGCTTCAAGTGCTTTAAGCACAACTCTGTCTGCAAGTGGTTCTAACTTCATTACTATTGCCTCCTTTATATCTTCATTGTATTATTAACTTTTTCATTGTTAGCACTCATCTGTTTTGAGTGCTAATCACTAAAAAATATATTACCACACACCAAAAAAATTGCAATACCCCATTCATGAATATTTTGTGTCATGTATTCTTTTTTGGTCTTGGTATTTCTTTTCCCAAAAGATCAATATAATTTCTCTTCAGTGCCTCAGCCCAATACATCTCCGGAATTGCAGGCCATCTGACCATACCCCTGTCCTCTTCGCACAGTTTCATGGCTTGGAGAAGTACGGATTCTGCTAGATCTACTCCTGTTCTTATGGTATGCATTTGTATTGCAGCCCAGGCAGGTGCATATTCCATAAGACCGCTTGTCTGAAAATCCTTCAAAAGAGCATGTCTGTCATATTTTACCTGGACAAGTTCCTCTTCCCAGCCGCTTTTCCCGCTGTGAATGATTGCGAATTCTGCATCACAGTTCTTGTTTCTCGGAAGTCCCAATGCGCCGGGATTTACAGCTCTTTTATTCCTGTACACAAAGCTTTCCTGTACATGCGTGTGCCCGTGAAGCAATATGTCTGTTTTCATTTTGTTGAGTACACGTTTTGTGCTCCGTTTATCTCCAAACAAGAGCTCTGAAACTCCTGTGGGTGAACCGTGGCAATATTCAAAACCATAGACACCTTTTGGATTCCATATGCCATAGATTGGAAGCTTGTCAAAGAAATCAAAATCTTTTTCCGAAAGCTGCTCATATGTATATAAAAGCGATCCGCTTCCTGAGCCTTTGTTCCATCCGGTCTCATTGTTTTTTCTGTAATTAAGCAGATACTCTTCGCGGTTTCCCCTTACGATATAGCATTGAAAGTACTGCTTTAATACGTATATGAGCTCCATTGTCTTTTTTGCCCCGGGACAGTCAGATACAAAATCACCAAGCAATATGTAATTTGTAATGCCATTTCCCATACAATAATCCACGCAGGCCTGAAGCGCTCTGTCATTTCCATGAATGTCACTAAATACCGCTATATCCAACAGTTACTCCTTCATAATTCTCAAGTTTTTATTTTTTTATAATAAGTTGTTAATAGATAAAAAAATGCCCCTGTGCGAAAATATACTAAAGGTTTTTTATCTAATGTGTCTATTATAATGGAGGATAGTTATGGCAGGCAATCGTGAAGATTTAATCCGTTCTCTTGCCGGAGTCATGGGCATGAGTGGTGAAGCAAAAAAGAAGGATTCCCACTTTGATCCCTCTACCGGTACACTATATTGCGGAAGTAAGGTTTTCTCACAAAATGATATCGCTGAAGCAAAAAAATTCTGTGAGACTAATATGAAGAAAATGGCTGATATTGGTGATAATGCCGCCATGTATTATGAAATAGCCGCTTCTGCAGTTGAGCTTCTTGAACAGGATAGTGTTAAAAACGGCGGCAAGGTCGTTGTGAAGGACATGTGATGAGAGCCTTCATATTTTCCAAAAAATATAGTCTTTTCCCCATTTATTACAAATGAGGAAAAGACCTTTTTATTTAAATCAATCAATTCTTAAAATAAGTGTAAGTATATTCCTTGCCGCCTTTTCAAGATCATCTCTCGAAATTGCTCCTTTTTCAAGAGCTGCCATTATTCTGTCAGGATATCCGCAGCCCATCTTCATGTCATTTCCTGCCTTGCATTCCTTATAGTTTTCACCAAAGGTCCACCAGTCAGTTGTTACCATGCCATCAAAGTCCCACTCGCCTCGAAGGATTCCATTTATAAGGTCCTCATTCTCAGATGCGCGTCTGCCGTTGATGATGTTATATGAGGTCATTACGCTCCAAGGATGTGCCTCTTTTACAACGATTTCAAAGCCTTTAAGGTAGATCTCGCGTATAGCTCTTTCAGAAGCTCTTGAATCGCTGTTCTTACGATTGGTTTCTTTATTATTGAGGGCAAAGTGCTTAATGGTAGCTGCTATGTGGTTACTCTGTATTCCGCGAACCATGCCGGCTGCCATTTTTCCTGTAAGCAGAGGATCTTCAGAATAATATTCGAAGTTTCTTCCGCAAAGAGGTGATCTGTGGATGTTCATGGCAGGTGTAAGCCATACCCCTATGTTGTTTTCCTTTACCTCTTCACCACCGGCAACTCCAACACTTTGTGCTACTTCCGGATCCCAGGTGCAGGCAAGCAGTGTTGAGCACGGAAATGCTGTGGTCTTTACACCAACCTGTGGCTGAATTCTAAGACCTGCAGGACCATCAGCTGTCATGACATTGGGAATTCCATAATCGGTATTATTGCCGTATCCAAACGTATTAGCAACTCCTGTGTTAGGTTGTCCTCCAACAAGCCATGCAAGATCTTCATCAGAAAGGTTTCCAATGAATTCGTCCAACGTAATTTTTCCTGTGAAAACATCTACAAGCTGTGGCTTTTCTGCCGGTCTGTAGCGGTTAACATTTTTTTCAAAGCGTACCGCAGGTGACATGCCCTCAAGTTCGTCTTCAGTTAAATCAACAAGTGCATTCTCACTATATTTTGATGCATCGCCCTGTTCTAGCATCTCATAGGATCCGTCAGCAAGAAGTCTTTTTTGTAATGCCACTGGAGTCATTTTTTCTGTAAGCTGACATACAACTCTATTTTCATCAACTATGTATTCGTCTTCAGAAAGCTTTGCATTTCTCACATCAGTTCCGATATAAAATTTGTATTTACCCTTCTCAAGAACATATGCAGATTTCTGTATTTTTCCAAGATCATCGTAAGAACTGAGTGTGTACACAGGAATTTCTATTGTTATCTTCTGTGTCTGTCCCGGCTCGAGCAAAGCTGTCTTTTTAAACCCTACCAACGTTCTGGAAGGCTTTCCAAGTTTTCCCTGGGGTGCGCTGCAATAAACCTGAACGACCTCTTTTCCTGCATACTCTCCGATGTTGGTCACATTTGCTTTTACAGTTATTGTGTCTTCATCCTCTTTGACCCTAACACGGTTAATACTAAAATTGGTATAGGACAGACCATATCCGAAGGGATAAACTACTTTGTCGGAAGCATTCTTTATAGTCTCAAAATATCTGTATCCTACATAAATATCCTCTTCGTACTCAACGTAATCATCCGAATCATGAAAATGTTCTGTTCCGGGATAATCAGAAAGATTCCTTGCAAATGTATCCGAAAGCTTACCGCTTGGATTGCCAAGTCCGCAAAGGAGTTCAGCTGTAGCAAGGCCGCCCTCCATTCCTCCCTGCCATGCAATTAAAGCAGCATCTATATCCTTGCTGTTTTTTATCCAGGAAACATCAAACATTCCGCCTATGTTAAGTACAACAACGGTGTGTTCAAAGGATGCACTTACTGTATTGATAAGGTTCTCTTCAGCCTTTGAAAGGTAGAAATCACCTCTCTCAAAAATCTCATTTGTTACATCTATAAGGTTCTGATCTACGCCCTTAAATTTCCTGTCAATCGCCTTGTCACTTTTTCTGTCCCAGCCCTCACCTGAGTATCTGCTAAGTGAAATAATTGCAGTGTCAGTAAAAGCTTTTGCTTTTGACAAAATCTCGTCCGGAAGCTTGGGTTCAGGTATAAGTCCGGGCATTTTCCCCTCTTTATAAAGTCCCTTTACATAGTCCTCATAGAATTCGATAGAATCCTCAAATAGTGAAACCTGTGGTCCGAGTTTCTTAAACCCTTCAGCGAGATTGGTCACATAGGGAACAGTAACGTCTCCACTACCGCCGCCACCTTTTACATAGTCTATAGAAGCTTTTCCAAAAAGCGCTATTTTCTTACCTCTTTCAAGCGGTAATGTTTTCTTTTTGTTCTTTAAAAGTACCATGCCTTCTTTTGCAGCATTCTTGGAAATCACTATATGTTCCTTAGATGCTGTAACCCTGTCTTTGTCCTCATAAAGAGGAAGATTGGGATGATACTTTATTCGTGCCCATTTTTCCATTGTAAAATACCTCCATACATTAATACCCTTTTTATAAAAAACATTATAATTACTCCGTCTTAGTTTCTATATCAAAAAAGTTAGATGTATGAAAAATATCTCTGAAATTTAATTAACTCATCATTATATAATGCTGCAGAAAAAAAGCCGGGCATTACCCATTTGGGTAATGTCCGGTTTTTTAATATTTTGCCGAGTATATTTGTTTTACATCAAAAACAATAATTACTTATTAGCGATAGCTGCCTGTGCTGCAACAGGCAGTCGACGTAGCTTTATCATTTAAAGATTGCAGATGCTGTTTTTTTTTCCAATCGGAAGCCTCTTGCTTATATACCTCATTACCGTATGCCGGATTTAAATACCAGATAAATGTTCCGTGATCAAAAACAATCTGATCAACGAAATTATCAATCACAGTATCAGGTATCTTAGCCCTGGCATCAAAGGCAGTCATCTTGATAAACTCAGAAAGACTTTCAATGCGTCTGTCCTTTGCGCCATTATCTTCCAATTCTAAAACCCGTTGTCTGCATTCGTCATTTAATTTCTCTAATTTTGAAATCTGATCTTCTAATTTCTTTTTCTTGCTTCGGAAGACTTCTCTGGAAATATCTCCTTCAGAACACATATCAACCAGATTAGCAAGCTGTCTGTTCAGCTTCTCAATCTGACGATTGTTTGCTTCAAGCCTTTCTTTATCGTTTCTCTCAGGAGCCTTTACTTCAGCAACATCCTGCGCCATAGCCATAGCTTCTTTATAGATTGCATCTTTATTTCCAAGAAGCTTCTTGAAAACAAAATCGGCCTGAACCTCTAATTTCCATCCCATAAATGATGAGTTATCACAAATGCCTTCAATATCAAGTCCTTTTTTAAGTCTTCCTGCAGGAGTACCTGTTCGTAACTGACCGTAGCACTGATAGATATAACTAAGTGTTCCATCATTAGCCTTATGAGCAATCCTTCGATTCATTGCATGACCACAAGTACAAACGACCTTATTACCCCAGATATGTTTGCATG
This sequence comes from Butyrivibrio sp. NATIVEDY162, assembly GCF_045999815.1. Lineage (GTDB taxonomy): Bacteria > Bacillota > Clostridia > Lachnospirales > Lachnospiraceae > Butyrivibrio. The sequence goes on from NZ_CP172573.1 coordinate 979,833, forward strand.
GTGACTGACCAACAGATCTGCCTCTCTTGTCACGCTTTCCAATTCGATGTTTTGCTCTTATCTCCTGAGCCCTATCAAAATCTTCCGGTGAAACCAGCTTCTCATGGGATCCTTCTACATATACCTTGTCAACGGCCCCATAATTATTGATTTTCTTCTGAACCAGATAATCCGGAACGTATTGCTTACGGTATACGATTCTGCCACAATAAAAAGGATTTCTAAGAACTCTGTTGATATTACCAGACTGCCATCTAGTAAGGCCTGTGGCTGTCTTACGCCCTTCCTGCTCCATGATGTCCTGAATCTTACGAACACCATTACCAGCCAAGTATAGCTCAAAGATTCTTTTCACAGTGTCGGCCTGTTCCTTATTCACAACAAGCTTATCACCAACTCTGTCATACCCAAGAATATTGCCATTGCCATATAGGACTCCATACCTTGCCTTTCTTCACGCACACAACAAGGCGAGCACCGCATTCCGGGCAGACCATATACGAAGTTGTACTAGCTGACTCCATAAGAAATCCACCACATCTGTGGCAGCAAACCACGCATTCCCCAATTTTTATCTAGAACTTTGTTTATTATTCCGGCAGGAGTATTGTTCTTTGCATAATCAGAAAAGGATATATCACAGCTAGTTCCAATTACACTTATGTAATTATCTGTAGTGAATTTTATCCATATTATATCTTGAGGCGATATCTCATTAATTTTCGCATAATCAAATCGTCTTTTTATCTTTACATTACCTTCTGAAACATATGGCGCACCTTGTCCAGGCGGCTGTTTGGACGGCGGGGCTGGATGACCGGCTGACCGACAGCGGCCTGATATCCTTTCAGCTCTGTAAGGCATACGCTCCGCCCGTTGGTGTAAAAGGCCAGATCAGTACGGTATGCCTGTATACAGCGGGCGGGAATCTCGCCAGTAAAGACAACTTCATCCTTTTTTACCTGGGCCGTTTCGATGGTGGCACAGTATTTCGGTGCATCATGATAAGCCCTGGAAAGGTATTCCTGGGGCGCATAGAGGATGAAGGAGAGATAAGGTTCCAGCAGCTGCGTCCCCGATTCCTTCAATGCCTGTTCCAATACAATCGGGGCCAATGAGCGGAAGTCCGCCGGCGTGCTGACCGGACTGTAATAAAGCCCGTATTCAAAGCAAATCTTACAGTCCGTTACGTTCCAGCCGAACAAGCCCTGCTCCAGCCCGTAACGGATACCATCCCTGACAGCGTTTTGAAAACTCTGGTTCAAGTATCCCAGCGAAACCCGGCTCTCGTATTGTACACCGGAGCCAAGCGAGAGTGGTGTAACAGACAGTCCTATGGATGCCCAAAACGGGTTGGGCGGCACCTCGATATGGATGGTGTGGCTGGCTGCTTTGAGCGGCCGCTCCATATAAATGACGGAGGGTTCCTTTACCACTGTTTCAAGCTTGTATTTTTCCGACAGCAAAGCGGAAACAACCTCCAACTGCACCCGGCCCAAAAAAGAAAGAATGATCTCATGGGTGATGGAATCCACTTCGCAACGCAAAAGCGGGTCAGTATCCGCAAGTTGCGTAAGAGCGTCCAGCAGCCGTTCTCTTTGCGCTGCCGTTTTCGGCGCAATCGTCGTCCGCAGCATGGGGAGGGGGTCCTCGCGCCACCTTTTACGAGGGAGCCGGGTTTGGTCCCCTAATACATCGTTTAACCTCACGCTGTCGCTGGGAAGGATAACAATTTCACCCTGATAAGCGGTGTCTGTCCGAACAATTTCCCCTTTGGATGGAATACGCATCTCTGTGATTTTCAGCTTTTCTCTCCCGGCCAGGGCCACCGTATCCCGCAGGCGCAGCGTTCCGCTGTATAACCGTAGATAGACACGCCGCTGGCCGCAATCGGTGTACTCAACCTTGAAAACGCTGCCGCATAGGGCGGCGCCCCCCTGTTCCCCAATCGGTTGGAACAGCCCTGTCACCGCATCCATCAACGGTTGAATGCCAAGGCCATTTTTGGCGCTGCCATGATAGACTGGGAACAGGGAGGCGTCTTGAACCCGCTGCTGTTCCTCCCGCGCAAGTTTTTCCCGGCTGATTGGTTCTCCTGCGATATACTTTTCCAATAATTCATCGTTATTTTCGATGACCGCATCCCATGCTTCTATGTCGGTATTTTCCTCCAGGACTATTTCCGGGGACAGCGACACCGTCTGCTTGATGATAATATCGGCGGAGAGCTTATCCCGAACAGACTGAACCACGCTCTGCAAATCAACGCCAGCCTGGTCGATCTTGTTGATAAAGATAACGGTGGGAATGTTCATTTTCCGCAGGGCATGGAACAGAATACGGGTCTGGGCCTGCACGCCATCTTTAGCGGAGATCACCAAGATGGCCCCATCTAAAACAGCCAAAGAGCGGTACACCTCCGCCAAAAAATCCATGTGGCCGGGCGTATCCACAATGTTAACTTTACATCTGTGCCACTGGAAGGAAGTGACTGCCGCTTGAATGGTAATCCCACGCTGCCGCTCCAAAAACATGGTGTCCGTCCTCGTTGTCCCTTTTTCGACGCTCCCCGGTTCTGAAATGGCTCCGCTGGCATATAGCAGGCTCTCCGTCAAGGTCGTCTTTCCAGCGTCTACATGGGCAAGAATTCCAATATTGATTATTTTCATGTGATTGTCCTCCCTTTACAGCCCCAAAGGGCATAAAAATCCCCAGCAGTAAAATACTTTTACCACTGGGGATTATAAGTTGCGGACATACACATATACAGCATACACCTGTTTGTGATTGCTGTTTTTGGGGATATGTCAAAATTGATAAGGCAAAAGTATTCTTAAATTGGGTACAAAAAACTAAGCCCCTACAAAAGGAGCTATCATAATCCTTTGTTCCCACTATTTGATTATAGTTTTATTTAAGAATACCTTGCCGCATATTTTTTACTCCTTTTCTGGATTAAATCATTGTATCACATCAGTTTTAGGAAAGCAAGTACCTAAAAGAAATTTTTCTTCCCCTTATATGTAACAATCATACCGGCTTCCTAGCGTTCAGAATGTTTTCTGCTGTCTGCTGTGGTGTTTGGTTGGAATTGTCCAACCAAAAGCCGATCCGTGGTGTTGTCTGCATTTTACTAAATACAAATTCAATGTATACAGAAAGATATAAGGAGTGGGAGGGATTCCGCCGTAGTTGGCATTGTAGGAAAATCCAAAAGTTTAGATTTTCCCACAATGCTTATCTTTTGGTCTTTGGTTCGGAATAGTGTAGTGCTGGCGGTCTATCTCTTGTTTTCGGTTGCTTGCTTCCTTACCGTACATGAGCATTAGCTCCAGGGTTGTCATTGCCGTAACCCTCCATGAGGTTTACAACGCCCCAAATTCCAAGACCTGCACCAAGTGCGATAACGAGTGTCTGAAGTACGCCTACTGCTGAGTTGAAAAATGCCATAATAAAATCCTCCTGTTTTCTTAAAAAATTGTTTTTGGTTTCTTTGTATTTAGTTGTCCTTCCAAAGCCCCGTCGACTGAACTTTGAAAATGCGCGCATTAAAAAAAGCCCCTAATGCGACTGCACTAGAAGCTCTTTCTCAAAATTAAAAAACTACAACAAAAAAGCACCAACCATAATAGATTGATGCTCTCTTGCTTTCATGATTAGTCAAAATCATATGGATTGCTATAACACATCCAATCAAGCGGATAAGAAAGACCATATTTCTCATCGAATTCAGCCTGGCGTTTTGCACGCTTCTTAGCCTGATTTGCTAATGCTTTCTTAGACTGTTTCTTAGTCGCCTGATCATTAGCAACTCTTGCCTTGTAGGCCTTATTGTTTGGATTATGCTGATTAGCGTAATTATCCAATTCTTTTTGACTGTGTGTCTTAGATGATACACCTTTTGCCATGACTATCTCCTTTCTCCTTGATTCCATTAATAACATGCAATAATCACGCACCGGATAGCGGACAATACTGTCACCTTCTTAGCTGAATTCGATAACAAATCGAATTATCCCTGCATTTGATTATCTCTCAAGGTTGGAGATTGATTTTTACCGAAATAAAAATCATCAATAATATTTTAGTCAAGACATCAGTTATTATCAACATCAAACACTTCATATTCATCATTTGGATGAAGGACAAGCTTTCTGTTCAGATACTTCTCAATATCGAACCAGTTCTTCTTGTCATAGTCTGCTGTCAGCGGATAGTTTGGATGTTTTGTCAGGTCATACTTATCTGAGAGAAAAGGTCTCACACCTCTCACCTGCACAATACATTTACTGCCATCCATAACAGCAAGCTCATCCATACTCATCAGCTCTTTGCCGAGCTTCTGATAATTCATATTGTAAGACTCCTGTGAGCCCTTGGTGTTTCCTGTGGTGTACATATCAATAGTTTCCTTACCTAGAATCTCTGTAAGATCCTTGAGTGTTGTCTTCTCAGTGCCACCAAGGAAGATCTGTGAATCCATGTTGCCGATTATGGTATCCGCATTATCTTTGTAGATTGCCTTTAACTGAGACTTTGCCTGAAGCACCAGGCAGGCACTAATCTCACGGGATCTGATGGTTGCCACAAGTTTTTCCAAGTTAGGAATCTGTCCGATATTGGCGCACTCATCTACAAGGCACCTTACATGGACCGGAAGCCTTCCACCGTAAACATCATCAGCTTTCTCGCATAAGAGATTGAACAACTGCGTGTACACCATAGATATCAGGAAATTAAAAGTGGCGTCCGTATCTGACATAATCAGAAACAACGCCGTCTTCTTATCACCGATAGTATCCAGTTGTAATTCATCATAAGCTGTAATCTCTCGAAGCTCCTTGATATCGAATGGAGCCAGTCTGGCGCCACAGCTTACAAGGATTGACTTTGCTGTCTTTCCAGCTGCTAATTTGTATTTCTTATATTGGCGAACTGCAAAATGATTTGGATCTTTTTCTTCCAGCTCATCAAAGAGCATATCGACTGCATTTTTGAACTCCTCATCATCTTCTCTGACCTCCATTGCATTGATCATTTCAAGAAGTGTTGTGAAGTTCTGTTCCTCTATCGGAGCCTCATAATGGATGTAGCCTATAAGCGCTGAATACAGCAATTTTTCGGCCTTTTCCCAGAATTCATCACCGCCTTTTCCTTCACCTTTGGTGTTGGCAATCAGCGTAGTTACAAGCTTTAGGATATCCTTCTCACTATGAATATACGCGAAAGGATTGTAATGCATACTCTTGTTAAAGTTGATGGTATTGAAGATTTTAATTCGATACCCCTTCTTCAAAAGTGCATTGCCACATTCAAGAACCACGCTTCCCTTTGGATCAGTTACTACAAACGAACAAGGATAATCCTTACTGTCACACTGTAACAAGTTCGGCTTAATAAAAAACCTCGTTTTACCTGAACCGGAACCACCTACAACCAGCACATTCTTATTTCTTGCGTACTTTGGCTGAGACGGTCTGGAACTAAGTGTAATCTGCTCTGTCTGAGAGAGAATCACATTATTCTTCGGATCAGGATCTTTGAAAGGTTCTATGTCGGAGGGCTTCCCCCATCTGGCTGAACCATATTCTGAGCCATGCCGAAATTTCTTGGCATTCTTTCCCTTTAGATAAACTGCAAGTCTTAGTGCTGCACCACAGGCTGCACCAATAAGCAAATCAAAGGGATGTAAACTAGGAAGCGGATTCGTAAATGCGGTTTGAAATCCACCTCCGATAATAAGCCCCTGAAGCTTTTCCGAAGCATTCATCCCTTCTGCTATTCTCCAGGCCTCACCTAAGTTGGTAGCAAACAGGCCTATTGCAACATAAGGGATATTCAGGATAATCTTCTTTTTTAATTTCTGATTCATCGTGTCTGCTCCTTCCTCTTCTCTACTACCTTGCGAGGTATAGAAGCAACCTTTTCCTTAAGTTTCTTAAGCTTACCAAGTACGCTCTCCTTTGCACCTTTTTCTTTTCCAAGGGTTCTCTTGGTATAATCAGCTACCAGATCAGAGATAGCATCTGCATCCTGAGCCTTGAAAAAAATCTTATACGTACCAGCTTCTTTGTCTTTTACCACTGCATAATCAACTCCGTACTTCCTGGCAAGGCGATTAAACAAATGGATATCTTCTCCATCCAGCTCTATCTTCTGAGCACCTTTGCCCTGCTTGATGAGCTTTTTCACCGGCATCTTACCGGTCTTAACCTTTTCCTTCCCGAAGTACTTTTTATCATGCCTATGACGCAAATAAGCTTTTAGAACATTAAGTAACAACCTGGCTGTTGGCTTAACACCTTTTTCCACCATGAAATGGAGCGACTTGGCTGATGACTCTTCATTAACCATGAACTATCGCCTCCTTCCTGACTAACATCCTACAAGCCAATTACTCCATCTAAGGTTGTAACAATAACCTTGGACTTTCTGGCTATTGCGATATCATCCTTCACTTCCTCATTCTGCTTATTACCACAGATAACAAGGAATCTGGCTCTGCGAAGAAGATCCTCTGACATTTCCTTGAATCTCTTATGCGCTTCTGTATCCTCAGCTGAAAAGATTCCATCAAAAGCAAGGATAGGACAAAGAGGAAGATACCCTTCCTTTACCAGTTCCTGACAGTATTTCCTGGCATCTTCTTTTGCTACAACCGGATTCTTATTCCATGCTGCAGTAACATAGGCTCTTGGTATTGTTCTACTCATGATTTTCCTCCCTTAATCAACACGCATTGCAGAAAAGCAAGCGTCTCCTGCCTTCAAAGTATCCATCTGTGCCATAGCAACCTCTAAGAGATCACCAATCTCATCATCAGGAATAGCCTTAAGCACATTCCCAGCTCTTTGAAAAATAAGCACGCTGCCAACTAAATACTCTTCACCCTCTGCCTTAAAAAGCTTATCTTTGTTGTAAACAGCAATATAATCTGACTTTCCAAGGTGAGTCCCTGCCCCACAAGTAGCCATCTGATCAAGGATTGTCTCTGCTTCCTTCATAGAAATCTGTCTGATTTTACCGTTGGTTCCAAGAATCACAGCATGAGCATCTGGCCTGGATACATCTGTCTCCGGTACTTTAATTCCATCCTTAATAGGATCAAGCTGAATATCAATTGTAATCTGTTCCATTGTCATTCCTCCTTAGATTTTTCCTGTCGCCATGTCATGCTGGACCAGCGACTGATAATAGTTGTTAATCGTAATTGGCGCATTATAAAGTGCTGCCACTATGTATTTCTTCACATTGCGAACCTTTGTAGTCTTGTCCTTCATACTGTCCATTACAAACTGGATATGGCTGCTATCCAGCTTCATGAATCTGCTTTTCACTACATTAATAGGCTTTTTATCCCCGGATATAGTGATAAACTTCTGATTGCTGCACAGCACATCCAGGATTATGTCAAAAATCTCATCTATCTCTTCTACTCCATAGGGGTAGCGCTCTTTGAGTATCTCTATATCCAGTGACTGGTATAAATATTGTCTGTATAGCTCCCTCTCATCTTCTCTACTCTTAGATAAGATAAGATTAGTATTACTACACTCAGTATTATTTGACTCAGTATTATTAGGTGGTGATTCTCGACATTCCGGGCTGGTGATTTTCACTACACCGGCATGGTGATTTTCACCACTCCGGACTGGTGATTCCTGAAGCAGGATAAAGTTCTTCACATAGATCCTGTCAGGTTTACAAAGTCCCTGCTTAACTCTTTCGATAAGTCCATAGCTCTCAAGTTCCTTTAAAAGCTTTAAAGCCTTCTGACTCGCACAATGCAAATCCTCCTGAATACTGACAAGGGTGTAATAGACATACACTCTGCCCTCTTCATCAATCCAATGATTCTTCTTGGAAAGAGATACTCGATTTAGAAATAGTCCATACAGAACCTTGGCATCCGTAGAAAGCTTTGCGAACTTCTCATCCTTAAAGAGCACCTGAGGAATCCTATAGAAGGCAAACTGTTCAGACTCTTCTTCATAAAAATAGCCAAAGTTCATATTGCACCTCTTTAAGCATTACCAGTAGCAGCACTGTTACTTCTGCTGTCAGCAACAAGATTCTTATAGCAGGGAAAGCAAAATGACCTTCCATTACCGTAAGGGCAAGGATTACTGCAATTGCAAGGTGTAACTGGGCCAAGCTTAGGTGCAACACTGTGTGGCACTCTTGAAATGCCATTTTTGTCAAAGTTCTTCTGAACTCTCATATATTTCTTACTCATCTTAGATATCTCCTTTCGCCATAAGAAAAGGCCCCGAAGCCTAAGCTTCGAAGCCTTATCATCACCTGCACTCTTTTTGTAAGTGCTGTTTTCTTATTAAATTGCCTTTTTCAAGCTCATTCTTGACTTTATACTTAGCCAAGTTATAAACATAATCCGGAGCTTTGGATATACCGAGTTCCCAATCCTGCATGGTTCTATATGGTATCCCCATCCATTCAGCGAACTCTTTTCTGTTCATGCCAGTCTCTTTCCTGAGAGATACAAAATTCTCAGAAGTAGCTGACTTTTGCACATCTTCCAGCCCGGATTTTTTCTTTTGGAGATTGCTTCTGACAGATGATTTACCAGACATTATAGAGAAGCCTCATGCTTCTTGGTTGCAGCCTTTGTAGCTGCATTCTTTGCTGGATCTTTCTTTGCAATCTCCTGTTTCTTTTCTTTTAAATCTCCAAGAACGGAATCCTTATCAACTGCATCATGTTCAGCCTCACGCTGACGTTCCTCATACTTATCAGCCAGCTCAAAAATATGATTCTGGCTGTCGTAATGATAAACATGATCCGTAAGCTGATCCGCAGGTTCTACCTGAGTAGCATTGACCTCTTTGACCATATTTTCCAGCTCCTTGGCTGTCATCTGGCCATTGTCCTTTACAAGCAACACCTCATGGATACTGCTTGGAAGAACGAAGAAGTCACCGCCCATCTTCTGAGCTGCGTCCTCCATAAAATTCGGATATGCGATAACACCGGCTCCATGAATCTTATCCGGAACTGTAGCAACAAACATCTGCTCATCTTCCGGTGCGACCTCAGGAATCATGCCAGGTGCAAGCTCACTCATTACTTCAGACATACCTCTGATTTCAGATGGTCTGATCTCAGGTGCATTCTCCATGGCATCAGCACGAAGCTGTTCCTTAGTTATGCCGTACTGATCAAGCAACTGATTGGTAACAAGGATTGTCCCATTACCGGAATCTGTCTGATCAAGAACAAAGCGATAAACAACCGCCATATCCTCCATTCTTTCATGAGGTACGCTTTCAAGAAGTTCTGCATTCTTCTCTGCAGATACCACTTCCATGGAAAGCTTGCTCTTCATCTGCTCATAATCAGAAAGCGACTCCAGATCCACCTGAGGCGATTCACGGAATCCTTTCTCCACTGCATCAGCAAAATGTTCTGCAATCTCAGGGATTGGTGTACCATTCTCATAAGCAGCAAATGCTTTTTCAACGCTGATGTTTACTCCAATGGAACTGTCCACAGGTCTTACTGTGATAGCATCATAGCTGTCATTCATCTTATCTACTCTACGAGCAGTAAGTTCAACGTCAGCTCCTCTAACAGCAAGTTCAGCCTTTAAAGCATCCTGGAAACCTTCTTTGAAACGTTCATAATCCATATTCAATTTTCTCCTTTTCTTTGACAGTTTTAATAGAAACACCGGCGCGCGCTTTCCGGTTTCGGACAACAAAAAAAGCGCCACACACGACCTTGAGGGTTTGGTCATGCTGACGCTTAAATCTGTTTCCTATTCTTCTGCAAAAGAAAAACAAGTGAGTGGCTTTTGTTTACCTCTCACTTGTCTATGATAATAATAACACCGTTAAATCTATAAGAAAAGTGCTAATGTCGGTCGAGACGAGACAAAACGAGACAAAACGAGACAATGTCGGTCAAGAACACAACAAACATGAAGTTGTGCGATTAACTTCGAATATAACACGCCAACTTCAGCCCGACAAACTCGAATTTATTATTGCAAATCCTCAATAAATGATTGCATACGGTCAGTTATTATTAAGTTGAACAATTATTACCTGATTGGATATGTTCATCTATATGAATCACTCGTATATTAAAGATCAGATATGATCCTCCAACCAGTCCATAATGGTTTCAGCGCCGGTTGCATAACCACCCATCTGAGTATGACACTGTGCAGTACTGTCATCATCAAACAGAATGTAATCCTTATTTTTTGCATTCACAAGCGCATCATAAAGCTCCTTAGCCGCTCCGAATGTCATTTCCGCTGTACCGTCAAGAACTAAAACCTCGCACTCCACCTTATCAAGTATCTTTGTGTTGTCATATTTTTTTAATTCATCAACGACTGCTTCTTCCGGCACTCCATGCTTCCATGCATAATCCTCCAGCATAACACTCATGAACTTCGGACGCATCCTAGACGGCATCTTCTGTATCATTGCCAGTCTCTCTCCGATTCCTTTTCCCCAACTGATATTTCCGGGATCCGTAATGATCAGCTTAATCCTTTTGTCAAACGCTGCCACTCTCGGCATCAAGAATCCACCAAAGGAGAACCCCATACATGCTACATGATCCATGTCAACACAATCCATCGTTTCAGCATAATCAAGAACAGGTCCCATAACCTTTTCCCAGTCCGGTCGAAACTTCAAATTCTGAAATCGAAGGGCATACCCCTGTCCTGGTCCATCGTAGGTAAGACAGTGTATTCCACGTTTTAATGCAGCATCAAACATCCATCTGGTATCTACAGCCCAGGTATCCCTGCCTGGAGTAAGCACCAGAAGCGGAGCCTTATCCCTTTTTGCATAAGGAGATTGGTAGAAATGACCCGGAAGATAAGTCCCCTCATATGGGATCTCCACATATTTCCCTGGATACCCTGACAGCGCCAGCGATTTCTCATAACAGTCAAAGCTATGCCTTGTATATTCTTCCATCTTAGGAGAATGCACATCCTCCATATACATGGTTGCCATACGGTAATATGTTGACGCACGAAGATACGCAGTAGATGCACTAATCTTCTTTTCATTTTTCTCAGAGTTCTGTGCCCTCGTTTTAAGTTTTGATGCAAGATCAGCCCACGTATTCTCCCAACTGTCGGTTTCCTTGTCATTCAAACGGCTTACAACCTCGAACGCTTCTCCGGCATCCGCCATGCCAAGATAGCAGAGACCCATCACATGCTTCATAATGGCATCCGTCATGATCCCGTCCGTAAACTTAAGCTCAGACCAATGATCGCCTGAGATTGACTGTATGCTCGGTCCTTTTGACATTGGACCGTTGTTTTTCTTTAAAATACTCATTGAGGTACCTCCTTATTCATTTGACTTGTCAACTGTGTTTTTGAATAAAAACCGGCAGTCGCATTCTGTGTCTGCCGGCCTTATTTCATTCCCACGCAAAATTATCTTTTCCTGCTCCAAGCTCAAAATGGTATTTCACAAGGCCGGTATCCACCCCGGTAAAGATTCCATTATCACAGGAAATGGAAACCTTGCGTTCTTTTCCGCTTATAGTGAATGCCTGCTTTGCCAACGCCGTAGGTGCCAGAAGTGCTGCATCCACACCATTCTTAAACCACTCGGGCACTTCTCCGTCATAAGTACTGACATCGGATGCCTTCTTAGACTTATGCGGCACCCCCTGTGTCTGACCATAACCTACAGCAATGATCCCCACCGGTTTTGCTCCCTCTGACTTCTCCTGTGCTCCCTTCCTATTAAAGGTTCCACCGACCCACCATGTATTCAGCCCCAGTGTCTGCGCATACAGCATAAGGTCTGCGCCGCAATAGCCACATAGTTCATCAGCACCTTCCGGCCCCGCCATAATGAAAAAGTTGTTCACGCCCTTGGCCAGAATCAGCTTGATCACGCCCGGAACCGCAGTATTATCATTTGTCATGAGCTTAATGGATAGTCCAAACTGCTCATTATTTTTTCTTACGCGGTCATTCAGTTTCGTCACGATATCCTCCGGGATAGCTTTATCCGTGTATTTACGCACCATATGCCGTTCTAACATTGCCTGTTTCATATCCATATGAAATTCCTCCATTTACTGGTTGATCTCCTTTGCCCGCTGTGCCATCTTCTTTAACTGAGCAGCAAAGACCTCTGCTTCCTTTTGCGTCATGTCCTGTGTAATAAAATCCACCCATTTCTTCTGAAGCTCACGGATCCGCGGCTCTGCGTTCTTCGCCTTATCAGTCAGATACACCCTTTTTGCCCGGTAATTTTCTTCGTGCGCTTCCCTGCGGACAAGCCCTTTCTTCTCCATTCCCTGGATAGTTCTTGTCGTTGCCGCCTTATCTACGGTAATCACAGCTGCCATCTCCTCTTGGGTAAGTCCGTCTCTATTATACAGCTGTGAAAGGTACATCAGCTCCGATGCTGTAATCTCAACATCAGATAGTTCATGACCAAAGAACAAATTCAGCTGACGCATCAACACAGATATATATGTTCCTGCTTTTAACATTTTAATTCCTCCATCTCAGTTGACAAGTCAATTGTACTGAAATTGTATTGACTTGTCAACTGAAAATTCAAAAAAAGGCAGCTGACAGACAAAACTCCATCAGCCGCAATTATTACACTCTCTGGCAGAAATCCAAACTCAGCCAGCCAATCCCGCTTTTCAGTTTCCCCCAAAGAGAAGCCCACGCACCACTGGAAGTAGTCACAATGGTATAAATACCCGGAGGACAGAACTGAACCCTATCATAGTTGGTTCCCGGACCTTTCTTGATATTCAGATCACTGATCTTCACCTGTACCAGAAACGGCACCTTCACCGCAGGCTCCGCCGTTTTAGGCTCATACACCACCTTGCCGTCAGCATCGAACACCTTATATCCAGGATTCTGATCTGCACACTTCTTCGCATTGGCAAGAACCTTGTAAGTGCCCTTCTGACTCTTACTATCCGCCCATGTCTTCCTGACACGGTACCACTTGACCGTCTCGCCGCCAGAATCCTTCGCGTCATACGGCGTCAGCTTCCGCTTCTCGATATACATTGATGAATGACGGGGAAGCAAGCAGAGTTTTTGTGGGTGACGATGCAGAAATACTTAACACCCCTTCATGGGTTGATGTGCAGATTAAGCAGATTAAACTGGAAGTTATCGAGCTCTTTCTCTAACATAAGAACCTTACAAACTGCCGATTTATCAAAATAAGCACTTTTTCGTGCTGCTTCTTATCTTAACACACTATAGCTTTATATTCTTGCTAATAATTCCTTTAAGCAACCAATCCCTTCTGCTCCCCATAGAGTTAATGCTTGAGGAACCACTGCAACAATGATACCCACAATAAGTCCTTGCCATCCAAGAGATGCAGTTCCATTAATAAATGAACAGATACCACCAATCACAAAGAAAGCCCCTAACAACCAGCATACAATATTTGCCAAGCCTCCAATAAAACCAATTGCAAGCATCAGCAATGTAAGAACCGCCTGAACCGGCAATAATGCGATTCTAATGATAAATCTAAAAACTGTTCCAATACCATACAATACTGTCATTATAGGTTCCCCCTTTCCTTCTCCATCTGAACCTTATAAGCAATCAAACGAAGTACATATTCCGGCATTGCCCTACGACCAAGTTCCCACTCCTGCATAGTTCTATATGGAATACCAAGCCAGGCAGAAAAATCCTTTCTATTCATTCCTGACTGTGCTCTAATCATCTTAAACGCATATGCCATCTTCCGGCGTACAGCATCAGCGTCTGTTTTATCAGTTTTTTCCACTTCAATATCTATACCTTCAATGCTATATATTTCCTTATCCATGGCACTACCTCCTATACAAATGTAGTCAATGCGTGTATTATTATCTTCATTATATGTAGTCAATGCGTATATATCAATATATAAGAAATACCCGCAAAGCAGGTGTGATCTGCCATGCGGGTACCCATACCATATTTAATTTTTAAAGTAATCCTTCAACCTTACGCTTTATTACCCAATAAACATCTTCAATATCACGATCAGATAATTTCTCAAGTAATTTAAAGAACGAACTGTACTTAGCTGCAAGTCTCTGCTCTTCACCTGCTTCCGTAAACTCTAGGAACAGTAATTCTCTTACATCCACTTCATAGATACGAGAGAACTGTGCAAGTTCATCAGCAGATATACTTCTCTTCCCAGCTTCCATTTCGCTCATGGTCGTCTTCTTCAAGTTCATGAGCTTTGCAGCTTCATCCTGAGTAAAACCTGCCCTAACACGCGCTTCTTTAAGCTTTTTAGCTGTAAATTCCGACATTTTTGAACCTCCTTCTAAGTTCGGATATTCCGAACTTTTTCCAAAATGGTTAATTTTTACTGTTCGGATTTCCCGAACTTCTGACAAAAATTTTGTCGAATGCAGTCAACAATTTCTTGTGTCTAGCTCTCATTACAGCTTGGTTGAAATTAATCTTAAGTAAAAAAATATAGGGTGTCTAAGCAGACACCCTATACTAGGAATAGCTTTATTTCAAGCTTTTCTGGGTAATGGAAAGTATTTTCCGGATGATAAATCCTCATACTTTGCTTCATGAAATCTTTGGAGATTTCAAAAGTTCCCAAAAAACAGCTTGCATCTTTTACTGACGTGACTCGGCGATAGCTGCCTGAGCTGCTGCAAGTCTAGCAACAGGTACACGGAAAGGTGAGCATGAAACATAGTCAAGGCCAATCTTGTGGCAGAACTCAACTGATGAAGGATCTCCACCGTGCTCTCCGCAGATACCAACATGAAGGTTAGGATTAACGGGCTTACCAAGCTTAAGTGACATATCCATAAGCTTACCAACACCTGTCTGATCAAGCTTAGCGAAAGGATCGTTCTCGAAGATCTTCTCATCATAGTAAGCGTTAAGGAACTTACCAGCGTCATCACGAGAGAATCCGAATGTCATCTGAGTAAGGTCGTTTGTACCGAAGCAGAAGAAATCAGCTTCCTTAGCGATCTCGTCAGCTGTAAGAGCAGCTCTCGGGATCTCGATCATTGTACCAACCTCATACTCAAGCTTAGCACCAGCTGCAGCGATCTCAGCGTCTGCTGTCTCACATACAACCTTCTTAACGAACTTAAGCTCTTTAACTTCACATACAAGAGGAATCATGATCTCAGGCTTAACGTTCCAGTCAGCATGCTCTTTCTGAACTTCAAGAGCTGCACGGATAACAGCCTTTGTCTGCATCTTAGCAATTTCAGGATATGTAACTGCAAGACGGCATCCTCTGTGACCCATCATAGGGTTGAACTCGTGAAGAGAAGCGATGATAGCCTTGATGTCTTCTACGCTCTTGCCCTGAGCATCTGCAAGCTTCTTGATATCTTCGTCTGTTGTAGGAACGAACTCATGAAGCGGAGGATCAAGGAATCTGATTGTTACAGGGCAGCCCTCAAGTGCTTCGTAAAGAGCCTTGAAGTCTTTCTGCTGATAAGGAAGAATCTTCTCAAGAGCAGCTTCTCTCTCCTCAGCTGTATCTGAGCAGATCATCTCACGGAAAGCAGCAATTCTGTCTTCCTCGAAGAACATGTGCTCTGTACGGCAAAGACCGATACCTTCTGCACCAAGCTCACGAGCCTTCTTAGCATCAGCAGGTGTATCAGCATTTGTACGAACCTTAAGTCTTCTGAACTGGTCAGCCCAATCCATAATACGTCCGAACTCGCCGGCGATCTGAGCGTCAACAGTCTTGATAACGCCATCATAGATGTTACCTGTTGTACCGTCGATAGAGATGAAGTCTCCTTCGTGGAATTCTTTTCCAGCAAGTGTGAACTTCTTGTTCTCCTCGTCCATGTTGATGTCGCCGCAACCAGATACGCAGCACTCACCCATACCACGAGCAACAACGGCAGCGTGTGATGTCATACCACCACGTACTGTAAGGATACCCTGAGCAGCCTTCATACCTGTGATATCTTCAGGTGATGTCTCAAGACGAACAAGGATAACCTTCTCACCTCTCTCAGCCCAAGCTACAGCGTCATCAGCTGTGAATACAACCTTACCGCAAGCAGCACCGGGTGATGCACCAAGACCTTTACCCATAGGAGTAGCAGCCTTAAGAGCAGCAGCGTCGAACTGAGGATGAAGAAGTGTATCAAGGTTACGAGGATCGATCATTGCTACAGCTTCTTCAGGAGTCTTGTGTCCCTCATCAACAAGGTCACAAGCGATCTTAAGAGCAGCAGGAGCTGTTCTCTTACCGTTACGGCACTGAAGCATGTAAAGCTTCTTGTTCTCAACTGTGAACTCCATATCCTGCATATCGTGATAGTGGTTCTCAAGTGTATCACAAACCTTGATGAACTCTGCGTATGCTTCAGGGAATTCCTTCTCCATCTGAGCGATCGGCATAGGTGTACGAACACCGGCAACTACGTCCTCACCCTGAGCGTTGATAAGGAACTCACCCATAAGTTTATTCTCACCTGTTGCAGGGTCACGAGTAAATGCAACACCTGTACCAGACTCATTATTAAGGTTACCGAATACCATAGGCATTACGTTAACAGCTGTTCCCCAAGAATAAGGGATATCGTTGTCACGACGGTAAACGTTAGCACGAGGGTTATCCCATGAACGGAATACAGCCTCGATAGCAAGCTTAAGCTGCTCTACAGGATCTGAAGGGAAATCAGAACCAAGCTGTGCCTTGTACTCAGCCTTGAACTGCTCAGCAAGCTCCTTAAGATCAGCTGCTGTAAGGTCTACGTCAAACTTAACACCCTTCTGCTCCTTCATCTTGTCGATGAGCTGCTCGAAGTACTTCTTACCTACTTCCATAACAACGTCAGAGAACATCTGGATGAAACGACGATATGAATCATATACGAAACGCTCGAATGCAGGATCAGGATTGCCCTTGATCATTGCAGCAACAACCTCGTCATTAAGACCAAGGTTAAGAATTGTATCCATCATACCAGGCATTGATGCGCGAGCACCTGAACGAACAGATACAAGAAGAGGATTCTGAAGATCGCCGAACTTCTTGCCGTTGATCTCTTCCATCTTCTTAACGCCTTCCATAGCCTGAGCCATGATCTCGTCGTTGATCTTACGACCATCTTCATAGTACTGTGTGCAAGCTTCTGTAGAAATTGTGAAGCCCTGAGGTACAGGAAGACCGATTGATGTCATCTCAGCGAGGTTAGCACCCTTACCACCGAGAAGGTTTCTCATGGTCATGTCGCCTTCGCTAAACATGTAAACGTATTTTTTCGCCATTTCACTACCTTTCTTACCGATTATTCGATTCGGTAAAACCCTTTCCATTAAATGTTACTATTTTTATATAATTAACTATGACGAAACATAGTAATTACCATAATTAAGAAGGAATAAAACCTTCAAAAATAAAGATATCAAATCCACTGCGTCTCTCATCAAGCTCTGCCTGGCTTTTAATAGTCCATGCTGCAGCAGTATTTTTATACAGTCCGTGACACAGTCTTCTGGAGATGTTGCCGGCATAAGTATGGTTATATGCAATAAAATCAGGCTTGGTCAAAAAGTTAAATACCAAAAAAGCAAGTAAATAATACAGCGGTGTGTGCCAAATTGTCTCAGGCTGTCTGAAAAATTCATCTGAAAGCTGGCCTCGGAAAACATCCTTATGGTGTCTTCTATACCACCACAATCCAAGCGGGTTAAAGGACTCTATGCAATAAACTCCCTTATATTCTCTGAGCATATTATCCACAACAGGACAAACACTTACATCGAAAAGCTCAATCTTAAGTTCAATTATAAGTGGCACCTTACCGTCTACCAGTTTAAGAAAATCCTCAAACCTAGGTATCTTCTCCCCTGAATTCAACAGATGAAACTGTTGCAACTCTTCGTAGGTATAATCAATAACCTTACCTGCTACTCCAAAAGAGCCATCTTCATTCTTCACAGCATTCTCAGGCAACTGACCGTCATATCTTGCCACTCTGGCTAATGTAAAATCATGGAAAATTACGGGAACCCCATCCCTCGTGAGCTGTACATCCAGCTCTATTCCATACCCGGCATCGACAGCCTTCTTAAAAGCAGCCATTGAATTCTCTGGAGCCTCGGAATTATTGTCGTGCAATCCTCTGTGCGCATACAGGTTCTGAGCAAGTAGCTTCTCGGCAGAAGGTCCCCCGATCATGCGTGGCATGATAGCCAAAAGGTAAAGAACAACCAAAATTAAAAATATAATCAGAAGAATCTTCAAATCTACTACCTGACTTCCTGCGTACCTTATTTAAAACGCCTTTGATATTTTAATATCTAACTCATAATTTGACAAGTATAAAAAAATAAAATGTCAAGACTTTTTTACCAAAAAAATTCTATTTTTTCGTGCAAATGTTGGTTTGTTCGCCGCTTAAAGTTCTATTGCTTTTTTTATAGCTATCAAATATAATACCAAGTTGGTTACATAATTATAGAAGAAACACATTCGGAGGAATCCAAAGCATGATAAGTGCAAATAATGTCACACTTAGAGTCGGTAAAAAGGCTCTGTTTGAAGATGTAAACATAAAATTCACGGAAGGCAACTGCTACGGTATCATTGGTGCCAACGGTGCCGGAAAATCCACTTTTCTTAAGATATTATCCGGAAAGCTCGAGACAACAAACGGTGATGTGGTAATCACACCCGGTCAACGTCTCTCTTTCCTTGAGCAGGATCACTTTAAATATGATGAATTCCCGGTTCTCGATACCGTTATCATGGGTAATGCCCGTCTCTATGAGATCATGAAGGAGAAGGAAGCAATTTACGCCAAGGAAGATTTCTCAGACGAGGACGGTATCCGTGCCAGTGAACTTGAGGGTGAATTCGCAGAGATGAACGGTTGGGAAGCTGAGTCAGACGCGGAGAGCCTCCTCAACGGACTTGGAATCGAGACTGAGCTTCACTACAAGCTGATGAAAGAGCTTGACGGTAATCAGAAGGTCAAGGTTCTTCTTGCAAGAGCACTTTTCGGTAACCCCGACATTCTGCTACTCGACGAGCCTACTAACCATTTGGATATGGATGCTATTGCATGGCTTGAGGAATTCCTCATTAATTTTGAAAATACTGTTATCGTCGTATCCCACGACCGTTACTTCCTTAACAAGGTTTGTACACATATCGCCGACATCGATTACGGTAAAATGCAGCTCTATGCAGGAAACTATGACTTCTGGTATGAGTCATCACAGCTGATGATCCGTCAGATGAAGGAAGCGAACAAGAAGAAGGAAGAACAAATCAAGGAATTAAAAGAGTTCATCGCACGTTTCTCGGCTAACGCAAGTAAGAGTAAGCAGGCTACATCACGTAAAAAAGCTCTTGAAAAAATTGAGCTTGATACTATAAAACCCTCTTCAAGAAAGTATCCTTACATTGATTTCAGACCTGACAGGGAAATTGGTAATGAGGTTCTTACAGTTGAAGGAATCAGCAAGACGATTAATGGCGAGAAGGTTCTTGATAACATATCATTTGTTGTTCAGCATGATGACAAGATTGCATTTGTCGGCGGCAATGAGCTGGCAAAGACCACTCTCTTCCAGATCCTTACAGGAGAGCTTGAACCCGATGAAGGTACATATAAATGGGGTGTAACAACTTCACAGGCTTACTTCCCGAAGGATAATACAGCTGAATTTGATAATGACTACACTATAACTGAGTGGCTTACCGGTTATTCTGAAATCAAGGATGTTACTTATGTCCGCGGTTTCCTTGGCCGTATGCTCTTTGCCGGTGAAGACGGTGTTAAAAAAGTCAAAGTTCTTTCCGGTGGTGAAAAGGTCAGATGTATGCTTAGTAAAATGATGATAAGCGGTGCAAACTGCCTAATCTTCGATGAGCCTACAAACCATCTTGACATGGAATCAATAACCGCACTTAACCAGGGAATGATCAAGTTCCCGGGTGTTGAGCTTTTTGCATGTCGTGATCACCAGGTTGTTCAGACTACAGCAAACAGAATAATGGAAATCCTGCCTGACGGCTCACTTATCGATAAGCGCTCTACTTATGATGAGTATCTTGAAAGTGATGCAATGGCAAGAAAACGTACAGTTTACAGCACTAACGAAGAAGAAGATAATGATGACTGATTATCTTATTGAGAATTTTCAAACCATTTAAGATAAGCAGATGATCATATAATATTTTTTATTGCGAATGGATACATAATCGGCCATGTCTTCTATGTCAGCTGTGCTGATTGCATTCATCGCCGAAGGGAGGAAGCTATGCAGGAATATAGTCCGGTAAAGGAAGGAAAGGTTCGTGAGATCTATGATGTTGGTGATGCTCTTATAATGGTAGCAACTGACAGAATCTCCGCTTTCGATGTAATTCTTAAGAACAAGGTTGAGAAAAAAGGTACTGTTCTCACCCAGATGTCAAAATTTTGGTTTGATTATACCAAAGATATTGTCAGTAACCACATGATCAGCACTGATACAGCTGATATGCCCGAGTTTTTCAGAAAGCCTGAGTTTACCGGTAACAGTATGCTCTGCAAGAAGCTGACAATGCTTCCCATCGAGTGCATAGTTCGCGGATATATAACAGGCAGCGGATGGAACAGCTACAAAGAGAACGGCACAGTTTGCGGAATAAAGCTTCCGGAGGGACTTAAGGAATGCGATAAGCTCCCTGAACCCATCTACACTCCTTCAACCAAGGCTGAGATTGGTGACCATGATGAAAATATCAACTTCGAGCGTTCCGTTGAGGTACTAGAGAGAGACTTCCCCGGTCACGGTCAGGAATATGCTGAAAAGCTGCGCGACTACACTATCGCTCTTTATAAAAAGTGTGCAGACTATGCTCTTACACGCGGCATCATAATCGCTGACACCAAGTTTGAGTTTGGTCTTAATGAAGCAGGTGAAGTAGTACTCGCCGATGAAATGCTCACTCCTGACAGCAGCCGTTTCTGGCCTGTAGAAGGCTATGAGCCCGGCAAGTCACAGCCCTCTTTCGATAAGCAGTTTGTAAGAGACTGGCTTAAAGCAAATCCGGAAAGCGATTACAACCTTCCTGCAGACGTAATTGATAAAACAATTGCTAAATATGAAGAAGCATATGAGCTTTTAACCGGAAAAAAATTATAATTGTTTTTTTATCCCATCGGATATTTGTATCCGGTGGGATTTTTCGTGTGGTCATGTTGGCTACAGCTATTAAAGATGCCGACGCATATTGAGAGTCAGACAAAGTAATTAAACAAATTGTCATTCAGACAAGACACCGGGCTGTTAGCATGGTAAAATTTATGTATGAAAAAAGCTTACAACCGGGGGAAATAACATGGTGAAAATGAATTACAAACGAACTATTCTTATTGGTCTGGCTTTCATGTCAATATGCTCATTCTGGCAATTCTATGACAATGAAATTCCAAAAATTCTAACCTATCATTTTGGACTTGGTGAGACTTTTACAGGCGTCATTATGGCTCTTGATAATGTTCTTGCGCTGTTCATGCTACCGCTTTTTGGAGCCCTGTCAGATAAGGTTGATACCCGTATAGGCAAGAGGATGCCGTTTATACTGGGTGGTACTGCTATATCAGCTGTTCTTTTATTCACACTTATCTATGTGGCACATATAAGTAGTAATCTGGCTCTTTTCATTGCCATTTTACTATTACTGTTGTTATCAATGGGAACCTACCGCTCTCCTGCTGTTGCACTTATGCCTGAGCTGACTCCGGCGGTACACAGAAGTAAAGCGAATGCCATAATCAATCTCATGGGTACACTCGGTGCTGTATATACACTAGTTATGATAAAAGCGCTTCTAAAATCTGCTGAAAATGAAGCAGACACCAATTACATTCCGCTTATGATTTCGCTTGTTATTTTTATGGTTCTGACTGTATTGATTCTATTTATCACTATACCCGAACATAAGTTGATATCTAAAGTACGTGAGGGTGTCGATGATTTTGATGGTGAAGGTGATATAATCCGGAAAGAGCTCGCAGAGGCCGACACTCAAAATACAGATGGTTCTGTGAAGCAAATTCTCACAAAAGATGTTCAAAAAAGTATGTCATTTCTATTGTTATCTGTCTTCTTGTGGTTCACGGCTTATAATGCAGTAACAACTGCTTTTTCAAGATATGTAACAGAGGTTTGGGATCTTCACAACGGTGCATATGCGGATTGTCTAATGGTTGCAACCATAGCAGCTGTTGTAGCATATATTCCCATCGGTGCATTGTCTGTAAAAACAGGACGTAAGCTCACTATACTCCTGGGAGTTGCTCTGATGAGTATCTGTTATTTTGCAGCCGCTCTCATGCCATCCTTTAATACCATAATGAATTTCTACTTTGCCCTGATTGGAATCGGCTGGGCAGCCATCAATGTTAATTCATATCCTATGGTAGTCGAGATGGGTAGGAGTAATGTTCTGGGTAAATATACCGGTCTATACTATACATTTTCCATGGCAGCTCAGGTGTTTACACCCATCTTCTCAGGATTTTTGCTTGAGCATGTATCTTATAGAATTTTATTCCCTTATGCTCTGTTTTTCTCGGTAGCTGCATTCATAACAATGTCTATGGTAAAGCATGGGGATGTTAAGCCTACTAAAAAGAAAAATATTTTGGAAAATTTTGATATAGATGATTGATATCAATTGCTATAGAACGCGAAAAAATATAGGCATTCAATAATCTAAATATTAGAAACGTACTCCAATTAGACGCACAATAAAAACCGGCATGCAATAAAGCAAGCCGGTTTTTATTTATCTTTGAACATGTTTTACTGTATAGCTAAATGCCTTAAAGAGCACCACTTATCTTAAAGTCTTGGCAAATTCCTTGATATGGTCCAATACTTCCATAGGGATAACCATTCGTCCTGTACCTACAGCAAGGTCTATATGAGGCTTATTAGCACCGTGAAAATCGGATCCTCCACTTATAAGAAGATCATATTTTTTTGCCAGAGCTTTGATATCTCGCTCATCCTGTGCCGTGTAGGTTCCATATAGCGCTTCGATTGCAACAAGACCTGCATCCTTTAACTCATGAACAAGGGTATCCATAGCATCTTTTCCCATACCGTATAAAACCGGATGCGCAAGTACCGGCACGCCGCGCCCTGCCAAAATCTGCTCTATGGCCATCTGAGGTGTTATCTTCTCTCTTGGCACATAGCAGGGAGCATGATCTCCTACGTATCTGTCAAAGGCTTCCTTCACGCTGGTAACATATCCTTTATGAAACAGATATTTAGCAAAATGCGCCCTTGTAATAATCGCTCCGGGATTCATCTCTACAAGCTCCTCGAAGGTTACAGGAATCCCATAATCAGTAAGCTTCTGAGCCATTTTGCGATTTCTCTCAACTCTGGAATCCTTGAAGCCTTTCAGGCTCTCCTGATATTTCTTGTCCTTGTAGTCAATATATAGTCCTACAATATGAATGCTCTTGCCTGAATAGGTCGTGGAATACTCGATGCCCGGAACAACCTCAAGGTCAGGATACATCTCACCTCTCTCCATGGCCTCAGACAATCCCCAGACAGTATCATGGTCTGTAAGAGCAAGTCCCGAAAGTCCTTTCTCCACAGCATAATCTACAAGTTCAGTTGGTGAATAGGTTCCGTCAGAAGCTGTTGAATGTGTGTGCAGATCAACTATTTTCATATTATTCTTCTCTTTTCATCAAAAAACAAATACAACAATCGCAAATGGCATCACATATGCAAAAACTATTACATCTCCATTATACAAAAGAGCTTTACTACTTTCAATTGACAACTGATTTGAATAACCTCAGTAAATATGTTAGTATTTTTGAATTGTAAGTTTGATTATATTAGGATAGGAATCAACATGAGTAAAATATTTTTCACAGATTTAGACGGGACCTTATTAACCCGTGAGAAAAAAGTCACTCCTGCTACCATGGATGCTTTAAAGAAATTCACCTCCGCAGGAAATCATTTTGCCATAAGTACAGGGCGCGCTTTGGATAGTGCTAAGGCGGTTCAGCAAGAGAACGATCTCTTTTTTCCCGGCAGTTTTCTGATAGCTTATAATGGTTCAGAAATCTATGATTGTGACGCCAAAAAAGATGTATTCAGGACAGGTGTCCCTATGGATCTTGTTCCTCAAATATTTGCACTTGCAAAGGAATATGGCATACACTGCCACACATATAATGATACCAATATCTTAAGCCCTTCAGATGATGAAGAGCTCAAATTCTACCGAAGAGTAATTAAAACGCCTTATATCATAACAGATGATATATGTTCCATGCTTACCGATAGCCCCTGCAAGATTATCGGAATCGAGCTTAAGGATAAAGCTAAAATTGACAGATTTAAAGATAAAATTGAGGAGCTTGGAAACGGCAGACTGACTACCCTGTATTCAAGTCCTTTTTATCTTGAAATATTCAACTCAGAAGCAGGTAAAGGAAGTGCTGTCACAAGGCTTGCCGATTATCTTCATATATCCCACAGTGACACTATTGCTGCAGGAGATGAAGAAAACGACATCTCAATGATCAAGGCTGCAGGAACAGGTGTTGCAATGATAAACGGTGTTGATATGGCAAAAGAAGCAGCTGATATTATTACAAAGGCTGATAATAATAATGATGGCCTGGTGCCAATACTTCTTGAAAATCTCTGATTGAAATCTCATTCCGCCCTTAATATTTGAATATAAAGGTCAAATGTGTTACTATCAACTAATTGTATGTCAAACATACGGACTGTGCTGCTATATCAAACAGAGTCCGTTTTTTGATGTTTATTACAGACGTAAAGAAAGGATTAACTAATGAAAATTGCAGTAACTTATGAAAATGGTGATATTTTCCAGCATTTTGGACACTCGGAACAGTTTAAGATATATGAAGTTAATGACGGAAAGGTTGTTAATTCTGAAGTTATCAGCTCTAACGGGCAGGGGCACGGAGCACTTGCTGGCGTTCTTTCAGGCGAAGAGGTAGATGTACTCATCTGTGGTGGCATCGGCGGTGGTGCCATGACTGCTCTCACAGATAATGGAATCGAAGTATGTGCCGGTGCTTCTGGCAACGCTGATGAAGCAGTAGAAAAGTATCTTAAAGGCGAGCTTGAGAGCACAGGTGTAAACTGTGACCATCATGGTGAAGGTCATACCTGCGGAGATCACCATGACGATGCTGAAGCTTCATGCGGCAGCGATGAAGGCTGTGGCAGCTGCGGTGATGACGACTCATGCGGCAGCTGCGGAGATCATGAAGGTGGATGTGCCGGATGTTCTGGCTGTCACTCCTCTGCTCCTGCAATAGAAGGAAAAAATGTCGGTAAAATCTGCAAAACTCATTATATAGGTACCTTAGATGATGGAACGCAGTTTGATTCTTCATATGACAGAGGCGAGCCGCTTGAATTCATATGCGGTGCAGGTATGATGATTCACGGCTTCGATGCTGCAGTGGCAAATATGGATGAAGGCGAGACTTTGGAAATTCATCTTGAGCCCGAAGAAGCTTATGGTGAAAGGGATCCTGAGGCAGTTTTCACAACAGAAATATCAGAGCTTCCGGGGTCTGAAGATCTTACCGTAGGTCAGCAGGTATACCTTCAGGATATGTATGGAAGACCTTTCCCTGTTGTAGTAACTGACAAGACCGACAGCACAATAACACTTGATGCTAATCACGAGATGGCAGGAAAAGCGCTGAATTTCAAGATTGAGCTTGTTGCCATAAAATAAAAAAGATAAATCAAAAATATTATGTCATAAGTCATCAATAAAAAAATGTGGTCACAGATGTGGCCACATTTTTTTATTAGCTATTTAAAAGAAGTTCTACCTGCTCTCTCTTTTCATAGAGAACACATCCACCTTCATGATCATCCAGAAGTGCTCCGCTTGTCTGTAATCCTCTAAAAAGTTTGGACTTCATGGCGTCTCTTAGTGATGTTTCTTTTACATTGATATCAGAATAAGGTGAAAACGGGCAAGGCTCTGCTCCTCCATGCGAATTTATATGGAAAAAGCCTCTTCCTGCTGCGATACATCCTCCTGAACTTTTCTCATCACCGGGGAATGATACAAATACCATCTCTTCGTGCTCTCTTCTTAGTCGCATTATTTCAGCTTTTAGGTATTCTCTGTCATCATCTCCGGGAGCAAGATACTCTGAGCCCTCAGATACAGGCACAAACTCAACGAAGATGACTGCTTTACAGCCTTTTTCAGATAACATGCTAATGAAGCTCTCGGATGAGACTTCTTTAATGTTTTCAGTAGTTACGGTTATTGAAGCTCCGAAAATTATGCCCTTTTCCTTAAGCGCATCCATATTGGAGATAAGTTTATCATACACGCCTTGTCCACGCCTGTTATCTGTCGCTTCTTTGCCACCTTCTATACTCATAATAGGCACAAGGTTTCTACTCTTATCAAAAGCATTGAAATACTTCTCTGTCATGAAGGTGCCATTAGTGAAAATCGGAAAAAGAATTGAAGGCTTTTTAGCCGCAGCGTCGATGACACCTTTTCTTAAAAGTGGTTCGCCACCTGCCAGCAAAATAAAGCTTACTCCTAAATCATCTGCCTCTTCGAAAACATTCATCCAATCCTCATCCGATAGCTGATCTACAGGCTCTGAATCCTCAGTTGCACTGTTACATCTTGAATAGCAGCCTGCACAATGAAGATTGCAGTTGCTTGTAATACTTGCTATCAAAAAAGGAGGTATATGCTCACCTTGTTTCTCAAGCTTCGCTCTTTTACCGGAAGCATTCTTACTTGCAAGTGCAAATTTAGCCATGTATGCACTTTCCTTGGGATTCTTAAGTGTAGCCCTTAGAGCATCTGTAACAACTCGCTCTACTCCTTTTGTCATGTACTCCTGAATATCAAACTCTTTTGCCATTTTTCGTTCCTTCTTATAAAAATCTCTGCATTGCCTCTGCAAACAGCTTAAGATATTTCTCCTCTTCATCCCTTAATATTTTAGAGTTCAGTTCTATTGAATCTCCGGACAATTTTTCGTATGAAATAAACTTAAGGTGATCTGCTGCATTTTGCGTTTTTAGAACAATCTGACGATAGAGAGGTCCCACACAAAGTAGTTCCACTGCCTCATCATCAGACAGATAGCCACTTGTAATCATGCCCATGGTGTTGTAGATTGTATCATTTGCAATAGGTCCTATGATCATGTCCGTCCCTTCAAATGAATCAGGCATCGCTCTTCGATTTGAAAATACGTAGCTAAACCATTCGCGGTCACGGTCAAATCGTTTGATCACAAGGTCTTCTTCGTCAAGCTCATACATATTGACAATAATATCCATGCCATTTTTTTGTCTAACCCACCTGCTTGAAAACTCATAGCTGTCAGACAGATAGAAGCCTTGGCCAAAATCTGCATTTTTACGTCCCCTATGAATATCAGGAGTAGAAATAATATCATACCCAGCGTGAAATACCTTCATCATATGTTCACCATTTGCATTTGATATGTGACAGGATAATTATAGCACATTTAAGGTTTATTGCAATTATATTGTCTGCAATCTTTATTTATTTTGTAATTTTTTAGAAATCCGAAAGAAGCACGACAGGAAATGGCACCTTGAATACAAGAAAAGAATGTCGCTTGCGACATTCTCGCGCCGAGCGCGGTTGCAGCATGCAACATATTCCTTTCGCGCGATGTGCAGATCACTTGGCGAGGTTTTTTCGAGCCTAGTGAAATGTCATGCACAGTAGTGCGCATCCTCACGGAGTGTTTTTTATAGCATAGGAAAGCAATTTCCTATGCTATAAAAAAGCAAGCGGTTTTGGAAAAAACTCCTCTGCCGCTTGCTATAATAAACTTCTTATTCTTCAGTTTTCCGATTTAGTAATATCGCTGTGAAGCCATTCTGTCTGGACATCCTCAATGACTACATTTTCATCAACTTTCACTGTAATCTGATACTCATCCTCATATACTATCTCTCCCGGAAAATTGGTATAGACAACATAGTATGGATGCTTGTAGCGTTCAAGGAGCCACAAGAGGGGATTGATCATCTTCATCATCAATTCTGAATTTTCTGTTTTAAAATAACAGATTACCTTTTCCTGTCTCTTGCAAGGCGGAGGCCATGGCAGTTCCTCAGCAAACCAGGCATCAATCTCTGAAAAAAGTCCGACGTCCTCCTCTTCCATAACACCATCTGTAACCATCTGATTCAGCATGCCAAAGATGCCTTTACCGACTCTTGTGTTTGCAGCCAATTCTTTTCCTTGAATTCTACAGTATTTAAATTTCATAGGCTTTTACACTCTCATCCGTTAATATAGGTGCAACCTCTTACAAAGAAGTATCGCCAATCAGTATCGTTAAAAAATGTTCAGCCTTCCACAATAAGGTATCTTCCATCACCGACGTCAAATACTTCAGATGCTTCCATAACATCACCGTCTCCCGGATCAAGTCCCGCTTCCTCAAAATACTCTTCAACCTCCTCAGGAGATTCCACAACTACAGCCATGCAATCTTCCAGGAATGCTTCAGCCTCCTCAGGGCTCTCGGCCACAGGTTCAGAAAAAAGCTGTCCCTGATTCTCCAAAAAGCAATTCAGTACGGCATCGTCATACTCGTGCATAAAAACTCACTTTCCCGCATGCAACAAACCCGTTAAACATGCGTTTAAATATAATATTGCGTAAGGCCATAAAGCCATTACTATCACATCCGGAAATTCAGTATACTCCCAGGCTAATGAAATTCCAAGCAATTTTTCATCAAAAAGCAATTTTTCATATAAGCCCAAGTCTCTTCATCTCCTGATAAAGCCTTGCAACAGGCAGCCCTACTACACAGTTATAATCACCGTCAATGCCTGCCACATACTTACCGAAGATGCCCTGAATGCCATAAGCTCCAGCTTTATCATATGGTTCATCCGTATCAAGATAGTCCTGAACCTCCGCCTCAGTCATCGCAAAAACTCTGACCTTGGTACACTCATAAAATGTGAACTCTTTTGGCTCTCCTTCATCTGTATACATAAGAGTAACTCCGGTATATACCTCATGAATATCACCCTGAATACTCTCGATCATCCTCTTAGCATCTTCGCGATCTATAGGCTTACCAAGGATTTTCTCTTTATATGATACAACGGTATCTGAACCAATTACAACGAGCGTATCTTTATTATCTGTAAAAAGTTTATGAAAAATCTCTTTAGCCTTTTGCTGTGAAAGTGATGTAACCACTTCAGATGGCACATCACTTGTGATAATTTCCTCCCCTTCAGCTGGTATTATTTCAAAGTTAATTCCAAGGCTCCCAAGCAACTCTTTTCTTCTGGGAGATCCTGATGCCAATACATATCGCATATTATTAAATCCTAAATCTCTTATATAATATTAAAATCTAATTCTTGTTCATTCCCAAAGAAGCATCACATCACAATCCATGATCGTCCCTATACTCAGGCTCGAATACTCTGCTCTCTGCAATGTCTTTTGGCTTACTGCTTAAGGTAGCTTCTTTTCCAAAAAGCTTCTGAGAGTTAAGCGCTTCCGCGCCTCTCTTAGTTATTTTTACATACTCACCGTTTTTATTCATAAGATGAGCTTTGACATTATCATGAAGTTCACTGTCAAGTATATGCCACAGCTTTTTACGAAGCTTTGGGTTCTCAACAGGGAACATTATCTCAACTCTTCGCTCCAGGTTTCTGGGCATCCAGTCAGCGCTTGAAGCATAGTACTCAGGACTTCCACCATTTTCAAAATAGAAAATTCTGCTGTGCTCCAGGAAGTTACCAACAATTGACCTGACAGTAATGTTCTCGCTTACCCCGGGGATTCCGGTTCTAAGGCAACAAATTCCTCTTACGATAAGATCGATTTTTACACCTACGCTGCTTGCCTCATATAGAGCTGCTATAACATCCTTATGGCAAATCGAATTCATCTTGGCAATAATGTGCGCAGGTTCTCCGTTTCTTGCATGATCTGCTTCCCTTTTTATAAGGTCAAGTATTCTGTCCTTAAGCCACAGGGGAGCAATTGTGAGTTTGTTCCATACTACCGGCTCTGAATATCCTGAAAGCATGTTAAATACAGCAGTTGCATCCTCACCATAGGCTTCAGCACACGTAAACATTCCCACATCAGTATAAAGCTTTGCCGTTGAGTCGTTGTAGTTACCTGTTGCAAGGTGAACATAACGCCTGATACCATCTTCCTCTTTTCTGACAACAAGCGTTATTTTACTATGGGTTTTCAATCCTTTTAGTCCGTAAATAACGTGACATCCGGCTTTCTCAAGCATCTTTGCCCATACTATATTATTTTCTTCATCAAAACGAGCCTTCAGCTCAACAAGAACAGAAACCTGCTTGCCATTGTCTGCTGCCTTTGCAAGGGCTGCAATAATCGGTGAATTACCGCTCACGCGATATAGAGTCTGTTTTATGGCAAGTACAGCAGGATCCATGGCTGCAGTCTCGACAAATCTGACAACAGGATCAAAGCTCTCATAAGGGTGATGCATCAAAATATCACCCTCTCTTATACATTCAAAAATATCACGATCAAGCGGAAGCTCGGGAACCGGTGCCGGTGAATTGTAACCGTGCTCTTTAAGATAATCAAAACCTTCTATTCCATACATTTTCATGAGGAAAGTAAGATCCAAAGGTCCGTCGACAGTGTATATTTCGCCCTGATCAACCTTAAGTTCATCAACAAGTATTTTTAAAAGACGTTTGTCGAAGCCTTTTTCAACCTCAAGTCGTATGGCTTGTCCCCACTGTCTTCGCTTTAACTGTTTTTCAATCTCTTTAAGAAGATCCTCAGCCTCATCCTCATCGATAGATAAATCGGCATTACGTCCAACTCTGAACGGATAGCAACACACAATATCATAATTAAGAAACAGCTTACGAATATTTCTCTGAATAATCTGCTCAAGAAGCATAATTTTCCTGACTCCGCTATTTTCAGGAATCTCCATTATTCTGGGAAGAACGGACGGAACCTGAACCATGGCAAACTCCATCTCATCATTGTCCTTACCCTTAACCAGCGCTCCTATGTTCAAGGTTTTGTTGCGAATAAGAGGAAACGGTCTCGATGAATCAACTGCCATCGGGGTAAGAACAGGATATACAAAATCATCAAAATAACGATCGATATAGTCGGCTTCCTCGACGTTAAGAGCGTCATAATCCCTTACCACTTCAATACCATTTTCACCAAGCTCCGGCAATAACAGTCGATTGTAAACCTTGTACTGCTCATTTTCAAACTCATGAACAACCTCAGTTACCTTCTCGAGCTGCTCCTTTGGAGACATTCCTGCTATGTCCGGCTTTTTATAGCCGGCATTGATCATGTCCTTAAGAGATGCTACACGAACCATGAAAAACTCATCCAGGTTACTGGCTGTTATACTAAGAAACTTCATCTTTTCAAAAAGTGGAGTAGCTTTGTCCTTAGCCTCAGACAAACACCTGCTATTAAATTGAAGCCAGCTAAGCTCTCGATTTATATAATATCCATCATAGTAGAAATTTATACTATTTTGTCCATTTTGATTTTTCTTTTTAGTTGCCATATCTGTCCCCCATTTTGAAGATATTTTTCCGAGTATGATTTCTTGAAAGTAAATCGAAAAATGCGTTCAAGAATCCTGCTTTTAAAAGCGTCATAAGGAATCCCCCTCGCTTTTAGAAATCCCGGTCCAATACGAAAAAAATCAGAATCGTTTCTGTCTTATAACCGGCTTAATGCCGTAGACCTGCTCAAAGAAACTTCCCCTGTAACCAAAGAGTCCCCTTTCAAGAGAAATATCTGCCATAGTATCGACTGTTATCTCAAGTTCTTTATCTTTTACAGTAACCTTTACATCCTTGAATTTCTGCTTATGAGTTCTGTCAAGGCCATTGGCAATCCTGAGAATAGCTGTCAGCTTGGTTATAACAAGGTAAGCATCATGGTCAATTCCGTGAAACCTGTATCCGCCTGCCTTGAAGTATTCAAATTCGTCATGATTAAACCTTACAACATTGGCAACTATGGATCTCTCAAGATGAGAAAGCCCTATGATTTCGGTTGACATTATAATATTGTACGAGCAGTCCCCCAGGTTAACCATGCTTATATATTTTCCGCAGTCATGAAGAATAGTACATATTTGTAATAACAGACGTTCTCTTTTTCCAAGTCCGTGTATTTTCTTCATGCTGTCAAAAATATTGAGTGCTATTGTTTGAAGAGTTTCACTTCTGCTCTTACTGCCCATGTAACGTCTCGATATATTCTGTGCACAAGCCACAATATCCTGTTCAAAATCGTGGGAGCTCTTAATAAACTTTTTCCTTTCGGCATATTCGAAGGCTATACCATCACATAGAGTACCACCGGGCGCCCAGATTGTCTCAGCATCAAGAGTTGTAAGTATGTTACTGACAAGTAGTCCCGACACATACATCAGCATTATGTTGTCCTGAGCAAGTCCAAGCTTTTTGGAGATATCCTGAAGAGATTTCCCTGCAAGACCACTTATATAACTCTGGAATTCTTTTGCAGATGCATACCCCTTTTCCTCCATGCCAAGATTTATTCTTTGAAGAACAGGTGATACATAATCATCAAGAAGAATTACATTCTCTACCTTTCTGTCCTTCAGATGCATTTTTGCAAAAACCTTCAGCTGTGATTCAACAAGCTCCTGAACAAGCATTGGATATTTACTGTGCCCCGGCTGTATCTGCTGCATCGTGGAATAAAGCCTCAGTACCCCAAGTCGAAGCTGCTGCGTGGTCACAAGAGTATCATTGTCAAAAAGTGAAATCTGAATACTGCCGCCTCCGACATCAACAATAGCAGTTGGTTTTTCCAGAAACTTAAAAAACCGTTCGTTATTCAGCGCTACTGATTTGTAGTCCAAAAAACGCTGTTCTGAATTACTTAGAATGTCGATTTCAAGACCGGTTCGCTGTCTCAATAGCTCCAGCACGGTATCTATGTCTCTGGTCTCACGCATTGCGCTGGTACCATAAGCCTGATAACGTGAGACACCATAGCTCTCCATGATCTTGTTATAATCAATGAGGATTCTT
Organism: Butyrivibrio sp. NATIVEDY162; assembly: GCF_045999815.1. Classification (GTDB taxonomy): domain Bacteria; phylum Bacillota; class Clostridia; order Lachnospirales; family Lachnospiraceae; genus Butyrivibrio. The sequence continues at coordinate 1,012,975 of NZ_CP172573.1, forward strand.
ATGAGCTCATCCATGTGGGCAGCCGATATCTGGCCTGTCGCATAGGTCTCTGTTCCGAGATCGATTTTGTGGCTTACATGATCAATCTCTTTAACACCTTTTTTTTGCGACATTTCATAGATTTTCATTTCGAGGGCATAAGACCCCAAATCTACTGCAGCAAAAATGTCCATCGCCATGTTTTTCCTCCTGTGGGATGACGCTCCTTATAGATATGTGAATTTTTCAGCCTCATTATGCTTCGCATATAACCGGCTGAAAGCCTACAATATATGAACGCCTGTTTTTTAGCAATTAACAATTCATCCGTTCAGTTGTTTCTCATATTACCATTCATAGTTCATATAAACTTGTGCAAATCACTAATGCAGTCATATTATTTCTGCTACTATTTGAGGTGTCCACGATAGTAGCAGAACATTATAGCTCTTCCATTCTGCTACCATTCGAGACTTCCACGATAGTAGCAGAACATTATAGTTCTTCAATTCTGCTACTATTCAAAGCTTCCACGATAGTAGCAGAACATTATAGCTCTTCCATTCTGCTACTATTCAAGGCCTCCACGATAGTAGCAGAACATTATAGCTCTTCAATTCTGCTACTATTCAAGGCTTCCACGATAGTAGCAGAACAATCTAGTTAAAAGCCTCTGCTACTATGCCAGCTTCCGGCATTGGTAGCAGAAAGAAGGCTATCACAGGCTATCCGCGAAACCATTCATGCTTATGAAGCACCTAAGCTCGATATCTGCATATTTATAAAAAAGTAGTTTCACTCGTAAATATTCCACACCACATGTTATTTTCCGAGCAGGTAGTCAATAAATTGCTGAGCGGTACGCCCGGAGAGCCCGCCGTGATTCATCTCCCATTTTCGCGCTTCTGCGATAAGTTCTTCCTCAGGCATATTAAGTCCGTTTCTGGCAGCAAGAACGCGTACTATTTCGTCATATTCCTTCATCTCAGGAGCTCCAAAGTAGATGGTAACGCCAAAACGATTGGACAGAGAGAGCTTCTCCTGAACAGTATCATTTCTATGGAGATCATCATCTAGAACAGCCGGCTTATCCTTAAAGCTCTCCCTTATAAGATGCCTTCTGTTGGAGGTAGCGTAGATAAGCACATTCTCGGGTTTTTTCTCAAGGCCGCCTTCTATGACAGCTTTTAGATATTTATAATCAGTTTCAAATTCTTCAAAGCTAAGGTCATCCATGTATATAATAAACTTGTAATTACGTCCTTTTATCTGCGCAATTACATCATTCAAATCCTTAAACTGGTGCTTATACACCTCTATTATTCTTAGTCCCTTGTCAAAATATTCGTTGGCTATGGCCTTTATGCAGGAGGACTTTCCGGTTCCGGCATCTCCGTAGAGAAGACAGTTGTTCGCCTTTTTCCCTGAAACAAAAGCTTCTGTATTATCAACAAGCTTCTGTTTGGCAATCTCATATCCTACCAGGTCTGACAGCTTAACATGCTTTATGTTTCTGATGGGTTCAATTGCGGCTACAGGCTCCTCATGTCTTACTCTAAACGCCTTATGAAGTCCGAATTTGCCAACTCCATACTGTTTATAGAAAAGTGAAAGCTCATCCTGCATAGCCTCTGCATTTTTACACTCCGACAGCGTCTTTGCAAGTTCACAGATTCTGTCTCTTACTCTCGTATTAAAAACCTTACTGTCAAGGGTTTGTACCTTAAAATCAAGTAGTGCTGTAAACTCAGGAGTCCCAAGTCTCTTAGTCATCTCTGAAAAGTCTAGATCAAACCATCTCTTGAAACGCGCAAGATCATGAAGCGCAATCTCTCTCATAGAACCGTTAGAGTCACCTCGCATCTCATCTGACATGCTGTAAGCATTTTCATCAGATACCAATAAAAGCGCAAGGAAGGAATGCCAAAGGTTCCCATAAAAGCCGCGTCTTGCGGATTCATTTATAAGGATATTCATGCACTTATGAACAAGTTCTTCCTGCTCTGCAATTGAGTAAACAGCATCCGCGGAATTCTTATCTGAAAGAATAACCAGTGTATCCCTTAAAAAGGTCTGTTCCTTTGTGGCATTTCTATATAGGATAAGAGAATTATCAATAACAAAACCTGAAAACAGTGGATCAGCGTCCCTGCCATTATCAAGAGTTCCATTTTCCATAAGCTTATCATACTGGCGTTTTCTGCTTATCTCCATGATTTTCTCAATAAACTCGCCGGCAGCATCTTTGTTATCCGCATTCTGGGCAAGAGCCTTGAAGGATTCTATTTTTTGATTTTCACGTGCTTTGTCAAAAACACTTTTTCCTGCATTTATCTTATATTCAGCTACCTGTTCGCTGACCTTCATTCTTTTTTCAAAGAGCTTAATAAGCTCAGAGTCTATTTCATCAATATTACTGCGAAGTTCATTCAAATCCATATACTTAGTTCTCCATGCATAAAATATATATTTGATTGTACCATAAAACCACACCAAATTAACGGAAAGTTAATAGTATTATAGCCAAAAACCGTGATATACTTAACTAAAGCACATAAGTTTTTCAAAATTTTACTTTCAAGTCAAGGTGGAATTTTATGGATAATAAACGTGTTATTATCGGCTTTTCAGTCGCTATTATTTTTGTAACGATATTTGTTTTAATCTATTTCCTAAGGAATCAAGTGCCACTTAATGATGAGACAGCTATCGGCAATAATGCAGGTAATCTCTACAATGGCGGTCTTGTACTTGAAATGGACGGAAAAGTATACTTTTCAAATCCTTTGGATAGTGGTGCACTCTATTCTATGAATCCCGATGAGACTGATCTTAAAAACCTCACAATGATGGCTGTAAGGAATCTTGTTGGTCACGGAAAATACGTATACTACTACATGGATACCACAGAAAGTAATGCTTCCAGCGACCTTAAAGGTCTGGGAAGAGTATCAACATTTTACGGACTATACAGAAGTCAGACAAATGGTGACAAACAAAAGCTTCTGGACCGCGAGATGATTTCATCCATTCAGCTCGTAGGGAGTAATCTGTATTATACGGTTACCACAGGAAGCAAAACCGGTCTGAACAAAATTAGAATTGATGGCGAAAAACAAGATACAGTCACTTCAGAATTGATAGATCCCTCCTGTGCTGCAAATTCCAAAATTTATTATTCCGGTGTTGATCTTGATCATGACCTTCACATGATGGATACATTGTCAGAAAATGCCGCTTCAATTGTTCTTAGCGGAAATATATGGCAGCCTATTATTCAGGGCGACTACGTTTATTATATTGATGCAGCCCACCACTATAGGCTTTGCCGTGCCAATCTGGTCTCCGGTAGTAACGAAGTACTTACCAATTCCAGGGTTGATTATTACAATATGAACGAATTCAATATCTTCTATTCCACATCAGAAGCCGGTAATCAGACACTTAGAGTTATGAAGCTTGACGGCTCCGGTAACACAGTTATAGCAGAAGGTATTTTCCATGGGCTAAGCCTTACTTCAAAGTATCTGTACTTTAAAGCTTTTGGAGTTGAAAACGTGATGTATCACATACCAATTGACGGTTCGGCTCCTTTGAGCACCTTCAATCCTTCAAGATAATTACACCAAAGACTTCGAAGAAAACCATCCTCTTTCGAAGTCTTTTTTCATGCAAAAAGTATATGGACAAAGTGCTTCAAACATATATAATTGATAAAGAAAAAAGTTCATTTAATTATATATGGGAGTGCAGAATCTATGATGAATAATCTAAGACACATGATGCGTCCTCTCGATTTCTCTGTAGAAGAGCTCGATCAGCTTTTTGACACAGCAGCAGACATTGAAAGGAACATGAGCAGCTACGCTCACAAGTGCGATGGTAATATCCTCGCAACCTGTTTCTACGAACCAAGTACCCGAACAAGACTAAGTTTTGAGACCGCTATGCTAAGACTTGGCGGACAGATTATCGGTTTTGCCGATGCTTCCAGTTCATCCGTTTCTAAAGGCGAAAGTGTCGCCGATACTATCCGTGTTATTTCCAGTTTTGCTGATATCTGTGCAATGCGCCACCCCAAAGAAGGTGCTCCTATGGTAGCAGCGGCGAATTCTATTATCCCGGTTATCAATGCAGGTGATGGCGGACATCACCACCCAACTCAGACTCTTACAGATCTTCTCACCATTCGTTCTTTGCATGGATCTCTTGGTGGTTTTACCATTGGTCTTTGCGGTGATCTCAAATTTGGCAGAACCGTTCATTCTCTAATAAATGCTCTGGTCCGTTATAAAGATATCCATTTCATTTTCATATCACCCAATGAGCTCCGCGTACCTGATTACATCACTGACCTTCTTAAAGAAAACAACATAACCTACGAGGAAGTTATCAAGCTTGAGGATGTAATGCCAAGGCTCGACCTGCTCTACATGACCAGAGTTCAGAAGGAGCGTTTCTTCAATGAAGAAGATTATATCCGCCTTCGTGATTTTTATATCTTAAATGAGGAAAAGATGCAGCTTGCCAAAAAAGACATGCATATACTTCACCCGCTTCCAAGGGTTAATGAGATTGCTGTCGAGGTGGACAACGATCCCAGAGCTGCTTATTTCAAACAGGTTCAGTATGGCTTATATGTAAGAATGGCGCTTATTTTAACATTGCTTGATAAGACTGATGCTCATATGAATCATGGTCTTCTGAGAAAATGGACCTAAGACTAAATTGCACTTTGACCATTTGATGTAGAAATCAGCTATACCGATTTAATCTTTTGTTATTAAACCTGATTATGGCGATTTAATCATTTGACACAAAAAAACGACTATACCGATTCAATCATCATGTCATTTTCGGAATTATATTTAAGAAAGGAATCCTTATGCTTAACGTAGGAAAAATCGAAGAAGGCTTTGTGCTGGATCATATAAAGGCCGGACGCAGCATGCAGATATATCATCACCTCGGACTTGATAAGCTCGACTGCACCGTGGCCATAATAAAAAATGCAAGAAGTAATGTAATGGGCAAAAAAGATATACTAAAAGTGGAATGCGACATTGATACACTTGACCTGGATGTCCTTGCCTTTATCGACCACAACATCACCGTAAATGTAATAAAGGCAGGGGAAATAGTTGAAAAAAGAGCTCTCTTCCTTCCTCACGAGATAAAAAACGTTATCAAATGCCACAATCCCCGCTGCATATCCTCAATTGAGCAGGGACTTCCGCACATCTTCTATCTTGCCGATGAAGAAAAAGAGGTTTACCGCTGCAAATACTGTGATGAGAAATACAGTGAAAACTCCGGTAAATAATCAGTAGTACAGCATTATAAAAAAGAATGTCGCTTGCGACATTCTCGCGCCGAGCGCGGTTGCAGAATGCAACATATTCCTTTCGCGCGAGTGCGCATCCTCGCGGAGCGTTTTTGTATCATAGGGAAGCAATTTCCTATGATACAAAAAAGGGTCTGTCACATTAGATTTTCATCTAATACAACAGACCCTTTAAAATCAGGATATTTTCTATCAGTTCCTGAGCCATCCATAATTTCTAAAATGCATGAATGATATCTTTCCGTCCTCTATGAATATGTCATATTCTCCGGAGCCCTTCTTGTTATCATTGCCGGGCTGATCAAAATAAATCGTGTAGTTTCCGGTGCTTTTTGTCTGCTCATAGTTTGTAATATTATTTTTTTTATCCAGTCCTGAAGCTGACTCTCTGTATAATCAGCAGTTAAACCGCCGGGATATACATTGTTTATTTCCCCTACACACAAGGGGTATTATAACAAATTCAAGGGGGAAACAAAAAAACCTATTTTATTTCTTCTCTAATTCGTGCATGGTAACATCCATCAGTACCTCACCGTTTGCCTTAAAGCTGATTCCCTCAGCCTTTACATCAGTAAATACTCCCATGGACATAACCTGCTCACCATCATTTATGAAAAGCTCCATACTATATCTGTCGAGGATCAGTCTTAATGTAATCTCTCCTTTATTGTTTGCTACCTTGCATCTGCGCTGATGAACGATTGCTCTTCTGCTTCCTGAGTGCTTCCTGTCAATTTTAACAATATTCTCAACAGGATCATACTCTATGGTGGAATATGCTTTACCATTGTCTGCAAAGCGAATCTCAAACTTATTGTAGGACAGCGTTCTTTCTGAACTTCTGACATTAACTGTCATATCGATGCATCTGCCCTCTATGCTGGACAGTGACGCACTATCGGATATAAGGACATTCTGTCTGCTTATTCTCTTTCCGTAATAATCTGCAATCTCTCTTGCGGGCTTCTGAATAAGCTTATTATTGTGAAGACTGATTTCTCTCGGGAAGCTCATCTGTCCAAACCATGGGAAGTCATCACGTCTGATACCACAGGTATCCCAGTTCTGCATCCAACCGATCATAAGTCTTCTGCCATCATCTGCAAGAACGGTCTGAGGTGCATAAAAATCGATTCCATAATCAATAGCCTGACAGTTTTCCTCACAGAAATCTCCGTCTTTATTAAGCTCGCCGATAACACATAGTGTACCGTTTCCGTTGTGGAATTCCAATTCCTCCGGAAGCATATCCTGAGGGCTTGTAAGCAGGACCTGTTTACCATCAAGTTCAAAATAATCAGGGCATTCCCACATAACACCAAATCTATGATTGTTTTTTATAACAAGCTTATCATAGTTCCAGTGAATCCCATCGTCGCTGACATACTGAAGGATCTGCCCATCCTTATCCTCAGTTTTATTGCCAACTACCATGTAATATTTTCCGTTCTCCTTCCAGACCTTAGGATCTCTGAAATCAAATTTTCCAGCACCTTTGGGAAGACTATCTGCACCGATTACAGGGTTGTTCTCATACTTTTCATAATTAACACCGTCACCTATTGCTATGCACTGAGTCTGGTACTCGCGAACGATCCCATCCTCTTCCTCTTCTTTGCGAACTCCTGTGTAAACAAGAAGCTGCCTGCCATCTTCCATTTCAATGGCACTTCCTGAGAAGCATCCAAAGTTGTCAGCCTCTCCATCGGGCGCCATAGCGCAGGGAAGATATTCCCATGTAATAAGATCCTTACTTTCAGCATGTCCCCAGTGCATAGGTCCCCATACTGTCTCATAGGGGTAATACTGATAGAAAAGATGATACTTTCCATTGTACTTACTAAATCCGTTAGGATCATTCATCCATCCGCATCTGGGAGTAAGATGAAAAAGAGGTCTTTGCTCCTCAGGTATCATCGCTTCTTTTTTTACTTCATATTCTCTTGCTTTTGTCAGTTTATCACTCATTACTAATTCCTCATTTGCCATAAATCTTTACATTTTTTGCTTCCGCTCCTTGTATATTCAGTTTCCAGTCTCCTCCGACTGCTGAATATATGCGGTTTGACAGTGCCTTAACACCGCCTGCATAGACAACAACTATGTCCTTTTCTATAACAACATCTATCTGATACTTTTCTCCTGTCTCCAGCTTCACCGGCTGAAAATTAGGAAATGCATTGTAGGATATGATATCCTTTTCATTATCGATAGAAATCTTATATTCTTCCCCACTATCAGGATTTGAAAAATCAAGGCTGCAAGCCCCGCCTTCCTGCATCGTAAGCTCAAAGCTCAAATGACAGGTCTCAGGTACTTTTCCCAAATCCATACTTTCATCTTCTGCTGACAAAGACTTAAGCTCCTTGTCAAAATACCCATTATATTGTTCAGGCATGCACACCCCAAGCGTGCCATCCTGTAACTGCCTAAGTTCATAAACAAGAACGCTTCCCGCCCATGTGTAACCCAGGCTGTCGTTCTCTCTCTTTTTTCTGTCAAGGAAACCTATAAGGTACCTTTTATCTTTATATTCACAGGTCTTGGCAGCATAAAAACCATTGCCGTCAAAGGTATCGATTTCCGGCTTCTCCCATGGTCCAAAGAAGCTGTCTGCCATGCGATAATAAACAACATTATTCCAGCTAAATACGAGATAATATTTTTCTCCAAGTTTAAATACATCCGGACATTCCATGAAATAAAGCTCTTTACTTGTGTAAAAATCTCCTTTGAAAGTCCAATTTGAAAGATCCTGCGATTCATAATAAATAATCGCACTCTCTTGTTCTGCTTCCTTCCTTGCACCGACCAGCATGATGTAGCCATCATCCGTATGATATACCTGCGGATCTCTAAAATCCGTGGTGCTGTACCCGTTAGGAGCATGAATTATTTCTTCATAGTTCTTTTCATACTTCTTATTGTCTTTACTTGTGGCGTGCATCACACATTCTTTATCAAGTCCGTAGACATCATAGTAGTCATTATGACCTGTGTAAAAGCAGTGATATTTCCCGCTGTCGTCTTTTATAAAGGATCCTGTACCGATTGCCAGATCCTGGAGTTCTGAATTCTCTGCGAATTTTAATGTTTCACCGTTATCCCTGAACTTAAGGAAATCCTTGGTATAAAACTGATGAAGCGGATGATATCCAACTCCGTTATTATCCGTTTCATAAAGGTAATTAAGATAAACGCCATCATCCGACGAAAGCGCCATCACATCTCCCACGTAGCTCTCTTCTGCTCTGGGGAAAAGACATTCATCCATTTTTTTATCCGCACATCCTGAAACAAGGCACATCATAAGGCCAAGTAAAGCAATTGATTTCTTTTTCATCTTTTAAAAAGATGGAGGAGATATCTCCTCCCTCACCTTTCATGTTATAAGCCGTTAAAATTACTTATAGAACTCATCAAGATACTTCTGATAGATTGCAAGATAGTCATCAAGACCATATGCATTAACCTGCTTGATGTACTCATCCCAATCTGCATCTGAAAGACCGTTCATTACGAAGTTACTTCTGCTTGAGTTGATGTAGCTGATAAGATCTGTCTGGATTGTTGTAAGCTTCTCTGTATCATCAGCTGTCATGAATACGTTAGGATATACATACTCGCCGTGCATATCATCTGTGTAGTACTCCTTGATCCAGTCAAGACGATACTGAGCATCATCAGGGCATGTTACATATACACCATAGTACTCATCAAGGATTGCAAGAGGTCCACCAACTGCCTCAGCCTCACGAACTTCTACAGGTGAAGCATCACCAAGAGGAGCGTGCTTGAGCATCTTCTCACCCTTGTCGTTCTCTGAAAGCTCGAAGATATCAAACTCATCATCCTCGCCATATGTTCCCCAGTTGTTCTGAGGTGACTGGAAAGGATCATACATACGATCAAGCCATGCACATACAAATGCAGGGTTGTCACACTTAGCTGTAACTACGCATCTGCCGCGGTCAAATCCTGATGTAAAGGAACCGTTCATAGGTGTTACGTTCTTGGTATCAGCCTGAAGAGCTGCAAGAGGCTCGTAGTCCTCAAGGTTGTCGATATTAGCAACATCCCATGTGAAGCATACGCCATATCTGTGAGATTTACCCTTAGCAACATATGTTGACCAATCCTGTGTGAAGCACTCAGGATCGATAAGTCCCTCATCATAGAGCTGATGGAGCCACTGCATACCTGACTTAAAGCCATCCTGTGTAGCTGTGCAGATAACCTTCTTGTCATCTGTTACAGCAATGTGCTGTCCTATATCGTTATCACCATAGCCCTCGCCAAAGCCGTTGATAAGAAGGCTGGGATCCTGATCGTTCATGATGCATGACATAGGGATGATATCACCCTCGATGCCAAACTCAGCCTGAAGCTCAGCTGCGTGATCCTTGAAAGCCTTAAGAACTTCTTCAAATTCATCTACAGTTGTAGGCTTCTGAAGTCCAAGGAAATCAAGCCACTTCTTATTGATATAAGTAAAGTTGTTACCTACAGTCTGGATTGCTGTCTTATTGGAACCAAGCTGCTCAATCCAAGGAAGTGCCCAGATATGGCCCTCTGAATCCTCGCACATTGTACGATATTCAGGATACTTATCGAATACTGCCTTAAGGTTAGGCATGTTGTTATCAATATATTCTTCAACAGGAACGATTACTCCCTGATCTGCGTATCTGATAAGATCAGAATTGCCAAATCCTGCATTGAATATGAAATCCGTGAGCATGTCTTTGTTAGCCATTGTCAGCTGGATCTTGTCTCCCCACTGATCGTTTGAAATAGCTGTCCAGTCAACATGTACATTGGTCTCTTCCTCAAGTCTCTTGAAGATTGTTCTGTTGTTGGGCTCAGCCTCTGTACCTGAAGGATAGCTGATTGTACCTGTGATTGTAACCTTCTCCTCAAGAGGGAAAGTGATGTTTGCAGCATCTACTTTTGCTGCGCCGCTGCCAGTTGAAGCCCCCTTACCACAACCTGTGAGTGCACTTGCAGACATTGCTACTACAAGCGCTGTAGACAGTAACTTTGTTGTTTTCTTTTTCATTGTCCTCTCCTTTTCATTAGAAACATATTCAAACCTGCATATTTGCAGGTGAATTAACTTGTTTTTTGCTCCGGCATGATCACCGGATTAAAAAATACCTTGCTTAATACTCTGCTTAGCCCTTTACACTACCTACCATAATTCCTGAATCGAAGTACTTCTGGAAGAACGGATACATAACTATCAAAGGAAGACTGGAGATAATGATAGTTGCATATTTGAGAAGCTCAGCAAGCTGTGCTCTCTGTGCTGTACTCTGCATATCAGCAATCATTCCGGGATCAGGCTCGTTCTGAATAAGAATTGCTCTAAGAACAAGCTGAAGAGGCTGTTTGCTTGCAGAATTGAGGTAAATCATTGCATCAAAGTAGCTGTTCCACATTCCTACGAACTGCCAAAGAATCAAAACCGCGATCAGAGGTGTACATACAGGAAGCAGGATTTTGAAGAAAAATGTAATCTCACTTGCTCCGTCCACATCTGCAGCTTCTCTAAGTTCTCCGGGAGCACCCTTGTAATATGTTCTTGCGATTATCATGTTCCATACACTGAATGATCCGGGAAGAATAACCGCCCACATACTATCCAGAAGTCCAATGTTACTGATAAGAAGGTATGTCGGAATAAGTCCGCCACCAAAGAACATTGTTATGATGAAAATAGTATTGAATATCTTTTTACCCTTAAAATCATCACGTGACATCGGATATGCGCAAAGCAAAGTAATGAAAACCGAAATCACACTGAAAAGTACTGAGTAGAGAACCGCATTGCCAAATCCTGTCCAAATCTGAGGATTGGTCATTACTCTCTCATATGCTGTTAATGTCCATTTGCTAAGATCAAATACTATTCCCTTATTCTGAAGGGTTATCGGATCCATGAAGGAAGCTACTATTATATAAACAACCGGTCCGATTATTGCCAGTACAAAAAGTGCCAATAATATATATCCTGCAAGGAGAAACAGTTTATCTCCGAAGGATGCTCTTGCAAATTCACTCTTTTTTAATTTAAGTGCCTTTTCCATATCAAAGGTCCCCCTTATAGTCCCTGTCCGTCGTTTAATTTCTCAACGACTTTATTTACTGCTATCAGCAATATTACATTTATAATCGTGTTAAAAAGACCAACCGCTGTGGAGTAACTGTAATCTCCGTTAAGAAGACCTTTTTTGTAAACGTAAGTGGCGATAATTTCTGATGAAGCAAGGTTCATATCTGACTGAAGTGCATATGCCTTTTCAAATCCGATACTCATGATGTTACCTGCCTGAAGAATGAACTGGATTACTACCATGTCCTTGATTGCAGGCCACTCAACCGCCTTGATCTGCTGCCAGATATTTGCTCCGTCTATCTGAGCTGCTTCCTTTAGTTCTTTGCTGGCGTTGGATAATGCCGCGGTGTACATGATTGATGCCCATCCGGCTCCCTGCCAGATACCGCTTATAATGTAGATAGGTCTGAACGCCTCAGGAATTGTCAGGAAGTTTATGCTCTTGCCAAGCATCATGTTTAAAGGTCCTGTAACTGAAAGCAGGATTCTTACCATACCACAAAGGACGATAACTGATATGAAGTTCGGCATATAAAGCACAAGCTGTATCTTCTGTTTAATCTTACTGCTTGATATTCTGTTAAGAAGAAGCGCCAGGATAATTGGCATCGGGAATCCCCAGAGCAGTCCGTACACACTAAGCTTCAAGGTGTTGATCAGATACTGCATGAAATCAGGTGATGATAAAAACTGCTGGAAATACTTAAATCCTACCCATTCGCTTCCAAGAATACCCTTAAAAGGATTGTATTTCTGGAATGCTATGAGAATTCCTCCCATCGGAACGTATCTGAACAAAATAGTAAGTACCAGAGCCGGTCCAAGGAAGAACACATAAAGCTGCCAGTGCTGCTTTATATATACCAGCGTGTTGTGTAGTTCATTTTTATTTTTCGCTTTAGCGTTCATGTAATTACCCCCGTGCGTAATGTTACATTTGCACAATGTATCTTTTGCATGTGTAAAATATATCATCGCATAATACGTATGTCAATAGTATATTTTTACATTTGTAAAAGTTTCGTTTACATTTGACACTTAGACTTTTACATTTTATAATCAAATGAAGAAATGCTAAATCAAGCATAACATTTGACAATTCGTATATCGGCCGGTGTCAGTATTCAATTTAGACACCTTATCATTCCTATAAAGTAGATGGAGAATTAACATGGCAACTAAAGTAACCTTGCAGGATATTGCGGATGCTCTTGGAGTGTCCAGAAATACAGTTTCAAAAGCAATCAATAATACCGGTGTTCTGGCAGAAGCTACCAGACAGAAGGTACTGGAGAAAGCAATAGAAATGGGCTATAAGCAGTTTTCCTATGCCAGTTCCGTTGCTGATATCAAAAATCCTTCCATAACACAGTCTAAGGCAGCAGGAGAAATAGCTCTCTTTTCTGGAAGTTTTTTGAACAATTCACACTTTGCATCAACGATGCTTGATAAATTCCAGCATGAGATATCACTGCTGGGCTATAGTCTTACAATGCACAGAGTTGATGAATCGAACATTGCAGAGCTTAGTATTCCTATATCATTCAGAAAAGATAACACTAAAGCCATAGTATGTATAGAAATGTTTGATCAGTCTTATTGTGAGATGCTCTGTAATATCGGAATTCCTGTCCTTATGATAGATGCACCGGTAACAAGCTACTGGAGACCTCTTAATGCTGATATCCTTTTAATGGATAATTTCTCCAGCATTTATACTGTAATAAATGATATGAGTAAAAAGGGCATAACCAAAATAGGTTTCGTCGGTCAGGTCACACACTGCCGCTCTTTCTATGAGAGATTCATGGCATTTAGAGAGGCTCTGTATATCAACAATCTTACTTTCGAAGATAAGTATTGCCTTACAGAGGTTCATCCTCACGGGTCGGAGTACAGAGAATATTTATTTAAGGCTCTTGAAGATATGACAGAAATGCCAGAGATGTTTATATGTGCCAATGATTTCGTTGCTGTCGACCTGCTGTATGGTCTAAAAAAGCTTGGTATTGAATGCCCTTCCGATATTAAGCTGTTTGGCTTTGATGACTCACCGGAGTCCAAGATAATGACTCCTTCTCTCTCAACCAGCCACATACACAGTCAGATAATCGGATACTCTGCAGCTAACATGGTCATGTCCAGAATAGCGCAGCCGGATTTAAACTACCGCATCACATATACCGAAACCGATCTGATTTACAGAGAATCTACTCATATCTAAGTTTTCGGTTTTTATGACCGCAGCATGCAACATATTCCTTTCGCGCAAGTTACGCATTCTCACGGAGGTTTTCTCCCGGGAAATGCGAAGCAGTTTCTCAAAAAAAACAACACATATCCAAAGCATGTAATAACAGCTCTCGGTTATGTGTTGTTTTTTATGTTGTTTTTTGTGTTTTATTTAATTGTTATTTATGTACGACCATCAGATGCATTCCTGTAAGTTCACAAGCTCTGCCATTCTTTTGCCGCCAAGAGTGTTTGGATGAAGACCGTCTCCGATATTGCAGTCATCAAGCATATATCCCGGTCTGCTGTCATCTCTTAATTCCTTGTCAAAATCAAAATATCCGTCTATCAGGTCGCAGCTCCGTATCCAGTCATTTGCCACATTTCTTGTTGCTTCGAATTCAGGAAGCCACCAGTCCGGATATTCATTGTTGCCACAAGGAGTTATTGTACCAAAATATATTTTCGTCTCTCTTTTGCGTGCAATATCAATTATCCTTTGATAACCTTCGATCAAGTCATCTCCGCTTACAGTCTCCGTTTTTTCTTCAAGTAAAAGCGGATGCATTATGTCATTTATGCCTATAAGCACAAATATTGAAGAGACTTCATCAAGCTCGAAGACATCCTCCTCAAATCTCTTAATTCCGGCTTTACCAAAAAGTACAAGCTCTTTACCTGCTGCCTTAACGAAGGTTGCATCATTTAGAAGTCTGTTGCCGCCTATGCCGCAATTGATAAATGATAATCTGCCCGGATATGCTTCATATAATCTCTTTTGAAGCGCATTGGTGTAAAAGGACATATGCGTAATGGAATCGCCAAAGCCTGCGATTACCTTTACGTCGTCTTCAGCAAGCACCTGCACTGCATCAAAACCCGAAAAAATTTTCATCATTCCAATATTTGCATCATCTCGCAAAATATCTGAAGTTATTTCAGGCAGAGTTCCCTTTGAAACACTTTGATCAGATTCCGTCAGGCCGGTCATATCCCCGTCATAATATGAGACCTCTGCACCACCATCAGCCCAAAAGCAGCATATGGAATCCATATTTTGTCTTTCCCTGTAATAAATACTTACCACAAGTCTGTCCCCTGCGCTGATCTCAAAATCAATCACATCGCTAAAGGCCTCTTCACCCGGCTGCAGTAAGATTTCATTTAAGTTTCTTACAGTAACATTTTCTGAAACAGCCGCTCCTACTTTAGTAATTGTCGCTTTAGCAATCTTCAATACATTATTGCTGTACCTGTTGGTAAATCTGATCCTAAGCTTTGAAGCATCCACGTTGTTATAAAAAGACACTCTCTGCGTAATATTTTCTGCTACTGCGATGTTCTCGCCATAGCCGATTTTCTGATATTTAAATGTGCTTACCCACTTCATATTCTTCTCCATTACTTACCAAGTATGACATCTTGAATCAAGGATTCAAGATGCCTGCAAATAGGCCATTCCAATGCGACTTCGTCGCGGGCCTATTTGCCTCCTGAAGCATATTCTCACGAAACCCGCAGCCAGTGCGGGTTTCTGAAATATCATTCAAGAACTCATACTGTCTAGAATTGCCAGGCTGTTCCTTGTTCCCTCAGGTATCCCCGCAAGAAATGAGAATGCAGGATCAAGCATCTTCTCCCAGGTATCATAGTCATGATTTCCCTCAGTTCCGAAGAATTTGTAAGGCACATCAGCATCATCAAGAGCCCTGGTAAACTCTTCAACCTGCGTATCTACCGCAATATCATGATCTCCGTTTCCTATGAAAAGTTCCGGGATAATATTCTTATCCGCTTCTGTGTATGCCTTCACAATATTCCAGGGACCATTCTCATACTCTTCTTTTGTTCCGAAAAAGTTGGCAAATTCTGCTGCTCCAAAACCTCCCTTTGAAGGGTCTGCAAGAAGTGTCCAGGGATTTGTGGCAGGTGAAAATGCAGCAACCTTCGAAAACACTTCATGATATCTAAGACCGTTTAAAAGTGCACCATAGCCACCCATGGAAATACCGGCGATATAGGTGTCTTCCCTTTTATCAGACAATCTGAACATGTCTCTTGTTCTCTCGATCAGTTCTTCACCTATAAACTTGCTGTAGTTTGCATTTCTCTCCGGATGGTCGATATAAAAAGCATTCTGGCCGTTTGGCATAACTATGGCAAGTCCCTTGAGCTCTGCCTGTTTACGGATGCCAAGCATGGTAATAATACTGGAATAATCTCCACTATATCCGGGCAAAAAATATACTGTTTTATAGGGCGGCTCCGCATCAGAGCCAAAGGGTCCCCTTTCAGGCATGAACACAGCGCAGGATACCCCCTGCTTTAAGCTGTCCGATAAAAAGTGCACCTCTGAATAAGACATATCAATAAACTCCTGACTATAACTTCAATGTTGTAATAAATATATTAAGACCGCCGAGAATTACTTACACTGCTCCAAAATCCAGTCAAGTCCTCTGAATATATATTCATTCCAGAACTTCCAATCATGGATTCCAGGGCCTTCTTCGTATTTAAAGTTGGCATTATTATCTTCGAAGAACTTTCTCATGATCCGGTTATTTTCATACAGGAAGTCCTCTGTTCCGACAGCCATGTATATAGGCGGAATCTGTGCGCCTTTTTCTTTAAGTTTTGTATAGAGAACCTCAGGATTATTATCTGATTCTTCAACTTTAGTAAGGTCTCCGAATACTTCTCTGTAATAATCGTAATTCGCCATCATGTCCTCGAAGCCTTCATCAAGGTTGGCTATTGCATGAATGATAAGAGCTGATGATAAAGCAACTGCTCCTCCAAATGTATCAGGATATGCAAGTGCTGTATGTAAAGCACCAAAGCCTCCCATTGAAAGTCCTCCAATAAGAGTATCTTCTCGTTTATCTGAAAGTCCGAAGAGTTTTCTTGTATAATTAACCACCTCTTCACCTGCATAGGTACAGTACCGGCAGCCTGTAGCCTTTCTGTCCAGGTAAAAATTATTGCCGCCTGTTATCATTATTACTGCCATGTTATACTTTGCAGCTATATCCTCGGCAAGGCCGTTATATTCCCAATCGTTTTCATTTCCGGAATAACCATGAAGGAGGTAGAGTGTTTTCATTGGTCTTTTGTAATTATCATTACCTTCAGTCATCATGGGAGGTATATCGTTTGGTATAACATATGAGATGTTCACCTGCCCCATCTGTGAAATAGAATAAAATCTAAGTGATCCTGTTGCCATTTTGCTCCTCCGTTTCAGTTATTTAGTAGTTTATGCAAGTTGATAATTCCACAAATCTCCGGTAGGAACATAGGATACCTTCACATCGCCGCCTGTTATATCCTTAAGCCAGTCAGCAGCGTATTTTGCTCCTAATTCCTCCCAGTTGAAGTGGCCAATATTAAAGCATGCCATATTTCTTCCAAGAGATATACCGTCCCTAATATAGGACAGCAAATTCCACTCAATTATTTCTCCGGGAATAATTGCATCAATATTATTCTCCTGCATTGCTCTTATGATTTCTGTTGTGTAGTCAGTGTAATAACCATCTTTTTCCGTCGCAGGGATAAAAGCGTCAGGGTAAATATGTCCTACAAGAGCAAGTCGTTTAATCTTGCCCTGCCCTCTTCCGATATAGCGTGTTCCCTTAAGACCTATCTTTTCAATAAGTAAATCATTCATTTTTCTGACTGTGGTTTCTTCAGGTAAATCTATCACATATCCGAAAGGAACAATATTGCCTGAATCCACAAGGTTATCTTCCCATCCCATGTATTTTATAACACCTGTAAAAATACTGTCAGGTCTGTGAGCATGCATATGATCGTGATCCCTGTAGACTACGATTCCATGATCCTCAAGGAGCTTCATCTTCTCATCATAAATATCACACTTAAAATCCGCTCTCCATCCAGGAAGGTCCGGTGTCAGATAGCTTGTGGGTTCATGGACATACAAAAGATTGCATCCCATTTCTATAGTCTTTTTTATTACATCCACATTTGGAACAAGAGCAGATACTATTCCTGTGCATTCTACTTCAGGGTCTCCGCATTTTATTCCGTCGCATCCATCATAGCCCTTGCCAAGGTCCGGATGGTATGCAGCTACTTTATCTAAAATCTCTGAAATTTTCATCATACACCTCGATTCATTTATTATGTTCAGATCTTACTTCATAAGGAAGTTCTGCTCTACTCTGTATGACATCTCACCAGACTCGGAAATACCTCGTCAGGTGATCTGCACATCGCTTCGCTCGTCAGAACACGTTCGGACTAGGAAGTCCTCTCAGCCTTTTACAGCACCTACGACAACGCCCTTGACAAAGTATTTCTGCACAAAAGGGTAAATAACTACAATCGGTAGAATTCCAATAACAGCCATGGACATTCTGACAGCGTTGCTTGGAAGTGAGATGGCGCCTGTACCTACCGCCACACTTGCAGCTCCGCTCTTTAAATACTGAATATTGTTCATTATTCTTATAAGCAGATTCTGTATACCGTAGTACTGTGGCTTTTGAATATAATACAACGCATTTACCCAGTCATTCCAATAAGTAAGTGCTGTAAAAAGTGAAATTGTTGCTACTGTCGGAACAGCCAGCGGGAAAATGATCTTAAAGAAAATTGTAAGCTCGCTTGCTCCATCAATCTGAGCCGACTCTATAAGTGCATCCGGAATGCTGTTGGCATAATAGTTTCTTACAAGGAAAATATTAAATGCACCGCAAAGATAGTTGGGAAGTATCAAAGCCCAGATACTGTTTTTAATATTGAAGATCTGTGTCCACATCATATATGAAGGAACAACACCACCGTTAAAGAGCATTGTAAAGAACACGAAGAACGCAAGTACATTTCTGTATTTAAAGTTCTTTCTGCTCATGGGATATGCGATCATAGTGGTAATAAGAACGCTTATAAGTGTTCCCACAATTGTTACAAGCACCGATATTCCGTATGCCCTGAAAATCGTAGCTCCCTGCTGAAGCATGTACACATATGCATCTGCGGACCAGGTCTCCGGGATAAATGCATATCCGTTTCTAAGTAGCGTCGTCTCTTCCGTAAAAGATGCTACTACAATAAGTATTATGGGCAGTAGTGCCACAAGTGCAAGGACTCCAAGGACGATTGTTGAAATCGCTTTAAATTTTTTTGCATCCGAAGAGATATGAATGGCACTTCCTATATTTTTTCCTGCTGTTAATGTTTTTCCCATTTTTTATCTCCTTTAGAAAAGTGCGTTATCGTTGTCTACCTTGCGGACAAATGCATTGGCAGATACAACAATAATGAATCCGAGAATTGACTGGAAAAGACCTGCTGCCGCACTCATTCCAACGTCATTAAGCTCCATAAGGCCTCTGTATACATATGTATCTATGGTCTGTGTAGTAGAATATAATGCACCTGAGTTCATAGGCACCTGATAGAAAAGACCAAAATCAGAGAAGAAAATTCTTCCTACTGCCATGAGTGTCATGATGATCACTGTAGGCTTAAGCAGTGGCAGTGTCACTCTGAAAATCTGCTGAAGCTTGGTAGCTCCGTCAAGACTTGCTGCCTCATACACCGTCTTGTCGATTCCGGCAATTGCAGCAAGATAGATGATTGACATATATCCTGCATTTTTCCACAAATAAACTATTGTCAGGATAAATGGCCAGTAGCCTTTTTCCATATACCAGGCCACGTCCTGTTTTCCCAGCATCTTCATAATTGTGTTATTGATAAAACCACTATCTGAGTTAAGGAATGCATATACCATGTAAGCAATGATTACCCAGCTCATAAGATTGGGAAGAAGCAGTGCTGACTGGAAGAACTTGGTTCTGATACTGTCTCCCAGGGCATTCAAGAATATAGCTATCGTTATCGCAAAAACAGTACCTATTACTATAAATGCCAGATTGTACAGCAGAGTGTTTCTGGTCATTATGATCGCATCCTTTGTCTGGAACAGAAATTTAAAGTTCTGAAAACCATTCCAGGGACTCTTCCAAATTCCTTTTTTATAACTGAAATTTTTAAAAGCAAGGAAGATACCAAACATCGGGATATAGTTGTTTATAAGAAGATATAAAATACCCGGCGCAGCTATAAGAAGCAGCGGACCCGATTTTGCATATTTATTTTTTACTTTTTTAATTTTGGACTTATTTTCAGACATCTAAATTCCTTCCTCATACATATTGTTCGAATGTTAATATAACCCCAATGTGCACTTATCATATATACAGGCCAGTATTTTCCAAAGCTTACGCCTTATGTGAAAATATACCGGCCTGCAAATTCACTTGATTTTAAATAAATCTTAGATTCTTGTAAGCACTTTTCAATTATGCCCGCAAGAAGTCATTTTTATTTCTGAGCTGCCAGCCAGGCATCAAGCTGTGTCTGCTTCTCAGCAAGAATGTCATCATAACCTGCATCCTTAAGTGCCTGTCTGAATTCTGTAAGAGCTGACTCTGTGTCTACAGATCCGCAAGCTATGCCGGGAAGATACTGCTGGATAACGTTGCTTACAGCTGTGTACTGTGTCTGTACACCTGAAGCGTCAAAGGTAAATCCCATGGCAGGTGATGAAGGAGCGTTGTGGTTCTGCTCATCCTCCCACTTAAGAGATTCCTCTGAGCCTGAACCTTCAAGGGGCCACTGAATGAAGAAGTTACCAAGAACACCGCATGAAAGCTGTGCTGTGTAAGGAACTGTAGCAGCATCCTGTCCCTCGGGATAAGAAACTGTACCATCATCATTCTTTACATAATCTCTGCCTTCGATACCGTATAACATTGTGTTAATTACATCAGGATCTGTGTATGTAAGGTTAAGGAACTTAAGTGCTGCATCAGGATTCTCTGATGTTGAAGCAACAACCTGAGCAACTGCATTCATTGAAGAAGTATCAAGGTATGCATCACCAAGAGCGATTGCGCCCATCTCATATCCTGAAGGAGCTGAAAGTGAAGCTGCTGTATCCTCAAGAGGATAGCTGTAGGATGCTGAGTAGCAGAAATAGTTACCTGAGGACATAAGCTCTGCTGCTGCAGATGTGGTTGTTGCTGCGTCCTTCATGATGTAATCGTTGTTGTACCAGTCTCTTACAAGTGCAGCATATTTCTCAAAGTCTGCAAGATCGTAATAGCTCTGAACTGTCATGTCATCACCCTGAAGTACGCCTGTAGGTGATGCGAAAGAATCACCAAGCCAGTCTATGTTCATAACCCATCTTGTAAGGCCGCTGTCACCCTGTGATACAGGAGCAAATGGTGTCATTTCGGGATGTGCGCTCTTAACCTGAGCAAAGATATCATTCAGATCCTCAACAGATTTTACTGAATTCATATCAAGTCCGAGTTCCTCAGCTATATCCTTTCTGTAAAGGAGCATTGGCTGAAGTGCGAAAGGCTTAAGTGTGGGAATAGCGTAAAGTCTGCCATCAGACATTGTAGTCTTAAGCCACTCCTCTTCGAAAAGTTCCTTGGTTTCCTTTGCATCTGTATCAATCATATCTGTGATGTCATAGCACATATCACTAGCGATATCGTTGCCAAGATCACCAAGTGTATGGAAAAGATCTATCTCGCCGTTCTGTACCGCAAGGCTTACCTGCTGTGTATAATCGGCAATGGAAAGAGGCATCAGATGTACCTCAACGCCAATCTTCTCTCTTGTTATCTCATTAAGTTTCTCTTCTACGTCTGATGTGTCATCAGGCACTGTATTGAAGGTCACAAACGCATATGTGATCTGCGTGTAATCTCCGTCTGCATTTTTTTCTTCTGAGCTCTCGGAAACTCCGGCAGCATTACCGGATTCCTCTGCTCCATTGGTTTCTGTAGCTCCGGTTGAAGAGCCACCACATGCAACAAGTGAAAATGTCATTGCTGCTGCAAGAATTGTACTAATAGCTTTCTTAAACATAATTACCTCCCTTTGTACATTGTGTTTAATGCTTCGTTTTGAAGTAAACTCATTATACAAAGAGAGGTAATATTGTTTCTTTTAAAAATAAGACATTTATTTTCAATTTTAAGTTTTATAGAAAAATCCCTTACTGCTCACTCTGCCCTGTGACTGCTGCGTGATATTCTCCGGGTGTCTGTCCTGTTGTCTTTTTAAAAACCGTTGAGAAATATGAAAAATTGTCAAAGCCCACTTCTACAGCCACATCACTGATGCGGACTCCCGGAACCGACAACCTTTCTTTTGCTATCAGAACTCTGTAATCACTGATATATTGCTTTAGACTTACTCCCGTTTCTTTTTTAAACATCTTGGCCATGTACTCCGGAGTAAGGAATACGCTCTCTGCAATCTCAGTTCGAGATATATCCTCTGCGTAATGCTCATGAATAAAATTTTTTGCTCTCTGGACTATGGAATCTGACTGCTCGACCTCGGTCACATAGTCAATTGTAGTCGATAGCAGATGAACCTGAAAACGCATCATATCCATCAGTGAATCCGTAGACTGGCTCTCAAGTAGAACAAATGCTTCATTTGCAAAAAGCTGCGTCGCAAGAATCCCCTTACTATGAAGATATACAAATACAATCTGCAAAAGATCCTGCTTTATGATAGTAAGAGTCGCTGCTGAAAGCTTTTTCTGATTAGCAAGACTTTCCATACTGAACTTCAAAAGATTTAAAAGTTCCTTCTTCTTTTTCTCATTAAGAAGGAGTCTTATCTGTTCCTGATCAAGTATGTGCTCTTTTTCGGAAAGCATTACTATCTCATCGTTTTCATGAAATACTCTGCCCTTGGCGGCAACATTGTTTCTGTCGAGTTCCTCTATATGCAGCCGTGTTTCGTAGAGTTTTTCTATGTTACAGATATTGCCGATGTAAACGGTTATGGTATTATCAAGCGTTTTTCCTGCTTCATCCACAAAGCCCTGGTCAAAATAATCCTGAATGTCCGAATGCTTATCGTCACTAATGATAGCTGTATATAGCTGATTTTTTACATGATAATTCACAATCCTGCCCTGATTTAAACTATCCGTAAGCTTTTGAGACACAAGCTTAGTGAGCTGCTTTTCATACAATCCAACAGACTCTTTTCCCAGTTTCTCTGCTCTCTTATCCGGATTGCCGCTTGCAATTATGAAAAGTCTGTACCTGCTGTCGGCATCTATATCAAGGGTTCTGCCTGCAATCTCTTTTCTGATTATCTCTCTGTCAGCGATAATCCTCTGCTGCAGGACATCATCCCAAAATGATTCTTCCACATATTCGACACTTCCTGCATAAAGCTCTTCGAGCTTTGAAGCTTTTAAAATCTCCTGCCTGTCACTTAGCCTCTGCATGGCTGTAGTAAGCTCCGCTTCCATCCTGTCTGCATTAAAGGGTTTAACAACATAGCCTGACGCATTATATTCTATAGCCTGTCTCGCATAGTCGAATTTCTCATGGCTTGTAAGAAAGATAAATTCAGTATCTATTTTCTCATCTCTTACCCACTTTAAGAGTTCAAGTCCGCTTCCCATGGGCATCTCAATGTCACATACTGCTATGCTTATATCATTTTCGCCAAAAATCTTTTTAGCAGCTGCAATGTTATAGGCAGTGTGTACCTTATCTATATGAAATTTTTCCCAATCCACATTTGACACGATAACATCAACTGTGGAGATATCATCATCTATCACTACTACTTCCATAAGCTGCTCTGCCTCTTAACCCTCCTGGGGATCCACATATCAACACAGCTTCCATGTGGATCTTTATTTGAAAACTCTATCAGATCATCTCTTCTGTACATAAGGCTAAGTGTCTTTTTAAGATTCCAGAGTCCTACTCCGTGACCGTTTTCCTTTACCTTAACATGACCATTCTTAACCTCTGTAAGGAACTCCTCAGGAAAACCGTCACCATCATCTTCTACAACAATGTGACACATATCCTCTCCGTCATGTATTTCGGTTTTGGCCGAAATAAGAATAGATATCAGTCTGTCCACCGAAACTGCATGTTTGTATATATTTTCGAGAATAGTGTGAACAAGAAGCTGCGGAACAGGGTAATCCTCCAGCCCTTCCTCAATATCTATAAAGTCAAACACGCACCCCGGATACAATATTTCCTGCATAGCCATATAATCTCTTGCATGCTCTGTCTCCTCGGAAAGGGGTACCGTATGAAGTCCTGACTTAAATAAATATCTGACGTTGCGGGACAGCCTCTCAATATACTCCCTTATCTCTTCATTTTTATCCTTATAGGACATGCTGTGAATCGTGGTAAGGGCATTTAAAAAGAAATGCGGTTTAATCTGGAGCTGAACATATTTAAGTGTCGCTTCGTCAAATGCGATACGCTCCTCGTAGGATTTCATCCTGAGGTTAACAATGGTATCCATCATCTGGTTAAAATTGGTATTTATCTGCTGAAATTCTACTGTAGCAGCTTCCCCGGATAATCTTACTGTCTGATCTCCATTCTCAATCTTCTTCATGGCAGAGAGAAGATCAAGAAGCGGGGTGTATACCATCTTCCTGGCATATACACTTACCATAACAAGCATAAAAATGGCAGCTATTACAAGGAAGATGATCGTTATCTGTAAAAGCTGAAAGCCTCCATAGACCTTGTTCCTTGTCATGCTCAGGAAAAGATTAAAATCTCCTCGTGAAAAGTCTGCACCTGTTATGAAAAATTTACCATTATCCGACCATCCGGTTTTTTGGATAAACTGCTCCGAAGCGTAAGCTCTGGGCAGGCTTTCCTCATCGCCGTACTCCGCAATGATTCTTCCGTCATCTGCCACAAGAGTATACTCTATTTTGCTCTCAGGTGTGTAAATGCCCGATATATATTCAACCTTTATCAGCGCCCCAAGCATTCTCTTTTTATTCTTATACATTCTAAGAAGATAACTATCCTCGCCTATTTTCCAGTAAAACCATGAGGATGGCATGTTGCCCGGGTTATCCTGAACAAGCTGTCTGATTGTCTTCTCAATATTCTCTGTTTCCGAATAGGGAACTCCCTGTTCTGTTCTGGCAATATATGTATCGCCTACAAGATCGTAGAAAACTAGCGTCTGAACATCACTGCTTGTCATGGCTGCCTTTTGCAGCATCTGCACCATATTCTGGGCAGCAATGGCCCTCTGATTTTCATTTCCCTGCTCAAAGATCCGGATATTTTCATTATTCTGTAGCAGCACAGCCAGAGCCTGTTCATTTGACTTTAATACTTCGTCAATCTCAAAGGAAGCTATCTCCCTTGCCTGGGAAAGAGCCGCAGCAGCACTATCCTCCAGTGTTTTGGACGTATTCCACCACACCGCCGACAGGATAATTATCATCAGAGCCAGATATCCTATTGATGCTATTGCTATGCTCCTTATGAAGGAGCCTTTTTTTGATTCAATATTTTTCATAGTATCATTATATTACTCACAAAGCGTTTTTTATGTCAAAAAAAGAGCAACCATTTGTATGATTGCTCTTTAAAAATCGACTAATTTAATTACCGCATTCCACACTTATCTCATTAAACAGATGCATTATCTGCTCAGGATTCATCTTGCGTTTTTCTTCGCCATACTTATCCAGTATTACTGATCCTTCATGCATCATAAGAAGTCTGTCGCCATACTCTGTAGCATATCGAAGATTATGTGTGACCATGATAGTCGTCACCTTCTTCTCCCTCACTATCTTCTCTGTGAGTTCCATGATAATATCAGCTGTCTTGGGATCAAGGGCAGCTGTGTGCTCATCAAGAATCAGGAATTCCAACGGTGTCATGGTACTCATGAGCAGTGCTACAGCCTGACGCTGTCCACCTGACAAAGCTCCAACCTTGGTGTATAGCTTATCCTCAAGTCCAAGTCCAATTCCCTTAAGGAGCTCTCTGTAGTAATCCTTCCTCTTATGGTTAACTCCGGACTGAAGGCCATAACGCTTTCCCTTGTTATCAGCGATGGACATGTTCTCCAGAATGTTCATGGAAGGGCAGGTTCCCTTGGAAGGGTCCTGGTACACTCTTCCGATTGTCTTATGTCTCTGATAATCACGCTGATTAGCGATATTTACACCATTAACCAGAACCTCTCCTCTGTCAGCCTGAATGGATCCACAGATTATGTTGAGCATTGAGGTCTTGCCTGAGCCGTTACTTCCAACAACAGCCACAAATTGTCCGTCAGGAACAGTCAGATTAAAGTCATCGAAGAGGCACATCTCATTGACACTGCCGGGATTATAGTTTTTATATATTGATTTCAGTTCCAGCATATCAGGCCTCCACTTTCCGCTTTCTGTCTCTTGTAATGATCAGAATTACAAGGAACAGCACAGCTGTTATGAGTTTAAGATCCGTTGACTGAAGGCCGCACTTTATGGCGATTGCAACACAAGCCTTATATACGATGGCGCCTATAACCACGCTTGTGGTAATCTTGAAAAATGATACTTTTTTAAGAAGTGCAGTGCCTATGATAACACTTGCAAGTCCTATAACTGCTGTTCCGGTACCCATTGATACATCAAAATATCTCTGCTGCTGTGCATATATAGCGCCGGATAAAGCAACCAGTCCGTTGGCAATTGCAAGTCCTGTGATGCGCACCTTGCCTCTGTCAACGCCCATGGAAGTAACAAGAACGTCGTTATCACCAACCGCCTGTAGCATAAGCCCTGATCTGGTCTTGAGATACCAGTCCAGAATGAGCTTAACAACAACTGTTATGA
Source organism: Butyrivibrio sp. NATIVEDY162 (assembly GCF_045999815.1). GTDB lineage: Bacteria > Bacillota > Clostridia > Lachnospirales > Lachnospiraceae > Butyrivibrio. The sequence continues at coordinate 1,039,354 of NZ_CP172573.1, forward strand.
CCAGCAGAATGATCACTGACTGAAATTTTGCAAGTACAGGATTGGCACCGAATATTCCGTTCATTAGTCTGTTATCAAAAATTGTGTAGTAATCATACATCGGAAGGTTAGCTCTTCCTGCTATCCGCAGATTTACGGAATATAAACCTGTCATCATTATGATACCTGCAAGAAGATCTCTTACTTTGAATACCACATGGATGATACCGGTACATACTCCTATGAGGCAACCTGCCGCGAAGCATATGGGCAAAGTAAATATTGGCTGGACGCCTGCTCTTATCATAACCACAGCCAGACAGATTCCGAATGGAAATCCTCCATCAACGGTCATATCAGGAAAATCCAGTATTTTATATGTTATATACATTCCAAGAGCCATGATTGCGTAACACAATCCCTGCTCCAGCACACTTACCAATAGCGCCATATTACCCTCATCTATCCCCGGAATATCCTTTCTATAAGGTTATCCCGATCGTTTTTATTTTTAGTTTGCTGCAATACTGTCAAAAGTCTCAGCTGCTGTTGAAACGAATTCATCATCAAGAGTCATTCCGATACCCTCAGCTGCCGCTGTATTTACATACAGGCTGGGCTCATTAATAACTTCAAAAGGCATCTCTGAAGCTTCGCTCTCACCCTTAAGAACCTTAGCAGCCATCTCACCTGTCTGAATACCAAGCTTGATGTAATCAAGTCCCATTGCTGCAACACAGCCAACCTTTACCTGCTCAACCTCTGAACCGAATACAGGAATCTTCTGCTCATTAGCATAGCTGAGAACTGTCTGAAGACCTGATACTACTGTGTTGTCGGTAAGATTGTTGATGCAGTCAACCTTGGTAACAAGGTCCGCTGCTGCCATGTCAAGATCAGCAAGTGTGTTGATACCGCTGTCTACAATTTCAAAACCGTAATCTGCTGCATGCTCTTTATACTGTGCAATCGTGCTCTCTGAGTTTGTCTCACTTGTTGTATAAAGAATCCCGATCTTCTTAGCATCAGGAAGCATTTTTCTGATCATCTCAAGCTGCTCGGTAACAGCAAGCGCGTCTGATGTACCTGTGATGTTTCCAACAGGTGTTCCATCCTCCTTAGCAAGCTCTGCTGCAACAGGATCTGATACTGCTGAATATATAACAGGTACTGTTGTTCCAAGTGCTGAGTTATAAGCGCTCATAGCGCTGGGCGTAGCAATACCGCAGATAAGATCTACGCCGTCAGCAACAAAAGCATCTGAAATCTGGCTGGCTGTACCTGTATCAGCCTGTGCGTTCTGGAAATGAACTGTGAGGTTTTCTCCCTCTACGATACCTTCGTTTGCAAGTCCCTGAAGGAATCCCTCTCGGCAGTTATCAAGTGAGCCGTGCTCAGCAAACTGTGAGATACCGATAATATATTCTTTGTCATCTGTAGCTACGTCTGTTGCATCTTCAGAAGCTTCCTCGCCTGCTTCTGAGCTATCTGTCTCAGACTCTGCAGTCTCCTCGGAAGACTCCGTCGCAGCTTCATCAGCTGCTTCTGTAGCTTCTGCATCAGCATCAGCATCAGCTTCTGTACTCTCTGTGTCTGCGCTATCTGCTGTTTCTGTACTCTGCGCAGTGCTCTGGTCTTCGGCTACCTTACGATTGTCTCCACAACCGGCAACACATGTTACCATCATGGATGCAGCCATTATTGCTGCCAACATCTTTCTTTTCATAATAATCCTCCTTTGTGTCACGGACAGTTTGTCAGAGTCCTGTCCGATGCACTTCACTACTGTAAATCATCACAGAAATTAACTTTTTTATCATACAACAAAATGTCCTTTGACGCAATGTTGCTTTGTATTTGCGCCGCCTTTTTGCATCCCCACCGGAGATATTTTTTGATATAATTGTTGTGGGTAAAAAAGCAAAAAGTGGGGAAAAAAATATGATCAATTTCAAAACAAAAGAAAACAAAAACGGGCCAACCATCGGTTATTCCAAAAAAGGAGTAATTGAAAAGGATGGCCTTTATTTCAAGGATTCAGAGGGTACAGGCGCTCTCCTTCCCTATGAGGATTGGCGATTGTCTCCCGAGGAAAGAGCCGCAGACCTGGCAGAGAGACTCTCAATTGAGGAAATTGCAGGTCTTATGATGTACAGTGCTCACCAGATTGTTCCTGCAGAAACAGGCGGCTGGTTCGGAGCAACCTATAATGGCGGAAAAACCTTTGAAGAAAGCGGAGCTGCTCCTTCTGATCTTACTGATCAGCAAAAGAAATTTTTAACAACCGATCATGTTAGATATGTACTTGCAATGGTTCTGAAAAACGGTGAAATTGCAGCAAACTGGAACAACGAAATGCAGGCACTGTGCGAAGAAATGCCACATGCTATCCCGGTAAACATAAGCACGGATCCAAGACATGGTGCGGGAAGTGCCTCTGCTGAATTCAAAACCGAGGCAAAGGATACCAGCAAATGGCCCTTGGGGCTTGGTCTTGCAGCTACCTTCTCACCGGAGCTGGTAAAAAAATTTGCCCGGGTTGCGGCAACTGAATACCGTGCACTTGGAATAACAACAGAGCTTGGGCCACAGATAGACCTTGGCACAGAACCCAGATGGATGAGAGTTGCTGATACCTGGGGTCAAAGTTCGAAGCTTGTGACCGACTATGCTAAGGCATATTGTGAAGGTCTTCAGACAGATCCTGATAATAACAAAAGCGGCTGGGGCTGTAAAAGCGTTGCAGCCATGGTCAAGCACTGGCCGGGAGGCGGTCCCTGCGAGTCGGGAAGAGATGCTCACTACGGCTTTGGAAAATTCGCAGTTTATCCCGGTAACAATTTTGAGGAGCATTTAAAGCCGTTTTTAGAGGGTGCATTCAAACTTGATGGCGGAACCTCAAAGGCTTCATCAGTAATGCCTTACTACACTATAAGTAACGGTATAGATCCGTCAGGCAAAAACTTCGGAAACAGCTATAGCAAGTACATCATAGGCGATCTGTTAAGGGAAAAATATGGCTTTGATGGCATTATCTGCACAGACTGGGGCATAACAGCTGACCCTGATAATGAACTCGATTCATTCGGTTCAAGGTGTTACGGCACAGAAAATCTCTCAGAAGCAGAAAGACACCTTCAAATAATTGAAAATGGTGTTGACCAGTTTGGCGGAAACAACAACATCACGCCTATACTGGAAGCTTACAGAATCGGCTGTGAGCGTCATGGCGAAGATCTGATGAAAAAGCGTTTTAAGGAGAGTGCCGCAAGGCTCCTTGTAAACAGCTTCCGCTGCGGGCTTTTTGAGAATCCTTACCTTGACAGCAACGAGAGCAAAGCGATTCTTGGATGTGATGAATTTGTCGAAGAAGGTTTCAAAGCTCAGCTGCAGAGTATTGTAATGGTAAAGAACAATGGCGCTCTTCCCGTCTCGGGAAGGAAAAAGGTTTATATCCCCGATCGTCATATAGATGCACATAAAGGCTTTATGCGATTTATAGAAGAAGCAAAAGACCTTAAGGGTGCAAATCCCGCAGATGTAGAACCTTTTTATGATGTAACCGAGAATGCAGATGAAGCAGACTTTGCAATATGCTTCATAGAGAGCCCCATAAGTGATGGTTACACAAAGGAGACCGGATACAGACCTGTGACACTTCAATACCGTGAATATACTGCCACAGCTGCCAGGGCGGAAAGCATTGGACAGGGTGATTTCAGAGAAAAGGACAATCCTAATCGCTCATACCTTGGAAAAACCAATAAGCCTGCCAACAGCTCTGATCTTGACATTGTCATTGATACCAAAAATAAAATGGGAAATAAGCCTGTAATTGTAGTTATCAGGATGAACAATCCCTGCATGGTTTCAGAATTTGAAGAGTATGCTGATGCCATTCTTGTAAACTTCGGCGTAGAAACAAAAGCAGCACTGACCATAATCAGTGGAGGATATGAGCCCTCAGCCATGCTGCCTGTACAGCTTCCAAAGAACATGGAAACTATTGAGAAGCACCATGAGGATACGCCTTTTGATTATGAGCCTTACGTAGATTCTGAAGGTAACAGTTATGATTTTGGCTTTGGCCTAAACTGGTCCGGTACCATAAAAGATGAGCGCTATGATAAATATGTAGCTTCCCGTTCAATGTAACAGCCAGGCCCCAAGGCATCCATTTAGAAATGCTTATTTTCGTCTTCGATGTAATTTTCTAATACTCATAAATGAAGAGAGCTCTCAGCATTGTTTATAGCAATTGAGCTCTCTTCATTTTTTCATCTTAAAAAATATTTTTTCTTGTCAGAAAACTAGTTTATGCCAACCGTCATTCCTTCAGGTTTATTATTTCATCGAATGCATCCTTATCAGCTTTAATCTTACTTTCATTTCCCAACGTTGCAATCGTTGCATCCTTGAAAAGATCCTGATATATGCCTGCGGCTTCCTGTTGCATTGAAAGATTTGCTTTTTTCATGCCGTTTACTCTCTCCAGGAATTTCGTCTCATCCAATCCAAATACAGCTCTGTTGATGTAGCGCATGGCACTTTCCCACTGTCCTATCGAGCTATTCAGATCAGCATAGGCCAGTAATATATAGCCCTTAAGTTCTTCCTCAGTAAGATCGGCAGTCCCTATAAAATCATCCATACCCTTTAGTACATCAATTGTAGCCTTTACATTTGGATCAGAATATGACATTCCAATTAAAAATCCGGTAGGAACACTGGCATATGCCGCTGCACTATAAGCCCCCATTTTAAATCTGATGTTTGGAATTACGTATTTATCATTGGCTGCGTAAATAAATGGTATGTACTCTCCCTTAAAATCGTCTCTATCATAAAAGCTGCAGATTAAGTGCGTATAATTCTGCGATGCCTCCACACAGACGCCGGTATTTGCTGCAAGTACCGGAAGCTCATATGTACCTGTTGCATTATCAGGCTTTTCCGGAAGTTCTGTGAGTATTTCCATAGCTTTTTTCTCTATTTCCACACAGTCCTCTTGCGAAGCAGCTATCCCAAATATCATATTTGTCCTGGAAAAAGCTTTTTGCCTTATACTGTCAAATTCAGCCAGTATCTCATCAAACTTTTCATCATCATCAAACATAGGAACAATATCCGAGATATAGTGATACAGATCCTGGCCACGTATATCAAGGATAAATTTATTTGTATCAGAGTCTAATCCAGTATTGGCAGCTGTACTGTAAAGTTTTGACATAGAAAACGCATCGCCTCTGGAAGTGTCATAGTTTTCAGTATTTCTTGTCAATATGTATCTGATTGCATCTTTGTCTGTAAGATCCGTTTCCCTTATAATATTGAGTAACAGCTCCAAACTCTTTGGAAAGTCTTCTGAAAGTCCTTTCCAGCTTATGGCAAGCATAGGTCTTCCATAATCACTTTTATTTTCATCAGGATATACATATCCGCTTGAGAAATTATACAAGAGCTCTGAAGATAACAGGTCAAGGCTGTCCGTATCGTATTTCGATGTCTTTACATCAAACCATAAATCAGAATAAGCATTGAGCGCTATCAGTTCTTCCCTTGTCATTCCACTCAGATCAAAAAATATTTTATAAAATGAACCACCTTTAGAATCAACCTCACTCTTAAAAAATGTAATTCCTTCCTGTTCATCTTTTAGAACTGTAGCAGGTTTTACATCCTCTATAAGCTGAGGATCTATCATGAAATCATTATTTGCTTTTTCCTCTTCATTCCATTCATTAAAGCTTTTTGTCTCAGCCACCAGATTTTCAATTTCTTCTTCAGACATATTTGCTTTCATATCTGAAAGATATTTATGAAGATCCTCTTCGTACTTCTCAGCCAAACCGGCTTCGGGAATAACTGCAACAAGTGCACTTCTTCTTGGTTCAATCGCATCTTTTGCAAGCTTTTTGAAAATATTCTGCTCTTTATCTGCCTTTATTTTATCAAGTACTTCTTCATAAACTTTAAAGTAATCCGTTTTTCCGTATATAGACCAATACGTGCAAATGGTCATGGACAGAGATACTCCTGAATGTGTTTTATCTCTATTGAAAACCGTGGACAGTTCCTCGTCTTTCAGAGTTGCATCTATGAGTCCCTGCGGCACACCATTTTTTGATACTTCTTCTATGGTGTACTGAGCTATATCTTTTAATGTCTGCATCTGGTCTTCATTAGCATGCTCCATCTCAAAATTGAGAATAGGCTTCCGGGTTTCACTGATCACATTTACAGTTACAGAATTTTGAATATTATCCTCCAACAGTTTTTGGTTCAGACATGAAGATTTGCTGTTAAGAATTGATGCCAAAATTTTCCACTCAATCACTTCTTCATAAGGCGCCAGCTGCAGATCTACCGCATATTCAATCAAACCATTATCTTTGACAGTATCTCCTTCATATACCGGGTACTTTGTCACAACCTCTTCATAACCTGCCTCTGTAACAGGATCATCATATTTGCTCAAATCAGTTCCATGCACTTTTTCCTTTGACAGGTACTCATCGTCAAGGAATGCCAGGAACCTGTCTATATCCATATTCCCATAAAGGCATATAAGACTGTTATCAAAATGATAGCATCTCTCATAAGTCTCAATAGTATGCTCATATGTCAGATCATCGTAGTGATATTGAGCCCTTCCAATATTATTTGATGCTATTTCGCCCGGGTATAAGACGTCTAACAAGGCATTATATACCGCAAAGGTCTGATTGGATAACAGGCCAAAATCTTCTGCATAAACCGTACCGTTTATTCCTATCTCCCCGTCCGGATCATCAAGCTCAAATCTGATTGCTTCTCTCTTAAATAAATTCTCATCCTTAAGAACTCCCGGTGCTACCATACAGCTCATGTATGCATCCATCAAGGTTATCAGTTGCTCCTGACTATAGCTTGAAATGGGATAAAGGGTAGTCGTATAGCTTGTGGAAGCATTAATATATGTTGCATAGGATTTGTTCGAAAGATCAAAGAAAAGATTTTTTGATGGATACTTATCTGATGAGCCAATTATCGCATGCTCAAAAACATGATTTGTATCTGTCTCATCTACATAGGGAGTTTTGTATCCTATAGTAAATGAACATTCGGGATCTTCGTTTTTCATATAAACAAGCTCTGCCCCGCTTCCTTCATGAATAAAGCTATAGATGGTCGAATTTAAGAGCTTACTTTCGTTAATTTCTTTTAGTAAAAAACCATGATATGTTTCGCCTACGGCCATATCATTTACTTTAGCATCTTCCGGATTGTCAGTACTTATGCCTGTTGTATCCTCTGCCGATGCTTCACTCTTACTTTCGGCAGCTGTGCTACTGCTGTCAGTTGCTGCAGTTTCAGCAGCAGTACTTCCGCTATCAGTTACTGCATTTGGGGCAGCCATACTGTCGTTATCAGTTACTGCACTCTTGGCACATCCTGATACAAGCATGCAAATACATAGAATGGCAATTATTCTATTCTTCATCTACAGTCTCCCTTCTCAAAAGACTCAACGGCACAATAAAATTATAACATTCTGCATTTTTCAATATATTAAATTACTATAAAAAAATATAGACAGAGCCTCGAGCAAGCTCGGGTCTGTCTATATTTTTTGCCTTACTATTTAATTCAAAACCAGGCTCGAAAATGCTAGCATTTCCTCGCTGGCGCTTCGCGCCACATGAATAAAAATAAAGAGACAGAGCCTCGAGCAAGCTCGGGTCTGTCTATATTTTTTGCCTTACTGTTTAATTCAAAACCAGGATCGAAAATGCAAGCATTTCCTCGCTGGCGCTTCGCGCCACATGAATAAAAATAAAGAGACAGAGCCTCGAGCAAGCTCGGGTCTGTCTCTTTATTTTTATTCGCCTGGTTTTGAATTAATATCCAAATTCCTGTGCCCAGTACCAGTTGCCGTTTTCTGCCTGATATACGGCGATACCTACTGAATTGAAGCCGGCCTCCATGATGTTTGCTGCGTGGGTAGGTGAAGCCATCCATGCTGCAACTACTGAATCACCGGTGTTATAAAGCTTAGCAAGGTTCTCGCCAAACATAATGCTGCTGTTTACAGTGTACCATGCTGTACCATTTGGTCTGTTATGTGAAAATGTACCTACAATCTCCTGAGCTCTTACAAGTGCTGCCTGTGTAAGTGCCTCACTCCATGAGAGCTGTGAAAGACCTGCTGCAGAGCGCTTCTGATTAACAAGTGCAAATGCTGCCTGAGCTGCTGCTAAAGCGGCCTGGCTTGATGCGGCCTCTCCCGCAAGAGCAATTGCTTCATCATCAATGTAGATGTTCTCAGTATCCTCGTCTATACCTCTGAGAGCAGCTACGTCATCAATCTTAGCTACCTTCTCAGCACCACAAGCCATTACATTAAGTGATATAACGACTGCAACCATTGTAGCTATTACACGATTAAACTTCTTCATGTTCATTCCTCCAGTCACAGAAACTAATTCATTTGATAAATAACCTATAACAATAATAACATTTTTATCATAAATGTCAATGTAATTATCAAGCAAAATTACATTTATGATTGCTTTTTTTATTTTTTTCTTTCAATATAGGTATTCTCGCGAATCTTAAAATATCTAACAAAAATAGTTTCCATTTTTTGTTCATGATTTCTTCCGTCTAAAGATCGCATTGGTTGCTCCTGCTCTCTTTAATTTTCTTACAATGCTGTTATATAACTTCCCGGAAGCTGCATAAACAGTGACTTTTGCGTTCTTAGGAAGATTCTTGAAGGCTCCGCTGGAAACCTTTTTCAAATTTCCTTTTATCACTATTGATTTAAGCTTTTTACAGTTCTTAAAGGCATCCTTTCCGATTTTAACAACGCTTGCGGAAATTGTTACCTTCCTTAGATTTTTGCATCCCTTGAAAGCCCCGGGTGCAATTTCAGTAACCTTGTAAACCAATCCGTTTTCGTCGGTAACTGACTCAGGAACTATAATATTTTTAACCTTGTTATCATTCGCCTTCTTATAAACTACAGATGGTTCCTCACCTGCTACTACCACATATGTACCACCGGAAGAGCCTGTGCTTATATTTAGTTCGCTTCCGGTTTCCTTTGCAGTTGTAGCCTCACTGTCTGTGTCTGCTTTTGATTGGTCTTTAAAGGCTTCGGTTTCAGCTACATTGACTGCTATTGTAGTTTTTATTGCCGGATTGGAGTTTGAAACGACCAGAATCTGTACCGTTCCATAGTCAACAGCCTTTATTCTGCCATCCTCAACTACTGCCACATTGCTGTCTGAGGTTTGCCACTTTACATTTCGATCCGTTGTATCCGCGGGGCTGATTTTTATTTCCACTTCCTCATACTGCCCGGGAATCATTGAAAGGCTGGATTCGCTGGCAGTAATTCCGGTCATCTGAACTTCACTGTAGATTTTTTTGATATTTTCATATGTATACTCAGTGCCAAAGGCAGTAGTTGATCCCATAAGATATCCCAGATATACTTCCTCTGTCTTATGATCATCCATCTTTGTCTTGTTAAAATACATATGACGTTTATTGTCATCTCGCTTCTTTTCGTCATCATCCCAGGTAGCGTCAACCTCATACCAGTCAGATCCAAGTTTTACTCTGTTCCAGGCATGACCTCCGCCATTAGCTTCGCCTGTAACAATGACGCTATCAATTTTTTTATAATCAAGAAGGTATTGCAGTGCCATGGAATATCCGTCACATACTGCCAATCCCTTAACCAGGGCTCCATAGGCTGTATGACATAAGTGCTGTCCTTGTCCCGATGAATATCCATCCACGTCATATGTCACCTGATCAAGCAGAGCATCATGAATAACAAGCTCATTAACCGGTGCTTCACTTGTTGCCGCAATATTACTCAGGAATTTTGCTCTTGCATTTTTCAGAGTTTGATCCATAGCCTTGTAATCATCTGTAGTTGACGCAACAGCACATGATCCCAAATAGAATTCATTTGTGGGAGTTTTCATAAAATAGAAGTATACGCAACACATTGTAAACTCAATCTTATCAACATTATCGTACTGAGCGGCCTCATTAGCCCTGTTAAATGCTGTTCTGAAAGCATTATAATTACTGCATGTTTCAATAAGCTCATTGTAAAACTCTTCTGTGACACGGGCTTTATAAAAATAGTCGCTTCCCTGCACTAATTCCTGTGGATTTGAACCATAAGGAGCATAATTATTTACAGCGCCCACTATGACGTCATACATTATTCTTTCATCGTCACTTGATAAATAACTATAGTATTTGCCATAACGCGAAGTATTTTTCAGGGATAAATAATTCCTTGCACCGGTCGGTCCTGTAGAAATCTCGATTTCAACAGGCTTTGGAGGCTCAACTACAACAATATCTCCTGTATGGGAAGACGCTGCCATGGCGGTAATTGAAAACGCACCTGTGAGGACACAGACTCCCTTCAAGAAAAAAAGAAGCACAAGAATGATTCCTACTCTATTCCAATTATTCCTTTTATCCTTTATTATTCCTCTCATAAAACCTCACAACTGAAATTATCGGTCACTATCCCAGCTATATCCTACAGAACCCGCAAAACTGATATCACAAAAACATGCAATCATATTTAGTATTTATTTTGTTGGATGCCGCTTATTTTATCACTGCCGCCTTAAAAATAATAATTAAAAAATTATAAACTTCAACGATAACGTTCTTTGTTTCAGGAAATTAGCCATAATAAAAAAGAATGCCCTGCAGAAACTGCAGGGCATGAGTTAATTATGATTGATTAATCAGTTTTCCATGTTATTTACTTTTCTTCCATTTAAATGTCGCGTTTTTAGCTCCGGCCTTCTTTATTTTCTTTGAAATCCTGTTGAATTCCTTTTTGCTCTTGGCATATACAGTAATCTTTACATCCTTATGAAGGTTCTTGAAAGCTCCGCTTCCGACCTTTGTAAGATTTCCGCCCTTTATTTTTATGGTCTTAAGGTTTCCACAATCTTTAAAAGCACCTTTACCAATTTGGGTAACAGTCTCAGCAATTACAACTTTCTTAAGCTTTTTAAGCCCCTTAAATGCATTTGCACCCACTTCTGTTACTGTATAAACAACTCCATTCTCGTCAGTAATGTTTGATGGAATTGAAGCTGATTTAACATTTTTATTGGTTTCCTTTTTGTAAATAACAGAAGGAACATCTCCCGATGTTACCGTATATTTACCGGTCGCAGCTCCATTTTTAATAACTATAGAACCACCTTTTGCCTTAGCAACACTTACTATACAGGAAGCTGTTATATTACTGTTTTCGTCAGATATAGCAGTGATTGTAGCAGTTCCATCCTTTAATGCCGTTACCTGTCCGTTATCAACTGTAGCTACAGCAGAGTCCGATGTAGTCCAACGGCATTTTTTATTTCCTGCATCCTCTGGAAGAATTTGTGCAAGCAAAGTAGCACTATCTCCGATATTTAAAGTAAGAGCACTCTTATCAAGCTGTATACCGGACACCAAACTTGCCACCTTGACAGATATAGTGGAATAAACCGATGAGGTTGAGCTTGCTACAACTGTAATCGTTGCCGTTCCGGGACCAATTGCTGTAATTACTCCATCATCAACGTCTGCAACAGAGCTATTGGATGTCAGCCATTTTACATTTCTATTAGTAGCTGTCCCAGGGCTAACTGCCCATTTGACCTGAGCACTTTCTCCCACCGTTAAAGCTACTGATTCAGGGCTTCGTGTGATTGTAGTTACCCTCTGTGGTATATAACTGTTTTTTAAAGCTTCATAAGTATACGTTGTTCCTGTTGCACGTATATCATTCATGAGATTACCAATATAAAGCTCCGGAGTTTCATGATACGATAACGGTGTTGTCTTATTGAACCAATCATGTCTATCATCTTCATCCAGCGTATCATCAGCATCGTCCCAGGTTGTATCAACTTCATACCAATTCCCGTCAAGCTTTACTCTATTCCATGCATGTCCCCCTCCGTCACCTAAGCCGGTAACAACAACAGATTCAATATTAATACCTTCATAATCAAGAAGATATGTGAACGCTTGTGAATAGCCATCGCATACCGCCTTACCAAGCACGAGTGCTGCATATGCTGTATGACATATGTGAGTAGGATTTTGTACTTCATAGCCTTCATAATCATAAGTAATATGGTCAAGCAATGCATCGTGAATAATAAGTTCGTTAACAGGTTTATCAGTTTTTTTCGTAATATTATTCCAAAATCTCACTCTGGCATTCTTAAGTCTCTGATTCATCGTAGCATAATTATCTTTAGTAGAAGCAATTCCAAATACTCCCAAATAGTATTTATTATCATCAGTTGAAATTCCCCAGCTTACATAAAATGTGCACATAGTGAGCTCTATCTTATCAATATTGTCGTAAATAATAGCTTCCATAGCATGATTATAAGCCTTGTCAAATTCATCCTGAATTTGCAATTCATTGTACACTGATTGTGTAATCTCAAAAGAATACATATATGGACTGTCAAAATCAATCTTTCTATTGTCGGTTCCGTAAGGAGCATAGTTTTGAGCAGCTCCCTGCATTCCCTTATATATCTCCTTTGCTACTGACTCTCCACTAATATAATTAGTATAATATCTGCCCTGTTGCGGAGCCCCGGCTAATATTTTCTTATGTGTCAGCCTTTCAATATTTTCAGGAACTTCCAACTGAATAAGGTCAGGTACCTCAACTCTTCTAAGATCTCCGGTCGGCAGTGTCTTTGCCTTAGAATCGATAGAGCCTGTTCCAAGAAAAACGACAAAGCATTGCAGGAATACTATAGCAGCCAGAGTTAACCAACCAATACTCCATAAATTTCGTGTCTCTTTTCTGCAATTACTCATATGAAACCCTCTCTTTTTTACTTAATATTTTTGCCAAGAATATACCACTCGAGACATTTATTTTTTTTAGGTGTACTTAATTCCCAGTGATTTCTTGTATTTAAACTTCGCTTTGTTTCCCCCTGCCTTAGTAACCTTTGCAACTATATTTTTGTATGCCTTTTGGCTTTTAGCAAAGATTGTTATTTTCACGTTTTTGTAAAGCTTATTAAATGCTTTACTTCCTACCTTCTTAAGATAATCTCCGTTTAGCTTTATGTTTTTGAGGTTACCGCATCCATTAAAAGCTTTTGCCCCTATAGTCTTTATATCAGCCCCTGACAGGTCAACACTTCTAAGGTTTTTGCAGCCGGCAAATGCGTCTTTACCTATGGAAATAATATTGGCACCACCGGTTATTTTTTTGAGCTTCTTGTTACCTTTAAATGCACCGGCATCAATCTTAGTAACGGGATATTCTTTTCCTTCGATTGTAACTGTATTCGGAATTACTACAGAGGTGCTCTTTTTATCGACTATACCGCTTATCGATACCGCGCCGTCTGAGTTTATTTTGCAGTTAACAGACTGCGATGTTGCTGTTGCGTTTTCTATATCAACCTTCGCCGGAGATTCAGTGTCTTCTGTAACTGTCTGAGAATTTCCTCCGTTAGAAGTTCCTCCACCTGACTGATTTCCTGAACTACTTCCGCCGTTATCTCCTGAGCCGCTTCCTGAACCGCTTCCGCCGTTATCTTCTGAACCACTTCCTGAACTGCTTCCGCCGTTGTCTCCCGAGCCGCTTCCCGAACTGCTTCCGCCGTTGTCTCCTGAGCCGCTTCCTGAACCGCTTCCACCGTTATCTCCCGAGCCGCTTCCTGAACTGCTTCCGCCGTTATCTCCCGAGCCGCTTCCTGAACTGCTTCCGCCGTTATCTCCCGAGCCGCTTCCGCCATTATCTCCTGAGCCGCTTCCACCGTTGTCTCCTGAGCCGCTTCCGCCATTGTCTCCTGAGCTGCTTCCGCCATTGTCTCCTGAGCCGCTTCCACCATTGTCTCCTGAGCCGCTTCCACCGTTATCATCATTATCATCATCAATATCCGGGGTAGCAGCTATCTTTAAAGTAGCCTCATAAGTATAGGTAGTCCCTGTAGCTATATCCATCACCCTTCCGGTATAAGGAACCTCTCTTAAATGCTTGTTCCCATTTATTCCGGCAGTATACTCAGCAGTTGTTCTGTTATAGTATGAATGCTCTATAAAATTCGCGCCGCCGGTTCCCTTGGTATCTGCCCAGGTCGTATCCTCTTCGTACCAGCTGCCGTCGATTTCAACCATATTCCAGGCATGTCCGCCCTTATCGCCATTTGCCAAATATACATATCCGGTAACAACTCTTGCACTAATCCCAAGCTCCTTAAGAATAAGCGCATATCCCATGGAATAGCCGTCACATACTGCCTTTTTTTGACAAAGTGCTCCATAAGCCGTGTGACAGAGATTAAAATATCCCTTATTTATCTGTTGCGCTCTGCCATACTCCAGCTGTTTTGTATACCAGTCATGAACATTAAGGACTGTTACCGCTTTACTGTTTTTTCTTATAAGCCCGAGATTTCTTACGGTTCCGGCGTATTCTTTGGCTTTATTAACTATTTCTTTGTCTATAGCTGCATAATCGTCATTGGTAGTTTCCTGCATGATTATGTAGTCTTTATATATGCCATTTGTCTCAAATTCATAGATGTTCCACTCGCACATATAGTACTCAACATTAGCAAGATGATCATAGCAAAGAGCCTCAATTGCTTCATTTACTACCGTACCTGCCTCCTGGGTATCTTTATCATTGAAGTAGTAATTGCTTCTGCTGCTTGTTCCTGTATAAAAAAGATACCCGCCTTTTTTTACAACAGCTGCTTCCGAGGTATAGCTTGGAAGACTATCACCTTTCTTAAGACGCCTTGAGCTGTCACAGCCTATAAAAATAGCATCATACAGATCTCTTTTTTCAGGTGTGCTTAGCTTTCCATAATAATAGCCATGGTCGACCACAGGCGTATTAGCACTATTTTTTATTCTGGATTGTGCCGGATTATAATCAGACTGAGCTGTCCTGAATGATCCCTCCGATGCTGCACCTTCATGGTCTCCGATTGGAAGATCATAGTTCGCTGCATAAACCCGAAGAGATGTCTTTGGATAATATGAGAATACGGAAAAACTCACCATTAATGACAGTACCAAAGCTGCCACTAAAGGAGTTCTCCCTTTTGATATACGTTTGTTCATGCACTTTCCCCCTCAATCAAGTCATGACACCAAACAAATATATACTTGGTATTTATTTTTCAATTCCTACATAGGATATTGTATAACTATACATTTGAATTTTCTATAATATTTTCATAAATTTCGTACAAAAAAGGACAATTGTTTGATTTTTCTTATTTTGTGATTTAATAATTAGTCTTTCAATTATCAAAGGTCTCTATTTTCACACTGTGTACTACAAATCTTCTGCCGCTCCCCGACTGGCCTGAACATGTCGATAAGGTAAGCAGCGACGGATATTCATCAAAACTGATATCCTCAGGTATTTCAATCTGTGAGCATCTTCTTATGTATTTAATGTACTCGTCATACTTATCATGGTCCGTCACTTCCATATAGCTGTCGGAGCCGTTAACTGTTGTATAATACGCAAATACTCTGTATTTATATATCTTGTCCTCTGTGTAAACATATATATAGGGATTATCCTTTAAAACATCTTTTTTATCTGATTTATACAGGGTTTTAAGAGATCCGAACATGGAGCCGTTTTTCATATTGTGTCCAAAGACCATGTCGCTAAGTCCGCAGAAACTCCCATCGCTAAGTACATCCATAAAAATACACCCCGCCCTGTTCGGCGTTCCTTCAAAGGTCTTATAGAGGTACTGATCGATCTGCTGCTCCTTAACCACAGGATAGCTCACCTTTGATAAGGCTGGAAAATAGAGCCATCCGATATAATCAGAATTTTTCTCTTTTAATGCAGAGTGATTAATATTGAGTTTTGGATATGCATCCTGCCATATGCTCATCCCTTTCTGCGCCTCATCAGTGTCATCATCTTCCGCAGATTCTACGTACTTCTCATACAAATTCGCATACTCGTTTGTTGCAACAGAGTACTCCTTCTGGTCGCGATATATCATCACTCCCTCATAGGCGATCAAAGCAACAAGCGCTATGATGAGTACTCCTCTCACAATATTTCCCAGTGTTCTTTTGTTATTTCTGCTTTCTTTTTCCTTCATTGTGTTTATCAAATGCCTTTCTTTATTGCGCTATCGCCAAATTTACCCTTGATAAGCTTCTCCATTTCTCCAAGCTTCTCAAGTTTTTCTTCCTTTAGTTTTTCTTCCTTAACCTCTGCCTGACCAGTATTTACCCAATCAAAAAGATTCCCCTGCCTGTACTCTCCGTTATCCAGGTTATCTACTCCAACTCCCACCAGTCTGACGCCTATTCCTTCTTCAAAGATACCATTTTCTCCTGTCAGAAGATTTCCCAGTAAAAGCATGGCATTTTCATAAATCACATCAGCATCGTTGGTGGATTCAGTCAGCTTCATCTGCCTTGAAAATCTCTTAAAATCTGCAGTTTTCACCTGCGCGGTCACAGTACCGCCAAATACGCCGTCACGTTTTAGTCGCCCGGACACCTTCTCGGACAGATGGCGGACCACCGGTGGCATATCCGCATCGTATGTGTCAGAGGTAATGTCGGATGCAAGCGTAGTCTCATTAGAGTAGCTCTTGGCGTCCTCATGCTCCGGGTGAACCGTGGATGAACCTATTCCATTGGCGCTTCTGTATATATATTCGCCGCCCTTTTCCCCAAGCTGGGACTTTAGAAGCTCAAGGTCCATGGTTGCCGCATCGCCTATTGTTCTTATTCCGACGCTCCTTAGTTTCTCCGCGCTCTTTTTGCCGCAGCCGAATAGATCACCAATATCAAGCTTCCACATTTTAGCCGGAACCTCAGCAGGGTACAGAGTATGGGTCCTGTCAGGCTTTGTAAAATCACTGGCCATCTTTGCAAGAAGCTTATTTTCGGATATTCCCACATTTACGGTAAATCCAAGCCTTGTGCGTATTTCATATCTTATAGCCGAAGCTATATTAAGAGGAAAAGGCAGGTTAAATTCCGAATATGTAAGTATTTCATTTCTTATTTTATTATAAGTAGAAGATTCACCCTCAGTCCTCTCAGAAAAATCCTCAAAGCTTTTCAAAAGATGACTTCTGACATCCATAAATAAAAGCCCTGTCACATCAAGATACGCCTCATCTATTGAAACCTGCTCAAGAATCTCGGAATAGCTTCTTAGTATCTCTATGAAAGCATGCGAATACTCTCTGTATGTATGAAAATCTGATGAAACCACCACAAGCTTTGGACATTTCTGAAGAGCACTTGCTATAGGCTCAGCAGTCTGAATGCCATATTTCTTAGCAGGAATTGATTTAGCAGTTACTATGCCGTGCCTTGTCTTTACATCCCCGCCCACAACTGAGGGAATAGTTCTCAGATCGATCGAATCAGGATCCTCTTTTAGCCTCTTAACCGCAGTCCACGAGAGGAAAGCGGAATTTACATCTATATGAAAAATAGTCTTATTCACTTTCCTCTCCCTTGGAAAAAACTATTGTTGTACTTTAAACATCTTATTTCTAATTAGATAGTAAGCTGACATAGTAACAATCCCGGTTATTACCCATGAATATGGATAAACCCTGAACAATGCTTCGAAGGTGTGAACCCGTGATACATAAACAAATACATACAGAAGTCTGAACACACAGGTTCCAAAGATTGAGATCATGGCAGGAAGCAGTGAATGATTCATACCCCTAAGCGCACCTCCGCTAACCTCATAAGTGGCTATGAGAAAGTGAAGTACAAATGCTGTCATGATTCTCTTCATGGCAAACTCTATTACTCTTGGATCTGTGGTAAACAGCTGTATTATCTGATATCTGAAGGTGACAAATAAGAACACTACAATTGCTGATGAAAAAAGACCACCCATGAAGCATATCCTGAAGACCTTTTTGCACCTGTCAAATTTTCCAGCACCATAGTTCTGACTTGTGAAGGTTACAGCCGACTGAGCAAAAGCATTTATTATGCAATAGGACACAAAATCAAAATTGGCTGCTGCAGTTGAACCCGCTATGGCATCTGAACCAAAGCTGTTTACGGAAGACTGTATAACCACATTTGATAATGAAAAAACCGCCCCCTGAATTCCTGCCGGAATTCCAATGCTCATCATCTTAAGAAGATGTTCTTTTTTTATGGTAAGCTTCTTAAACGACAGCCTGAAGGTTTCCTCCTCTGTCATAAGGAAATACAAAACAAGCCCGGCGCCGAAGATATTTGAAATAACCGTAGCAAGTGCAACTCCAATAACATGAAGATGGAATGCCACAACAAAGATCAGATTGAGAAATATATTGATAACTCCTGACAATGTCATGGCATATAGTGGTCTTCTGCTGTCACCCTTACTTCTTAAAATTGCAGAGCCATAGTTGTATATCATGATGGCAGGCATAGCAAAAAAATAAATCCTGAGATAGATAACTGCAAGATTCATGACCTCAAGAGGCGCCCCCATGAGGATAAGAATAGGCTTTGCCAAAATGACTCCTATGAAAATAAGAAGCACTCCCACAATCAGGGATATTGTAATAACAGTATGAACTGTCTCGCTTATCTGATCCTTTCTGTTTTTGCCTATCTGCATGGCAATTACAGCATTAGCACCAACAGATAAGCCCACAAAGAGGCTTACTATGAGATTAATTACAGCTGAATTGCTGCCCACTGCAGCCATGGCAACAGGTGAAGCAAATCGTCCAACTACTGCGAGATCAGCAGCATTAAAAAGCTGCTGAAGCACACTGCTAATGGCAAGCGGAAGAGCAAAAAGGACTATTTTATCAAACAGGCTCCCCTCCAGCATATTAAGATTATTTTTGGGATACTTATTGATTGAATTATTCATTTTATTCTCTGATTTCTAATAGTACTAAATGGTTTTTTGACTACTGTTTTTCAAGCAATACATGAATCTTTATATTCAGTAATCTAATACCATTTTAGATTATACTATTTTTCCAGTCAAAGAATTACAGATATTTTAATGCTTGTTACTGATTCACTCCTTATGGTGCTCACAGCACGGGATCTGATCTTAGTATACGACCTTATTCCTTCCGCCTTTCTTTGCACCATACAGATTTTCATCTGCTGCATTTACAAGGTTATCGGAAGTCATTCCTGCTATATATCTGGCAGCTCCTATGGAAACGGTGAATCTGATTGTTTTCCCTTCTATGGACATACCATTTCCCTCTACCTGCTGTCTTATGTGCTCAAGCATATCTATAAAATCATCGTATGACATATTTTCCGGAGCTATTAATAGAAACTCTTCGCCACCCCATCGTCCGTAGAGAAGTCCTGTATCAGAATTTCTTGTGAATATCCTGGTAAGCAGTTTTAATGCCTCGTCACCTACGTCATGCCCATATGTATCGTTTATGTTCTTAAAAAAATCAATATCTGCTATCGCTACTGAAAGATTGCAGGTTCCAAGCTCCTGCAATCTATTAATTTCCTTATCCAGAATCTTCTGCATTCTCTGCCTGTTATAAATGCCGGTCAGAAAATCATGGTCCGCAGCAAGTTGAAATCCCCGGCTTCTGGAATACATTCTGGCATTATAGATTCCCATGTACAACATAATTGATCCAAACCCGAGCAGAGCATTAAAATAATACATGCCATGCGCGACAGTCGGACTCACATTATACTTAGTTGGCAAAAGATGAAGACTGTCTAGCGCTGTCAGTACCATAAATGACCCTACAATCACTATACAAAATGTCCCTATCTGCACTTTTTGTCTGATTGACAGATCCGGAACAAAGAAAGGTAAAAAAATACTTGAAAATGTTCCAAAAAGCCATAACTGATATCCACAGCTCATTCCCATAAATACGCTTGCAAAGACAACATGTAAATATACCTCCAGAAACATTATCCAAACCGACGCTAAGGTATTTCCTTTTCTGACATATATAAAACTTACTATATATGCCAAAATGCTCACTATGTTAACTATAACCATAGGTATACACCCCAGCCAAATATACAGTAATTCAAGGAAAATATGGGTAAGCAAAAGAGAGACGGTTATTCGCTGGTACTGATCCAGGCTGATATAATCGCCATTGTCAATTTCACGATAAGTCCGGTCGCGGATGACCGATTGTTCCTTAGATGTTTTCATACCTTGATTATAAGTCTGTGATTATACACTTGCAAATTAATAAAATCCTTCTGAGTTTTTTCTTCTCAGAAGGATTTTTATTTTCTAAATTATATTAAATTCTGTAAGAAACCTGATAATTCTTTAATCAGTCAAGCTTGTACTCAAGTTCCATTGCTTTCTGGTTTCTCTGAATGATAAATCCGATAATACCTGCAAAGCACAGAACAGCAATAAGTCCGGGAAGGAAGCCTACACCGATTGTTCCTGTAGTAATAAGTGTTCCGATCTGATATACAAGGAAACCTACTGTAAAACCTGTAGCAAGCTGTAAGCCAATTGCGCCCCAGAGCCACTTGGCTGACTTCATCTCAGAGTTCATAGCACCAAGAGCTGCAAAGCACGGAGGTGTGTAGAGGTTGAACATAAGGTATGCAAGTGCTGCAACCTTTGTGATACCCATAACTGCTGCAACGGCATTTCCTTCGCCGATAAGCTCAAGCTCTTCTGTATCAATAAGATTTGAAATAGCATATACTGTAGCGATTGTACCAACAACATTTTCCTTGGCAATAAAGCCTGTGATTGCTGCTGCGGCAAGCTGCCAACTGGCAATACCAACTACCGGTACAAGAAGGTAAGCAAAAGGTCCTGCTATACCGGCAAGTATTGATGTACTCTCCATACCCTCTTCTACAGGCTGGAAGCTGAAATTGAAGGTCTGCATGATCTGTACTACTGTGTTACAAACAAGTATTACTGTTCCTGCCTTAACAATATATGCCTTACCTCTCTCAAGCATAGACTTAACAGCAAACATAATGCTGGGCACCTTGTAATCAGGAAGCTCAATAATAAAGAAGGACTTTCTGTACTTCATTCCGGTTACAGCTTTAATAAGTAGTGCACCAAGAAGGATCAGCACGATACCACCCATGTAGCAGATAAAGCTAACCCATTTTGATTCAGGGAAAAATGCACCTGCAAAGAGAGCGATAACAGGAAGCTTAGCTCCGCAAGGCATGAATGTTGCAAGCATTGCAGTCGTACGTCTTTCTCTCTCGTTTCTGATAGTACGGCAAGCCATGATAGCAGGGATTCCGCAACCAGTACCGATGATCATAGGGATAACGGATTTTCCTGAAAGACCTACCCTCTTGAAAATAGGATCAAGAACTACTGTTGCTCTTGACATGTATCCGCAATCCTCAAGAAGTGCGATGAGGAAATACATAACCATAACAAGGGGGAGGAAGCCTACAACGGCACCTACACCACCGATGATACCGTCAACCAATAGTGCATATAAAAGAGGGTTGGCATCTGCCATCTTATCTCCCACAAAGCCCTGGAAACTTTCGATCCAGCCTGCAAGGATATCTGCAAGCCATGTACCTACGGTAGTCTGTGAAATATAGAATACAAGCCACATAATTGCTGCAAATACCACAATTCCAATCACAGGATGAGTAATGATATTATCGATTGTGTCTCCAAAGTTCTTGTCTTTTGTAAGAACCTTTCTATTCTCAACGTCCTTTACAATCTTATTTACAAATTCAAAACGCTTTCTGTCTGCTGCCTCAACTGCTGCCTTATCATGGATGTCAACATCGCCCTGTACATAAGGCTCCTTCTGGCCCTTTCCTTCAAGCTCAGCAGCTGTCCTGATAACTTCCTTAAGACCTGTCTCAGAAGTTGCAACTGTCTTAATTACAGGACAGCCAAGCTTCTCTGAAAGCTTCTTCTCGTCAATGCTGTTACCCTTTTTATCATTAGCATCATTTTTATTAAGTGCAACTACAACCGGTATTCCAAGCTCAAGAAGTTGAGTTGTAAAGAACAAGCTTCTGCTAAGGTTTGTCGCGTCTACTATATTAATAATTGCATCAGGATGCTCATTCTTAACATATCCGCTTGTAATGCTCTCCTCAGAGGTAAAAGGAGACATTGAATATGCTCCGGGAAGATCCACTGCAATCAGTTCCTTTCCCCCATCATAAAAGGACTTCTTGATGTGGCTCTCCTTCTTGTCAACCGTAACACCTGCCCAGTTACCGATTTTCTCACTGCGACCGGTCAGAGCGTTGTACATCGTTGTTTTTCCGCTATTCGGGTTACCCGCCATTGCGATTCTCATTTTTATTCCTCCTAAAAAACTATATATCCTGATAGCATTAGGTAACATTAAATTACATTGTATTCAATCTAATCCAGTTATTATCTTGCTTTGCATGTTACCATTAGCTAACTTTTAGCAAAACCATTATGTTCTTTTTGATAATGATTGTCAAGTTCATTTTGAAATAATTATTGAAAATTTAAGAATAAAGAGCACTTCCATGCCTTTATTTATAGATTTACTGCGCAATTATTCCCAGAAGATAAGCCGCAACACCCAGGAACCAGTGCACGATCCACACCCCCAGAAGTGTTTTTTGCCTATCAAACATGATGCCCAGAAGACCGCCGAGAGTTGCAGCGCCTATCATGAAGAAAAAACCATATTGAATATGAAACATTGCGAAAATAATAGAAGCCTGAATAATAGAATAAGCCGATTTATTCCTTATAGCTATGCGTTTCAGATTAGATTGAAGCGCACTCCTTGCTATAAATTCCTGAATAAAAGCGGTAAAAAGATATAATACCTGATACAGGTTGAATCTGTGAATGTCAAAAAAGCCGTGCTCTGTCCTGAAAAGCGATGGGTCATAGAGCTGTCCTACATATTTTACAAGGCATAATCCCGCAAAGCCAAGAGCACATATGATAAGAGCCTGTTTAACCACCTTGGCCGGTTCGTCAGTCCACAAACCAAGATCACTCCAGGAAAAGCTGGTATGCCTGTATGCTTCAATAAAAAGGAAAATGCCAAGCGCATCCTCAGCCTGAACCATAAAGGCTATTGAAAACGGCCTTCCAAGCGTTTTCCAAAGTGCATAAAACATCAGCCATGCGCATATGCCGCTCATCAAAATTGCCAGCAAGGCCGATGCATCATGGAATTTTTGTTCCATTTTACGGGCATATTCGACAGGATCTGAAACCTCGTCCTTTATCTTGTGCTTATCCGTAATGTGAAAAGGGTCAATTGGTCTGTGCTGTTCCATAATAACCTCATAGCACGGTGTGTTTTCCCAAACAGCTTTTATTTATCACATATGAAATTATAATAGTTTGCTGAGTTAGCACCTACTATATCGTATAATGTACTGCTGCCCTTATCGTAGCTCACACCGTAGTAGAGAACACCTGTGGAATTATTCACCTCTTCGGTAGTGCCGTCACTGTGATGAATAACTATGTTATCAAATACAATAACTACGTATCCGTTGCATTTGGGATCCGAGCTCATCCTGGCTTCCGTAACCTGTGATAATTCATCAAAAGTAAGTCCGAATTCAGGGAATTTGAATTCTGTATACAGCATCCCAAGCTTACCGGTGAGAACAACATAATCAGCCTCAAAGTAATCGCCGTCTCCCATTACAAGTAATGCCTTTTTATTGTCAACAAACTCCCATCGTGAATTTTCATTTTTGGTTGTTCCGTCGTCTGTAGCAAACAATATTTTACCGGTCATATCAACTGACTGATCAGTCCATGTATCGGCAACCTGACTTGTCAACTCATTTGTATCAGGATTAAAATCTCCATTCTCATCTATATACTGCTCGAGTATCGCATTAGCTGCCGCATCGGAGTCCCCATTGCCTGAAGTTTTATTCAATGTTGAAAAGAGAGATACAAGCAGTACAGCCGCTCCTGCAATAAATAGCAAAACCACACCTGCGATTATGCCGATTATCAGCCCCACATTGTTTTTCTTTTGGGGCTTATACTGATAATTGGCTCCCTGTAGGCTGTTTGTCTGCTGATATATCTGCCCTTGATCATATGGCTGTGCCTGGTCATATACCTGCCCCTGGGAATACTGCTGTGGTTGGTCATATACCTGTCCCTGAGAATACTGCTGTGGCTGACTGCCCACCGATTCCTGAGGGGTATGTCCCTTTCTCACAGGCTTCCCGCAATAAGGACAAAACTTTGCCCAATCCTGAATTTCCTTCCCACAATTTTCACAAAACATTTTTCCTTTTCTCCCCTTTATATAGCTAGTGTAATTATTATAAGTAATGTAGCAGCGTATTATCAAGTAGTTAAGCGCTCGTAATATCGAAACAAACTCTAAACTTTGTAAACACAAAAAACAAGGCAGCTTCGCGTATTCTTATCGCAAAGCTGCCTCCTTTTATATCACGATCAAACGATTACTTTATCTCTCATCCTTCCGATAGCATCCATAGCAAGCTTACTTCTCTCGCACTCCTCTGCAACAAGAGATATCTGCCAGCATAGCTCCGAGCCCTTCATATGCTCTGATGCATAGGATAGTCCATTGGTTCTCTCATCAAGGAAGGGTCTGTCAATCTGATTGGGATCGCCAAGAAGGATTATCTTGGTATCCTTACCCGCTCTTGTGATTATACCCTTGGCCTGTGCAGGTGTCATATTCTGAGCTTCATCAATGATCAGATAGGTCTTCAGAATTGAGCGGCCTCTAATAAAGTTAAGTGCCTCAGCCTGAACGATTCCTCTCTCGAAGATCTCATCCGTCTTATCCTGAAGCTCCTTTTCATCTGAATATCTCTCTTCCTCACTTGAATCGATGAGCTGCTCTAAGTTATCGATTATAGGTCTCATGAGAGGCCCTATCTTCTCCTGCTCATCGCCCGGAAGAAATCCTATATCATCATCAAACTGAGAATTAGGTCTGCAGACAAGAATTCGTCTGTACTCGCCTGTGGGGCGATTTACCATTTTCTCAAGGCCAACCGCGAGTGAGTAGAAGGTTTTGGCTGTACCCGCCATTCCCTTTACTATTACAAGCGGTGCCTTCTCAGCCGGTTGCATAAGTGCTTCCTGAAGGAAATACTGGCCTGCATTTCTGGGAGTTACCCCATAAGGCTGCGCCTTCTCAAATTCAAGCTTTCTTATTACTCCATGGTCAACCCTGCCCATCTGTGTCTTATTAGTAGACTGGTCTGACTGAAGTATTACAAACTGGTTCTCATAAAGCTCCGGCTTGATCTTACCTCCATTCTCATCGCAGACATAAACTGCATCAACCGGAACACCTTTTCTTCTAAACTCCTTAAAAATCTCCTCCGGTGCAAAAACTCTGATTCGACCGGAATACTGTTCACCATGTGAAACGACCTGTTCAGTTGTAAAATCCTGGGCCTTAATTCCAAGAAGCTGTGCTTTAATTCGCATCAGAATATCCTTAGTAACAAGGATTACCTGCTCCTTACTGGTATCTGCCAGCCCTTTGCATACTCTTAGGATACGATTGTCTGATTTGTACTCCACCATATCCTTAGGCAGTTCAACGTCCTTGTAGTTCTTCTCAACTCTTAAGGTTGCGCCGTCCTGCAGTTCTACTCCCTTAGTAAGATCTCCCTTCTCCCGCAGCTCTTCCAGCAGACGGATAACTTCTCGGACATTGGCACCGCGCTCACCTTCATCGCGTTTGTGCGTATCCAATTCTTCAAGAACCACCAGTGGCAAAACAACATCATTGTCGTCAAAGCACTTCAAAGCATGTGGTGCCTGAATGAGGACATTAGTGTCTAGTACATAGATTTTTTTCATGCACATCCCCCCATTTGTGTAGTTAGACGAGTGTTGTCAGGTCATCGGAATACAGACATATTCCTAATAGATAAAACAATGACATGGCCCTTTTGTCTATATCAGAATTATACCATATTTTGTGTTTTTGGAATATTAAAATTACAAGTAATTGTGGTACAAGCGCTTTGTAAAAAGGGCTCTTTATGTGCTATAATTTTATGATAAGAGATCAAAATTTGAGCTCATACTAAAACTATTCTTGGGGGAGGGGCATACATCTTGGCACTTTTTGGCAGGTCTTATGAAGATGAATATAATAATAATTACTTGCCTCTCGAAGAGTTTGCGCCTACTATCAGCAGACAGGAAGTCGTAAAGCGCAAAAAACTCTCAGATCTTATATCCCCGATTCGCGATATTCCCACGGCCTTAAAGGGCAGACGCGATCAGATTGAAGGTGATCTTGATTCCTTCTCTTCTGATCAGGACAATAGCTATTCTGCAATTGATGAAGATATATCAGGGATAGTATCAGCTACTGAGGGGCACATAAGTGATGTCAGGACTCTGAACGAAACCATGGAAAAAGTTCGTGATGCTCTATCTTCCATCAGGAATACAACTGACAATCTTCCGGAGCTTCCCGAAAAGTCAGCTTCCGGCGAAGAGCCTGAGATTCCGCAGATAAATCTACCCAAACTCTCAGAAGAATATATGCCTGATTCCGGGCTTGTTTCACAGATCAGAAGCTACTCTTCTTTTTCTCATATATTAAAAAAGTCCGTTGAGTACACGCTCTCATCCCTGGAACAGTATCACAAGCAGGTGCAGAGCCTTTCTGATAAAAAGGAAAAGCTTGAAGCACTGGCTTCGGAAGCAGACCTTCTTGCAATCCACACCACAATAGAAGCAACTCACATGAATGAAGAGAGCCGCGAGTTTTCAACCAAAGTTGCTGCCCAGGTAGGTGATCTGTCACGTAAGATACATGATATCTCAGCTGCTTTGGACGCAGAGCTTGGTGCCCTTGAAAACGGATTTAAGACTGTGCGGTCTTCAGTTCATACAATAGAATCCGCTCACAGGGACACCACCAGATATGCTGATATGTATTCCTCTGCCAGCAACGAATATTACAGACAAAGCACAAACTATACCAATATTCTCATCCAGAGTCTCTCTACTTTAAACCAGGAATTCAGAGAGACCATGGCAAAGCGCGATGCGATCTGGGAGGATTACATGAAGGCTCTTGAAACATTCCGATCAGAGATCATGAGCTCTGCACGTGAGATTATGTATAAAGGAAACCGCATAGGAAGCGTTCTTGACGGCTGCATCCGCGGCTCGGCATCGCTAGGCGATGAGATGTGTGAGACTCTTGACCATATCAAAGAGCTTCAGGAATCAATAGCAGTCGTAAGAAAAACTGATGCCATACGGAAATCAAAATACTCCTCTGCTCTCCTTAAAGCATTCGATCAGGATATCGTCTGGCTAAGAAATAAAATAGAAAGCGTCATTGACGCAGCAGAAAATGAAGAATAAAACTTCCCATAGCCACCTGCCAGTCCCATTTCTTCTGCGCTCGGCTTACCATTAAAACAGGGAGAGTTTATATAAACATATGCCGCCCTGCAGAACTCACTCTATGCCTGGAACCATTCGTTTCTCCGTTGCGGCGATTGTATGTGAGCGCTTGTTTTCTAATACCGGCAATGCCACTTTTTGGCATGCGTAGAAAACTGTTTGAAGCAGGACGCTTTCATTGTATATAAAGGCGTGATCACGACCATGATAACATAATATGCGTCCTGCAAGTTTTTTTCGGAGCATGCCTATAAAAAAGTGGCAGCCGGTATTTTAGAAAACAAAGCGAGCATAACGAGCAAGCAACGGAGGAACGATGGATTCCAAGGCATAGATCTCAGACATGCTTTGGGCGGCATATATACAAACTCACCCTGTTTTAATAGCCTCGCCAGCAGAAGAAATGGGACTGGCAGGTGTATGTGGGAAGTTTTAGCAGTTTATAGCAAAAGCGCCGGTGCTAAGCACCGGCTCTTTCTCCCTCATAGAATATAAACCGCAGAACGATTTATAATTTGTATACTTTTGTATACTTAATTTGTAATTTATTTAATATAAGTTGATTTTATCATACTTTGCAAGAAACTCAATATGAAAAAGGTCGATTTTTCACATTTTTTATACTTTTTATTCGTTTCTAATAATTTGATTATGCCAAGCTTAAAATCTTATATATCTGGGTCTCCCTGAGCTCACTACATAGTCTTCTGCAAAGATATATGCAACAAGTTTTCCGCGATAGTAGAATTCACATCTGTTTCCTTTAAATTCATCCAGCACAAGTGTGATGGAATCAACCCTTATGCAATCCTCAGAATCTGCTGAATACCAATATCCCTGAACATTTCTGGCATATGTGATCACAAAGTCTTTCAGTTCACAGTAATGAAATCTGTCATAAGTAACCAGCATTCTGGAATGTCTGCATTCACTTCTTCCGGCTTTGGGAATTCTGGCACCTATTATCTTGAGTCTGCCACTTTTCATCCGCCTGAAGGAAACCATAATATCATGCCCCTCTTCCAGCGCCTGATATAAAACGAAGGGATGCGTGCTGCAGTAGAGCTTCTCGCTGCCATAGCCAAGCTTCCGTCTAAGCTGTGTAAGGATGAGTCTGATTCTGGCAAGGAGAGCCTCATCTTCGCCGTCTCTTTTAACCTGAAGCCTCAGCATGGTTGCATACTCTGCCTGCAAAAAATAAAAATACGCCTGAGATATATCCGCGGGTCCTCCGACACCCTTACGGTACATATCCCCAAGCTCATAGGCAGTTTCTGCAAATCTGCATCTGTAGTGCCCTCTTCCCTCACTTATAAATTTTTTAAGTTCATGTCGGTACTGACTTCTGACAGTGCGTCTGATACCGATCCTGCTTTCATCTTTTTCTCTCATAACCCATATGATAACATAGTTGCCCTTTCTTTACACGTATGACTTTATTTCGTATACTTCTTATATCAACATTTAAACATGATGTTTATAAGGAGTTTTTATCATATGTCAGTCAAAAAGAAATATTCCCATCTTGGGTTAGCTATCGTATTTTATCTTGTAGTATCAAATATTCTTGCTTCTGTTGCCATCGGAATTGCTTCTGCAATATATTCCTTTCAATATGTTTTTAATCTTGCAAGGACAGGTCAGATTGTGGATCCAAGCTCTATTGATCCCCGCCTCGCTGCTGAAATTGCAGCAAGATTCAGCGAGGAGCATGCATCACTTATAAACCTTCTCTCTATGGGGATAAGCTATTTTGTTGTGATTCCGCTTACAATTTTATTTCTGAATTCCAGAAGTCACAGAGATATTCCCACAATCGGCGGTTTTAAATTTTCAACTCCCTATGAGGACTCCACAAAAAGAAAGCTCTCGCCCGGAGAGTTTATAAACTTTCTGTTATTCATGTTTCCAATGGGAATAATCGGATCAATTATCGGTAACGTTCTTGCATTTTTTATCACCTCAGTCACCGGTGCCAATATGGATGACCTTCTGACTTCCATGCTTACCAACATGTCACTTCCTGCAGTACTTTTGCTAAGCGTAATACTTGCTCCTATTTTCGAAGAGCTTCTCTTTAGATACTCGGTAATAGGCTATGCGAGACGCTACGGTGAATGGAATGCCATTATAGTATCAGCACTTATCTTCGGACTTATACATACCAATATTTTCCAGTTCTTCTACGCTTTCCTTCTGGGAATAATACTCGGCTATGTTTATGTATATACAAGACGACTTATTTATACCATTATCATGCATATAACCTTCAATTTCTTTGGAGCCTTTGTTCCAATGCTGATTGACCCTACACTTTCAAATGAAGCAAGTCCTCTTATGATTGGCTACAATATACTCCAGTATGTGGTTGCCATCATCGGCCTTGTCCTTTTGATCAGATTCATAAAAAAAGGTAACATTATGGAGTCCACACCGGAAGCACCCATACCGGGCAAATTCAGCATCGATTCAATCCTCAATTTCGGTATGATCCTGCTGGTTGTTGTATGCTTAGGGCTCACAGTTTTCATTGCACTTTCTATGTAAAAAGATGTGTCTGTATACCTCCGATGAAAACCGGCATTTCTAAATGGATGTCTTGAGATAGCACTTAAAAAAGAGTGTCGCTCGCGACATTCTCGCGCCGAGCGCGGTTGCAGCATGCAACATATTCCTTTCGCGCGATGTGCAGATCACTTGGCGAGGTTTTTTCGAGCCTAGTGAAATGTCATACACAGTAGTGCGCATCCTCACGGAGTGTTTTTTATAGCATAGGAAAGCAATTTCCTATGCTATAAAAAACACTGCCACACTAAAAAAAGTGTGGCAGTCTTAATCATTTCCACTATATCCAATTTATAGCATCTCTACTGGTTCCTGTGAGAAGTCAGCATATCCGTTTTTATACAGGTCCTGAACAAATTCTACTGCCCGCTGACCGGAATCCTCAATGGAGACATTCTGACTGTAGATGTACTCCACCTTATTGCCGTTAGCCATGATGAAATTTACCTGAGTTCCGATTATCTGGCCATCACCGACATCCATTCCAACTACTTCAACATCGGTTACCTCACGAACACGTCCGGCTGCAAATAATACTCTCATAATTAAAAACCTCCTTTTAAAATTCAGTCATCATCTGAATCGTCCGAATCAAAATTGATTTCCTTAAGTCGCTGAGCCTGTTTATAAATGCCATCAAGAGACTCTTTGAAGCGTTCAAACTTATCAACCGCATTCTGGGCATTTTTAAGTCCGTCATTGGATAATGCCGCAACCTCCTGGCTTGTAGCCGACAGATTGGAGATATTGTCATTGATCTCATTTGTGGAATTATTGATCTGTTCCATACTGTTTCCGATCTCTTCAATTTTTCCTATGAGATCTTCCACGTTGCTGTCTATGGTCTCGAATGCAGTTGCCGTATCGCGAATAACCTGATTCTGAAGTTCAACAGACTCAACAG
Organism: Butyrivibrio sp. NATIVEDY162; assembly: GCF_045999815.1. Lineage (GTDB taxonomy): Bacteria > Bacillota > Clostridia > Lachnospirales > Lachnospiraceae > Butyrivibrio. The sequence goes on from NZ_CP172573.1 coordinate 1,070,214, forward strand.
TATTATCGATACTTTCCATTGCCTTATTTGCATCTTCTGTAAGTTCGCCAATAATCTTGGTTATTTCATTGGAAGCATTGTTTGTCTGTTCTGAAAGCTGTCTGATATCATCTGCAACAACCGCAAAGCCTTTTCCTGCTTCACCTGCTCTTGCTGCCTCTATTGAAGCGTTGAGCGCAAGAAGGTTTGTCTGTTTTGAAATCGCCATAATGGATCCCAAAATCTTCTGAACATCCTCGACCTTGTTCAGAACAGCCTTGGTTGATTCTGCTGTAATCTGGCTGGCTGAGCGAACACCCCTTGCCTTATCACGTAGGATCTCGATGGTCTTAGACACTTCGGTAATAGTCTCCCTGGTACTCTCAGAAGCCTCTATCATCTGCTGCCTCTGAGCATCAGCTTCCTGAGTCTGTTCCCTGATCTCAGCAACCTTCTGTGCCTCGTCTGTTACAGCATTTGCAGTGCTCTCTGTGGATCCGGCGATATCTCTCATTCCGTTACTTGTATTTTCTATAATTGACTCAAGCTCGTCTATACTTCCCTGTGCTGCATCAAAGTGCTTGGAAATTCTGCGGGCTATTTTTCCCATATCATGACTTGCAGCTTCCTGAACCTGATTGTGTTCTTCAATTGTGGCAAAGTGTTCCTGATTAAATGTATCAAGAAGATGCTGGGCGAAATATGCAGACATAATAACGAGGGCCGTTGCAAATCCGCTAAGAATTATCTCTGTCATGCTTCTTTCATTTCTGGACATTGTACGAAATGCACAGATCAGATACATAATAAATATAACAGCGCTTCCACCTATTACTATACGATTATTCATATATATAACGGCACATATGAGGATAGGGAACCCGAACATAACATAGAACAGCTGAGCTTCAACAAGCATTATGATTATGAAGGTCACTGTAGCACCAACCATTATCAATACGGATCCAAGTTTTTCCTCTTTAAATCTTGATGCTCCAATGCTCATTACGGCAATACTGATTACAACTGCCGCAATTTCAAGTATTCTGCCACCTGAAAATCCTCCGGTCACGCCTTCAAAAATAAATGCGAGTGCACAAGTTGCCACAATAATGAGGCAAACTATGTACGCTCGCTGATTAGCTCGGGTAAATTGATTTCTATCCATATCGCCCTCCTATAGATTAAGCACAATTAAATGCAGTTATCCACATATATTATTTTATCAGAAGGAACGATATTCAGTTCTAAATTTTTACTAAATAAAGAATGCTATGTTTTAATAATTCGTTTATATTTAAAACCTCTGAAAAGATATTTCATTGTCTGTCAAAATAGGCTTTGCCACTGCATATGTAATAGGTCCTTATAAAGCCATCCGTAGAAACAAAAGCTATCTCATCCGTAGCTTCAAGATAGTAAATATCGTCGCCATCCTCTGCCTCGTTTTTATGAAGGGCACTCGGATTATTTATCAGAGCATTTGCCGCAGCAAGGTACTCCTCCTTGGTTGAAAATCCCATCTCATCACCATGCTTTTCAAAATGGCTGTCCAGGCTGCTTTCACTCCTGAAGGTGTAGCTTTTCCTGCCTGCAGTCTTTTCTTTTTCCTGGATAGCGCTGATGGCAGCCTCTGCTGCAGCTGTAGCCTCATCATCCGTTTTTCCGTCTGTTAGTGCCGAATTATCGGCTGTTTCATAAAATGATGCACTGTCCGTCACACCACTGTCACCAGGCTCATCAAAAGCCTTAAATTGCGGATAAACCACCAGATATATTGCACACAGGAAAATCAGAGTGAGCATTCCCATGTTGTATGATTTTGATTTTCTTCTACGTTTCATGTTTCTTTCCTTGCAGGTATTTTTTTATTTTGTTACTTACAATATGAGTACTTATAATACTCCTTATAATCATGACTTTTTGAACAAAAAGATGAAAAAGCGTTCAAGAATCTATCAATACAGATAAATCGGAGTAAATGTCACCTTCTCTCCGTTATCATTAACTTTGTACAGCTTCCAGAACTCAAATTCAGCTCCGTTTTTCATAAATGACTTAAAGGTGTCTTCAGAAAAAAGTTCAACTGATTCTGCAAATACATATTCCGCGTGGCTCTTCCTGATCTTCTCCGTTATAGAAGATACATCATCAGTTCCGGTCAGTGTATCATAGACCGTGGGAACAGGGGATACTTCTTTACTTATATATGTATTATGCACCCTGTGATCCTCGCCGCCACTCCTAAGGTCCAATACCCGGTGCCCCCATAGCACTCTGTGTCCATAGAGAGCCTCTACCAAGCGCTGTCCTCCATCATCCACCATTTTGGCGTTATAAGCAGCGTTTTCATCTACTTTTTCGCCATATCCCACAAGAGCCTTATATGTTCCTGTGTAATCAGCATTAGTCAGAATGAAAACCGTGATCAAAAGATAAATCATGTTTCTCTTATTTTTCCAGTAATCATCCCCGTCCGGATTACCTGCTTCTTCAAGTGCCTTCCTGCTGCCTGCATATGTGAGAGCAACCCCGATAATGAGATACATGCCTCCCATTGTAAAGGGAGCGCCATATCTTGCAATGGAATTGGTCATGGCAAACGTATCAAGATACTGGTCCTCTGCGCAGAATAAGGTTATATGCGCAAGGAATATCAGACTGTAAGTGAAAATTCCTGTTATGGTAAAAAACCACAGAAAGCTCTTACCTTCATTCTTTGGAATAATCCCATTCCTTATCATATAGACATGTGCTGCAAATATCAGAACCACCATAAGTCCCACAGGTATGTCCAAGGTGGGATTATGATCTATGTGCATGGGCATGGTCCACATTCCGCGAAAGAAGTACATAGCCTTTAGTCCGGCATTTTCAGGAACAGTATATGAGCCGGATAACATTTTTATACCAAGTCCTGCTATCTTTGAAACTCTCCTGTTCATATAGCAGAGCAAAAGCCAGCTTGCGTAGATACCTCCTGCAAATAATACAGCAATACATATACCCTTGGTTCTTGTCCAAAGGATACCCTTGTCCTGTGCATTTTCGCTGCGGCTTGCAGATTTATATGTGTATCTTATATCATTTCTTCCTGCCTCAAGAGCAAAGTAAAATGCCAGAGCAAAGACAGCCCATTCTATGCTGCCTGTCTTTGTCAGCAGTAAAACCGCGGCATACAGACCTATCCTTCCATAGTAGAAAATACCGCGATGTCCGTCTCTGTCCCATATAGCGTACAGTAGCGCGCCGTAGATGATTCCCATTGTCACATCTGCAGGTGTTCCATAAAAGATGATTCCGTTTATGATCCCCGGAAGCATAAAGACAAGAACTGTGGCAGGAGCTGAAAATTTTCTGCTCACACTTTTTACAAGCGGCATCAGAAAAATACCGTTTAATGTATAATAGCCTGCAAACTGCAGTCCTTCCCTGTATTTTGATGAACTTATATTAAGGAATATCCACTTAAAGATCGAGGTGACCGGCGGATAGTCTCCAAATTCCGGAGAGACATTTCCGTATTTTCCGGGAAATCCATTCATATAATAGAGCTGCTTCGCATCTGATGCCCAGAAATTGATATCATCCCACCAGGTAAATATCTGATCCCTGGTAAGGAATGTGATACCAGCGATGATAACAATAAAAGCGAAAACTTCGGGCTCAATAAATGCCCGAAGACTTCTTCTGAAAATATGTCTGTTTCGATTTATACGTATTATCTTTTGTTTTCCGCCGACAGTTTTTTTCGCAATATAATCAGCAATCACAAGTCCTGCAAATATCAGAATGACAGCCGCTGACGTAAAGTAAATAAGTCTCATTCCCCTCACAAAGCCAAGAGCATACAGAGTCAGAATCTGTACAGCTCCCGTAACAGCTATAGTATCGCACATGCTCTCCCTGAATTTAACTGATATAAGCACTGCTGTAATAAAAAATGATATCGGTATCAAAAACCACATAAGCCAGTAACTCTCCGGTAATTATTTTTACATATAAATCGAAAACCACAACATCTGCCACAAAAAATGACCTGATTACAGTCTGAATAATGTACCTATAATTCCTCTTCCAAGACTGGCGCCAAGATTACCGCCAAGAGTTTTTCCGAATCTTCCAAAACTCTTGCCTGCTGCCTTACCAACCTCACGGCCTACGGTTCCGCTGACAGTTGCTGCTACAGACTTGGCCGCACGCTTTTTGGCTGCTTCTTCCTGCTGCTTTTTCCTCTCTTCCTGTCTTATGGCAGCGGCGGCTTCACGCTCTTTTGCTTTAAGAGCTGCGGCTTCTTCCTTGAGTCTTGCCTTCTCTGCCTCCGCCTCGGCTTTTGCTCTTGCCGCTTCTTCTGCGTCCAATACGCCCTTTCTCTGAAGCATCTCATAGGCAGAATCAGAGTCTACAGCCACAGCATATTTGCTGTATAAAATGCTATTCTTTATGGAGTTCTCTCTCTCCAAATCGCTGATGCCTCCAATCTTACTCATGGGCGGAAGAATAAACGCTCTCTGCACTACCCCGGGAGTTCCGTTTTCATCCAGGAATGAAACAACTGCTTCTCCTGTCCCAAGCTCCATTATTGCATCGTAGGTTTTAAACTCCGGATTTTCCCTGAATGAATCAGCTGCAGCTTTGACCGCCTTCTGGTCTGCAGGTGTATAAGCATGAAGAGCATGCTGGATCTTATTTCCCAGCTGTGCCAGAACACCATCCGGAATATCCCTTGGATTCTGAGTTACGAAGTAAACACCCACTCCCTTGGAGCGAATAAGTTTAACAACCTGCTCAATTTTATCAAGCAGTGCTTTAGAAGTATCCTTGAAAAGAAGATGCGCTTCATCGAAGAAGAATACCATCTTAGGCTTTTCCATATCTCCCACTTCAGGCAGAGCCTCAAACAGTTCTGAAAGCATCCACAGAAGGAAGGTGGAATACAAAATGCCGTTGTTGATAAGGCTTTCAGAATCGAGAATATTGATCATGCCTTTTCCGTTTGTATCAGTGGTAAACCAGTCGGTAAGATTAAGCGCGGGTTCGCCAAAAAATACCTCACCGCCCTGCGTCTCAAGAGATACCACGCTTCTTAATATAGCACTGATGGACTGCGGACTCATCTTGCCATAGTCAGCTGCATAGTCCTTATTGTTATCAGAAAGCTCATTCAAAAGTGCCTTCAGATCCTTTGTATCAAAAAGAAACCAGCCGTTGTCATCAGCTATCTTAAATGCAATTGTAAGAATATCGCTTTGGAGATCATTGAGCCCCAGAATACGTGAAAGAAGGATGGGGCCCATCTCAGAAACTGTAGTGCGAAGGCTGATGCCTTTTTCACCAAACAGATCCCAGAAGGTAACAGGATATTTTTTGTATTCATATCCGGTATTTTCCAATGAAAAGCGGGCGATCCTCTCCTCCATTCCCGATCCTTCCTGTATCATGCCTGCAAGGTCACCCTTTACATCTGCAAGAAAAACCGGAACTCCCATATCGGAAAAGGACTCCGCAAGAACCTTTAGTGTAACTGTTTTTCCTGTGCCTGTTGCTCCGGCTATTAGTCCGTGTCTGTTCGCCATCTTTGGCAAAAGGCATAAACTATCCTCATTATCAGCTGCAGCAACCCACACCTTACCATCTTTAACCATTTTCATACCCTCCAAATTTGATCATCAGTTAAAATACATTAGTAACGTCATCCATGAAAAATCCCTTATAAAAGGTCTTATAATCTACATCTATCTTCCTGCATTCTTCTATATAAGCCTTCCTAACTTCTTCAGGACTAAACGTATATCCATGCTTTTGGGCAAATTCCGACATTCCGTCAAGAATCAGCTTATTTCTATTATTATTAAACTCTTCCGCAATTTTGGCTACGTCTCCATCAATTCCATGAAGCTTAGCGCCAAAGTTTGCTCTGAGATCAGGGTCCTGCTTTAATGTCATGAAAAATTTATCCATGCTAAATCCTCCAAAATATTTGCGATTTAAAAATCAACTAAATAACATTTTCAAAGCACTTCCGTATTCGTCAACCTGCTTTTTGTGAACTGATTCGCATATCTCATGGCTCTTTTTTCTGGATTCTTCAGATTCAGAAATAGTCATGTTATGGTCAGCCGCAAACTCCCTGATCACACCTACAACAAGCTTATCTTTCTTTTTATTATACTCATTTATTATTTCGTTCATCTCATCCGTTTTTCCGGCAAGAAAGTCCCTGAGCTCATGTCTGAACTCTTCGTCTGTTTTAATCCTTTCTATGAATTCGTCCACTCCAAATCCCTCCTTCATAAAAAACAAAAATAAAATCTACATCTATTTTAACTATAAACGTAATTCAAAACAACAAACTACGAGATATATAATAGTATTTTTATAATGTTACTGTTCACACCTTACGGTGCTCACAGCAACTGGATTTGCCCATTCCAGTTGCCTTCGGCAAAGGGGCAAATCCTATATTCAAGACGTAGAACATTCTCACGCTCAGCGCAGCAAGTGCGCAGAGCTGTCTGAACAGTAACTTTATAATTACTAAAACTCCTCATCTTCCACACATTAGAAAAGCACTTGCACAGTATTCTTGCTGCTTTGCATCGATATTATATTTTATAAAAATTTTAAAATTAATACCGACTTTTGGCGGTAGAGCTTGAAAAAAATATGCTAAAATACCTCTTACAGGCGAAATAAATTTTCATTGTTTTCTTGGAGGGTAAAAAATGAAGAGAAGAGTATGGCAAAGAATATTATCGTTGGCACTATTATTAGCAATGGCTATCATTCTGGTGAATCCGGTAACTGCACAGGCTAAGACTAAAAAAATAAAGCTATCTTATGCCGAATTTAATATTCCACAAGAATCCTATATTGAATCGAAAGCGAAAACCATAAATAAGACAGGCAATTATAAAGTTGAAATAAAAAAGCAAGGTAAAAGTTATAGTGGCTTTATAAAATTTGTCGCACCAAAAACTAAGAAATATACATTTACATTTAGTAATCTGAGAGCAAAAGGAAAGTCATCCTGTTTAGCTTATGTGGATTTTAGTTCTCCTACCGGCATAGAGGATCAAATAGACACAATTGATGGCAATTCAAAAGGTGGATATCATAATTCATATCCTTTCGCCTATAGGATACCAGGTAAAAAGCGTGGATATAATGTAGCTAAGCGTACAGTATATTATCAGTTAACTGAAGGCCAGGTTGTGTATATAAATGTTGTAAACAACTACTATAGTACTAAAGGTAAGAAATTGAAATTTAATCTTAAGATTAAATAAAAAGGGTATTCAAAGTTTTTGAGGGGCAACCCCTCAAAAACTTTGATTATCCTTTAAAATCAAAGATTGGAAAGAATATAATTCCAAATGCCAGTGGTAGGCTTGGGATTATAGTGGATTCCGTCCGGTGATATCTCAATATTATTCTGTACATAGGTGTATACATCGATGACCTTTACTCCGTGAGCTCCGGCCCAGGAAGTAATGCTCTGATTAAATGCCACCATCTTTTCATTAGGATAATTAACGGGATCAAAATCTCCGCTTAAAAACTCATCCTTTGTAGGTCCGACAGTGCAGATAACTACCTTTTTGCCCTGATTTAACAGATTTTCATAAACCTGCTCATATAAAGCAGCGTCATTGTTATCATTGCAGCCAAGCCAGGATACCAGAGTATCAAATTCGCTTATGTCGTGACTTCCAAGCACATCAGTGAGGTAAGCGCAGTGACACGCATCTCTTGCAAAAACCCTGATTCCGCCGGCATTATAGTCATATATCTCAGTGGTGTTTCCGTCAAACATATCAACAGTCCTGGAGTCGCCCACAAAAAAAATCTTGCCATAGCCGGAAATATCTGTTTTATTTTCCGACTGATCTAAGGTGTCCTGTCCATCATCAGCCGCATTCTTATTTTGTTCATCACTCCTTGATTCACTCTGCTTATCTGCTTCGCTCTCTGACTCGTCTTCATCATCGTCAGCATTATCACTGTCAGCTATAGTATCGTTGCTTTCTGAAGTATCAGGTGCGAATGCATTTGTGTTATTTGAAGTATTACCCGGAGTGTTATCTGTAGATGAGCCGCTGTACTCAGGATCATAGTCATTATCTCCGGATGAATCACTGCTATATCCCGGAGTGGAATATCCTCCGTTTTCCCCTCCTTCATCAGCAGGGTCATCATAAGATGGTGCCGCCGTTCCTCCATCTGTGCCGGAATCTGAAAGCTCGTAGTTCCCGGTATTATTATTGTCATCAGCTCCGCCACCTGTTGCATCATTACTCGGCGCGGCCTCCATACTCTCATATGATGAAGGGGTTGTCCCGCCCTGCATCACCGTAGATGCATCACTGCCACAGCCTGCTAAAATCAGGCAGGCTGCCATTAGCATTACCAGTCTTTTTTTCATACCAATTATATGTCTCCTCTTTGATAATAGTATTATGAAATATAGATATACTATTAAACAATTAATATGTGTCGGGAATGTGTTCTCCCCTGTCTCATCTCCGAATCACATTAAGCAGGATTTTCTTTTGTGAGAGCTTAAAGTCAGTTCTCCTTTCTATTACTCCTCTGCAATAATCAAGCTTTTTCTGCATTTCTTCAACCATTACCTGAAGGTTATTGATGATCGATTCATCCTTTTCCTCCGCAAGCAAAAGAAAAGTATCCTCAGTCATCTTCATGGATTTAATGGCATAGAGCTTTTTGTTTTCAAGTATCTCCACTTCGTCTGTAAGAATGCTGATGTCATAAAGTATCATTGGATTGCGACTCGCCACAACATCAATCTCATCAGCGATTCTGATAATTGCTGCAAGGTATGGCAGGCATACAGTATTTCCGTTTGGAAGTTTATAATCCGTCGGGTATTCCTTTTCATCATAAAGATCAGTCTTCCTGTGGCCTTTAGCTACCTGCTGTATTGCAAAGACATGCTCAGGCGTGGGAATATCGTACACCTCTGCATATTTTTCTATATAGAGTGCACTGAATTCATGATGGAATTTCCTTACAAAGTCAGCCTTAGTGTCATTGGGATGTTCCTCAAAATAGTAGTCAACTCCCAGTTTTTCACTAAATTCTACATAATCCTTCTCATTTATTCCCATGCCAATATCGTGGAAATAACATGCCACCAGAAGGATGTATATTTCATCCGCATTAAGCTTCTTTATCTGCTTTTCTCCAATAAGACGATTACATGAGTCTATTACTGTGAGGCTATGAAGCTCCGAGTGATCTGTGTACTCAGGGAAAATCGATCTGTACTTTGAAAGGACATTTTGAATAATAATTGCCATATCCTTAAATCTCTTGTGAAGATCGGGATCCAGTTTTCGAAGAGTCTTTTCAAGAAGATAATCATTGGATTCCATAGTTGCAAGGTCTTCCTCATCAATCTCTATGGTGAGGACGTTTAATCCAAGCAGATTCTGGTACGAAACATTTCCTGCTATTTTCTGGACCATTCTGATTCCAATATTTCCGGATTCCTCATTCTCCGAGACCATATTTGCCATTTCAATGGGATCAAAGGGCGTACAATCATCCTTTATTCTTAAGAGAATGTCACCCTTTTTATAGATTGTTTTGATGTTTAGTGCATGTCTCTTCTTATCAGCAGTAAATCCGTGGCGAACAACGTTTCCTGCCATTTCTTCAAGGCAAAGAGCTGAGTACATGGCAGCCTTTTTGCCGATGCCATGATCCTCACAGAATTTCTGTACAGTCTCTGAAGAAGCTGCAACATCATTCATATCACGTATAGGAAGATCAAGCGCATCCTGTGGAGATGAGCCAAAGTCGGGTTTAAGGAATAGAATTTCTTCAAATGTTCTTGGAAATCTTTTCCAGAAAATAAGCCTGTAAACAGGAACAGTCAGTATGGTTATGGCAATTCCTATAGGATTGGAAAGCCACACACCAGTAGCTCCCATGGAAGGCGCCAGAATTGCTGCAGGAATAACCATCGAGAAAAACCCGTCAATTACTGACTGAATATTTACGAATATCAAATGTCCTGTAGCCTGCAGGTAATTGGTCTGAACCTGGCATATCAGAACAAGCGGTATGCAAAAGGCATAAATTACAAATAGCTGATGAGTCAGGTGATATACATTTGAAGAACTGTCTTCAAAGAATATTCTCGTAATAAGGGGTGATATAAGAAAAACTACTCCGCCAAGTAAAATAGCCAAAGCCATACCCTTTGTCAGTACAATTTTGATGATTCCTTTGATGGAAGACTTATCTTCTTCACCCACAAATACGCTGACAAGCATTCTGATAATTGCCCCGTTTCCAAGGCAATATGCAAGGAATACACCATTGACCATGCTAAAGGATGACATGGCAGATAGTCCGTCGTTTCCCGAATAGGTAAGCAAAATTCTGTTTATCACCATTCCTCTTATTGATAAGCAGAATACGAGAAGTGCCCCGGGAATACCTATTGCAATAAGTTTTCCCAGATCCTCCCACAAAGCCTTACTGATGTCATAGTGGAGCTGAGCCTTGCTAGTCAGGTAATACGGAACAAGAATTACAAAGTAGACCATTCCGCTGACTGAGGTTGCAAGCGCAAGTCCCCATACCCCGAGTTTCAGTACTGCAACAAGCAAAATGTCCAGTCCGACATTAGATATTATCATTCCTGCTATTCCGAGATAGCCTATTTTATTTTGTCTCTCAAGCTGTAAAAACGAAGCAATTTGCTGAGCCAGCATCATTGGAACTATACCAAAGGAATAACCTACAATGTAGGTAACAAGACTTGGCTTTAGATTTTCATTTGCTCCCAGGATATCCGCGATAAGCGACGGCATGGTGGCGCAGATAACCGTAAGCAAAGCAGATACAGCGAAGGTCACAGTCAGGTTTAGAGAAAAGATTCCTTCAGTTTTTCTAAAATCACCCTTTCCCATATATCTTCCGCAAAGTACTGAGGTACCTCCCAGAAGAACTGAACTTGTAGCCTGAAATATCAGAACCATGGAGAAAAACAGACCGATAACACCAACCGTCGATGAGTCAATAAATCTTCCGGCCATCACACCATCAACTATGGAGTTTATGGAACCCATAGCAAATATCATGATTTGTACAGGAAGCATGTTAAAAAACAACCTGGATAACAGATCTCCGGTTTTCTTTCTTTTACGGCTCATAGAATACCCCCTCGTATTCATCGCGATAAAGATTTACATTGTATTTACAAAAAAACGTTGTATAATATCATATTTTATCACATTTGCCGCAACAATATATTAATCCTAAATATAAAGAATTTGTGTAAAAACAATAAAAAACCGGTAGTTTTTAATACTACCGGTCTTCTATAAAGAATAATTATTTCTTATTAACAAGATCCTTAAGTGCCTTACCAGCCTTGAACTTAGGAGCTACAGATGCGGGAATCTTGATGCTCTCGCCTGTCTGAGGGTTCTTACCTGTTCTAGCTGCTCTCTTTGTGGTCTCGAATGTACCAAAGCCAACAAGCTGAACCTTATCCTTCTTCTTAAGCTGCTTTGAAACAACGTCAACGAAAGCCTTTACAGCCTTCTCAGAATCCTTCTTAGAAAGACCTGTTTCCTTTGCGATTGCTTCTACTAATTCTGTCTTGTTCATATTATTTTTCCTCCAATAATAAGAAAATTTAACTACATTGACTATACTAGCACCCAAAATGCCGAAAAACAAGCCTTTTTTGTCAAAAAATGGCTGATTTTTCCGTATTTAAGCCATTTTTGGTTATAACTGTCAAAAAACTCTGATTATTCTTGTTAAAAACAGATATTGAAACTTGCAGAATAAGTATTTTAGGGCTTCTTAGAGTATCATAAAAGTGGAAGTTCTGCTCTCGTCAATAAAGAGGAAGTTCTGCTCTCGCTCTATAATAAAGAGGAAGTTCTGCTCTCGCTTCGCTCGACAGAACAAAGAAGCACACCAGCTCGAAAAAACCTCGCTTGGTGTCATTCTTTTCCACTCCAGCAATATGTACAGAGCTTGCAGGGTTCCATCGGTATTGCCTCAACCATGTCATCAAGTCTATGGTAATGAAGTGATGTGAAGTTTAGTTCCTTTCTTATTTCTTCAAGCATTGCATCATACTGAGGTGAATCGGGATCAGTATACTTTCTGACTGTCTCTTCCCCGGGTCTCGGATATCCCTCAAGCTTCTCAATAACACGTCTTGTAATAAGCTCCATCTCTGAATTTGAGCGTGAGAAGTTGAGGTATTTGCAGCCGTAAATAAGTGGCGGACACGCAGGTCTTATGTGTACCTCTTTCGCTCCGCTCTTATATAAAAATTCAGTGGTCTCGCGAAGCTGTGTTCCACGCACTATTGAATCATCTATAAGGAGAAGACTCTTGTTGTTGATGAGCTGATTAACAGGGATAAGCTTCATCTTGGCAATAAGATCACGCCTTGACTGAACGGTAGGCATAAAAGATCTTGGCCATGTGGGTGTATATTTTACGAAGGGTCTTGAGTAAGGTATTCCTGAAGCGTTGGAATAGCCAATGGCATGCGCCACACCTGAATCCGGAACTCCGGCTACCAGGTCAGGATGAATTCCCCTTTGCATATCTCGCTGGGCAAGCTTTTTACCACAGCCATATCTCATATTCTCTACATTAAGCCCTTCATAACATGATGCCGGGAATCCATAGTATATCCAAAGGAATGTGCAGATCCTCATATCATCAAATGCAGGAGCTACTATTTCCACGCTCTCCGGTGTTATAAAGGCTATCTCTCCGGGGCCAAGCTCCTTATAGGGATCATAGCCGAGATTCAAATACGAAAAGCTCTCAAAGCATACGCAGTATCCCTCGTCCTTATGTCCAATCTGAACCGGAGTCCTTCCATATCTGTCTCTGGCAGCATATATGCCTTCAGGTGTCATGATCAGAAGTGTCATGGAACCTTTGATTATCTCCTGCGCATATCTGATACCTTCAACTATGGTGACCTTCTGGTTGATTATAGAAGCCACAAGCTCTGTTGGATTAATGTCTCCACCGCTCATCTCAAGGAAATGAGATCTGTTGTCAGCAAAGAGTTTATTGGTTATCTCTTCGAGATTATTGATTTTTCCTACTGTAGTAATGGCATATGTGCCATGATGTGAGCGCACTATTAGAGGCTGTGGCTCAAAATCAGATATACATCCGATGCCAAGATGTCCCTCCATCCTTTGCATATCTTCTTCAAATTTCGGTCTGAAATATGACCTCTCAATGTTGTGTATGGAACGATCAAAGCCTTTTTTACTGTCATATACTGCAAGGCCTGCACGGCGAGTGCCGAGATGAGAATGATAGTCTGTTCCGTAAAACAGATCAAACACTGCGTCTTCGCGAGATGCTACGCCAAAAAAACCACCCATGGAAACCTCCCTGAATAATGATTATTATTTGAACATTACGTTCTCCATAATAACACAAAGAAAGTTCCATGTGTGGTTTTATTTTTTTATAAGATCAAATACTTACAGCACGTCATTTCTCTTAACATAAGCAGGTGTTACGGATTCCGATACAACTTTCTTGACATGTTTGATATCAGCCCACTTATCTATTACGGCATTTTCAATATAAACACCGTCAGCGATATCGTTATATGCAAGGACGATGGAGTTCTTGATAACAGCGCCTTTTCCTACATGAACATTTCGTCCGATGATAGAATTTTCAACCGTACCCTCGATGAAGCTCGCGTTACATACAAGTGAATTTGTAACCTTGGAGCCATGCAGATACTGTGTCGGGCATGCATCTGTGGTCTTGGTATAAAAAGGCCAGTCAGCTTTAAAGAACTCTGTAGCAGTCGCATAATCCAGCATTTCCATGTTTGCTCTGTAGTAATCATCAAGGCTTGTAATAGCTGCAAAGTATCCCTTGTGCTGAACGCCTCTTACATCCATCTCATGGCAGGCAAGGCCAATCATATCTGCTAGTGAATAAGCTGAAGATTCTTTTCTCGACTTCTTGATAAGGTCTACAAAAATCTCCTTACTCATTACGTAGGTATCCATGCTGATATTTCTATCCTTGGCTGTGCCCATGTTTCTCTCAAGAGCCTCGACACCCTTCTGTCTGTTCAGAGTAACCACGTTACAGGCCCTGTAGAACTCCTTGGCCTGATCAACCTTGTGATATAAAAGTGTTATGTCTGTTCCGGATGCCACATGCTCATCAAGAAGCTGCTGGAAATCCTGTCTGTAAATCATGTAACTGGGTGCTATGACAACATAGTCCTGTGACATACGCTCTATCTGTTCAAGATTCTCAATATACGCATTGATATCTGTGTTGTAAATAGAGCTTGCGCCATTATTCTGTGTAAAGAACATCTGAAGTCTTCCGCGCTTGGAATTGATGTTGTAATGGCGTCCTGAACCAATGTGCTCTACAATAGAACGCGGTCTGCTGTTAAGACATACCTGTATTCTGTCGAATCCACTATTGCTCATATTAGAGATAGGAAAATCGATGATACGGAAACGTCCCAGAAATGAGAACGCACCTATAGGTCTGTAGTCATGAAGTCCCTCAACACGAATGTAATTTGCGGCGGAGTTGATCACGCCAAATGCTTTATTTGCCATATCACTTTTCCTCCCCTTTTACATTTTTCGCAACAAGGAGGATTTCATCACTCTTCTTGTTCCCAACTACTGCATTCTTTCCGATTTTTATGTTCTCTGCAACAAGAGCTCTGTTTACTGTTGCTCCTTCGAGAACCGTAACTCCCGGCATAAGTACCGAGTCCGTTACCTTTGCACCGGGTTCAATCTTTACGTTAGGGAAAATGACAGAGTTCTTTACCTCTCCTCCAATAGCAGCGCCCTGATTTATGTAGCAGCGGTCAACCTTGGCTGTAGCTGCAATATAAGCAGGTGTCGTGCCGGTATCCTCTGTATAGATTTTCCAGCTAGTATCATCGAGGTTAAGCTCATTTTCACTATCAAGAAGGTCCATGTTTGCTTCCCATAGAGAATCTATAGTTCCAACATCCTTCCAATAGCCTGAAAATTCGTAAGCATAAAGAGCTTTTCCTTCATTTATCATTACAGGAATGAAGTCCTTACCAAAGTCATGACTTGAGTCAGGATTCTTCATGTCCTCAATGAGCATCTTGCGCATGGTCTTCCAGTTGAAGATATAGATACCCATTGATGCAAGGTTACTCTTAGGCTTTGCAGGCTTTTCCTCGAACTCAACTATTCTGCCGTCATTAGCCGTGTTCATTATTCCAAAACGGCTGGCATCCTTTTTGGGAACGCCTATTACGGCAATGGTTGCGTCTGCATTGTGCTCTTTGTGGAATCTGAGCATCTTGTCATAATTCATTTTGTAAATGTGATCTCCGGAAAGAACAAGTAAATATTCCGGATTATAAGCATCGATAAAATCGATGTTCTGAGAAATGGCGTCAGCAGTTCCGCGATATACATCAAAGCCGGAATCAGCTTTTTCTCTGGGTGTAAGAACAAAGACTCCGCTGTCCTTGGTATCAAGCCCCCAGCGTCCGCCTGCAGCTACATAGCTGTTAAGAAGTACAGACTCATACTGAGTTAAAACTCCAACTATATCTATTCCACTATTAGCGCAATTACTAAGCGGAAAATCAATAATTCGATATTTGCCTCCATAAGCAACAGCCGGCTTGGCAACCTTATTGGTAAGTTCATGTAATCTGCTACCACGGCCGCCGGCTAATATCATAGCAAGCATATTTGATTGAGCCATATTTTATCCCCCTACTTTTTTCATACTTGCGATTCCATTTATAAAAACAGAATCTTTTTTAATATTTTTTATATTCTAATTCTAAAAGTTTTGCACAATTATTTCAAGAAAAAATGAGTTTTTTTGGCATTTTTTCACATTAAATTTAACTCTAAAAAAGATCAATTATCTGTATAGTGCATCTATCTGTTCCTGAAGTGCCATAGTGACATCATCAATCCCCTCTAGCGCAAGTTCACTCTGCAACCTGGAAACAGCGCCTTCTGCTGTCCCGTCATATTTTCCGTAGGAAATCTCTTTCATATACTTTTCATATATTTCATTACACTTCTCTTTTTTGGCTTCAAATTCCGACTCATCCGGAACGAACTGTCCATAGGGATATTCTATTTTTTTCTTGTCGTAGGTAGTATACAGTTCGTCGACAATATCCCAGTTTATCTCAGCATCGCGAATCTCCAGGTCATCGTTTCTGCCCCACCAGAAGTTTGTCATGCTATATACACTGTCATTTTCGGCATCAAAGCCCTCAGGCTTAGCCCGCAGCCCTTCTTCATTGATGACATATGAGATACCCTCTATTCCATAGCATATAAGCGAATAACAGGCTTTATCATTTCTTAGCATGTCATACACCATAAGTGCCCGTTCAGGGTTCTTAGAGCCTGCAGAAACAGCCATGGCACCATGTGTGATGGTATCAGTCACAATGTTTCCTGTCTCTTTTCCAAAGTAAAAGAAATCCGATTCTGCCTCGGGATTATTTTTATAGATCATGTTTTCTTCGTTGTTGGAGCAGAGATTTGCGAAGGTCTGGGTGTGATGTTCCTCAGCTGCCACAAGTCCTTCCCTGTATTCTTTTCTGTTATCTGCGCCTGCATTATTCATAACATTTGAAGTCCAAACGCCCATGGAATCCCATTTTTTCATAAGGCTGGCATATTCCACAAACATGTCTGTATCTTCCATTATCGGAACATGGATGGTATAAGGATCTTCCTTTGTGCCACACCAGAGCTTTGCACTGCCAAGTCCGTCAATCGCCACATAATCTGAATGTGACTGAATCCACCCCTGAGTCATATCATCAAAGTTAGTGCCATCTGAATCCCATGGACACTTAAGCTCAGGATGATTGTTTCTGACATACCAAAAGTATGTAGTCAGCTCCTCCCAGCTGTTTATCCCTTCTCTCAATCCTGCCTCTTTGGCGAAATCCTTACGGTAAATAAAACCATGATTAGTCCATTGAGTGTAATTATCCTCCGGCATAAAGTAAATTTTCCCATCATATTTGCACATATCCCAATGCTCGGAGGTGACAGATCCATAGGTTTTTGGCGCGTATTTTTCAAGTATTCCTATACTTAGAGGAAGAAATACTCCTTTTTTTGCGTTACTCCATCCTTCAAGCCAGTCAGTGGAAGCACCAACAAGATCTACACTACCATCCTTAAGAGCAAGCTTTTTATTATAATCAGACAGGTAATTGTCCCACTCGATAAATTCAATATTAAGCTCTGCATTTAGTTCATCATTGAGCTTTTCATTGAGCTCTGCCATTGTTTCCCTAAGTCTGTCAGCAGCTTTACCCTCAGGCTTATCTCCTATAGTAAGGTAGGTTATGACAACATGTTCAGAAGTATCTATTCCAGATACATCAAAACCGCCCTCAGCCTCAGAATCCTGTTCCTGAGAAATAACCACCTCTGAGGAATTAAGCACCTCTTCGGAAGGAATAAAACCGCCCTCTTCATTTTGTGAAGAGTCAGCCCTCTCATTGACACCGGCAGTCCCGCAGCCGGCATATGCAGTAATCATTATGCAGCTAAGTATTGTTGCCAATAACCTTCTTTTCATGTATACACCTCTAAGCAGGATTAGCCGATATTACATACCCCGGGTCAACCAATCCTATATACTTTTACCCCATGAGGAGCTATGCTTGCCTTTAGAGTATTACAATCTTCAAATGAAAAATCTGAGCTTCCGCCTTCCCAAACATCAGTCACACTGGTTGCTTTACCCAGGATCTCCATCTCGGAGATTTTATCAAGTGCAAGGCTGATCTCTCTTTCCTCATCACCGGTGTTAAACATTGCAATATAGACTTCAGTCCTTTTTTCATCTGTATTTTTCCATATTGCTTCGTCATCAGTCCTGATAAGCTGTTCGCCGTAGTGTTGGCCGTCCATAAGTTTCAGTAGCTGTTTGTTTATTAGAAACTGCAGATCCTCAGATGTCATCTTGGTGAGTTCTCCGCCTATCATCAGCGGTGATCCGAACATGCACCAGAGACTCATCATGGTGCGAAGCTCATCAGGGTTAAAGTTCGATCTTCTCTCATGTCCAAATCCATATCCAAGCCATCCGATAGGAAGCATATCGCAATCAGGATAATTGCCCCTTGAAGTTCTCTTGTTCCAGGATTCGCACCTATAGAACATCTCCTTAAGAAGTCTCCAATCATCCCAGAAATCATCGGTTATACGCCACATATTGGCATTTTCCTCGTAGAAAAATGCCCTATCCACATGAGCAGGGCCCGGTGAAAGTGAAAGCACTATGTTTCTTCCACACTTTTCAATAGCTCTATGGATCATTTTGGTCTCTTCGTAGCCACTGAATCTGATCCTTCCACTATCCGGATAAAGGAAGCTGTCACAGATATCATCGCATTTTATAAAATCAACACCCCAGTCCGCATACATTGCTATGAGGTCGTCGTAGTAAGCCTGACCTGCCTCGTTGTTTCGAACCCCGTACATATCAGGATTCCATCCACAAATCGACCATGCATCTGCTGCAATATCAGCAGTGTACTCACTCCCGTGAATCTTGCATCTGTCGTGCGCTGCCTGCCTGGGAATACCTCTCATAATATGTATTCCAAACTTAAGCCCTTTGGAATGCACGTATTCGGCAAGCTTTTTAAAGCCGCCGCCGTTTGCTGAGGAAGGAAATCTTGTAGGCGATGGCTGCAGCCTGCCAAATTCATCCATCTCATCATCACCAAAGGGTATGTACTGATAATCCTGTCTTCTGCTCCCCGCGTCATTGGAATACCATTCAATATCCACAACTATGTATTCATAGCCAAA
Source organism: Butyrivibrio sp. NATIVEDY162 (assembly GCF_045999815.1). Lineage (GTDB taxonomy): Bacteria > Bacillota > Clostridia > Lachnospirales > Lachnospiraceae > Butyrivibrio. The sequence goes on from NZ_CP172573.1 coordinate 1,089,074, forward strand.
CTCTTTTAAGTAATTGGACATGAAGTCGGTGTTTGTCTTAATCTGAGCCTCAGTAACCTTGGTGTCATAGTAGTCATAACTATTCCATCCCATAGGGGCTCGTTTTAGAAAATCTTTTTTGTTCATACCTTTACTCCCCTTTAATTTATATTCTGTTTTAATCATAAAAACATTGGTTAGCACAAAGTCCCCAACTAACCAATATTAATAAGCTTAATTCACATCTTCATTATGTCATATTATCATTCGTTTTGTTATTATTTTTTCATAAAAAGTTTTCACGAAAAACAGGAATCTGATTAACGAAAATAGCTGCCGCAAGTCAATTCTTGCTACAGCTATTTATAATTATTTGCAGGTTCTGCCTTTTTTTACAGATAAAGCTTAATTAGTTAAACTCGCAGGCTATGTATGCATAACCATTTTCATCCTCGAAGCTGGCAATTCCGATCTGAGTGGAGCTGCTAAGAAGATTGGCCTTATGGGAGGGGCTAAGAAACCATGCTGCTATGATATTCAGTGATTCCTTTTCAGACTCTTTATCAGCTCTTGCAAGATTCTCACCATTTACACCCTGTCCAACCGTATACCATGCGGTTCCATCAGGTCTCGTGTGCGCGAACTTCACTTTCAGCTCTTTTGCTCTTACTGCTGCTGACTGATTAAGCGATTCCGAAACCGTAAATGCAGGAAGCCCCATCTCTTTTCTGAGCTCATTCATATAAGAAACCACCTCGGAAGTATTAACTGTTTTTGCTCTGGCCGTCATTCCTCCGATGATCATAAGCATACAGATTATGCATGCACATACATACAGCTTTAATAGACCTATCGCTCTCTTATTCATTTGTATCCCCCTCAAACATCGCCCGTAGAAGATATCGCATGGGATATCTTTCAGGCTTTTAAACCTTTTGCCTACCTCAGTCGGACAGCTTTTATAGCATAGCAATCATAGTCCAACAGATGTCCAACAAAAATTATCTAAATATATTATCGAACAAAAATCTCAAAAAATTATAAAATCCATGTAAATTTTCTCCATATCTTGTATTAAGAACATCTTGAAGCGTTCAAGGTTTTGTGCTACTCTGTATGTAGTTTTAAATACTACATGTAAAGTTTTTTTATAACATGTATGTAAAAAAAGCAGAATCACCGCCGTTTTCATGCATCCACGGTATTCTGCATAATTTGGAGGCAGGTATGACAGCAAAAGAATTAAAGAAATTTTTCAAAGAACATCTTGTACCATCTAAGCTCTATAAAATCGGGAAAAAGCATGATGGCAGAATATGCCTTACAAAAGATAAAGGCATATGGGAGGTGTACTTTTTAGATCACAAGGAAAAAATCGGTCTCATGCGCTACGAAGATGAGAACAGCGCATGCCAATCCATGAAGAATGAACTCAGAAAAATCATGGAAAGCTTCTATGAAATCACGTGGACACCCACTCGTCTTGCCTGATAAAAGTTGAGATTCAAGGTTCATCCCACTAAGAGCAATAGGAGATGAATCAATATTTTTTCTGCACTACTAAAAACAGCTCCGCTGCATAGTCGCAACGGAGCTGTTTTTTCAATATCATGATCTGAAATATAAGATGGCACATACTAGAGCCATAGCCCAAAATGCAAAACCGATAAAGGTTGTGGTTCGTGCACTGTCATAAGCTTCCTGAATAGCATAATTTTCTTTTATCAGCTCAATTCGTTCTTCCTCATGACCATCATAAATAGGTGGCTCAGGCTCCTCTTCTTCGCCCTCAGCATCCTCGGTATTTTCTTCACCGCCACTCTCTTCACCATTTTCATTATCAAGGGCAATATTCTCTATAGTCGGCTGTTCAGGCTCAGGAACAGGCATTTGGATATCCTCGCCGGAAATCTCAGCAACTCCGGGCTCGGTTTTTTCTCCATCGCCTTCTTCATCATCCTCATGACCTATTAAATTCGGGTCCTTCAGCACAGGCTTTGGCGGCATGTTGAATTCACCCACTATGAAAAAGCCCATACCTACAAGAAATATTGCTAACGAATATATCAAATAAATCTTGTTATGTCCCATACAAGCCCCGCCTTAACAATCATACCTCTCTGCAGGATATCAAAGCTTTTTGACCTTAATGCCTGCAGGCGCAACCTTCTTGATCTTTGCAGTATAGTTCTTCTTTACAGAAGACTTTACATAGAATACTGCATCATCACTTATCTTCTTGAAGCATCCTTTAGAAAATGTACTTACTTTCTTTGATTTTATAGAAATCTTTGTAAGATTACTGCAGCCGTCAAAAGCGTTTTTTCCTATTTTTTCAACATTAGTGCCGATAGTCACCTTTGTAAGGTTGTCATTTCCCTTGCATGCCTTAGCATTTATAGAGGTTACCTTCGCTGTAATTTCGCCGATTTTAACCTTGTTCGGTATGGACAATGATGTTGCTTCCGGATCTGCAACGCCTTTAAATGCCACTTCAAAATCTCCTGTAGCCTTAAAGACACCTGCATCTGTTACATAGGTCTTGCCCTTTTGCAGTTTGCTCTGAACATCCTTATATTTAGGCCAGTACTTATCCCTTGCAAGCTCGCCACGCTCCCTTGACTTTGCTTCTCTGTCAGCCGGAATCTCAAAGTAGTAGCACCAGTCATGTCCGGCATTATAAGCGCCTTTCTTTGAGTTCTTAACCCCTCTTACTATAGAAAGCGTATTAGGATAATATGTGTTCAGCTCATATTCCAGATAATTCAACTGCCCTTCAAGGTCATGCCAGTCAAATCCATGATCATCACACCAGGCCCTTAATCTCGACATTCTGTCGGCGTGCCACTGGCATATCCCATAGCTTGTTCCACCATCACCATTTGCGCCTGTCCTGAAGGAAGATTCCTTTTCAATGTTTGCCAAAACACCTGACCCGGCTGCGTTATTGAAATTCATCTCTTCTCTCAGGAAATAAAAGATCTTTTCCTCATTGCTTTTTCCATGCAAAGATGCAGCCTTAACACTGCATAGCGGTGTAAACAGACTGCATCCTATCATAAACAGTAATCCTATTAATAATTTTCCCCAACATTTTTCCCCTTTTTTCATACATTCAATCCTCTTTTCTTAAATATTTTTTTATTAAAGCATGGTCTTTACATGGGCTTCTCGTAGTAGAACGAGCTCTTCCTTATAAAGCCAATCTCTTTATAGTTAATGATCTGCTCAGTACTTCCAATAAAGAGCACACCACCGGGAGCCAGTGAATTGTAGTATTTTCTGAAAATCTCATCCTTGGCTTCCTCAGTGAAGTAAATGAGTACGTTACGGCAAACAATAAGATGATAATCCTTCGGATAGGGTTCCCTTAAAAGGTCAGCCTGTTTGAAATTAACACGTTTCTTTATATCATCGCAAACACGCCATTTATCACCTTCCTGCGTAAGGAATTTCTTTTTGAGGTCAGCAGGAACACCGGATACTTCCTTAGCATCATATACACCTGCTCTGGCCTTTGCCAAAGCAACAGTATCGATATCCCAGGCCATAACGTTAATCTGATTAAGCGGTATATGATTGGATAGCAACATAACAATGGTGTACGGCTCGTCACCTGTTGAGCATGCTGCACTCCAGATTTTCAGATTCTTACCGAATTTTTTGATAAGCTCAGGAACCATATTTTTATCCATAAGATTCCACTGATCAATATTTCGGAAAAACTCTGATACGTTTATTGTCAGATATGTGATAAAGGTTTCGCGAGCAGTCTGATCCTTCTTAATAAGATCCATATACTGATCATACCCCTTACACTCTGTCTTACCTATAAGAGTATCAATCCTACGCTTCATCTGCTTTTCCTTATAAGCATTCAGATCGATCTTGGTGAGTTTGTATACTTCACCCTTAAACCACTCATAATCAACTGCCATTTCCAAAACCCCCTCGTCACTAATCCCCCTGATATTCCGCATACGGTATATCGTGGAGGATGTTACATGATTACCTTAATGCTATTACCCGAAAAACGCACTTCGGGCGCAGTCACTACTATGATTTAAGTATACCCAACCGCTTAGTTTATGTAAAATAAAATAAACATAAACTTAATTAAGTATATGAGAACAAGCATTATTTAATTAAATATCTCTGGTTTTGGCCATAAAAACAGAATACAAGAAAGGATGCGAAACAATTTACTATGAAATAAAAAGACTGTCGCATTATATCTAATGCGACAGTCCGGGAATATTCTAAATATTATTCAGCATCCTGCTCAGCGATTGCTTTCTCAATATCTACTGATACTACATCGCCGTCCTCTTCAGCTTCTGTCTGCTCAGGAGCTGTAAGAGCCTTGATGCTAAGGCTGATCTTACGATCTGCTTCGTTGAAGTCTACTATTTTTGCTGTTACTTCCTGACCGATGCTAAGCACATCAGAAGGCTTCTCAATGTGCTCTCTAGCGATCTGAGAAACATGAAGAAGTGCGTCAATACCGGGCTCAAGCTCAATAAATGCACCGAAGTCAGTCATTCTGGCAACCTTACCTGTTACCTCATTACCTACAGCATACTTTGAATCTGCATCCTTCCAAGGATTCTCATCGTCGAATTTTCTTGAAAGAGCAATCTTGCTGCCATCGATACCCTTAATCTGAACCTTAACAGTATCGCCAACCTTAAAGGTCTTCTTAGGATTCTCTACGCGGCCCCAAGACATCTCTGAGATATGAAGGAGTCCGTCTGCACCACCGAGATCAATGAATGCACCGAAATCAGTAACGTTCTTAACTGTACCTTCAACAACATCACCAACACCGATTGTCTCAAAGAGCTTCTTAGCCTGCTCAGCCTTCTCAGCTGTGATGAGCATCTTACGGTTACCGATGTATCTTCTACGCTTCGGATTATATTCTGTTACTACGAACTGGATCTCCTGTCCTTCGTACTTAGACAGATCCTTCTCGTATGTATCTGATACAAGACTTGCAGGGATGAAGATACGAACTTCATCAACTACTACTGTAAGTCCGCCATCAAGTACCTGTACAACCTTAGCTGTAAGTACTTCCTGGTTGTTATAAGCTTCTTCAATGCGCTTATTACCTCTGTCGAGGGCAAGGCGCTTATATGACAGGATAACCTGACCGTCTGCGTCGTTGGTCTTAAGGACTTTGACATCCATTGTGTCACCTTCCTTAACTACCTGAGTCAGATCGATACTGTTATCATTGCTGTACTCGTTCTTTGTAAGTACACCATCTGACTTGTAGCCAATGTTAAGAATAATCTCATCAGGCTTGACAGATATAACAGTGCCTTCAACGACCTCCCCCGTATGAATTGTTTTGAACGACTCATTGAGCATTTGTTCAAAAGATTGTTCTGACATGATTCTGAACCTCCTCGATAATGTTCTTTGGGGTGGACGCCCCGGCGGTTATTCCCACTAGTTTAACCGATTTAGGAAAATCTAAACTCAAATCATCCAGTGTTTGAATAAAATATGTATTTGCACATTTCTTACTGCATATCTCATACAGTTTCCTTGAATTAGAACTGTGCGCTCCGCCTATCACTATCATAGCATCAACCTGACCTGCAATTCTCTCTGCTTCGGTCTGTCTTTCCTCAGTTGCACTACAAATAGTGTTCACAACATTAACATTGTAGCGCGAATTAGAAAATTTATCAACGGTTTCTTGAAATTTATTTGTGTTAAATGTGGTTTGCGAAACGATACATATGTCAGTTCCCTCGGAAATATCTAATTTCAGTGCTTCCTCAGGGGATTCTACAACAAAAACAGGTCCTGTGGCATAACTCACAATTCCATCTACTTCCGGGTGCTTCGCGCTTCCAACCACAACAATTGTCTTACCCTCAGCACTTTCCTTTTCCACTATGTTATGAATTCGCTTTACAAATGGGCAGGTTGCATCAATATATTCAATGCCACGCTCCTTCATTATTTCATAAATTTCTTTTCTTATTCCGTGAGACCTGATTATGACAATTCCTTCAGTCAGCTTTTTTAATTCATCTTCACCCTCGATAACGCTGACCCCCTGCTTCTCAAGGTCATTTACCACGGTTTCGTTGTGGATTATAGGTCCATAGGTATAAATTTTTTTATCTGTATTCTTTTTTATCTGATCATAAACTACGTCGACCGCTCTGGTAACTCCAAAGCAAAATCCCGCATGTTCAGCCAGTATTACTTCCATGCTTTTCCCTTCCTTTTCCGGCACTTTCCATTATCATGGTCCTCAGCTAATATCACTCTGACAGCAAAAAGCCGGCACATCGTCATTTCTTCTCGGTTTCCCTGTACAAAGATATAATCTTATCAGCCACCTCTTCTATGGTCATATAGGAAGAATCAATTTCGACAGCATCATCCGCTTTTTTCAAAGGAGAATTTTCCCTGGTCATATCCCTGTGGTCGCGCTCCTTGATATCTGCTTCTATCTCATCTATATTGCAGTTCTCACCCTTTGCAATCATCTCCTTGTATCTTCTCTCTGCGCGCACTCTGGTTCCCGCAGTCAGATACACCTTGAGCTGTGAATCAGGCAAAACAACTGTGCCAATGTCACGTCCATCCATGACAACATCTGTGGTTTTTGCCTGTTTCCTCTGAAGTTCAACCAGTTTTTCTCTCACCTTCGCATTTGCGCTTGTCTTGGACGCCATAGCGCTGACCTGTTCGGTGCGAAGCTGACCGTTTACGTTTTCGCCGTTAAGAAAAACTACCTGCTCTCCGTCCTCATGTCCTATTGATATGTCTGCGCTGTCGATGTTTTTCTCTACTTCAGCACTGTCATCTCCGGACACGCCATTTCTTATCATGTGCACCGCCATAGCGCGATACATAGCTCCTGTATCAATATAAATAAAACCAAGCTTTTTTGAAACTATCTTTGCAATTGTACTTTTTCCTGCTCCTGCAGGTCCATCTATGGCTATACTACTTCCCATTTTTCTAACTCCTGTTTCTTCACCATTTATTTATTATGATATTAAAAATGCTTTAGTGCCTTGCTAATTAGAGAGCAGCGCTCTCTCCGGCAAGGTGCCCCGTTGACCAGGCTATCTGCAGATTAAAGCCTCCTGTCTGTGCATCAACATCTATTACTTCTCCTGCAAAATAGAGTCCTTTTATTTTCTTGGATTCCATGGTTGAAGGATTGATATCGCTTGTAGACACACCACCTCTTGTGATTATAGCCTCCGGAAATCCTCGAAGCCCGGTCACATCCATCTTCAGATTTTTTATAAGGCTTACAAATTCCAGCCTTTCTTTTCTCGTAATTGCGTTTACCTGCTTTTCAGGATCAATTCCTGACAGTTCAATCATTACAGGTATCATTTTTGACGGAAAAAGTGCACTTAAGCTGTTCTTAAACTGCCTGTTCTTAGCATTGTCAAATTCTCTCTGGATACGTTTATCAAGCTGTTCCTCTGAAAGAGCCGGTTTTAAATCAAGATGAATTACATATGAGTACTTTTCACCCTTTTTATCCATTTCCTCGTAATAGCAGCTTGACGTTAGAATTAGCGGTCCGCTGACTCCAAAGTGGGTAAAGAGCATCTCTCCAAACCCATCATAAACATATTTCTTTTTCTTTCCAGGTCCCGATGCAGGTATCTGTTCCAACTTTACTGCCACATTTTTAAGAGAGAGTCCTTGAAGCTCACTGCACCATTTTTGTGCAATCTCAAAGGGAACCAGAGATGGTGTGGTTTTGGTAACCTTATGTCCCAGCTCTTTTGCAAATTTAAGCCCGTCTCCGGTAGAGCCTGTAGAGGGATAGGACAAACCTCCTGTGCATATTATTACCGAGTCAAATTCAGTAATTCCCGAGTCCTCAGAAACAACAGCCTTTACATGTCCGTCCTCAGATACCTGAATCCATCTGACTTCATCCTGGTATCTTATATCAACCTTGCATTTTTTAAGTATCCTGACAAGTGTACTTATAATATCAGATGAATGGTCAGACACAGGAAAAACACGGTCTCCGCGCTCAGTTTTAAGTTTGCATCCGTTTTCCTCAAAAAGGCGCATCACCTGATTATTATCGTAACCATACAGAGCGCTGTATAAAAACTTGGCTCCATGAGGAATTTTTTCAAAGTACTCTGATATGTCACAGGCATTTGTCACATTACATCTGCCCTTTCCGGTAATATAAATCTTCTTACCGGGTTTTTCGTTTTTTTCAAAAATTGTGACGGCCGCTCCGCTGAGACTTGCGGATATAGCCGCCATCATTCCGGCTGCTCCGCAGCCAATTACAGCAACCTGCTTCATAAATAATAACTTACTCCGTAAAACCTGAACTCATAAATCTATCGCAGACAGTCCGCCATTCAGACATGCGTCTGAGCCAAATCAGGACAGTCTGAATGCCTCATATGCTGATTCAAGCATCTGAACGGAATCTGCCTCTTCAAGATCATAATCTCCTGTTACAGCCATGCATCCTGCGCCATGAATGAATATCCACATCTTCATAAAAAGCTGCTCAGCATCAGGAACACCCTGTTCCTTTGCTTTGCTGACTTCACGAACAACGTTTTCATCAGAACCGTTTACAACATCATACATGCTGGCACCTTCATTAGCCTCAGATACAAAAAGAAGCTTGAAAAGATTAGGATGCTTCTGAGCAAAAGTGATATAGCTAAGCCCAAGATCCACAAAGGGAGTATCATGCTTGGTAGTTGCCTTGCGACTAAAATCTTCAAAGAAGGCTACAGCCTTAGCTACAACATCCTTCTTAAGCTCATCCATGTTATCATATATTCTGAAAATAGGCTGAGTAGAACAGCCTGCAGCAGCGGCAAGCCTTCTGGATGTTATCTTGTCAAATCCTTCTTTCTTAGTTATCTTAAATGCCGCATTTACAATCTCTTCCTGTGTAATGGTGGCTTTTCTGGACATATACAGACCTCCGTCATCTTATATTTGTTGATATATCAATACAATTGCAGTTGCCTCCTATTTCCTGTTCCATCAAGGAACTGCCATCATAGCTTTATCATCAGGGCAACTACTGTAGTTTCACGTATGTATGAAACCTTCTTTACCGTATCACGTGTTATTATTTTAGTGTTTTGTACTTACTATGTCAACAAGCTTAATTATAGATTATTGAATTTCCTCAGAAAAATAAAAAAATAGGAAAGTAATTTCCTATGATACAAAAAAAATCGTATAGGTCCAGATCCTCGCATAGCGAGGACCTGATCCTATACGAAAATATTGAAGATACTTGCTCTCCTACATCTCCACATATCTGTGGAAGATGTCACTCTTTTTACTGGAAGTTTGTAACCAGCGCAGCTATACGTGCCACAAACAGGATAAACACAGCCCACATAACAGGTGAGATATCCTTTGCCTTGCCGATGAAGATCTTAACAATAACCCATCCAAGGATTGCAAACATGATACCTGTTGCTATGGAGTATGAAAGAGGCATCATAACAAGTGCAAAGTAAGCACCAAGTGTATCAGCAATGTCGCCATCGAATGTGATGTTCTTTGCGCTTGAAACCATAAGCATACCTACATACACAAGTGCAGGAGCAGTTGCAAAAGAAGGGATAGCAAGGAATACAGGGCTAAGAACAAGTGAAACAAGGAACATTACACCTGTTGTTAAAGCTGTGAGACCTGTACGACCGCCTGCAGCAACACCGGCTCCTGATTCAACGAAGCTTGTTACTGTAGATGTACCAAGGCAAGCACCTACTGTTGTTCCTACAGCATCTGACATGAATACGCTTCCGACCTTAGGAAGGTTGCCATCCTCATCAAGAAGATCAGCCTTATCTGCTACACCTACTACTGTTCCTACTGTATCGAAGATATCTACATAAAGGAAGCTGAATACGATCGCGATAAACTGAACGAAATGTCCTGCTGCCCAGCCAAAATCAAACTTAAATGCAGTCTCTGAAATACCGCCAAGCTGAGTAAGCCCCTGTGAGAAATCCGGGAATACATTGGTAGCTGTATACCAGCCTGTAGCCTGAGCAACCATGCCAAGTACCCAAGTTGCAAGGATTCCAATAAGAACAGAACCGGTAACCTTGAAGTGTTCAAGAACAATTACAATAATAATGCCTACAAGTGCAAGAACCACATCAGCATCTCTGAAGCTACCAAGAGCAACTGTTGTTGACTCACTGGGAACAATGATATTTGCTCCTCTAAGTCCGATGAACGCGATGAAAAGACCAATACCTGCAGAGATACCAAACTTAAGGTTCTGAGGTATGCTGTTTATTATTTTCTCACGGAATTTAACAAGTGACATAAGAAGGAAAATGATACCTTCTACAAGTACAGCTGTTAAACAAATCTTGAATGCATTTTCACCTTCCGCTGCAAGCTCACCAAGGCATACCGTATAAGCAAAGTATGCGTTAAGGCCAAGGCCAGCTGAAAGAGCTATAGGATAATTTGCGGCAAATGCCATGATAAATGTAGCAATAGCTGATGCCACAGCAGTTGCAACAAATACACCACCGGGATTCATTACTACTCCCAGAATACTCGGATTGACAGCCAGAATATAGGCCATTGAAAGGAACGTGGTAAGACCGGCAATTATCTCGGTTTTTACCGTTGTATTGTGCTCCTTTAGCTTAAAAACTTTCTCCAACATTTTTTGTCTCCTCCTAAAACAATGTCGATTGACCATAAAAAATATAGCATAAAAAAGAGAGACCGAAAAGTCTCTCTTGTCTATACTCTTAATTCTTTTTTTCTACAACAAATTCTACCTTTTCTTTTGTAACGCCAACCTTGATGCCGCTGGCAAGCGCTGCAAGAATAGATTCACTAAGTTCATTCTGCGGAACATCATCTCTATCAATATCCCACTCATATTTCTGATTATTATCGGATTTTTCCGCAGATTGTATACCTCTTACCATAGCGTCGAAAATTCTGCTGGCAAAGCCGCTTATAGCCTCATTCCTACGTGTGCTGGAAAGAGCTATAAGGCGCTTATATTCCTTTGATCCGACTTTTGTATTAATGCTAAGATGAATCCTGAATTCAAATCCGCTTCCCTCAATCCAGAAAGAAGCTATACTTCCCTGTATAAGTGTACTAAAGAGTGATATGGATTCTTCTGCCATGAGCTCAAGCTTATGAGAATCATGTTTTCTAAGTCTCTGTTTCTTTGAAAAATGGTCTGCAAGCGCTTTTACTTTATCAACATCATTATCAGAACCCACTAATTTCAAATTATTGGTTCTGTAATGTCGTTTTTCCGGTGTCAGTTTTTCGTCATTGACAATAGTCGATGTCTTCTGTTTTTCCTTAACGCCTTCGCCAATTTTGCCTGCATCCACAACATTGATATAGTTGTACGGAATCTGTATATTGTTAGCCCTAAATGCTTCAACCACACGCGTATTTATATCTGTTGTTGCCATATAAGTGCTGGTTCCTTTCGGGACAAAAATAGTGGTCTCCAGCACAAGAGCACTCTCTCCAAGCTTTAAAAAGTATACAGGCCCTGAATCTTCACGAAAACCATTTCTTTCAATACTAAGTGTATACGGACTTTCTGCCACACAGTCCCTTATCACATCCGAAGCCTGCTGAACATTGGCATCAAACCCTATAGTATATTGAAGATGAACTCCGTTTTTAAATTTATCCTTGTAGCTATAATTTATTACAGTCTTGGAATTAAGCTGACTGTTTGGCACAACAATTTTTAGTCCGTCATATATGGCTACAACGATGTGTCTTAGAGTAATATCCTCAACTATCCCGGGTTCAAGTCCATCCACAATGATTCTGTCACCAATTTCAAAAGGTTTGCTCATGCTTATAAGTAGTCCGCATATCACATCAGAAATTGCTGTCTGAGCAGCAAAGCCTACTATGGCTACTATAAGTGCAGATCCTGTCAGTAGTGCCCTACGCAGATTAAACTCCGGATTAAAAAGAGCAATTATCTGCATTACACATACTGCTAAAATGGCAAGCTCTGCCAACTGGCACAAATAATTTCTATGCAGGACATTTCCTCCGCCGCCTCTGTTCTTAAAGGCGCGAAGAATCAGAATCACTACGACACCGCCTACCAAAATGATTAGACTGCGCATGATGTTGTTCATATCAGCATCCCCCGCTTATCTTTAACTACGCACTTTCCTGTCGGTTCCAAAGATTTTTATTCAATATTCCGCATATTATTAACGATATAATAATTGTACTATATTAAAAGATAGTTAAATATGTGGCATTTCGGAAGATTTGATTAACTTTTCATAAACAACAATATTAACAGTTTACTATTTTGGCAAATTCCGGTTTAAGAGAAGCCCCACCGATAAGGCCTCCATCTATATCAGGCTGAGAAAAAAGCTGAGCAGCATTTCCGGCGTTTACAGATCCACCGTATATAATACGCACCATTTCAGCAGTATCTTCGTCATACATCTCTTCTATACAGTTGCGGATAAGCCCGCATACTTCCTCAGCCTGCTCAGCTGTAGCAGTCTCGCCGGTACCAATAGCCCATATGGGCTCATAGGCAATCACCATATTCTGAACATCTATCTCAGATATACCTGCAAGATCTGACTTTAGCTGCATTCTGATAAAGTCTCCTGTTATATCCATCTCTCTTTGCTTCAGAGTTTCTCCGCAGCAAAGGATTGGTGTAAGACCATGCTCAAAAGCCTTTTTCAGCTTCTTATTTAACATATCATCAGTTTCATGATTATACTCACGTCTCTCAGAATGACCGAGAATAACACATTTTACACCTGCATCAACAAGCATAGATGGTGATATCTCACCTGTATATGCACCACTCTCCTCGTAATGCATATTCTGTGCTCCTATCACGATATTTGTTCCTCTACTTGCAGTAATCGCAGGAACAATATCTATTGCAGGAACGCACATTACTACATCCGTTTCAGCGCCATCAACTTCAGGCTTTAGTTTTGCTATAAAAGCCACTGTCTCGGCAGGCGTCATGTTCATTTTCCAATTTCCGGCAACAATCCTTTTTCTTGACATTCTTTACTCCTCAATAGAGAAAAGCCAATGTCCGTTCTTATTACCCAGACACTGGCTCTTCATAATTTTGATTTTTATATAATATTGAACGCTTTTTCATCTTTGCGTTCAAGAAGTCATAAAAATCAGATTAAGCATTTACAATCTTACCGAAATCAGGCTTAAGTGATGCACCACCGATAAGGCCACCATCGATATTGGGCTTAGAAAGAAGCTCAGCAGCATTGCCTGCGTTCATTGATCCGCCATACTGGATGCGAACTTCGTCTGCAGTAGCCTGATCATAAAGCTTAGCGATAAGCTCACGGATAAGTCCGCAAACTTCTTCAGCCTGGTCAGCTGTAGCTGTCTCACCTGTACCGATAGCCCAAATAGGCTCATAAGCTATAACAAGCTTCTTAACCTGGTCAGCTGTTACGCCATCAAGATCCCATGTAATCTGTCTCTCAATCCATTCCTTGTAAGTATCAGCCTTACGAAGTGCAAGTGACTCACCGCAGCAAAGAATAGGTGTAAGACCTGATGCGAAAGCCTTCTTAACCTTCTGGTTGATAAGAATATCATTCTCACCGAAGATATCTCTTCTCTCTGAATGGCCGATGATAACGTACTCAACGCCTGCATCCTTAAGCATAGGTGCAGAAATCTCACCTGTGAAAGCACCGCTGTCTACAATATAGAAGTTCTCAGCACCAACGTGTACGTTTGTGCCCTTAACAGCTTCGACAACAGGTACGATGTCGATTGCAGGTACGCAATAAACTACATCTACATCATCATTTTTTACTAAATCTTTAAGCTCATTGCAAAGAGCTACAGCCTCACTGGGAGTCTTGTTCATCTTCCAGTTGCCGGCAATTATACGTCTTCTTGACATTTTTATGCCTCCTAAAAATTGTTATTGTTCTGCTCTCAGGCTTCGCCTTCGCCAAAACTAATAGTAATTCTAAGCTCGTAAAAACCTCGCTAAGAATTACTTATTATCAGCAGCAACTACGCCGGGAAGTTCCTTACCTTCAAGGAATTCAAGAGAAGCACCGCCACCTGTTGAAATATGACTCATTTTGTCCGCGAAGCCAAGCTGGTTAACAGCAGCTGCACTATCACCACCACCGATGATTGTTGTAGCATCTGTCTCAGCAAGTGCTTTAGCAACAGCCTTAGTACCTTCAGCAAGTACAGGGTTCTCGAATACACCCATAGGTCCGTTCCAAACAACAGTCTTAGCACTCTTTACAGCGTCTGCGAAGAGCTCTCTTGTCTTAACGCCGATATCAAGACCTTCCTTATCAGCAGGAATTGAGCTTGACTCAACGATAGCTGTTTCAATGTCAGGATTGTCAATAGGATCCGGGAAGCCTGTTGATACAACTGTATCGATAGGAAGAAGAAGCTTCTTGCCATTCTTCTCTGCCTTCTCCATCATTTCCTTACAATAGTCGATCTTCTCGTTATCAACAAGTGAAAGACCAACTTCATATCCCTTAGCCTTAAGGAATGTGTAAGCCATACCACCACCGATGATAAGTGTATCGCACTTCTCAAGGAGGTTATTGATAACATTAAGCTTATCAGCAACCTTAGCACCACCGAGGATTGCTACGAAAGGACGAACCGGATTCTCTACAGCATTGCCAAGGAAGTCGATTTCCTTCTGCATAAGGTAACCAACTGCGCAGTTGCCACCCTTCTCACGAACATACTTTGTAACAACAGCTACAGAAGCATGTGCTCTGTGAGCAGAACCAAAAGCATCACATACATAATCATCACAAAGATCAGCAAGCTCTTTTGCAAAAGCTTCGCCTGCCTCTGAAGGCTTTGTCTCTTCCTTGCCACGGAAACGTGTATTCTGAAGAAGAACTACATCGCCCTCACCCATAGCCTCTACAGCAGCAGTTGCATCTGCACCTGTTACATTGTAGTCGCCAACGAACTTAACGTCCTTGCCAAGCTTAGCAGAAAGGCTCTTAGCTACAGGAGCAAGAGACTCGCCCTCGTTAGGACCATTCTTTACCTTACCAAGATGTGAGCAAAGGATAACCTTTCCACCATCAGCGATAAGCTTCTTGATTGTAGGAAGTGCTGCATTGATACGTGTCTCGTCTGTGATCTCGCCGTTCTTAAGAGGTACGTTGAAGTCGCAACGAACAAGTACTCTTCTGCCCTTTGCGCTGAAATCATCAACAGATTTCTTATTAAGTGCCATTTTTTTATCCTCCTGGAATTTATTTTTCTAAATAGAAAAAGGGTTCGGTCCTAATGGACCGGACCCTTTCAAATATACATACTCTGGTTTTAAAAAGAAGTTCAGTTCCCACACCTTGTACTTTTCAGAACTGCGTGCGAACCAACCTGCGAGATTATTATTTAACGAACTTCTCGAAGTACTTGATTGTACGAACCATCTGAGATGTGTATGAGTTCTCGTTGTCATACCATGAAACAACCTGAACTTCATAGAGGTCGTCACCAATCTTTGTAACCATTGTCTGTGTAGCATCGAAGAGTGAACCATATGTCATTCCAACGATATCAGAAGATACGATCTCATCCTCGTTGTAACCGAATGTCTCAGGATCTGAAGCCTTCTTCATAGCCTCGTTGATGCTCTCCTTAGTAACTTCTGTGCTGCTCTTAACTACAGCGAAGAGAAGTGTTGTTGAACCTGTCGGAACCGGTACTCTCTGAGCAGCGCCGATGAGCTTGCCGTTAAGTTCAGGAATAACAAGGCCGATAGCCTTTGCAGCACCTGTGCTGTTAGGAACGATGTTAACAGCGCCTGCACGAGCTCTTCTAAGGTCACCCTTTCTCTGAGGTCCGTCAAGGATCATCTGATCACCTGTGTAAGCATGAATTGTTGCCATGATACCAGACTGGATAGGTGCATAGTCGTTAAGAGCCTTAGCCATAGGTGCAAGGCAGTTTGTTGTACAAGAAGCTGCAGAGATGATGTTGTCATCAGCTGTAAGTGTCTCGTGGTTAACGTTATATACGATAGTAGGAAGATCATTTCCTGCAGGAGCAGAAATAACAACCTTCTTAGCACCAGCGTTGATGTGTGCCTGAGCCTTGTCCTTAGATGTGTAGAAACCTGTACACTCAAGAACAACGTCTACACCGATTTCGCCCCAAGGAAGGTTATTAGCATCAGCTTCCTTGTAGATCTTGATTTCCTTACCGTTTACTGTAATGGAATCCTCGCCGTAAGAAACCTTATCAGCGTACTTATACTTGCCCTGTGATGAGTCATACTTAAGAAGGTGAGCAAGCATCTTAGGAGCTGTAAGATCGTTGATTGCTACGATCTCTGTTCCTTCGTGCTCAAACATCTGTCTGAATGCAAGACGACCGATACGGCCAAAACCATTAATTGCTACCTTTACTGCCATTTTAAGTCCTCCTAAAATGATTAAAATAAATTTATTTGCTGTTACTAATTCTTTACAACGTGATTGTCAAAAATTTGACAGCAAATACATTTTATCTGACTTCTTACTTTTTTTCAAGTAATCTGACCTAAAAACATAAAATAATCATAATAAAAAGACGAATAACATTAATTATGCCACTCTTCATTTTAACGATTTGGAAACTTCTTTTTAAAATGGTACAATTAAAAGCTGAAGCTCAGAAGAAATGGAGAAAAACAAATGGCAAAAATTTTACCTGCGGATTTTCATTTACATACACACCACTCCGGAGACTGCGACTCACCGATGGAACTGGTAATAGAAAAGGCCATTGAGAAAGGTCTGCCCGCAATATGCATAACTGAGCACATGGACATGGACTATGTCATATCTGAAGAAACTCCCGAAGGATTATTTGAGGTAGATACTGATGCGTACCAAAAAGAGCTCCTTATTTTAAAAGGCAAATATAAGGAAAAAATAGACATATTCTTCGGAATAGAGCTTGGTCTGCAGCCACAGATAGTCAGCGCAAACGATGACTATATTAAAAAGTACCCCTTTGACTTCGTCATAGGCTCAAACCATCTGTGTCACAGACAGGATCCCTACTACTCCTATTTCTACGAAGGAAGGACTGAAACTGAAGCATTTAGAGAATTCTTCGAGTCAACGCTTGAAAATATCACTTTGTTTGACAATTTTGACGTTCTGGGGCATCTGGACTACCTCGTGCGCTATGCCCCAAATCTGAACAAAAACTATAAATATCACGATTACTCTGATGTTATCGATGAGATTCTGCGAATACTTATAAATAAAGGAAAAGGCCTTGATATAAATACCAAATCATTATATTCAGAGCCTTCACTTAATGATCTAAATCCCTGCAAAGATATAATAAAACGCTACCATGAGCTTGGCGGTGAAATAATCACCTTCGGATCCGATGCCCATTATCCGGAAAATGTGGGATTAGGCTTTGAAACAGCTGTAGAAATAGTGAAAGCCTGCGGCTTCAGGCATTATACTCTCTTTTCAAACAGGGAGCCCAAATTTATAAAGCTTTGAGTTTTCACAATGCAAAGAAAGCTCAGTTTCGGCAGGCTAAACCAGGAAAGAAATGCCTCCTCAGGTACTCCGACAGATATAAACAGTAAAAGCCCGGCTATGTAAGTGTATCTACATAGCCGGGCATATATTATATTAGGAATTCATGACCGCAAATCGGAAAATGCGTTCAATATTCTATTATTTAAAGAATGCCATCTCTTCATTTAGTCTTTCTGCAACTTCCTTAAGGGAATCCGCAGAGGATGCAAGGGTTGTAACCGTAGCGGACAGCTCCTGCATTGAAGCTCCGGTTTCTTCTGAGGATGCAGCATTTTCTTCTGAAATAGCCGACAGTGAAGCCATGGCATCAGCCACAACATTCTTGGCATCAACACAGGTTCCGGCGTCAGTCTCAATACTCTTTACGCTTACAACCGTTGAAGAAATATCCTCTATCATCGTATTAACACTCTGAACAGTATTGCCCAGAACAGCCTGCTGCTCGTCATTTTGCCGCTGAACCTCCGAAGCCATTTCAACCGCAGACTGGGATTCTGACAATAGTATATCCATCTCTCTTCTGATATCATCAGCCATATTCCTGGAATCGTCCGCAAGTTTGCCGATTTCCTCAGCAACTACCGCAAATCCCTTGCCGGCTTCACCCGCTCTTGCAGCCTCAATTGAAGCATTCAGAGACAAAAGGTTTGTCTGAGATGCTATCGAAGCGATACCCATAACCTTCTCATTGATATTCTCAACCGCTTTACTTGTAGCACCAATCTTCTCTGTGATCTGAACGATACTCTCACTCATATTTTCAGAGCTGTGCTGCAAATCAGCAAGACTCTGTGCGGATTCCGTACTGACCTCCTGCATTCTTCCTGCAAGATTAGAAAGCTCATCTGTACTTGCCTGCACATTTCCTGTCGCTTCGCCGATGCTTCCTACGTTCTCAGTTACACTCTGAATCTCATCTGCCTGCTGTGTAGCACCTGATGCAATCTCCTGAACGGCATTTGATACATCATCTGCCGTCTGAGATATCTGATTGGCGGTATCTGCGAGTTCTTCCGATGAGCTGTTAACAGAAACCGTTGAATCCTTTATGCTTGTCACAATGGACTGTAACTTCTCTATTACAGTATTCGTACTGTTTATTATGTTTCCAAACTCATCCTGTCTGTTTGTAAACTTGTCTATTTTTTGGAACTGACCTTCTGCCAGACATTTTATGGATTCATTAACTGCCTTAAGAGGTCCTGTGAAGGAATTAGCCATTTTGACGGATATGAAGATAGCAATCGCTACTATGATAATTCCCATAGTTATTAAAATATTGCAGCTTCTAAAAGTGGGTCCCATAACCACGTTATAGTTCGCGCAAGTAATGACCATCCAACCTGTCATGGGTTCTTTCTGATATGACATAACATACTTTATGCCTTCATTATCACCTATAGTACTTCCGGCTTCAACAGTCTTAGCCTGCTCAAACATAGGCATTGCACTCAAATCCATCATGTTATTTACGTCAACTTCCCAATCGGAATGACCTATAACAAGTCCGTCTCTATCAAGGATAAATGCCTGCTCACCCTTAGACGCATCAACATTTGCCACCAAAAAGTCGTGTAATGTCTCAAGGCTATAGGTTCTCTGCATTGTACCAAGGACAGCTCCCGACTCATCCTTTATGGCAGTAATTATGAAAATTGTAGCTTTTCCGGTGGTCTTTGAAGTATACACTCCTGAGATAAGGGTATTTCCTTTTAAACCCTCCTGAAAATAATCTCTGTCTGCTATATTTGTAAGTTCACCCGATGATCTCACCAGTTGGTTTCCGTCAGGAGCAGTTATAATGACAGCGTTGTCTCCCTGAAGCTTGGACTCTATATTCTGAAGCCATTTCTGCATAGCTTCATTATCCCTCTCCTCAGGAGCAGCCTGCATATACTCAACAACTATAGGACTTGATGCCGCTGTTTCAAGCGCCACTATCATCTCATTCAGATACTGCATATAGGATTTTTCAATCACTTCTGCCTTCTCTACATTGATGCTCTCGGCATCTGTCAGGGACTTACTCATAGAAGTGTTGTAGCTGACAATTATAGCTAACAGTATAGGTATGATACATATCAGCATCATCGTGCAGATCAGCTTGGGCTTAACACTCTGAAAAAAGCCCTTTTTCTCAACGCTTTGTTCATTTTCTTTTGCCATGACGTACCTCCTCATATAACCGGCAGATTTATATATCCTTTTCAACTGTCAGAAAGCACTCTTCTGCCAGTTCTGTTTCCTTTTCATACAATATGTCCTTAAGACGCCACAATAAAATACTGCTTGGAAAAGACATCACTTCAGTCCTCCCTGCACCCATCCTAAGGAGCTTTCTTCTAAGCCTGTAGCACTCTTCCAGGTACATATAACCAGCAAATGCCACCAGTATCAAAATTATTAAAGCACAAACAAACACTACTATTTTCAGCATACTAATATCCCATCAGATTAATGCTTTCGCTTAATCGTGATTATACTAAAAAAGTATTTATGAATGTGTGATTTTCCGAATATTTTACGCTAACTTTATCTTTAGTTTATGGTTAATGCATTTTTTTTAAATAGCCTATATCTTATAATGATATCGAGGAGTTTATGCACCCATAAACTCGCATTTTTACTGTAAATAAGCGCTTAGGGAGACAGTTTTCATGCCTTATAAAAAGAGTCTTGCAAAGAAGCTCCGGATAATAAAAACCACCTTTCTGGTCATATTTATCGTTCTTTCGTGTATATACTTTGCAATTCTCATTTTCAATCAGGATTTCCGAAGCAGGATAATCGATGACAAGTGGTTTATGGCTTCCTTCATCGTCACCTTTCTGTCTCTTCTTACAGGTTTTACCAATCTTCTCATCGATTTTATTTTGGTTAAGAAAAATACAGAGATAGCAAGGGATCTCAGGGATCTTGCATTTCTTGACAAGCTTACGGGACTCCCCAACAGGTACAGTATCGACCGCATCTCTCAGAAATACGATTCTAAAGAAAAGCTGGCAAACCTGGGATGCGTTTTACTGGGTATAAAAAATTTGAAAGATATAAACGAAAAAAGCGGAAGGTCCGGTGGTGACAAGCTGATCTCCGATTTCTGCGCAATCCTTGAATCTGTTGGCACTCAGTACGGCTTGATTGGCAGAAACAGCGGAAATGAATTTTTGCTGGTGATGGAAAACTGCGACCGCATGGCGGTTGATGCTTTTATATCAGAGCTTATGCAGCGCATTCACAACCACAATGTCATATCTCCGGATTGTCCCATTGAACTTATATACTCAAGTGCTCTTGCAGATGAAGTTCATGCTGATCATTTTTATGCACTGATAACCAGTGCTTACAAAAGCTTTGAGGAGAGCACTTTTAATGACCACGAATGAGGGCAAATATGTTTAACCGTAATTATGATGCAAAAATCAGAAGGCTTGTCCTTGGCGCGTGGAATGATGACGCGGAAAGCTTTGCAGAGCTCTACAGCCTGACTGTAGATGATATCTACAACTACTGCATGCACATCCTGGATGACAAAAAAGAAAGTCTGCAGGCAGTTAATGAGATTTACTTTGTTGCAAAGGACAATATTTTAAAGTTAAAGGATCCGTCACTTTTCCCTGCATGGCTAAGGCGTATAGCCTTCGATGTATGTTACAGGAAAGCCATAACCTCGTCCCGCACAGATTTGTTTACGCTCCTGCACCCTGACGAGCTGCTCTCTCTTCCCTTTTTTGAGAGGCAGATTTTTTTCCTTCACGACTTTACAGGACTTTCAGACAAAGAAATTGCCAACGCCCTTCATATAAGAAAAAAGCATGTATTAAAAATACTCACAAATGCCCGGGAGCATATGTTGGAGCTCAGAAATTTTACAAGATCATAGAACATTATGAGATACGCAAAAAGACGTTCAAACAAATATCATATAGAAAATGAAGATGCAGTAAGGATTCTTACTGAAATTCTGCATGAATCCGGAAAAAACGCAGATTTTATTTTTGATGAAAGCGCCTGTAAGTCACCTGTCAGTAATAGCTTTGCAGATACACGCTTTTATACATTGAGCATTTTTGCATGCATAAGTATGCTGATTTTCACCATTTTTTCTCCTGTGCTGCTCTTCATTTTGCCTCATGGGCCCGTGATTGATGAAGAACGAGCTCTAGCTGCCAAAGCAATGGCCAACAGGGAAACCTACGATGTATCTGCTTTGCAAAAAGGGAGCCGTGATAACACTCCTCTGTGCCTTAGACCAATCGCCGGAGGTAAAGAAGTCCTGAAAAATGAGATAACCATTGTTGACATAACCAACGCAGAAGACGGATACATCATAGTCAGATACATCGGTGATTCCAAAAAGGTCAAGCTCCGCATAACAGGGCCTGATGAAATAGTTTACACCTACAATCTGGCAGTTGACGGAGGCAAAAATGAAGTTTTCCCGCTTCAGGCAGGAGACGGTGAGTACCTTATATGTGTATATGAAAACCTGGCTGCCACACAGTATGTAACTGCCTTTTCAAAAAAAGTAACCGTAACGATAAAGGATAAGTTTCTTCCGTTCCTCTATCCGAACCAATATGTGAATTTTAACGAAGGAAATCAGGCAATAGCTTACAGTGAATATCTCTCATACACCGCAAACAGTGATCTGGAGGTCGTTTCTTCAGTATACAATGCACTTATCAGCAGCCTTTCCTATGATTATGATGAGGCTGAGAATGTGCAGAGCGGATATATTCCCGATGTGGACGAGGTGCTGACCACCGGGAAGGGTATCTGTCTGGATTATGCGGTTTTAATGACCGCCATGCTCCGTTCCCAAAAGATTCCCACCAGAATGGAGGTAGGATACGCAGGTACCGCCTACCATGCATGGATAAGCACCTATATAACAGATATCGGATGGGTCAATGGAATGATCAGATTTGATGGCAAGGAATGGTCGTTGATGGATCCCACATTTGCATCAACAACCGATACTGAAAAACTTGCGAATTTTATCGGAGACGGCAAAAACTACCAGCGAAAATACATTTATTAGTTGTTATCAGGAGACCACAAATGAAATCACGTACACAAAAAGCCTTAACAGATTATGAGATTTCTGTTTTCTGCAGACAGATGGCCCTGCTTATAAAGGCAGGAATTGCGCCTCTTGAGGGAATCGAGATAATGCTGCAGGATTTCAAATTTGAAAATGACGATTCCACCCTGCGCACCATTTCTCAGATACTTAGCTCCGGCGAAAAATTCCATATTGCGCTTCAGATGACCGGCGCTTTTCCCGGATACGTGATTCACATGGTCACAATTGGTGAGGAATCCGGTAACCTTGATCTGGTAATGGATTCGCTTGCTGACTACTATGAGCAGGAAGACACCATAAGAAACAACATCATCAGCGCCATCTCCTATCCTCTCATCATGATAGGCATGATGATCGTTGTAATAATAGTACTCATCACCCAGGTTCTCCCTATTTTCGGACAGGTTTTCGCGCAGCTCGGAACGAGTATGAATACCTTTTCAAGATCACTTATGGCCATTGGTAATGCACTTAGCAGCTACTCTATAGTCTTCATAATCATAATGGTGCTATTTTCGGGAGCCTGCGTTTTCTTTGTAAAAACGAAAAAAGGACATACTATTTTCCGTTCCATCGGAATGCATATCCCGCCTATCAGAAAAATCTACAGCGAGATATCCACTGCAAGATTTGCCAATGGGATGGTGCTTACTCTCTCCAGCGGAATGGATACTTATGAGGGGCTAAGACTTGTAAGCAAGCTGGTGGAATACAAGGAAATGGCTGTAAAAATAGATACCTGCCGTTCGCTGATAGCTTCAGGTGACAGTTTTCCCGAAGCACTTCAGACAGCCGGTATATTTAACAGGTTTTACTCAAGAATGGTTGCCATCGGTTTCCAGTCAGGTTCAATGGATACTGTAATGAAGCAGATAGCAAGAAAATACTCGGATGAAACACAGCGAAAAATGTACAATTTCATCTCCATTTTAGAGCCGACACTAGTCATCATTTTGTCACTTATTGTCGGTCTCATACTGCTATCGGTTATACTTCCCCTCATGGGAATCATGTCATCAATAGGTTAATTTATTTATGGAAGAAATTACTTTAAAGAAAAAAGAGAGCTTAATATCCGAAATTTTTGGCTTTATTGTTCCCACAGTCATCCTGATTTTTATTGTTGCTATTTTCTACACAGGAGTGTCCCAAATCAGCAGCAGCACTTTGGAAAAGCAGGAGGAGAGCCTGTATACAGCTATCAAGCGGGATATTGTGCAGTGCTATTCCCTTGAGGGCATCTATCCCCCAAGCCTTGAATACCTTGAAGAACACTACGCTCTTGTTTATGACAAAAAAGTGTTTTTTGTTGACTACAGACCCATCGCATCCAATATTTACCCGGATGTAACCATTATACGTATTGGAAAGAACTTCGCAGGTGACAGTCCATGAAGAAAAATATGGAAAGTCGTCATACCGTGGATATGCTTTTTGTAGTAGCGCTCCTGTTCCTATTTGCAATGGGGGCTCTGATGCTTATTGCGCTTGGATCAAGCATATATAAACGCGGCGTTGACACACTGACAAAAAGCTATGACAAGCGTACAGCCTATGCTTATATAACTGAAAAGCTGCGTCAATATGATGAAGAAGGAAGTATAACTACCGATATTTTCAACCAATCAGGGGCAATCCGCATAGATACCACGATAGATGACATTCCTTATGTCACTTATCTTTATGACTATGATGGTGCACTCATGGAGCTTTTCGCAAGAGCCGATGTTGGGGAACTCCCCCCTGAAGCCGGTCAGAAAATCATGGACATAGATGATTTTGTAGTTGCCACAAAGGGCAATGGGATTCTCGAGATAACGATAACCTTAAAGGATGGAGAAAATCTGACCTTTATAACCGCTAAACGTTCAGGCAAATAGGAGCAAGATGGCGCATGAACAGAACACTTCACAGCAAAACGAGCCTATTCCTGATGGAGCTCATCATATCAATCCTGTTCTTCTCTGTATCGGGAGCTATATGTGTGCAGCTTTTTGTAAAAGCGCACCTCCTTTCAGAGAGCTCTGTAGAGATAAATAACTCCGTACTATGGACTCAGAATATCTCTGAAACTTTTCAGGGACTAAAAGGTAATCTTCATTCAATTGCAGATTTCTTTTCTGACAGTTCTATAGTTCTCGTTTCCTACGAAGATAACCCTGAGATAGGCACCCTTGTTATGTTCTTCGATGAGGATTGGAACCTTATCAGTTATCCTACAGATAACGGTGCACTGGAAAACGCAAAGTATGAGCTTTTACTTTGCATATCCGAGCTCCCTGCAGCCAAAGTTTACGCCGATACTTCAGCTGACACTTCTCTCATGGAGGGTGTAGCCCTTGTTGGTGAAATAGTGATTCTGAAAATGTCAGACGGCACTATTATTGATCACATTCCGGAAGGCAATAATCCGGGAGTGATTTCTGACAGATATACCGATTATTATGCCGGCATCGCGGAAGGAGACGCCAATGAAACGTAATCCCGTATACAGTACACATATTGGTGCAGCTTCCGTACTTCTGATATTCCTGGTACTTAGCCTTATCTCCTTTGCTGCACTGACACTAGTTAACTCAAGAGCAGATTATGTGCTAAGCAAAAAGATGTATGACAGGTCGGTAGCCTACTATAAAGCCTGTCACGAAGCTAATGGTTTCCTGGCAGAAAATGACGAATTGATAAAAAAAGGCCTTGCCAAAACAGATGGCGAAGGTCTGATCAAAAACAGTTTTACACTTAGTGAATTTCAAACCCTGGATGTGAGTATCAGGCCTTCATCAAATGACAACTCTGTTCCATATGAAATAGCCGGGTGGAAAGTAGTCACTCACACAGATAATGTTATTCTGGATGAGACTCTGCCTGTTATAAAGTAATTTCTGTTTACATTTTGAGGTAAACATATATGACGCATTTTGACCTTAGTAATTACAGCCTTAGAAAAGAATATAAGATCATTTGTGAATACTTTGATAAATGCAAGCAGTCAATAAGCGAAAGCAACAGGTATTCGCTTAGAAAGGCATGCATGTTTATTTCCATGGTACTGGTCGCCATGATTACAATTGCTTATATTGCTGTGCCCGGATTCAGAATAAGTCTCGCTCACTTTTTGCTTATTCCATTAATGGGGATATTCTTTCTCATCAACCTATATACCAGGAGGCTCCCTCCTATGCCCCCTGCCGCAGTAGACATCATCTGCCTTTCTTTTTATTTTCTGCTTTTTTCTCTTTTTATATACAGAGATATGGCGTCAGATCCCGGGCAACAGGCCGTATGGTTTCCTTTGTTTCTCATGGTCTTCCCGACCGTGTATATAGCAAAGATGTACTGGTACGGCATTTTTGAGTTTGTCCTTCTTACAATTTTTTCAGTCGCCTCTTATTACTGTAAGCCCCACGACATTTTCCTGAGGGATGTGTATCTTGGGCTTGCTTCCTACATTCCTTCAATGCTGTGCGCACAGATTATTCTTGTTTCCCGCGCAAAGGAAGGTCTCGCAATAGATGAGCTAACAAGAATAAGTACCATAGATAAGCTTACATATCTTCTGAACAAAGGTGCTCTCCTTTCAAACATCAATAAGTATTTTGAACGAAGAAAGCCCGGCGATCCCTGTGGTATGTGCATTATAGATGTAGATAATTTTAAACAGGTAAACGACAACTTTGGTCACAATGTAGGCGATCTTCTCCTTTCTAATATAGGTGATCTGCTAAGGAAAAATTTCCGTTCTTCCGACTTCATCGGTAGATTTGGCGGTGATGAATTCATGGTATTTATGCCCGGTATTGCGCGCATAGACCTGGTTGAAATGCGTTGTCGCAGCATGCAGATGATGCTTGCGGATCTCGACCTTGGCACAGGCGCTCCCTTCACACTCAGTATCGGTGCCATCATAGATACAGGTGATCATTCCATGGGCGAAGTATTCCGCATGGCAGATGATGCTCTCTATCAGTCCAAGATAATGGGTAAAAATGTAGTAAGTTCCTGGGTTATTCCAAAAAGTAAAATCTTTGGCAAGCCCTTGATTTTGCATGCATGTCCTCCTGACATGAAATGGAGTCAACAATTAAAGCAAAATGAATCAGATCACTATTCAATAATTGAGGAGTATAGCGGTGACACTGCTCTCACCAGCCTTAGCCTGTATCATGAAAGTATACGACTTGTCATAGTGGATCTTGATCTTGAAAAAATCTCCGGTGATCAGGTCATCAGCTATATCAAGGAGCGAGCAGGTTTTATGCATATCCCCGTTATTGCCGTGGCACCTGATGAGGATTCTTTTGTAGAAGCCAGAAAACTCGGCGCAGACAAGGTATTCCTGACAACAGAAAAGGCAGCCTCTTTCAAGGCTGCCATTGATGAGCTGATTTCTACCGGTGCTAAAGAGTCACGCTAATATCATACCCATGATTAATTATGCTGAAACCATCTCAGGTTTATTACCGGTGTAAAGCTGGTAGTATCTCTGCTTGAGTTCAAGTAGTTCCTCATGACTTCCCATCTCTACGATTCTGCCCTGTTCAAGAACTACTATCACATCTGAGTTCTTAACTGTTGATAGGCGGTGAGCAATTACAAAGGTTGTGCGGCCGTGCATGAGTTTATCCATACCGTCCTGAACAATCTTCTCTGTACGTGTGTCGATCGAGCTTGTCGCTTCATCCAGGATAAGTACAGGAGGATTAGCTATTGCTGCTCTGGCAATTGCAAGAAGCTGTCGCTGTCCCTGTGATAGGTTTGCACCATCTCCTGTGAGCATAGTATTGTAGCCTTCAGGAAGGCGCTTGATAAAGCCATGTGCATTTGCAAGTTTGGCTGCTGCCTTAACCTCTTCATCTGTTGCATCAAGTTTACCGAATCTGATATTGTCAGCTACAGTTCCGGTAAAGAGGTGCGTATCCTGAAGTACTACTCCAAGAGACCTTCTAAGGTCTGCTTTTTTTATCTTATTTACATTGATATTGTCATATCTGATTTTTCCGTCCTGAATATCATAGAAGCGGTTTATCAGATTGGTTATCGTTGTTTTTCCGGCACCTGTTGATCCTACAAGTGCAACCTTCTGACCGGGTTTGGCATGAAGAACGATGTTGTGGAGCACCATCTTTTCATCAGTATATCCAAAGTCCACATCATTAAAGGTGACATCACCCTCCATAGGCTGATAGGTTGTAGTACCCTCTGCCTTGTGATAATGCTTCCATGCCCAGCGTCCTGTAAATTCTTTGGACTCTACTATCTGGCCATTTTCTTCCTTCGCATTAACCAGCATTACATAACCGTCATCTGTCTCAGGCTTCTCATCAATGAGCTTAAATACTCGCTCTGCACCCGCAAGTGCCATGATAATACTGTTAAACTGCATTGCTACCTGGTTTATAGGCATTGAGAAACTCTTGTTAAAGGTAAGGAAGCTCGCAAGTCCGCCAACAGTAAATCCCAGATACTGGTTAAGCGCAATCGCTCCGCCTACAATAGCGCAGATAACATAGCTCAAGTTTCCAAGTTGTGCAGTAATTGGCGCAAGTATATTTGAAAATGCATTGGCTTTATAAGCACTCTGATACAGTTCTTCATTAAGCTCATTGAATTTAGCTATAGCTTCGTCTTCATGGCAGAACACCTTAATTACCTTCTGTCCTGTCATCATCTCTTCTATGAAGCCGTTAAGAGTACCTATGTTTTTCTGCTGTGCTACGAAGTTTTTACCTGAAACCTTAGTTGTCTTGGCAGTTACAAATAAAGTAACTGCAACCATAGCCACTGTCACAAGTGTAAGCGGTATGCTCAGCACCAGCATTGATACGAAAACACTTACAATAGTGATCGCACTGTTTAAAAACTGCGGCATGCTCATTCCGATCATCTGCCTTAAAGTATCGATATCATTTGTATAAATCGACATGATATCACCATGAGCATGAGTATCGAAATACTTTATGGGAAGTGACTCCATATGTTCAAACAGCTGAATTCTGAGATTCTTAAGCGTTCCCTGCCCCACATATATCATGAGCCTCGCCTGAACAAATGATGCCACAACGCCAAGTGCATAGAATATGATAACGCGTCCTATCGCCCTGGACAGCGGCCCGTAATCAGGATTCGCCTGGCCTATAAGCGGTGTTATATAGCTATCAATAAGTGTCTTAGTAAAAAGCGTTCCCTGGACATTTGCCACAACAGCCAGAATAATACAAACCACTACAAGCACAAGATGTACAGCATAGGTCTTAAAAACATATCCCATAAGTCTTGCAAATAATTTCCCCGGATTCTCTATCTTAGGTCTCGGAGCCCCTCTCATATGACGACCACCCGGTCCTCGTACTTCCTTTACTTTTTCTTCTGCCATGTATATTTACCTCCAATTACTTCTTCTCATCAAAGTCCGCATCTCCGCTTGAACCAACCTGTGACTCGTATACCTCGCGGTAAATTGTATTATTAGCAAGAAGTGCTTCGTGAGTATCAAAGCCATTGATCTTACCATCGTCCATTACTATGATTCTGTCACAGTCCTGAACACTGGAAATACGCTGTGCAATTATGAGCTTTGTAGTGCCGGGTATTTCTTCAGCAAAGGCTTTTCTTATCTTTGCATCAGTAGCTGTATCAACCGCACTCGTTGAATCATCAAGAATAAGGATCTTGGGCTTTTTAAGAAGAGCTCTCGCTATACATAGTCTCTGTCTCTGACCGCCTGATACGTTGGTTCCGCCCTGCTCTATATAAGTATCATAGCCATCAGGCATCTTCTCGATAAACTCATCTGCGCATGCAAGCTCGCAGGCTCTTCTGACCTGTTCATCAGTTGCGTTTTTATCACCCCAGCGAAGGTTCTCATAAATAGTTCCGCTGAAAAGCACATTCTTCTGTAGTACAACCGATACCTGATTTCTCAGTACTTCCATATCGTAGTCTCTTACATCCACTCCGCCTACAGATACGCTTCCGTCATTTACGTCATAAAGTCTGCTTATAAGGTTAACAAGAGACGATTTAGCTGAACCCGTACCACCAATGATTCCAATTGTTTCACCTGATTTGATATCAAGGTTTATGTCCTTAAGCACAGGCTCTTCACTTGCCGTATTGTATGCAAAGCTCACATGATCAAATCTGATGCTTCCATCCTTGACCTCCATAACAGGGTTCTCAGGATTGGCGATGCTGGTCTTTTCATCCATAACCTCAACAATACGCTTCGCACTGGCCTGAGACATTGTGATCATAACGAAAATCATAGAGAGCATCATAAGGCTCATAAGGATATTCATACAATAAGTAAGGAGTGACATCATCGCACCTGTTGTAAGCTCTCCGGACACTATCATATGCGCTCCGAACCAGCTGATAAGCAGGATACAGGTATATACAGTACCAGACATTACAGGTCCGTTCAGTGTTACAACTTTTTCCGCGCGGACGAACATGTCATAAATATTCAGGGCTGCCATTCTGAATTTATCGTTTTCATAATCCTCACGTACATATGCCTTAACCACACGAATTGCAGATACATTTTCCTGTACGCTCTCGTTAAGCTTGTCATATTTCTCAAACACTTCCTTGAAGTATTTTGTAGCCTTGCCCATCATAAAAACAATCACCACCGCAAGGCAAAGAACAGCAACAAGATATATGCTTGCAAGTTTGGGGCTTATAATAAATGACATCACCATCGCAATGATCATTGAAGCAGGAGCTCTCATAGCCATCCTGAGGATCATCTGATAGGAATTCTGAATATTGGTAACATCTGTCGTAAGTCTGGTTACAAGTCCCGAAGATGAGAACTTGTCTATATTTGAAAATGAAAAGGTCTGAATGTTATCAAACATTTTCTTTCGAAGGTTCCTTGCAAGTCCTGTGGAAGCCCTGGAACCAAAAACTGCACCGCCGACTCCGGCTGCAAGTCCAAAGAGTGCAACCACAATCATCATTAAACCGGTTCGGATTATGTATCCCATATCCCCACCGTTGATGCCAAGGTCCACTATTCTTCCCATGAGTACCGGTATGATCATCTCTGCAATGACCTCACCTATCATACATAGGGGCGTAAGTATGCTCGGCAAAGTAAATTCATGTAATTCCCCAAGTATCTTTTTTACCATTTATCCACCTTCCTTGTTTTTTAGTTATAGCTTTCTGATTTTCCTCAGAAAAACAGAACCGAATAGTCGGTCCTGCATCTATCATTATATATTCAAATTGTGTCCAATCTGTTAATCCTTTAAGAACGTACGGACATTGATACCATTTACTTCAATATGATCGTCAACTGCAATCACAAGGCATTGCCTGCCGTCAATAATTCGTGATTCCACAAGGTCTGCTCTGTCAGGATCAACCTTGATCACCACATTGGGAGCAGAGATATCAAACTTTCTGGTATTGGCTATATTCATTGCAAGAAGTGGCTGCTCCTGCTCGCCGATAATTTCCTCATAGTTGTGATCAAAATAATTCATTCTGTCCTCAGGGACACCACTATCAGCAAGAAGATGCTTTACATCCTCCTTGGAAAGCTCGAAGTTAACTTCATCCTCTTCATGATCCTCAAGCATTGTATTCAGATTTTCATGGATGTTTCTCATAACATCATAGTCAGCATCTTCTCCGATGGTCTCCTCAACAAGCGACTGGAAAAGTGTCTTCTGTTCAGGTGCTGACATGGGTGGTCTTCCTCCGAAAAGCGCCTGGATAAATTCAGGCTGGATATCATTTGGCTTTTTGGAGAAATAAAGCATATTGTGAATATCTGCATTGCGCTCTATAAACGCAGGGAATAAAAATCCCTTGGAAGGTCCGTCAACAACCCAGTCGCGATATCTGTCCTCTATCTCATTCGTCTTTTCATTGTAGCAAAGTCCTGCCTTACTGGGAGCTACGGGGCAGATGCTGCAGAGAATGAAGTCGAAAATATTCTCAGAAGCATCCTCCATCTCGATACCATCCCTTGTCATTCCGGGAATATCATAAATAGCATGGACCAAGATGATATAATAGCTCTCTTCCATGAAAAGATTGCCTATAACCTTATCGTAAAATTCATCAATAAGACTATCATCCTCAAGATGAGAGTCTCTTAATCTGAGGAGAAATTCCTGAGTCCCTCCCTCCTGTTCCTCTTCAAGTGGAAATTCAAGATTTATAAGACTTTTCCCAAATACACCTGACAATGTGTGCTTAAAGATATCGAGATACTTAAACATCTCTTCTTCAGGTATGCTTCCAAAAGCCTTTTTCGATACAAGCTTCTTATTAAGCTCCCCATCAACATAACACCCGCAGATGTGATCTATCGTACATCTATCGGGTGTGAATTGTTTCCTTATTTCTAAAACTTCTGCTTTATTCATGTGCTCTTACTGATTACTCCCCCGAGTAATATCAATCCTTTGCTATAAATTTATCACACATCTCGCGAGCAAACTGAACAGGATAGAGCTGTACCATAACTGAATCAATAAGATTTTCAATAGTCATTTTAAACGCAATTTTTACGAAATTATCGTATCCCGTCTCAAAACTCTTCTCAAAAATCTTGACGCTGTCAACGTCAATTCTGTTAACTACAGGTGTGCTGATATCAGTGGGAACACTAAGCATCATGGAAAGAGATGTAGCAGCAGCTCCCATCATCTGGTTCATAGCCTCAGAAGCAGCGGACAAATGAAGGTCGGAAATCTCACAAGACGTATTGGTTCCATCGCCGCCCATCATGAGGTCTGTCATCACCTTGACATCATTTTCCTTAAGAATCAGGACATTATTACCTGTAAGTCCCTTAACATAATGTATCTGGACAAAAATACAGGTTTTCTCATAATCATCAAGAGATTCACTCCTCTTGATAATCTTCACGTTAGGAGTTGTGATATCAACCTTTTTGTTGACCATCATACTAAGAGTCGTTGCTGAATTGCCCATACTGATATTGGCAATTTCTCCTAAAGTGTCTAACTGTTCGCTTGTAAGTACCTGATCCATAAGAACCCCTCGCTCCTTGTATAATCAGTTTTCTATAAATTACTTCTGTCCAAGTAATATCTCGCCAGACATCACGGATATACTACTATTTTATGCTATTAGCGAATGAGTGTAAAGTTTGTTTAGGGGTAGGATTTCTTAATTTTCTATAATATTTTTGAGTTCTAAAAGTGAACCGATTTTCTTATAATAGAGCCCTTTTATCTCATCTTCGTCATCATTCTGGTCAGGAATATATATTGTTTTAATGCCTGCCGATGAAGCAGAACGCACACCGTTTGGGGCATCCTCAACTGCAAGGCAGTTCTCCTTGGGAACTCCTACCTTATCGGCTGCATACAGATAAATATCCGGCTTTGGTTTTCCTTCTTTTACCATGGTTGCACAGCAGATTTTATCAAAATATTCAAAAAGCCCCACCTTCTTAAGATATCTCTCGGTGCGCTCTTCGTCAGTGGCAGTAGCAGTTGATATGAGTATTCCTCTGTCCTTTAAATAAGATAAGATTTCTTTCGCTCCGGGCTTTAAACTTATGCCTTCTTTTTTAATAATATCCTCAAAAAGTTTCTTTCTATACTCTCTTGCTTCGTGATAATCAAAATCATCGCCATACCACTCCCTGAATTTCTCAGGGGCAAACGGTCTGCCAAGACTACGCAACTGCAATGCCTGTTGCCTTGTCATCTTATATCCAAAGTGTTCAATTGTCTGAGGCCAGACTATCTGGTAAATTCGCTCAGTATCGATCAGTGTTCCGTCCAAATCAAAAAGTACCGCTTTAACCATAATTCCACACCTCTTTTACCTTTAATAAAAATACCTTAACACGAATAACGTGATTTTTTACAATTTTTTTTGATTAATTTTGTTTATTAATAATTTCTTAACGTGATTGTTTGTGATTGACTTTGATTATTCATGATGATATCCTTAACTCAGATGGTGATCACTGCTTCAAATAATCATACCCAAAAGCCGCCATCATCAAATTTTCAGGGAGAAATCCATATGCTAACAGAGGAAAGAAGATCCGCAATCGTATCTTATATAGAAGAACACAAACACGTAACGGTTCAGGAGCTCGTAGATGCACTTGATTCATCTGCAGCCACCATCAGACGCGATCTTAATGCACTTCATGCAGAGCACAGGATACTCAAGGTTTTCGGAGGAGCCACGTCTCTTAGTGTCAAGGATGTAAACACAGTTGAGCCATCCGTTGCTGAGAAAATTCAGAAGAATACTGAGGAAAAGGATATCATATCCGAGTACGCCGCTTCACTGATACAGGACAATGACTTTGTATATATAGATTCCGGCACAACTACTCTTCATCTGATCGATCATATTACAAATAAAAACGCAAAATACATTACCAACGGTATTGTACATGCCAAGAGACTCCTGGAGAGAGGTCTTTCAACTATGATCATCGGAGGGCGGATCAAGCCTGTGACAGAAGCTGTTATCGGCCCCGACTGCGTGGAGGCGCTTAGTAAATTCCATTTTACAAAAGCTTTCATGGGAACGAACGGTGTGTCGGTTCAGGCTGGATTTACCACTCCCGATGTAGATGAGGCTCTTGTCAAGGCAGAAGCCATAAAGCACACCTACCTCTCCTACATCCTGGCAGACCATACTAAATTCGGCGTAGTGAGCTCAGTCACCTTTTCAGATCTGAGAAGCTGCTGCATCATCACCGATGCAGAGCCTGCCAAAAAGTACAAAGACCAAACGATCATAAAGGCTGTTGAATAGGAGGTAAACATGATTTACACAGTAACTTTTAATCCGGCCATAGACTACATCGTCCGCATGGACAAGCCTCTGGATCCCGGCATGACAAACAGGTCCGTTTCGGAGGACTGCTTCTTTGGCGGAAAAGGAATCAACGTTTCTACCATATTGAAGAACCTCGGAATCGAGAACACTGCTCTTGGATTTGCCGCAGGCTTCACCGGAGAAGCAATTGTCCAGGACGTAAAAAGAAAAGGCATCCTTGCAGATTTCATAATGCTGGATGGAGGCATTTCAAGAATCAACGTTAAGATCAAATCTGAGCAGGAAACAGAGATAAATGCTCAGGGACCTGCCATCAGCGAGGCA
Source organism: Butyrivibrio sp. NATIVEDY162 (assembly GCF_045999815.1). GTDB lineage: Bacteria > Bacillota > Clostridia > Lachnospirales > Lachnospiraceae > Butyrivibrio. Next base: position 1,123,862 of record NZ_CP172573.1, read on the forward strand.
GCTTATAACGAGCTTTTAACAAAGCTGGATGCATTAAAGGAAGGCGACATGCTGATACTTGCAGGCAGCATTCCCAGTACTCTTCCCAGCAATGTATATGAGATCATTTTAGACAGATTACAGGATAAAGGCGTCATATTCGTAGTTGATGCCACCAAGGATCTTCTTATGAACGTCCTTAAATATCATCCTTTCCTTATAAAACCTAACAATCACGAGCTTGGAGAAATGTTCGGAACAGTTCTGAAAACCGATGACGAGATTGAAGCGCATGCCAAAAAGCTTCAGGAAATGGGTGCAAGAAACGTCCTCATCTCCATGGCAGGTGACGGTGCAATGCTCATCACAGAGGACGGACAGAGATTCCGCGTTGGAGTTCCAAAAGGAACAGTAAAGAACTCTGTAGGAGCAGGCGATTCAATGGTTGCAGGCTTCGTTGCAGGTTATATGAAAACCAAAGACTATCAGGTAGCTCTGAATATGGGTACAGCAGCAGGAAGTGCTACCGCTTTTTCAGACGATCTCGCAACAGGCGAGCTTATCAACAGTATTTACGAAACATTATAAAAGTTTCGTCAATATAGAACAAAAAAACGTATTGGGGAGTCCTCAATATCAATGCTACGGCATAGAAAGGGAGAATAATGAAAATCAAAGATCTTTTAAGCAAAGATGGGGTTAACTTAAATCAGACCGCTGCAGATCAGAATGCTGCAATTGATTTGATGGTAGCGCTTCACGACAAAGTTGGTAACCTTAATGACAAGGCTGCATTTAAGGCAGCTATCGAAGCTAGAGAAGCTAAGGGTTCAACCGCGGTAGGTATGGGGATTGCCGTTCCGCACGCTAAGACTTCAGCCGTTAAGAAGGCAGGTCTTGTAGCTATCACAGTTCCTTCAGGTGTAGATTACAAGTCACTTGATAATCTTCCCAGCAAGCTTCTGTTCATGATTGCTGCTCCTGACGGCGCTGCAGATACTCACCTTGAAGTATTGTCAAAGCTGATGACAATGCTCATGGATCAGAATTTCACAAAGTCACTTATCGATGCAAAAACTCCCGAAGAGTTCATCGACATCATCGACAAGCAGGAAGACGCTCGTGACAAGAAGAGTGCTCCCGCAGAGGCAGCTCCTGCTTCCGCTTCTGCTCCTGCAAAGTCAAATCTTAAGTTTCTTGGCGTAACAGCCTGCCCTACAGGTATCGCTCATACATATATGGCAGCTGAGGCTCTTGAGCAGTGCGCAAAGGATCACGGAATCTCAATGAAGGTTGAGACAGATGGTTCTGGCGGTGCCAAGAACGTTCTTACAGCATCCGAAATCGCTGAAGCAGATGTTATTATCATTGCAGCAGATAAGAATGTTGAGATGGCACGTTTTGATGGCAAGAAGGTGATCAAAGCTTCCACGGCAGATGCCATTCATCACTCAAGCGACCTTATCGACCGTGCTACTTCAGGAAATGTCCCTGTTTATAAGCACACAGGAAGTGTTGCTTCCGCTGATTCATCTTTCGATAATGAGAGTGCAGGAAGAAAGGCATATAAGCACCTTATGAACGGTGTATCTCACATGCTTCCGTTTGTAATCGGCGGCGGTATCCTTATCGCTATCGCATTCCTGCTTGATGACTATTCAATCGATCCCAGCAACTTCGGTTCTAACAAGCCTGTAGCTGCATGGTTTAAGTCAATAGGTGGTACAGCATTCGGATTCATGCTTCCAATCCTCGCCGGATTTATTGCTCAGAGTATAGCTGACAGACCCGGTCTTGCAGTTGGTTTCGTAGGTGGTGCTCTTGCTGCTTCAGGTGCTACATTTGCAGCTCCCGGCGGCGACATTCCTTCAGCATTCCTTGGTGCTCTTGTAGCAGGTTTCGCAGCAGGTTATATCGTACTTGCTATCAGAAAGCTCACAGACGGTCTTCCGGCTGCACTTGAAGGTATCAAGCCCGTACTTATCTACCCGTTATGCGGTATCCTTGTGATTGGTCTTGTAATGTGCGCTATCAACCCTCTTGTAGGTGCTCTTAACGCATGGATCACAAACGTACTTAACGGTATGAGCAGCGGCTCAATCGTTATCCTCGGTGCAATCCTTGGTGGAATGATGGCAACAGATATGGGTGGTCCTCTTAACAAGGCTGCTTATGTATTCGGTACAGCTGCTCTTGCAACAGCAAGCCAGAATGATCAGACAGGCTGGATGATCATGGCAGCAGTAATGGTTGGCGGTATGACTCCTCCGATCGCTATCGCAATTGCAACACTTATCTTCAAGAACAAGTTCACAGAGAACGAGAGAAAGTCAGGTCCCGTTAACTTTATCATGGGTCTGTGCTTCATCACAGAGGGTGCTATCCCGTTTGCAGCTGCCGATCCTCTTCATGTAATACCTTCTCTTATGGTTGGTTCAGCTGTAGCAGGCGCAATGTCAATGGCATTCAAGTGCACACTTATGGCTCCTCACGGTGGAATCTTCGTATTCCCTGTAGTTGGAAATGTAGCTATGTATCTTGTAGCACTTCTCGTTGGCTCACTGGTATCAGCAGTACTTCTTGGAATCTTAAAGAAGAATGTTGAAGCATAATATATTTTTTGATTAGTTGTTTTGGGGAGCACAGCTGTATTATGCAGCTGTGCATTACCCGTTTTATGGCAAATAAATTTATGCGGATTTTTTAGACGATCAGTTCTTAATCTCAGCTAAATTTTAATTTTTTATATATGAAAGGAAACAATAAAAATGGTATCAAAAAACATTACAGTAAAAAATGAACAGGGCATGCACATGCGTCCCGCTTCTCTTCTTTCACAGAAAGCTACACCTTTTGACAGTAACATCAAGATTCTCTTCAACGGCAACAGCTATGACTGCAAGAGCGTTATGTTCCTTATGAGCGCTTGCATCAAGTGCGGTTCTGAAATCGAGCTTCAGTGTGAAGGTCCCGACGAAGAGAAGGCTCTCGCAGAGCTCTCTGAGTTCATCGAATCAGGAATGGGTGACTAAGTAACCTCTCTGTGCGAGAGCATAACTACTAAAAAATACAATGGAGGATATGCATGTACAAAGGAATAGCCGCATCAAGAGGAATCGGCATAGGCAGCATCTGCCGCATAATTGAACATGATCTGTCTTTTGAAGCAAAGCAGATTACTGATACAACTGCTGAAAAAGACCGTTTTCACAAAGCAATCTCCGACTTCGTAGAAGAAACCAATGCTATGGCTGAGGATGTCAGAAAACGTATTGGACCCAAAGAAGCTGAAATTCTTCAGGGCCACGCTGTTATGATATCTGACCCTGCCATGTCCGGGGAAATGGATAAGATGATCGATTCCGGTCAGTGTGCAGAGACAGCACTCACGGCTGTTTGCGATATGTTTATCGGAATGTTTTCACAGATGGAGGATGAGATGATGAAGCAGCGCGCTTCTGATATCTCTGATGTCAAGGTGAGCGTTCTTAAAAAGCTTCTTGGAATCGAAGACATTGATATCAGCAAGGTAGCTCCCGGGACAGTTCTGGTGTGCAAGGATCTTACTCCTTCCATGACATCCCAGATTGTGAAAGAAAATGTAACCGGCATCATCACAGAAATCGGTGGAAAGACTTCACACTCTGCTATCCTTGCAAGAGCTCTTGAGATTCCCGCAGTCCTCTCCGTTCCCGGAATTGTGGACGCAGTAAAGGACAAAGATACAGCTATTATTGATGGAACAGAAGGTGATGTATACATCAATCCGGATGGAGATGTTCTTTCAAAATACATGCTTAAACGGGAAGAATTCATCAGAAAACAATCGGAGCTTAAAACCTTTATCGGCAAAGAAACAGTAAATGCTGATGGTACAAAGCTTGAGCTCTTCTGCAATATCGGTACTCCCAAGGATGCCAAAAAGGCTATGGAATGTGACGGCGAAGGAATTGGTCTGTTCAGATCTGAATTTCTTTTCATGGATAACACTCATCTCCCTACTGAGGATGAGCAGTTTGAAGCATATAAAGAAGCCGTGCAGACCATGGACGGCAGATGTGTCATAATCCGTACACTTGATATCGGTGGCGATAAGGATATTCCTTATCTCGGACTCGAAAAAGAAGAAAATCCTTTCCTTGGTTACAGAGCTGTCCGTTATTGTCTCGGCAACGAAGAGATATACAAGACTCAGCTTCGTGCTATCGTAAGAGCCAGTGCTTTTGGAAAAGTAAAGATCATGGTACCTCTCGTAACAACAGTCGACGAGGTTAGAAGCGTTAAGAAGCTTGTAAATGCCATTAAGGAAGACTTAAAGAGCGAAGGTGTAGCATATGATGAAAACATCGCAGTAGGCTGCATGGTAGAGACAGCATCCGCATCTCTTATCGCAGATCTTCTTGCAAAGGAAGCTGACTTCTTCTCAATAGGAACTAATGACCTTACTCAGTACACCATGAGTGTTGACAGAGGAAACCCCAAGGTTGCATACCTTTACTCCTCATTCCAGCCTTCAGTGCTGCGCTCCATCAAGTACATTATCGAGTGTGGTAAAAAGGCAGGAATACCTGTTGGTATGTGCGGTGAAGCCGCTGCAGATCCTCTTATGATCCCGCTTCTTATGTCCTTTGGACTTGATGAATACAGTGTAAATCCTGTGCTTGTTCTCACAGCCCGCTGCATCATCTCAAAATGGTCCAAAGCTGAGGCAGATGCCCTCACCGAAAAGGTAATGGCAATGGCAACCGAATCTGAAATCGTAGCTGCTCTTAAGGAAGCTGCGAAGGAATAAAATCATAAAAAAGCAATTTTCTATAATACAGAAAAGCAGCAAATGTCTTATTTAAAAGGCATTTGCTGCTTTTTTAGCAAAGAATGTATATCACTCAGTTACTGTTACAGAAACCTCTTTTGACAAGCCATTCTGGCAACATACATATACATCACATGTGCCCGGGCTTAAGCCTGTGATTTTACCGTTCTTATCTACTGCTACTATCTCCGGCATATCCGATATGTAGCGGAATCTTCTGGCATGCCTCTCACTAAGAGACTTCTTTTTCTTATCCTCATAAATGATCTTAGCATTTATTCTTGTGCTCTCTCCCACCTTGACTGTAAGGCTCTTGGCAGAGAGCTTAAGCTTCTTCGGATTTGTATACTTACAGTTTTTTCCTGCAAAATGACAGCTTAGAGTCTTTCCTATTCGATTACCATTACTGTCATAAGCAACAAGGTACATCTTGTAATTTTTCTTCTGGTTGATTTTCTTACCCCTGATAGAAGTTATTGTAACCTTCCTGCTTCTTGTGGTCTTTGTTGGCTTACTTGTGTATTTTGTACCACAGTATGCTACATATACATCAACCTTACCAACATCGCGGATTTTGTTCCATTTGACGATAATCTTATCATTGGTCTGCTTTATCGTTATATGCGGCTTGAATACTTCCTCTTCCTCATCCGAGTAGGTGATGGCATAGGTTGAAAAATCATATATAGTGGCATTTATCTTGTCAGTAGTCGAGCTTCCGTGAATTCTAAGTACTCCGTTATGTATGCTTATAAGGTAAAATGTCCTCTTTTTTGCTGTTGTAAGCAGGTTATTAGGCACACTGACTATAGCCTTTATGTTCCTGCCATTAAGCTCTGTAATTCGTCTCTTATAGCCTCTTCCGAGTTGAAAGAACATGGAAAAATCCAGATACATTCCGACTTTTCCATCGCTAAGGATTGCTGCCTCCTCTTCGATGCGTTTCTTGTCATTTGCTGTCACTGTGTTATCAATATTTGTGATCTCGAGCCATAATCTCCCGTTAGCACCCTGGCTTATTTCATTTTTTTCTTCTTCCGTGGCCAGGTCCCAGGCAACCTCTTCTGTCAGCCCGTTCACCTTCATCTCTGGAGTGTTCTCTTTTTTCTCGATATCCACTTCCATGTCTCCGGAATTATCTTCAGGCTCAGGGGTAGGTGTTGGAGTTGGAGTAGGTGTTGGTGTGGGCGTTGGCTCAGGGTCAGGTTCGGGATCCGGGGTTGGGTCTGCCTGCTGTTCCTTCACTGTCACAGTAGCTGCATTACTACTCTCTGACAAGCTTGATGTTGATATCGTATTTGTAACAACACACTTATAATAATAATTGCCAACAGCCATTGTTTCCGGACTTGGTATGATATAATCCTTACTTGTTGCTCCGGTTATAGCGTTAGAATTGCCAGGTGCAAAATCGGAAGTATTCCCCTTATGCCACTGATAAGATAGTGTTCCAAGATTGTCTGCTGTGGCAGTAACAGAAAGTGTTCGCTGAGTGCTGTCACCTTCAAACCATTCAAGATCATTAAGTCCTGTTATTTTAGGTTTACTTACAGTTTCAATATTTCCGGCTGAATCAACGAGGAGATTTTTGAGAAATTGAATTGCAGCATTCTTCCCCTCATTCGTCGAGGGTGATAACCAATTCACATCCGAAATCGCTGTTATATGGCCTCTTCCTGCTTCTTGATCAACTGCTAATACATTGTCATATTTATCTTTCATTAGCCATACTGCACTATCGCTAGTGCTTTCTATATGTGCATAAGCACTGGGATAAATATTTTCACACCCCTTTGTCAAACCTGGTTTATCATTATTCATATTCATCTGATGTTCTGCACTATCTGTGGATGTGATAGTAAAATTCGCTTTCAAAGCTCCAGCAAGCTCACTTAATGCCATGTTAAAACCAGGATAACCAGAATTGTTTTCTCCATTCATCACAACTCTTCCCCCGGAATTAACAAAATCCTCTAACAATGGTTTATTATTTAGCAAATTAGGCTTATTCCCCCCTGAAACCGGATAAATATAAATTAAATCCACGCCTTTAATATCATCAGATGTTAAATTCAGTTGACCATTTTTTTCTATCACAGATGAACCTGTGATACTTTTAAAGTAATTCTTCAAATTTGTTAAATACGTATTCGTCACACTTACAGGAGCCCACACAAGCACCTTATATGACTTCTCAGCCTCTGCCCTTATTACTATCCCCGGCAAGGCATCACTAAACAATCCTGCCGCGACAATTAGCGCAAGCAAGATTCCCAGAAGTCTTTTCTTTATTGATAATCCATGTTTCATAAGAGTTCCTCTCTATAAAAGCTACTACAGAAACTCCCCGACAATTCTCATTACTCCGTAACTGTTACCGAAACCTCTTGGGACAAACCATTCTGGCAACATACATAGACATCGCATGTGCCGGGGCTTAAGCCTGTGATCTTACCAACCTTATCTACTGAAACCATCTCAGGTACATCCGATATGTAGCGGAATCTTCTGGCATGCCTCTCACTAAGAGACTTCTTTTTCTTATCCTCATAAATGATCTTAGCATTTATTCTGGTGCTCTCTCCCACCTTGACTGTAAGGCTCTTGGCAGAGAGCTTAAGCTTCTTCGGATTTGTATACTTACAGTTTTTTCCTGCAAAATGACAGCTCAGAGTCTTTCCTATTCGATTACCGCTACTGTCATAAGCAACAAGGTACATCTTGTAATTTCTCTTCTGATTTATCTTCTTTCCCCTGATAGAAGTTATTGTAACCTTCCTGCTTCTGGTGGTCTTTGTTGGCTTACTTGTGTATTTTGTACCACAGTATGCTACATATACATCAACCTTACCCACATCACGGATTTTGTTCCACTTTATGATAATTTTATCATTGGTCTGCTTTATCGTTATATGAGGCTTGAATACCTCCTCATCCTCATCCGAGTAGGTGATGGCATAGGTTGAAAAATCATATATAGTGGCATTTATCTTGTCAGTAGTCGAACTACCATGAATTCTAAGGATGCCATTATGTATGCTTATAAGATAGAATGTTCTCTTCTTATCTGTTGTGAGCAGGTTATTAGGCACACTGACTGTAGCCTTTATGTTCCTGCCATTAAGCTCTGTAATTCTTCTCTTATAGCCTCTTCCGAGTTGAAAGAACATGGAAAAATCGAGATACATTCCGACTTTTCCATCGCTAAGGATTGCTGCCTCCTCTTCGATGCGTTTCTTATCATTAGCCGTTACTGTATTATCAATATTTGTGATCTCGAGCCATAATCTCCCGTTAGCACCCTGGCTTATCTCGTTTTTTTCTTCTTCCGTAGCCAGGTCCCAGGCAACCTCTTCTGTCAGCCCGTTCACCTTCATCTCTGGAGTGTTCTCTTTTTTCTCGATATCCACTTCCATGTCTCCGGAATTATCTTCCGGCTCTGGAGTAGGTGTTGGAGTTGGAGTAGGTGTTGGTGTGGGCGTTGGCTCAGGGGCAGGTTCGGGATCCGGGGTTGGGTCTGCCTGTTGTTCCTTTACTGTCACAGTAGCTGCCTTACTACTCTCTGACAAGCTTGATGTTGATATTGTATTTGTAACAACACACTTATAATAATAATTGCCAACAGCCATTGTTTCCGGACTTGGTATGATATAATCCTTACTTGTTGCTCCGGTTATAGCATTAGAATCTCCAGGTGCAAAATCGGAAGTATTCCCCTTATGCCACTGATAAGATAGTGTTCCAAGATTGGTTGCTGTAGCAGTAACAGAAAGTGTTCGCTGAGTGCTGTCACCTTCAAACCATTCAAGATCATTAAGTCCTGTTATTTTAGGTTTACTTACTGTTTCAATATTTCCAGCTGAATCTACTAGAAGATTTTTTAGAAATTGCTTAGCAGCAGCTGTAGCTGGCGCTATTCTATCTGAAGAAATATGAGGTGAAGTTTCTGGATTAATCCAATTTGCATCCGATAAAGCAGTAATATATCCTTCCCCGACCTTCTGATCTACAGCAAATATATGTCCCTTGTCCCCCTTCATCACCCAAACTGCTTTACTAGAGTTACTCTGTATATCAGCATAGTCACTAATAAATATTTTATCGCAGCCTTGCGTTAAACTTTGCTTAGCTGGGTTAAAAATCATATCACGTTCATTTCCACTAATATTAGTAATCTCAAAATGACCACCTACAGCTACTGCCAATTCACTTAATGCTTGATTGAATTTAGTAGCAAATCCCGGTACTTCGCCATTCATTATTATTCTCCCACCGGCATTTACAAAATCAACAAGTAGATTTTTATTAATATTCTCTTGCCCCAAGAGAGATAGCTCATCATTTTTATTGGATGGAATAATATAAACCATATCCACCCCCTTTAAATCATTTCCAGTAAGCTGCACTCTTTTATATATTCGTTCAACCGTCACTGTTATATCCGGTGCCATACTACCATAATAATTCTCTACTCTATCAGCCCAATTTTCAGTAGCAGAACCACTTTCTGATCCATATGGTACCCACAAAAGAACCTTATAGTTCGTTTTAGCCTCTACTTTTAATACTTCCCCCGGCAAGGCATCACTAAACAATCCCGCCGCGACAATTATCGCAAGCAAGATTCCCAGAAGTCTTTTCTTTATTGATAATCCCTGTTTCATAAGAGTTCCTCTCTATAAAAGCTACTACAGAAACTCCCCGACAATCACTTTTACTCCGATACAATAACGGTAACCCTTTTTGACATTCCATTCTGGCAACATACATATACATCACTTTTCCCCGGACTTAAGCCTGTAATGTTGCCCTTTTTATCTACTGCTACTATCTCTGGAATATCAGATACATAGCGGAACCTTGCCGCATGTCTCTCACTTAGCGGCTTCTTTTTCTTATCCTCATACGTTATTTTTGCACTTATTTTGGCGGTTTCCCCAACCTTAACCATCATTTTTTTCGACGATAATTTTAGTTTTTTAGGATTCGTATACTTACAGTTTTTACCTGCGAAATGACAGCTTAGAGTCCTTCCAATACGATTGCCTTTACTGTCATAAGCCACAAGGTACATTTTATAATTTCTCTTCTGATTGAGTCTTTTGCCCCTGATGGATGTTATGGTAACCTTCCTGCTCTTTGTCGATTTTGTGGGCTTTTTGGTGTATTTTGTGCCGCAATATGCCACATATACATCAACCTTTCCAACATCAGTAAGTTTTTTCCACTTGACTATGATCTTACTATCTGTCTGCTTTATCTCAATGTTTGCCTGAATGACTTCCTCGTCCTCATCTGAATAGATAATGGCATAAGTTGAAAAATCATAAATAGTAGCATTTATCTTATCTGATATCGTACTTCCATGAATTCTCAGAATACCATTATGTATACTTATAAGATAAAAAGTCCTTTTTTTCGCTGTTGTAAGCAGCGAATCAGGAACACTGACCGTGGCCTTTATGCTCTTCCCGTTAAGCTCAGTTATTCTTCTCTTAGAGCCACCATCCAGTTGGAAAAACATTGAAAAATCGAGATAAATTCCTACCTTTCCATCGCTAAGGATTTTGGCTTCATCTTCAACACGCTTCTTGTCATTTGCAGTCACTGTGTTATCAATATTTGTGATTTCAAGCATCAGCTTTCCATCTTTACCTGCACTGATTTTTGCCTTTTCATCGTCGGTAGCAAGTTCCCATGCCAATTCTTCTGTCATCCCACGGACCTTGATTTCCGGAGTATTTTCTTTTTTCTCAACATCCACTTCCATATCACCTGACCCAGTTGTAGGCGTGGGAGTGGGGGCAGGGGTAGGATCTGGTGTCGGATCAGGCGTCGGGTCCGGTGTGGGATCTGGCGATGGATCTGGCGTCGGATCAGGAGACGGGTCCGGTGTAGGATCCGGCTGGCCTCCCTGCTGCTTCACAGTTACTGTGGCAACTCCGCTTGTAGCAGAGGCATACGCCGTTGCTTTAGAATTATTCACAACGCATCTATAGTAGTATGTACCTGCCGCCATACTTGACGTATTTGGAACAGTATACTCGCTGTTTGTAGCTCCGCTTATTATATTTGAGTCTGAACCTCCGGGCTCAAAACTTGAAGAATTCCCGTTATACCACTGATAAGTAAATGCCTCAGAATTAGCTGCTGTAGCAGAAACACTGAGCTTACATTCAGTTGAATCTCCCTGATAAAATGTCTTACTTGATGGTCCTACTATCTTAGGTTTATTAACAGCTATCATATTTTCAGCAGAATCTGATATGATATTACTTAAAAATTTCTTTGCAGCATTGTTAGCCGCATTTTTTCTAGTTTGATCAATAGAAGTATTACTGTCAGGATTAATCCATCCGATGTCAGAGATAAAAGTAATATTGCCATTTCCAACCTTTTGATTAGCAGCAAATACCTTATTATTCGAATCTTTAAAAAGCAGTTCTATATTACTGCCGCTACATTGTATATCTGTAAATTCATTTGGACAAATTGCCTCACAGCCTTGCGTTAATTTAGTGTTTGAAGTCTGCATATTATTTTCATTACTATTGCTATTTAAGAATGAAAAACCGCAGATTAATGCTGCAGCAAGACTATTCAGTTGGTCATCAGCACCCCGATAACCTTCACCTGATGTATTACTGGTTTTTACTTCGCCATTCATTACAATTCTGCCACCGGAATAAAGGAATTGCTTAAGTAAATTCACATTGACATCTACAAAATTCAGCTGACTTGAACTGTTTGATGGAAAAATATAAATCATATCCACGTTTTTTACATCATCATATTCCAGTTTTGTATTTCCAGCCTTTTCTTTAACAGCAACTCCTGCTATACCCAAAAAATGAGTCTTAAGTGTGTCATACGTTTCACTTGTAACAGCAACCGGTGTCCATATAAGAACATTATAGGTCGTTGCGGCATTTGCTCGGATAGTAAGCCCAGGCAAGGCATCAGTAAATAATCCTGCCGATATGAAAAGCATCAGAAAAAAGCCTATTATTCTTTTTCCAATAGATAATCTCTGTTTCATGCAAGTTCCTCTCTTTAATAAGCAATTGCAGAACCCCCAACAATCTTCATTACTCCGTTATTATCTATTTTTTTAATCCGTCACATTAACATAGACCTCTCTTGCCAGCCCATTCTGACAGCATACAAAGACATCACAGCTTCCTACACCCATGCCTGTAATATTGCCATTCTTGTCTACCGAAGCTATTTCAGGAAAATCAGAGACATAACGGAATCTTTTGGCATGCTTTTCACTAAGAGGCTTCTTCTTATTATCTTCATATGTAATTTTTCCTCTGATCTTAACTATTTCCCCTACTTTAATATCGAGTCTGTTTGCGGATAATTTTAGCTTTTTAGGATTTGTATATTTACAGTTCTTCCCTGCAAAATGTAGGCTTAACGACTTTCCTATACGATTACCGCTTGTATCATATGCGATCAGACACATCTTGTAATTTCTTCTCTGATCTATTTTTTTACCTCTTATGGATGTAACCGTAACCTTCTTGCCTCTGGTTGTCTTTGTAGGTTTTTTTGTGTATTTTGTGCCACAATATGCCACATATACTTCAACCTTTCCCACATCACGCATATCGTCCCAATTGATCATTATTTTTTTACTGGTCTGCTTTATCGTAATATTTGTCTGTAAAACTTCCTCTTCTTCGTCTGAGTATATAATGGCGTACGTAGAAAAATCATAAATAATGGCATTTATTGTATCACTCAAAGTACTTCCATGAATTCTAACAACTCCGTCATGTATGCTCACCAGATAAAACTTCCTCTTTTTTTCAGTCGTCAGAAGCCTGTCAGGAACAGTGACCGCAGCTTCTATGCTCTTCCCATTAAGTTTGGTTATCCTTCTCTTATTCCCCTGCCCAATCTGGAAGAACATTGAAAAATCCAGGTACATTGCAGCTGTACCTTCATTAAGAAGTTTTGCTTCTTTTTCCATCAGCTTCTTTTCACCGGAATCTACCGTACTGTCAATGTTTGTAATTTCAAGTAATAGTTTTCCGTTTGCGCCACCGTTTATTTCTGTCCTCTCTTCATCTGTTGCAAGCTCCCAGGCAATATCCTGTGTCAGTCCTTTTATACTAATGTTCGGTGTATTTTCACGCTTATCTATATTTACTTCCACTGCTCCCTGATTACTGTTGTTATCAGCCTTAACTTCTATAGTCGTCCAAGGCATAGCCTCAGAAAGTATTCCTGCAGCCATAACAAGAGCCATGGATATTCCTGCAATTCTTTGTCTTACTAATAATCCCTTTTTCATAAGAGTCCCTCGCTTTATAAGTTGTTAAAAAAACTCCCCGCAAACTTTCCCCTTATATAAAAATCTTATCATATTCTCAATCCCCCAAATAGGGCACAAACCCTGACAAACACTTAATTCTTGCTAAACTTTATAAAGCAAAAATAAAAATTATAAAAATATAAAAATACACTTTGTTGAGAAAAAAAAGAGATAACCGATTTGCTTTCTCGGTTATCCCTTATAATCACAATTTATATATTATCATGCCTTTTGAAGGCTCTGGAGCATCTCAATTGCTGTTCTGCTCTCCACCCCACTAACTGTCATAGCAGGGGAATCATATTTTCCCAGAAGCTTATACCTCATTTCTTCAGGGTGATTGTAAAGCTGGTCCATGATGTGATCAAATGCTTTTTTCCATTCCATACTCATACTCCTTGCTAATCTGAAAGTCCCCACCATCAGATTCTGAATTCTACGTCCGTCTTTTTCTCCCCCCAGATTGAAGACAACCATATTTTTCAGATGCAAGGTTTATATTATAGCATTACCACACTTCGTTCAAGGAACAAAAACTTAAGAAATTCTTAAAATTTTATTATCCATATTACAATTATTTATTGAACAAAAAACCATATATACAAAATAACTATTTTATGCTTCTTTAAAATCATTTATCCGAAACAACAACTTTCATTCCATATATTGTACCAATCATGAGAACTACTCCAATTGGCAGGCATATCAGCCAGTTCTGAACAAAACCTGCAATTACATATGACAGGAAAGAAATAATCGCGGCAGTGATCGCGTAAGGAAGCTGTGTTGACACATGCCTTATATGTTTACATTCAGCGCCGGCACTGGCCATTATAGTTGTATCCGAGATGGGTGAGCAATGATCTCCGCAGACAGCGCCTGCCATACATGCAGAGATTGCAATTATCATCAGCTCGTTGTTCATATCTGAGCCAAACACCTTTGCAACGATTGGAATAAGAATTCCGAAGGTTCCCCAGGATGTTCCTGTAGCAAATGCCAAAAAAGCTCCGATGATAAATACAAATGCCGGAATCATTTTCATGAATGTTCCTCTGTCTGCCACATTGGCAACAAGGCTTCCTACATACTCAGCAGCTCCCAGAGAGTCAGTCATGGATTTGAGTGTCCATGCAAAGGTCAGGATAAGAATTGCAGGTACCATGCTCTTAAATCCCTCAGGAATAGCATTCATACACTCACTAAAACTCAAGACTCTGGTCGCTACCATAAATATAATGGTAATGATAAGAGCTGTTACCGAGCCAAATACAAGGCCTACAGAAGCATCTGAACCTGCAAATGCATCTACAAAGCTTACACCTTCAAAAAATCCGCCTGTATAAATCATGCCGATTACGCAGCATACTATAAGTGTCACAATAGGAAGCACCAGGTGAATAACCTTTCCTCGAAGTGAAACCGGTGGTTCAGGCTGATCCTCTGCACCTGTCAAGCTGGAGTGGCTCTTTTCCAAATCCTTTTCATCATCTCCCTTACCCCATGCATTGAGCTCAGCCTTTCTCATTGGTCCAAAGTCAATCTTGGTCAATGTAATAGTCAGCATCATTACTACAGTAAGAATTGCGTAGAAATTATATGGTATAGCCCTTACAAAAAGTGTCAGACCGTTTGCTCCGTCAACAAAACCGGTTACGGCAGCTGCCCATGAAGAAATTGGAGCTATAATACATATGGGAGCTGCTGTAGCATCGATAAGGTATGCCAGCTTTTCCCTTGAAATCTTGTGCTTATCAGTAAGAGGTCTCATTACAGAGCCTACTGTGAGGCAGTTAAAATAGTCATCAATAAAAATGAGACATCCAAGTGCTATAGTCGCAATCTGTGCTCCTATCTTGGTTTTAACGTGGGAAACAGCCCATTTTCCAAAGGCCGCCGAACCACCTGCCCTGTTCATCAGCATTACCATGCTTCCCAGGATGACAAGGAATATCAAAATTCCGACATTCCAGCTATCCGATAATTGTCCGATCATGCCATCTACGAAAACATGCTGCATAGTTGCCGTTAAATTAAAGTTTGTGTAGAGAAGACCACCAACCAGAATTCCTACAAAAAGAGATGAATAAACCTCTTTGGTGATCAGTGCCAGAGCTATCGCAATGATAGCAGGCAGAAGTGCCCAAAAGCTGTTAGTGAACATAAAATCCCCCTCCTATTCCTTTTTATAGTTTTATTATAATAGGGACTATTGAATATTGATACTTTTTTTATTCAAAATCGTGCATATTTTTATAAGTAAAAATGTTTGTGACTATATAAAGCTATAGCCCCACAGCCGGAGCCGTGAGGCTATAGAATACCGAGTCATATTAAAAATGCAAACCCGCTATAAAATGTATTATCTCTTACAAGAATATACAAATTCCAAAAATCCGGTTATTATACAATACCCTGAGCCTTCATAGCCTCTGCTACCTTAAGGAAGCCTGCGATGTTAGCACCTGCAACATAGTTGCCCTCCATGCCGTACTTCTTTGCAGCATCGTCAATATTGTGATAGATGTTAACCATGATCTGCTGAAGCTTAGAGTCAACTTCCTCGAATGTCCAGTGAAGTCTCTCAGAGTTCTGGCTCATCTCAAGAGCTGATGTAGCAACACCACCTGCATTAGCAGCCTTACCACCTACAAACATAACCTTGTTCTGCTGTAAGTACTCTGTAGCCTCGATAGTTGTAGGCATGTTAGCACCCTCGCATACAGCCTGAACACCGTTAGCAACGAGCTGCTTAGCATCCTCAAGGTGAAGCTCATTCTGAGTTGCACAAGGAAGAGCAACATCACACTTGATGCTCCATACTCCTCTGCCCTCATGATACTCAGCAGACTTTCTTGCTGCAGCGTACTCTGTGAGGCGTGCTCTCTTAACTTCCTTAACTTCCTTAAGAAGTGCTACATCAATTCCCTCTGAATCATAAATCCAGCCTGTAGAATCAGAACATGTAACAACCTTTGCACCAAGCTGCTGAGCCTTCTCGATAGCATAAATAGCAACGTTACCGGCGCCTGAAACAACTACTGTCTTGCCCTTGATGTCAGAGCCATTGCACTTAAGAAGCTCCTGTGTAAGATAAAGAAGACCATAACCTGTAGCCTGTGTACGAGCAAGTGATCCGCCATATGTAAGACCCTTACCTGTAAGAACGCCTTCGTATGTATCACGGATTCTCTTGTACTGACCATACATGTATCCGATCTCACGTCCGCCAACACCGATATCACCTGCAGGAACGTCTGTGTCAGCACCTATATGTCTGAAAAGCTCAGTCATGAAGCTCTGGCAGAATGCCATGATCTCTCTGTCTGATTTTCCCTTAGGATCGAAATCAGAACCACCCTTACCACCGCCAATGGGAAGGCCTGTAAGTGAGTTCTTGAAAATCTGCTCGAATCCAAGGAACTTAATGATACCAAGATTTACTGAAGGATGGAAACGAAGTCCTCCCTTGTAAGGTCCAATTGCTGAATTAAACTGAATACGGAAACCGTTGTTGACCTGAACCTGTCCCTTATCGTCTACCCACGGAACTCTGAAAAGAATCTGTCTCTCGGGAGTGCAAAGTCTCTCAAGCAGAGCATCCTTTCTGTATTCTTCCTCGTTAGCATCAATAACGACTCTAAGAGAATCAAGTACTTCCTTTACAGCCTGATGGAATTCCGGCTGTGCAGGGTTCTTCTCAACAACATAATTGTAGACTTCATCAACGTATGACATTTTATTGCTCCTCCTATTGATAAAAAAATTACGGCGTATCAAACCCTTTGGTCAGCTTCCGCATTTTTGTACAAAAAAAGAGCGTAAAGCTTTAAAGGTCTTTACGCTCCCTTGCGTAGACACCACTGTCTGACAAGTATTATTCCACAGCAATCATAAAACGTCAAGCACTTTATTGCGTTAAATCGAAAAATTGTTTTTCTTACCTCAGCACAGGATAAATAAGAGTACTTATTTTTTTGAGGGCAAGGTTGCATTTTTTAGACAGAAACCAGCAGAAAATTATTGCAATAAACACTATCTTACATACCACGGAGGCAATCGCTATTCCTGCTATTCCATAGCTTTTTGCGAGCATCCATGATAATACAACTTTTCCACTCGTCAATATATAAAAAAGAATTCAATTATCTGTATTTTCATCCATTATTCGTTCCTGAGGAAACTGAACCCCAGTCTGATTACGTACAAAATCCATTATATTCATGATCTTAAGAGAAAGTGCATGAGGCATCTCCGGGCACTCCTTCCATCCCTCTTCAAGAGCATGAAAAGCTGACTGAACCTCGTATTCATAACCGGTTATCTGCTTTTCGCGCTTATAGAATCCAATCTTTTCACCTGCATTGTTATAGACTGTGATGCTTGAGTAATTATTGATGTCCTGCACTTCTATGTGTCCGTTAGCACCATATATGATTCCCTTGCAGGGACCGTAAGCTGAAGCAGAGCAGGTAACTACAGCCATCTGTCCCGAACGATACTTAAGTGTTACTATGTCCTGAATATCCATTCCCTGCTCGTTTAAGACTGCCTGGCTACGAATATCAGTAATATCCTCCCCCAGGACCATAGACGCAAATGTAAGTCCGTATACACCTATATCAAGGAGTGCTCCACCACCCAGTGATGCATCCTGAATTCTCTGCTTCCACACCATGTTAAAACTAAGGTCAGCCATAACCATGGATATCTCACCAATAATATTGCTTGCAAGAATCTCTTTGAGTTTTCCGGCAAGAGGCAGGAATCTTGTCCACATTGCCTCAGTAAGAAGTAGTCCCTTTTCGTCTGCGAGATCAAACATTTCCTTAGCCTGTGCTTCGTTAAGCATAAAAGCTTTTTCACATAAAACATTTTTGCCGCTCTCAAGCGCCAGCTTTACATTATCATAGTGAGCTGAGTGAGGAGTAGCTACATATATCAGATCAATTTTGGGATCCCGGCACAATTCCTCATATGAGCCATAAAAGTTCCTAATCTTAAATTCTTTGGCAAAATTCTCAGCCTTCTCTTTGGTTCTTGAAGCAACTGCGTAACACTGCACGCCTCTCATTCCTTCAAGAGTTTTAGCCATCATTCTGGCTATATCGCCTGTTCCCAGGATTCCAACCTTTTTCTTATTAAACATACTCATACCTCTCTCTTTAATAAAAAAGAATGTCGCTTGCGACATTCTCGCGCCGAGCGCGGTTGCAGCATGCAACATATTCCTTTCGCGCGATGTGCAGATCACTTGGCGAGGTTTTTTCGAGCCTAGTGAAATGTCATACACAGTAGTGCGCATCCTCACGGAGTGTTTTTTATAGCATAGGAAAGCAATTTCCTATGCTATAAAAAACGCGCAGCACTGATAGTGCCACGCGCTTTAATTCATTATATTCCATTAAGCAGCAAATGTCGCGATTATTTACTCTTTTTTAAGAAATTCAGATTTTATATAGCCGGACTTACCATTATATTCTACCTTTGCCCAGCCACTTGCATACTGTTCCTTAACATCAACAAAATCATTTGCATAGATTGTAGTAACAACATCTGTATCGGTGCTCTGACCCTTACGAAGTTTAACTGCCTCTGACACCTGCATCTTACCTGTATCGTAGACACTTACCTTTGAAGAGTTGTTTGCTGTCTGCTCCTCAGTTTTCTCCTCAGTCTGCTCTTCAGTAGTTTCCTCGGTGTTCTCCTGAGTCTGTTCATCTGCAGTCTGCTCGCCGGCATCAGCCTGGTCCTCAGTAACCTCTTCAAAGAACTCTGTCTTCACGTAGGCTACGCCACCATCATATTCAATCTTGCTCCAGCCATTCTCAAGTGCTTCGAGCTGAGTAAATTCCTGACCAATCTCAGTCTTGGTAATCTTATCAGCGGTCTCCGAATCAGATGTTCTGATATTAACTACATCTTTTGCTCTGATCTTCTTTGTAACGGGCTGAGCAGGTTCCTCAGCAGGGGCTTCTGCTGTTTCGCCCTCCGCGGTAGTTTCAGCGTTCTCACCCTCCGCAGGAGTAGTAGCTTCACCGTCTGTAGCTTCTGTGCCCTCAGCACCTTCAGGATTCTCAGCAGTTTCTCCCTCTGCAGATGTTCCGTCTGCCGCAGGAGCCTCCGCAACAGTTGTATCACCTGATTCGATTGCTGCCAAAGCCTCACCTACAGATACCTGAATGCTGGCACTCATGTCTGAAAGGAACTGAGCAAGGCCTTCATTTCCTGCGATAATGTCATTATAATTTGCCGCAACTGTGTTATTCAAATCTACCACATCTGCCTGCAGTGAAATATTACTTATATACTCAGTAATCTTATCATCAACAACATCGCCGTTAATATAAAGACTGCCGTTCTCATCAGTACAAACAAACATAGTCTGCATTCCGGGAAGTGGCGTATCATACCCATTAAAAAGAACTTCCGTGTATACATAAGCTACATAGCTTCCTGCTACAGGTCCGGGCTTAGTATAAACATCAACTGTAGGAATATCACTTATATACTGTGATACCTCCTTAAGTCTAAGCTCCTCTGTTGACTCAAGTCCCGTATAAATTGACTTGATAGTATCCATGTCCCCGGCTGCATATGCTGAAAAATACTTGCTCATAAGTGCATTTACATCTTCATAAGCATTTTTCTCAAGATCAACCTCGGGTACTATGTAGCTGCCGTTTTCATCAACCGTAACCTGATCGTCATCTGTGGTCGATGGAATAGTTCTGTTATTAGCACTAAGCGCTATCACGATGGTTATACCAACGGCAACAACAAGTATTATCGGCATTACCAGCTTTTTATTATCAGAGATAAACTCCCAAAAGTTCCGCTTATCCTGCTTAGCAAACGGGTTCTCAGGTTTCTTATTCTTGTTAAAATTCATTCCTTTAAAATTCATAGATTACAATTCCTTCCTGCAACAGGTGATGCACCCGACAGGAATCGAACCTGCATTAAAGGCGTCGGAGGCCTCCGTTCTATCCATTAGACTACGGGTGCACAAATTGTTACAGATTTATTACGTACCCGACTATAATAACATAGTATCTTCGACATATTCAACCTTTTTTATGTTTTCAGTAGTTCTGTCAAAATGATATAAATTATCTGACAATACATCCTCAGGTGACACGCAGGTATCATTAACACTTTTCACCATATCGATGAGGTTAAACTCACCGTTTTTTACAAAAGGTTCCGATATCAGTATAACCTCATGTCTGGATGATGGAATAATATAAAAATCGCTACCTATCCTATCTCCAATCTCTGCAAGAAGCCCCGGGTATAATATAACTGATGCCCCGTTAACGTACCTGTCGTTACTTGCTACTAAGAAATCGTCCTCCGGAAAAAGCTGAGCCAGAGAATCGTCCCCTGCCTTCTCTCCAAGAAATACTCCGATTGGTATGATCCTGGCAGGAAGAAGTCTTGGGGTATTGTCCATAGCAGCCTCATACAGATCCTCCTCAGTAGCATCCCATATATTAAGTAGCTTATTGCTTACAGCTATGCTTCCTTCTATTCCCTTGAAAGAAAGGTCAATATGATATGTGACCGCCAGATCCGCAACCATTCTGTATGGCATCTCCTTTAGTTTTTCTTCATTTCTGGAATAGTCCACAAGTCTGTAGCATATTTTCTCATAAACAGCATCAAAATCTGCCACAAAAGCCAGATCAACATTCCCCTCCACCATATGCTCCTCAAATATATTGATCACAGCATCTGTAATCCTGTTAATATCCCCTGATTTTATATATTCATCATAAAAATCATCAAGATAGATAGTAGGCGCACAATTGCTTCCGTCCTTTTTTACGCACAGTCCGCATTTGATGAGTCCGTTGTTCTTTACCACATCCGACATCATAATTTCTGCTCTGTCGCCATAATAATCCTTAACCTTCTGTGTCACATTGTTATAAAACTCTTTATTATCCAATATCATTTTCTCCTAAATTAAAATTGTTAAATAAGCGCAAAAAAGGCAATGAAAGATAAAAAACTTTCATTGCCTTACAAGTCTATAAATACAATTTTCAGAAAAAACGGTAATTAAACTCTGGAGAGGTATTCTCCTGATCTGGTATCGATCTTGATAACGTCACCCTCGTTAACGAAAAGGGGAACCTGTACAACAGCACCTGTCTCAACAGTAGCAGGCTTTGTAGCACCTGTAGCTGTGTCACCCTTGAAGCCGGGCTCTGTCTCAGATATAGCGAGCTCTACGAAAAGCGGAGGCTCAACAGCAAATACATTACCATTATAAGAGTTGATCTGAACTGTCTCGTTCTCCTTAACATACTTCATTGAATCGCCAACCTGATCCTTTGTAAGAGAGATCTGCTCATAAGTCTCGTTGTCCATGAAGTTGTAAAGATCACCATCAGCATAAAGATACTGCATATCCTTACGATCAATACGAGCTGCAGGGAACTTCTCTGTGGGACGGAAAGTTGTCTCCTTAACACCACCGTTGATAATGTCCTTGAGCTTTGTTCTTACAAATGCTGCGCCCTTACCGGGTTTAACATGCTGGAATTCTACTATCTGACATACATTGCCATCAATCTCGATGGTCATACCGTTTCTGAAATCACTTGCAGAAATCATAAAAATCCTCCTAATATATACAAATCAAACAACTACCTAATATTATACTAATGCTCAATTTTTTTCAATACTTTTTTTACTGTTCACTTTTCTTCTGTTCAATACAAAAATCTATGGCTTCAAGATACCCGTTAAGCCCATGTCCATATATCTGCTTATCACAGGCAGGTGCTGTAACGGAATTTGCCCTGAAGCTCTCCCTCTCCTTAATGTTGGAGATATGCACCTCCACCTTGATAATATTTTCAAGACTCTTAAGAGCATCGTGTATGGCATAGCTGTAATGAGTGTATGCCCCGGGGTTAATAACAATCCCCTCTGTACCATCAAAATATGCTTCCTGAAGCTTATCAATGATCGCACCCTCATGATTAGACTGCCAGGTGATTATATCACATCCGGTCTCTTTTCCCTTCTCCTCTATCATTTTAAGAAGGTAACTGTAGTCTTCTTTCCCGTAGATATTCTTTTCCCTTATTCCGAGGAAATTAAGATTGGGTCCGTTTATCACCAGAATTTTCATGCAAAGCTCCTTATCACACAACCATTTTAGTCAGCCCGGCTTATAACATCTGCTCAATTATCTCATTTGCAACCAGGTCTATGCTTTTGTTATCAGTATCAATCTCAAGGTCACACGCAGCCTTGTATATGTCTCTGCGCTCCTCCTGCAGTTCCTTTATCTTGGAGAGCACATCATCCGACTTAAGAAGTGGCCTTGTTTTATCCCCTTTTACCCGCTCATAAACCGTCTCCGGTCTTGCTTTTAAAAATACCACTGTTCCTATTTTCTTAAGATATTCACGATTTTCAGGTTTGATTGGCAGCCCTCCTCCTACAGAGAGTATTATTCGCTTTTTGCCTTCCTCACTAAGCTCCTTAACAAACTCAGTCTCCATATCACGAAACGCACCTTCACCCTGTTCTCTGAAAATAGTACTGATCGTGGCTGACTGCATCTGTTCTATCTCGGCATCGGTATCAAGCATCTCATATCCCAGAATCTCACAAAGTCTCTGCGCAACCGAGCTTTTACCACTGCCCATAAAGCCTGTTAAGACGATACTCTTTCCCTCCATGAGCTCTCCAAGGAGTTTTCCATAAAGCTTACTACATACAGAATCCTTTACCTTTATACCGTTCCACATTTCATATGCATCAACTCCCTGATACAACAGCATCTTAAGGCCTGAAATGCATTTTGCACCTGCTTCCTTGCACAATTGTAAAAACTTAGTATTAAGGGGCCTGTATACAGCATCAAATCCTATCTCTATTTTCCTGTAAAAATCGGGATCCTCTATAACTGCGTTGCCGGAATTCGGATACATCCCAACCATTGTCATCTGAAAACAAATATACTTCCTGCCATCCGGAAGTTCACTGTATCTTCCGAGCTCAAGAGGCTTAGCTACAGCCTTCCCTACATAGCTGTTTACATCAGCGCAAAGCTTTTCAGCTCTCTCAATAGTTCTGTTCAATATAAAAATCTCCGCCGCACCTTCACTTGCCGCAAGAAACGCAGCAGGCCTCGATACACCACCGGCACCCAGGATAACTACAGATTTACCCATAACATCCACCATAGCCTCACGAAGAGACCTGCTAAGTCCCGTGTAGTCTGTATTGTAGCCCCTGAACCCGCTTCCATCCAGAGTCCTTACAAGAGTGTTTACGGCGCCTATCTTTTCAGCTACGGGATCTATTTCCTTCAGAAAAGGAATAACTGCGCTCTTATGAGGGATCGTCACATTCATCCCAAGAATATCCAATGCCAGAGCTCCTTTTACAGCGGTTTCTACATCCTTTTCATTCACTTCAAAAGGAACATACACCATATCGGTATCTGTTATATCGTTTAAAGAATTATGTATTGCCGGTGACAAAGTGTGATGAACCGGATTACCTATAAGTCCACATACTCTGGTCGTCCCCTTAACATCTCTTTTCATGCAATCCTCCGTATTCTAGTCCTTCCCATGTCTTTTTACATGTCTACGATAAAAAAACAGAACAACAGCTTCAAGATATCTTTTGAGAACAATCTGTATCTCTTCCTTTTTGTCGATCTGTCCAACTAAAACAGTATGCATTCCAGCCCTGTTTGCTCCCCAGACATCTGTGAAAATCTGATCACCTATAAAAAGGGTATTCCCGGGATTTGTTCCCATTTTCTCCATAGCCCTCAGATAGCCTGCCAGAAACGGTTTATCTGCTTTATAGATATATTCCGAATCCACAGCACGGGCAAAAGGAGCTACTCTGGGTTCCTTATTATTTGATAATAAAAGGGTCCTAAAACCAATCTTGTGAAGCCTCTCAAAAAGCTCCACCGCCCTGTCATCAGCCGGTGCCCCATGAGGAACCAGAGTATTATCTATATCAAAAATAATCCCTCTGTATCCTTCATCAAAATAACTTTCAAATGGAATTAAATAAGTTGATTCCGAGGTCTCACTCGGATAAAGTAAATGTCTCATAGAAAAAACTATATCATATCCGGCATGCTCTGGGCATAAAAAAGGACAGAAAAAATATTTTTTCTGTCCTCAAATTTCGATTTTTAAAATTACAGGTAATCCCTAATCAGTTAAGCTGAATTACTACTCCGTCTTCATCATTCGAAAGTATTCTTGAACCACTAAGCTCGGATGCACTGCTGATAACCTTATTTCCAACAAAATACTGGTACTCATGAAGAACTGAATCCTTCTCCATGTCCATGACAGCCTTCTCCATGATACTGGACTGTATTCCTCCAAGATTCCCCAATCCTGAAAGAGAACTGTCAACATTATGTCTGTCAGAATTATCTGCCCTTTTCTGATACAGACTATTCACATAAGAATCATTAAACCCGTTAATTCTCATATGTCCCTCCTTCTTTCATACACCCTTATTTTACACGAAAGCAGGGCCAAAAATCAAATATATCTTGTTTTATGATTCTTATTTCGTCATAAAAGTACATTTACTTTAGTATTTTTTGAAATTTTTATTCAGTTTGCCTATGCTCTTATTCCGGCAGCGCGAAGAAGTTCCATCGTATATTCACTTTTCGGTTGTCTGTAAACGTCACGTGGAACTCCATATTCCTGGATAATTCCGTTCTTCATAATAGCCACATGATCACATAGCTGATAAATAACGCGAAGATCATGTGAAATAAAAAGAATCGTTATTCCATATTGCCTGTGTAGGTTTCTCAAGAGCTGCAGGATTTGAGCCTGTATCGTTACATCAAGCGCTGAAACCGGCTCATCTGCAATGATAACTTTGGGCGATCTCATAAGTGCCACGCCGATGCTCACCCTTTGTCTCTGACCACCTGAAAGCTGTGAAGGATATCTCTCAAGCATTTCTTTCGGAAGCCCTATCGCCTTCATTATTTCCAAAGCCTTCTCTTTACGCTCTTTAGGTGTCCAATCCTTTGTCTTATCAGCTCGAAGAGGTTCTTCCAACAGCCAACCTATTTTTTTGCTGGGGTTAAGTGACGAATAGGGATCCTGAAAAACCATCTGCGTATCTGAGTATTTCAGGTTGATCACACCCTCAATGTCTTTGTTCATTCCTACAATAGCCTTGGCAAGAGTCGATTTTCCACAGCCTGATTCTCCGGCTATTCCGAGAATCTCGCCCTCATACACATCAATCGAAACTCCCTTAATTACCTGATTTTTCCGATTTTTACCAAAAATAGTTCTCTTATGATTTTTATAATAGACCTTCAGATCCTTTATCTGAATTACCTTTTCCTGCTCCATATAACAACCTTATGCCCATAATGAAAGGACTTTATAAAAAGTGTATCCTGCAATCAGCTTAGATCAATTTGCGGAATTGCAGCTATAAGTTCCCTTGTGTAGCTCTTTTGTGGGTTTCTGAAAATATCTTCTACAGTTCCCGTTTCTACAATATTGCCGTTTTGCATAACTATTACTCTCTTACACAGCTGCCTTATGAGAGACAGGTCGTGTGATATGAAAATAATAGCCGTCCCCTTTTCTCTGTTAAGCTTCCTTAAAAGTTCAACTATCTGCGCCTGAATAGTTACATCCAGAGCTGTTGTAGGCTCATCTGCTATTAAAATTCGAGGCTCTCCGATCATAGCTGCAGCTATCATTACACGCTGTCTCATACCGCCGGACATCTCATGAGGGTACATCTCATATTGTCTCAGAGGATCGTGTAAACCAACAGCTTCAAGCATCTCCACGGCACGCCTTTTTCTCTCTTTTTTGTCAATTTCCTTATGATGGATTCTAAGCGACTCCTCAACCTGCCATCCAATCTTCTTTACCGGATTAAGTGATGTCATGGGCTCCTGGAAAATCATGGAAATCTCATCGCCCTGATAGGATCTAAGCTTATGTCTGTCGCAGGTTAAAAGATCAGTGCCATCAAACATTATGCGTCCTTTTTTTGTCAGAGCGTGACGTTTAAGGAGCCCTGCTATAGCAAGAGCACTCATGCTTTTACCGGATCCTGATTCTCCCACTATGCCGACTATCTCGCCTTCTTCAAGCATCAGATCAAAATCCTCAACTACAGTCTCAGGTTTATCATGATCATGAAATTCTATATGAAGATCTGTAACGTCTAAAATTACGTTTCCCATTAAATTACCTCAAAGCAAATATAAATCACTACTTAAGCTTATTCCAAGTTTCGTCAGCTTCAGGGATTTATTTGATGCGCTTAATTCCTTCTCCAAGAAAAGAGAATCCCAATACCATTAAAACAATCACAAAACCTATGCTGATTACATAGCTTGGCCTGTTAAAGAGGTAGCTCTGTGCATCGGATAACATTTTTCCAAGACTGGCATAGGGAGGCTGTGCTCCTATTCCAAGGAAACTGAGGCCTGCTTCAGCAAGTACAGCATTGTTAAACCCTATCATTACAGATGATAGAAGTACTCCAACTGTGTTTGGAAGAATGTGAACAAATATGATCCTTATATCTGATACGCCCTGCAGCCTTGCAACCTCTACGTAGTCCATATTTTTACATCTGAGAAACTCTCCCCTCACTATTCTGGCAAAGCTGGGGATAAAGGAAATGCCAAGAGCTACTGCAACCTGGTAGGTTCCCGTACCAAACAGGCTGACAAAAACCAGTGACAAAAGGATACTAGGAAAAGCAAGCATAGCATCTATGATCCTCATAGTAATCTCATCTGCAATTCCTCCAAAATAACCGGTGAGAGCTCCGATTATTGTTCCTATTCCTGCTCCGATAAATATCGTAAACATTGCTATGGCAACCGTAATCCTGCTCCCGTACATAACTCTGCTGAATACGTCGCGTCCCATGTTGTCCGTACCCATTATATGTTTAAAAGAAATCCCCTGAAGCTTGGCTGATGAGTCCATTTTGGTAGGATTATAGGGTGTATAAAAAATTCCCACAATTACCATAAGAAGAATCAGTCCTGTAATAATAACTCCCATAAGTAGAAAGGTATTCCTCTCACCGGTAGCCTTATTCTTTTTAAACAGCGAAAAGAATTTATTCATTATTTCTCCACCTCAATTCTGGGATCAATAATTCTGTATATAATATCAACCAATAGATTGATGACAAGCACCATTATCGCAACCCCCATGATTATAGCTTCAACTACAGGGTAGTCACGGTTATTGATAGAGGATAACAGTATACGGCTTATTCCGGGTATACCAAAAACCTGCTCTATTACAATACTTCCGGCAACCATATCAGCAAGAGCCATTCCCATAAATGTAATAACGGGAATCATGGCATTTTTCAAAACATGAAGATATAGGACTGCATTTGTGGTATTCCCCCTGCTATATGCAGTTCTGGTGTAGTCCTTACCTGCTTCATCGATAACAGAGCCTCTCAGAAGCTTTGTCGCCATGGCTGCCTTTGGAAGAGCAATGGCAAATGCAGGCAGAATCAGGTATTTCAAAAACTCGTTTACATTTTTAGTATATGATACAAAACCTCCCGGCGTAAAAATCTTCAAAATAACGCCGAAAAAGAAGGTCAATAATATTCCTGAGAAAAATGGCGGTATAGCCATTATGACTTGATTAATAACTGAAATGATATGATCAATTATTCCGTTTTCATGCTTGGCAGTATATATTCCAAGCGGTATAGAAACAAGAATCATAATAACAAAAGACATTACCGCAAGGGTAAGCGTGATTGGGATTTTTTCTGTAAGCATGTTTGCCACAGGCATCTTGTAATCATAGGAAGTTCCCATATCTCCCTTTAAAAACGCTGTGAACCAGCGAAAATATCTTACCAGAATCGGGTCGTTCAGGCCCATCTTCTCTCTGTACTGGGCAATCAGCTGTGGTGTTGCCTCAGTTCCAAACATCTTTGTAACCGGATCTCCGGGTATTAAACTAAATGCAAGAAACACGCACAAAGATACAACGAATAAAGTAAGCACCATGCTCAAAGCTTTTTTCAATATATATCTCATATGCGTGTTCCTCGTTATTTTTTCTAAAAATTATGTTCTGCTATCGCTATGCAAAAGTTCTTATACATCAAACTGCTAAATTATTCAGCAGGCTTAATCTTTGAAAAGTCCTGTGCATAAAGCGGATAGAAAGTATAACCTGTAAACTTCTTGTTAAGAGCTACAAACTCAGGAAGGTCCTGAATGTAAACATTTGCTGCCTTCTCTGAAAGGATCTTCTCACATTCTTTGTAGTTCTTTGTCTTTTCATCATCATCAGTAGCCTTGAGAGCTGCATCGAATGCTGCATCGTAATCTGCATCACTGAAGTTAATGAAGTTGTTATGCGCATCAGATTTGAATCTGCTAAGAAGCGCATAAGCTGTAAGTGTAGAAGCATCAACACCGACAACTGTTGACTGGAAATTGCGGTTAGTATAAACATCATCAAGCCATGAATTCCATTCAACTTCCTGGATAGTTGCGTTAACGCCAATCTCCTTAAACTGTTCTACAAGTACCTGTGCTGTATCAACATGCTGTGTATAGTTTGAAGGAACAGTTATTGTGAAATCAAATCCATTGGGATATCCTGCCTCTGCAAGAAGTTCCTTGGCCTTATCAACATCCTGATTATATGTATCATTAAGTGAAGCATCGAAATATTTTCCGAATGAGGGATACATACTGCTTCCGAGCTCAGCTCCCTTACCATCTGATACAAAATCCATGATTGTCTGAGGGTCAATAGCGTAGCAAAGAGCCTGACGCACCAACTCATTATTGAAAGGCTCCTCTGCGTTGTTCAGATAAAGTGCCTGAACAAGATTCATTGTTCCTTCATATACATCAAATTTATCAGATAACTGAGACATCTGGGCTGCTGTGATACGAGCGTACATATCAATTGATCCACCCTCAAGATCCATTATTACTGAATCTGAATTGGATTCAATCTTAACCACTACATCCTTAATGGATGCAGGCTCTCCCCAATATTCGTCAAACTTTGTAAGTATAACATTCTCCTGTGGTGAACGTGATACAAACTTGTAAGGACCTGTTCCGATAGGATTACCCTCAGGATCCTCGTTTGAAGCGGGGATAATGGCAACTGTCATGTATGCCAAAAACTCTGTATTAGCTTCCTTAAGTGTCATTACAATTGTGGAATCGTCCTGAATTTCGACCTTATCAATATTAGAAAATGCCGATATCAAGGGATCATTTCCATCGGTACCGGCATTGCGTTCTATAGAATATTTAACATCCTCTGCCGTAACCGCGCTTCCATCATGGAACTTCACTCCATCTCTGAGTGTGAAGGTGTAAGTCATTCCATCCTCGGAAATTGTGTAATCACTGGCTATAGCAGGCTGAAGATTACCGTCCTGATCTGGCTTAACAAGTCCCTCATATACGTTAAACAGTATCTCTCTGGTTCCCGCCGCCTGTGCGATGTGCGGGTCCATACTGTCTATGTCCTGTGGGACACCAATGGTAATCTTAGAAAGATCATCTGCTCCTTCGGTGCTATCAGCGCTCTCCGTTTCGCTGTCCTGTGTAGAACTAGCAGTTTCGGTGGCATTAGTTGCATCCGGGGTAGACTCCTCTGCCTTTTTACTTGAGCATCCACTCAATGTAAGAGTCAGTGTCGTTAACACAACCAAAAGAGATGAAAGGCTTCTCCTTCCAATACTTTTCTTCATCATGTTACAATCCTTCTTTCTGTATTTAGTTTTGTAGGTGCATATAACAATATACGGAAAGAAGGCCGGTATGTCAACAACACTATTGCTCTATTTTGGGCATAAATTCTGCTTTTTTTCGTCAGAATTTTTACTCTCTTTTCAACAAAGGTGTGCTTTTATCAGTAGCATCAGTTATCACACCTTCTTCTTCCTTCTCAAGAACTATCTTGAGTTCATCCATAAAAGTATTAACATCTTTAAATTCACGATAAACAGAAGCAAATCTAACGTAAGCTACCGGATCAAGATTCTTCATCTTCTCCATGCAGAGCTCTCCAATAATTCTACTGGGAATCTCCTTCTGTTCAAGGTTGAAAACTTCGGTCTCTACAGCATCAACTATAGCGGTAATCTGCTCAGCACTGACAGGCCTCTTATGGCAGGCTCTGAGTACACCGGCTTCAATCTTGGCACGATTGTATGGTTCACGATTGTTATCCTTCTTAATAACAATAAGCGGAATTGTCTCGACCTTCTCATAAGTTGTAAATCTCTTCCCACAGGAGTCACAAACACGCCTGCGCCTTATGGATGTGTTTTCATCTGCAGGTCTTGAATCAATTACACGAGTGTTGTCTTTACCGCAAAAAGGACACTTCATAACATTAACCTTTCCGTGCGTCTGCACATTCATTACAGTACCACATTTGGGGTCATAAATCCGAACCCACACAAATTATTGTAACATTATTAATCGCAATTTTCTATACAAAAATGCAATATCTCGCTTAAAAATCGCCAATTCCCGAACAAAGAGTCGCTCGCGACTCTTTGCGCGCTGGTGCGCGCAAGCTTTAGCTTGCAAAATACATCTGCGCACCAGTCGCATCCTTAGCGGAGCGCTTTTTATTCAATAGAAAATCCGAAGGAATTTCCTATTGAATAAAAAAGAGCATGTCATTTTCGACATGCTCTTTAAATGTTTCTTTATTATATTATTTTTTTTGTAAGAAATCCGGAATCTTAAGACTCTTAGCTTCAACAGAGCTTCTAACCTCCGGAGCACGGTTAAGTCCTGAAACAGGTCTTGCCGGCTGAGGTGTTACAGGTCTCTGCTGCTGAGCAGCCTGTACCGGACGAAGTGTATCGATTGTCGGCTCAGGTGCTATAGGCTGTACCTGTGGTTGAACCTGAGGCTGTACTTGCGGCTGAGGTGCAACCTGGCTTGCTGTAGGCTGCTGAGGTGCTGTCACAGGCTTAGCTGCCGGTCTTGAAGGCGGCATAACATTTGCCTTGTCATCAATACCTGTAGCAATAACTGTGATATTACATGTATCAGACATTGACTCATCATACATAGCACCGAAGATGATATTAACATCATCGCCTGCAAGATTTCTAATATAATCAGATGCAGTGGAAGCGTCCATAAGAGTGATATCACCTGAAACATTGATGATAACATTGGAAGCTCCATCGATCTTAGTCTCAAGAAGAGGAGACTCAACTGCCATCTTAACTGCGTCCGCAGCCTTGTCATCACCCTTACCGGATCCGATTCCGATATGAGCGATTCCCTTATCCTTCATTACTGTCTGCACATCAGCAAAGTCGAGGTTGATTACTGCCGGTACATTGATAAGGTCTGTTATTCCCTGAACTGCCTGCTGAAGAACTTCATCAGCCTTCTTAAGCGCATCAGGCATTGTTGTACGTCTGTCGACAATCTGCAAAAGCTTATCGTTAGGAATAACGATAAGAGTATCAACATTGTTCTTGATAGTATTGATACCTGCAAGAGCATTCTGCATACGAACGCGTGCTTCAAAAGCGAAAGGCTTTGTAACAACACCTACCGTAAGAATACCCATATCCTTAGCTATACTAGCAACAACAGGTGCTGCACCTGTACCGGTACCACCACCCATTCCACAGGTAACAAAAACCATGTCAGCGCCCTTAAGAGCTTCGGTAATCTCTTCCTTGCTCTCCTCAGCGGCCTTCTGACCAATCTCAGGCTTAGCTCCTGCTCCAAGTCCCTTGGTCAGCTTCTCGCCGATCTGCAAAAGCTTGGGAGCCTTGCAAAGCTGCAGTGCCTGCTTATCCGTATTAATTCCGATGAATTCAACACCGGAAATATTTTCCTCTACCATTCTATTTACAGCGTTATTTCCTGCGCCACCAACCCCAACGACGATAATCTTGGCACCGGATTCAGCCTCATTTGACTTAAGTTCAAGCAAGATAGTGCTCCTCCTTCATAACCTAAAACTCCTACAAGCCATTTTATAATTATTTTATACAATTTACAACCTTGAATATTATTTTTTTTCTTCAAATGTAATATTCTGAGTATTCTCGTCATATTCTGACATTTCAAGGATGCCGCTTTTTCCTTGGAGTTCCGGTAAAATGTATTGTAATTGTATCACTTTTTCATCTATGTTGTCATTAGTTCCAAGACTAACTTCTATATTTTCAAAATAAACATATAAGTGAAAGTCGCTGTCAAAAAAGATTTTATCTGCATTCAAATTATATTTCGTTAATAATTGTGTGATATCAAGTATCTCCGCAAAGACCGCTTCATTTTCAACAGGCAATTTTTCATGCAAAACTATGTAATCAAAGCTAAGCCCAAGTACAAGCGGAACATCACTCGATGGTTCTCTGGATGTCTCAACGACGTAACCATTCCTGTCAAAATATATAAATCTGTCGAGGTATTTTACATATCCCGCTACAGCTTTTTCATAGACATTTATTCTTACTGTGTGAGGATCAAGAACCTCTACGTCCATTTTCTCTATAAACGAAATTCCAGTAATATCTTTGTTTTTATATTTCAGCGACAGATATAGCGAGTTCTTGCTGAGTTTATCTGTCATTACCATATTCATGATATCTTCATCCGTGTAATGGATATTTCCCTCCACGTACACATTGGTTATGGTGTAATTTTTGGAGACATAGAAAAAAGCCGATAATAATCCAATAAGAATTACAATCAGCACAGCTCCCAGTATGAACAGGCTTTTATGAAGAAAAAACAGCTCCCCAAAGGACATTCGAGGAGCCTCTGCTCTTTTCCTTTTTAATCTTCTACGTTTTCTGGCCATTTTAGTTTAACCTTCAGACTTCAATGTGCCTAGCCACATTAAACACAATTCCTATCTCCGTAAGGAGGAAAAGCACCGCCGTTCCACCATAACTTATGAAAGGAAGAGTGATACCTGTATTGGGAATCGTATTGGTCACAACCGCAATATTGAGGATAACCTGAATGGATATGTGAGCCATAACTCCGATAACAAGGAGCGCTCCGTACATATCAGGTGCGTTCTGAGCTATGATCATCATTCTGTAAATAAGGATAATAAACATAAGCATAACCGCGATAGCTCCAACTATTCCAAGCTCCTCACAGATTATTGAAAAGATCATGTCATTTTGAGCTTCCGGAATGAACCCCAGCTTCTGCATACTCTCGCCAAGCCCTTTTCCAAAAAGTCCTCCTGAGCCAATGGCATAAAGGGACTGAAGCGTCTGATAGCCCTTGTCATTTACATACGCTTCGGGATCAAGCCAGGCAAGTATACGTGCAAAACGGTAGTTTAACTCACTGTGGTATCCCGCTCTCACAACCAATGCAACAACTCCGCCTGCTGCAGCCACAGCAAATAAAACAATTGCAATAAATTTTCTATAACCGGGTGTAGAAACAAATAACATAAGAAATGCAATTCCAAAAATAATAATTGCTGAGCTCAGGTTACTTGTTATCTTCCAAACAAGAAAGCACACCGGAACAGGTACCCCCAGCACTACCCAGAAAGCCTTCGGATTAGTGATATTCTTACTGAGCTTACTGATAAAAGTAGCAAGAACAATGATCATGGCAAGCTTTGCAGCCTCCGCAGGCTGTACTGAAACGCCTCCGATTTTTATCCATCTGGACGCTTTGTTGATTGTCATTCCAAGTGGCGTCTTAACAAGTAAAACCAAAACTATCGACAAAATATATGCAAGCGATGCAAGCTTTTTATACAGATGGTAGGGAATTCTTGATACCACCGCCATAAGCCCGACTCCAAGAGCCGTTGGCAGCATCTGATGCTTCAGATAATACGCGGAATCTCCCCATTTTAATCGTCCGTCATATGAACTTGTGGAATATAACATTACAAGGCCAAAAACGAGCAAAAACAGTACTACAAACACCATGCTATAGTCTACATAAGCATCCCGTTTAACTCTTTTCCCAGTGCTCTCTCGATTAACATTTCGGGCTCCGTAATCTCTAGCCCTTGCTGTTTTGGCAGTTCCTGCCATTCTAGCAGCCTCCATAGCTCTCTCCCCTAAAACTCATTAAATGTTATCCAAACCTGCCCTTATATAAACCATATTAAGAGCAATCATTTTTCATTCAAAAAAGCCCCTTAAAGGCTGTTTACGTAGTCTTTAAACTCTTTTCCTCTAACCTCATAGCTTGGGAACATATCCCAGCTTGCACAGGCAGGTGAAAGAAGTACCGCTTCTCCCGGCGTCGCATTATCGCTGCAGAATTTAAGTGCATCAGCATATGTATCCATAAAAACATAATCAGTAAAGCCATGCTTTTTAGCACACTCTGCTATTTTTTCTTTGGTTACTCCGATAAGAACAAGCTTTTTAACTTTTCCGTCAAAAGCCTCTATCCACTCATCATATTCGCTGCCCTTATCATATCCGCCACCTATAAGGTATGTGGGCTTGCACATAGCCTTGATGCCCTGGATAGCAGCATCAGGGTTTGTTCCCTTAGAGTCATTGTAATAATCAACTCCATTCTTTGTGGCAACG
Source organism: Butyrivibrio sp. NATIVEDY162 (assembly GCF_045999815.1). Lineage (GTDB taxonomy): Bacteria > Bacillota > Clostridia > Lachnospirales > Lachnospiraceae > Butyrivibrio. The sequence continues at coordinate 1,158,580 of NZ_CP172573.1, forward strand.
AACTCTATTCTATGCTCTACTGCCTTAAAGCTGCGAACAACATCGAGTATAGTATCAAGCGGCACATTCATTGCCATTCCCATGGCAATTGCAGCCATCACGTTTTCGTAATTACATGTACCAACAAGATTCATCTCGTGAATATTCATTATTTTGGAGGATTTGCCGTTTTCAGCAAGCATAATATCCTCACCGTCAAGATAGAAGCCATTTTCAAGCTTCTCTTTTGATGAAAAGAGTACAACCTTTGCAGGGCATCTGCCCGCAAAATCCCTTGTATACTCATTATCATAATTAAGCACACAGACATCACTCTTAGTCTGGTTGTTTGTAACATTTTCTTTCATGGCTGCATAGCATTCCATGGTGTGATGTCTATTGAGGTGATCGGGAGTAATATTCAGTATGGCGGATACTTTGGCATGAAAATTCTCAACAGCTTCCAGCTGAAAACTACTGATTTCACCTATTGATACGGTATCTTCTGTCATTTCCAAAGCTCTCTCCGCATATGAATAGCCTATATTTCCAACTACATATGTAGAAGCAAAATGAGCCTTCATAATCTCTCCCACAAGGGTTGTAGTTGTCGTTTTTCCGTTTGTTCCTGTGATAGCAACAAGCTTTCCTTTTGCAAAATTGAAAGCAAGCTCTATCTCACTCCAGATAGTAAGTTCTGCCTTTTTAAGACGCATTATAAGCGGAGAATCAAGCGGAACAGCAGGGCTTGGTACAACAAGCGACAATTCGCTTATAACTTCATCCGCAAGCTCTCCTATAATGATTTCCGGCTCTTCTCCTTCATAATCCCCGAGTTTTTCCTTTACAGCTTCTTTTGTAACCTTAGTATTTTCATCAAAAATCACAGGCTTTGCTCCCACCTTTCCAAGGAGCCTTGCGCTGCCGATTCCTGAAATTCCTGTTCCGATTACAAGTACTTTTTTTCCAACAATATCTTTCCCTAACATAATTTCCCTTCTGTTTTCATGGCAATAACCATATCTTCATATTTTCACAATTTTATATTAGTTCCTGCTTTTCATCAAATAGCAGGAAGTGTATAGCATTTAATTATCTGTCATATGGGCAAAGCACGTTTATTCACCGCCCAAAGCATTTTCCTCTGAAGGCTCATAATCCGGAAGTCCGTCACCGGCAATAGAATGTCCGTCTTCAGGATTTATAAGGTCTCCTGTTTCAGGGTCAATATAATACCCCGTTTCCTCATCTATTTCAAATGACTTCCAAACGGGCTCATTATTTTCACTCTCGGAACCGGGAAGCTCATCCTCCGGAATCTTTTCCCAGATTCCATCACCGTCTTCATCATAATCATCGGCATTTCCATCACTCACTTCGCCCTCAGAAGTTTCCTGCATAATAGGATTGCCATCCTCGTCAAGTACAGGATTGCCGTCCTCATCAAGAAGCGGGGTTCCTTCGGGATTTATGGGATTGCCGTCTTCATCAACAGTCGCCTCAGATTTCTGAGCCGCTGCCATCATGATTTCCTTTTCTCTAAGCTCGTCAAGTTCGGCCTGTTCCTCCTCTGAGACAGGCTCAGTCATCGGGATATTAAGATAAGGAAGTGCCTCTGTAAGTACCTTTCTGACTACTCTTGTAGCAAACTTGGCATCAGCCTGATCAACGGCGTTAGGTCTGTCTACAACAACATAAATTGCTATCTGCGGATCATTGGCAGGAGCATACCCCATAAAGGAAACAACGTACTGTCTGTTCTTACGCGGTATTGTCTCGGCAGTTCCTGTCTTTCCGCCTATCATATAGCCAGCCGGCCTTGCAGTTTTACCCGTACCTTCATCACCTGCCACAACCTGATTACAGTACTGAATAACCTTCTGCGATGTAGATTCTGATATAGTCTGTCTTAAAATTCTCGGTTCAACACTTTTAATTGTTGCACCGGATGAATTAAGAACTTTGCTTACAAGATGCGGCTCGTAGTACTTTCCGCCGTTAACAAGTGAACTGAACGCTGTAATCATCTCAATCATATCAACATTAAAGCCTTGACCGAATGTTCCTGTCGCAAGTTCTGATGATCCCATGTCCTGAGCTGCATAGGTCAGTCCCTCAGTCCTTGCTTCACCTGCAAGGTCCACATTTGTTTTAAGTCCGAATCCAAAAATCTTCTGGAATTTTGCAAATGTATCAGAGCCTATCACCTGTCCGATCTTCATCATGGCAACGTTACAGGATATCTCTATTCCACGTTCAACGGATACAGGGCCGTCACCATATCTGTTATGACAGTAAATCTTATGACCGCCAAATTCCATATAGCCGGTACAATCGTATACTTCGTTGCCGTTTATGCAGCCGGCTTCAAGGCCTGTTGCAACCGTAAAAGGCTTTGCGACAGAACCGGGCTCATAAGTATCTGATATACAGAAGTTTCTCCAAAGCGCATTCAGATTCCACAATTTTTCCTCATCACTCATCTCATCAAGCATCTGCTGGGTGATGTAAACTCCGGAATCATATATGCTCTCGCCTGCAATTTTCAGGCCTCTCTCGTCCACCCTGGGCATTCCGATAAGATTGTCAGTATTCTTGGTATCATTTAAGTCAAACTTCGGATAACTTGCCATTGCAAGAACATCACCGTTATTTACATCCATGATGACGCAGCCGATGTTATTGGCGCCATTACCCTCACGAACTGCATCCTTGTAGGTATCATTAAAATCCTGAAGGTATTTTTCAACGATATTTTGAAGATTACCGTCAATAGTGGTCACAATACTGTTACCGTCAGTAGCAGGAATTGTAGTTCTCTCAAGATTAGAATCCTCATCAATGTAACCATAGGTTCTGCCATTGCTGCCACTAAGTGTATCGTTATAATATTCCTCAAGACCAAATATTCCGTTGTTATCACTTGTCGTAAAACCGATAACATCACATGCCATGGAGCCATTGGGATATTTTCTTACATAATTTTCCTCAAACCAGACTCCCTGAATATTTTCATCATAGGTATCACTTCCAAGAGTAACAAGACCCTGGAATTCACTAATTTCATCATAGGTCAGCTGTTTTGCAAGGGTGTAATACTGAGAATCAGGATGTTCCGAGATGTAGTTTCTGATCTCGCCTTCATCAAATCCAAAGCATCTCACTAGAGCTGCCACCGTAGGATCAAGATATTTATTATCTTTTCCTGACAAAACAAGCTTAACATCAAGGATTACATTGTAGACTTTTTCACTGTACGCAAGTACTGTTCCGTTAGCATCCAGAATCTCGCCACGTCTGTATGGTATCGTTGTCGAATCGTACTTTTGCTGTGAGAGAACCTGTTTCTCATAGTCCTTCCCATTGTCTCGGTTTATCATTATGAGCCTGATACTCAAACCAACAAAAGCTGTCAGTACTATTATGAACAGCACTGCCAGCTTTTTTTTCATTCCTATTGTAAATTTTTGTGCCTTACTCTTTTTTCTCATAACTTTAGTTTCCGTCCGGAATAGGTGCCAGCTGTCTTACATAATCATTTCCGCCGCCGTCGGAATATGTTATTATCTGCCCCTCCGTCGCATAAGTCATTCCGTACTCACCTATGGCTATGCGTTTTATCTCCTCCAAATCAAGGCTGCTCACCGCCTTGTTATAAGCTTCGTCATTATCCTGCTTCATGGTGTTCAGCTGTGCTTCAAGGGTTGAAACCTGTTTTACACTCGCTGTGATATCTGCCTGAAGAGTTATGTACCATGTCAGTATAATACCTGTAGCCAAAACTGCAAGTGACAAAAATAACAAATATCCAAAGCTCATGCGGTGAGCTCTTCTATTTGCAATTGCACGTTTTTGTACGTGAAGCGGCATTTCCTCACGTGATCTTGGATCATTAAGTTTTCTCGCAGTATTCCCGTATACGTATCTCTTTTCCATAACCATTTCCTCATAAAAATTCAAATTAAATGGTGTTTATGTACCAATTATTCTTTTATTTTTTCGAACACTCTAAGCTTAGCACTGGCGCTTCTAGAGTTTTCTTCCAATTCCTTATCGGACGGAAGTATAGGTTTTCTAGTAATTACTTTGCCCTTTGACTTCTTGCCGCATACGCAGATTGGAATCTCCGGCGGACAGGTGCAGGGATTTTCATTTTTTCTGAAGTTATTTTTTACAATTCTGTCCTCAAGTGAATGGAAGGTAATAACACAGATTCTTCCACCGGGAGCCAGAAAATCGATCATTCCGTCCAGTGAATTCTCAAGAACGTCAAGTTCTCTGTTGCAAGCTATTCGTAGTGCCTGAAATGTCCTTTTTGAAGGGTGTCCGCCTTTTTCCCTCATCCTGGCAGGTATTGCAGCTTTTATTATGTCATTGAGTTCAAATGTGGTCTCTATCGGTTTCTCACTTCGTCTCTGACATATATGCTTTGCTATGTTTTTGGCAAATTTGTCTTCACCATAGTTTTTTATAATATGAAAGATTTCCATCTCGGAAAATTCATTAACTATAGTACCAGCTGTCAGTTCCTGACGCCTGTCCATTCTCATATCAAGCGGAGTATCAAATCTGTATGTAAATCCTCGCTCCTCATTGTCAAGCTGAAATGATGAAACTCCAAGATCCAACAGGATTCCGTTTACTTTATCTATGCCAAGTTCTTTTACTCTGCTAACTGCATTTTCGTAGTTGTCACGGATTATCTTTACCCTGTCCTCGTAAGGTTTTAAGCGCTCTGTTGCCGCCTTTATAGCATCTTCATCCTGATCTATTCCTATGAGTCTTCCTTTATCAGAGAGTTTCTCCGCAATATGGCTTGAATGTCCGGCTCCACCCAGTGTTCCATCGACATAAATGCCATCAGGATCGATATTCAGATTTTCAATCACCTCATTTAGAAGCACTGAGTAGTGTTTGAATTCCATATTGTTTATTCACCCTCAAATCCGTTGTGTGGTCTTCAAAATAGTTAGTTTAGCTTTTTAATAATATAAACACTTTCACTACTTTAAGTATTGATTCCATCGACTTTTCATTTGCATAAGCAAAGTTTTTAACAAGCTTCCGGCCTACAATTTATTTCTTTATATACTCAGTCCGTATGCGCTCATCTTCTCTGCTATACTATCAATGTCATCAAATGAAGTAGCTTCTTCCCACTTTTCCTTGCTCCAGATTTCTACACGGTTGCCAACACCTGCAACAATCGCATCTTTTTCAATAGAAGCATGGCTAAGCCAGTTCGCTTTCAGAAGAATTCTTCCCTGTTTATCAAGTTCAACATCATCGGCACCGGCCATAAAGAATCTTCCAAGCTGTCTTGCACCGGGTATATCCATAGGCAAAGCCTTTAATTTCTCCTCAAAAGCATCCCAGCCTTCCTGATCAAACGCAAAAAGACATCCATCAAAGCCCTTCGTTACAACAAACTGCTCTCCCAGCAGATCGCGAAACTTGGCCGGGATGATCAGTCGTCCTTTTGCATCGATTGAATGGCTGTATTCGCCTTTGTACGCCTTTCCCATAGTTTCTCACCGGTTTAGTGGTATTTCTGATATTTCAAATATTTCTGGTTCTTTCAGCTTTTCTACAGACTTTCATTTGCTCGAGAGAACCACTTTATTTCGTATCCACCACTTTCCACCACTTTATGACACTTTTTACCACCTACATGTATAATAAACTATTTTTTTCTATTTAACAACCTTTCGAAAGTCGCATTCTCTCTGATTTCATGCTAAAAAAAGCCTCCCACCGTCCGGTGGGAGGCTCGCCCATACAAGATATTGTGTTCTTGTGTTTGAATGCTCAATATTTAGTTTCTATGAGTATTTTTATTTAAATATGATATTTTTATTAAATTTTATGTTCGTTCTCTGTTAATTATTTGGGGATATTAGCGGGATTATTTCCAAGTTTACACTGGGATTTTTATTTTCTCTTTTTCCAGTGTAGTGATTTTTTCTGGTGTACACTGGAATTTTTATTTCCTCTTTTTCCAGTGTAGTGATTTTTTCTGGTGTACACTGGGATTTTTATTTTCTCTTTTTCCAGTGTAGTGTTTTTTTCAGGCGTACACTGGAATTTTTATTTTCTCTTTTCCCAGTGTAGTGTTTTTTTCAGGTATACACTGGGATTTTTATTTTCTCTTTTCCCAGTGTAGTGTTTTTTTCAGGTATACACTGGGATTTTTATTTTCTCTTTTCCCAGTGTAGTGTTTTTTTCTGGTATACACTGGGATTTTTATTTTCTCTTTTCCCAGTGTAGTGTTTTTTTCTGGTGTACACTGGGATTTGAGATATCCTGATTCCCAGTGCATTTTAGAATCTTATTCAAGATTTATATGATCAGTTGATTTTTGCACAATCATAAGAATTAAGCTCATGTCCTAATAATTCCATGATTTTTAATTCATCCATTGCGTCGTATACAGCATTGTGTGTCTCACAATAGTTAGAATCTCCACTAATCATTCTCAAAATATTCTCAACAGAGTAACCTTTTTTCAAGCGACCACTTTTGCAAAATTCAGATGTTGGTGAAATAAAGCTATTGAACTGCCTGTAAGCAGCAATCCTCATTATGTCAAACCATTCAAAATCGGAAAGTTCTTCCAGATGCCCATAGTCGAATTTTGCATTATAAGCATAAATGCTACTTACGCAATGTTCCTTAAAATATCTGCAAATATCTTCCATTGCTTTCTGTCTTGTGACAATTGATGTAGTAAGTTTTTCTACTATATTAAGGACATTAGAATACATACCGCCTTTTCGGCATTCCGGGTCAATAATGAAATACTTCGCATCGATGCATTTAAAAGTGTCAGCATCTGCCAATGCGATTCCAATTGACATTACTTCGTTGTACCAATTAGTTTCGGTGTCAATTACAGCTATTTTACTCTGTGAATCAACATTTTTAATTTCACGGTCCAAAGATATGCGTTGTGGCACGCGCTGTCTTACAGAAACAGTCTGCCTTGCAGGAACGGTCTGACTTACAGAAACAGTCTGTCTTGCAGAAACAGGTTGTCTTGCAGGAACAGATTGTCTTGCAGGAACGTCCTGCTTTTCAAGTTGGACACTGCCAACTTCTTTTATCATCTTTAAAAATTCAAGTGAATTACTGTATGCCATTGCTTATACCTCTTTTTTATTCTGCTACTAAAGGCTCACTTTTTTTGTTTGAACAGGGTAATGATATATGACTTTTATTAAGTTCACAAGGTAAAAGTTTGTAATAGCGTTTGTGTCGTAAGCGTTTTTTATCAATTAGCAAAACAGAAAAATTACAACAAGTGTCCTCGTGATGAAAAATATATTTATTTTTTTGCCGAATTCTATGAATAATTAATTCATACTTGACTTTTTATATTTTTCAGATAAAATTACTACTTGTCGTGAATCAGGCACGACCGGTATGCATTCAGCATGCTATTTTATCCAACAAAATAGTAACTATGTAAATCAAAGAGCTTATTTGTAAAAAACAAGTTATCATCTGCATATGATGGTTTTTCCACTGCTTACAATATAGCTCACATTACGCTATGAATAGCATTTTCTTTTTTTCAGTAAATGCAATTGTTCGAATGACAGTTTTATGCTGCCATTTTCAAAACCATGTAGATAACACGCTTTTGAAAATGGACATAGATACACATTTTTTAGTTTTTACTGTAAAAAAATATTTAAATGCAATTCAAAAAAAAGAATTGGAGGTCTATATTATGTATGAAAATGAATATTTAAAGCTACTTAAATATCGAGAATCATTTTTGTATAACCAAATTGTGAGGCGAAAGAAACGCCTTGAAAAGGCGCCTTCCGAAAATCTCAGGATCGGACGGAAAGATAAGTTTTTTCAATACTATATCAGGAAAAATGGTCAAAAATCCGGTATTTATATTAAAAAGGCGGACATGGACACTATCCTGCTGCTTGCTCAAAAGAAATATGACGAGGCATTTGTAACACAAAGCGAGCCTGAACTGAAAATGATTCAAAAAATTCTAAAAGGATATTCCTCAAAAAAGCAGGAATTATCAAGTGTTTTCCCCTGGGAAATAAAATCAAAGATGGATATAGCCGAATGGTCTGACGAGGATTATGCAGAGCGTTGGCAAAACATTCCGTTTGTTCCTAAAAAGATTGGTAAGGACGTACCTTTTCATGTAACAGCAAGAGGCGAACAGGTCAGATCCAAATCCGAAGAAATGATAGCCAATGCCCTATATTCTCGAGGGATCCCATACAAGTATGAATGTCCTTTGAAAATCTATAACGGAGATATCAGATATCCTGATTTCACAATTCTCAATCCCTATACACGTAAAGTTGTATTTCTTGAACATTTAGGCAAAATGGATGATCCGAATTATGTAGAGTGGAATCTTCAAAGAATTCGTGACTATGAAAAGACAGGCATATTTCTTGGCAAGGAACTGCTTATAACTATGGAAACCCAAAAGATGCCACTTAATACAAAGCAAATAGAAGATTTCATTTCAAAGCATTTCGGTACGTCATAAAGAATTGTTGAAAATGTCTTTTACAAGTATTCTTCTTGCCATATAAAAAAACAGCCCTAAGCACTGGGAATATAAAAAAAATGCAGAATCCCAGTGTATGCCTAAAATTTTCACTACACTGGATTTAGCAAAAAACAGAATTCCAGTGTATGCCTGAAATTTTTACTACACTGGAATCAGCAAAAAACAAAATCCCAGTGTACACCTGGAATTTTCACTACACTGGAATCAGCAAAAAAACAAAATCCCAGTGTATACCTGAAATTCTCACTACACTGGAATCAGCAAAAACCAAAATCCCAGTGTACACCTGGAATTTTCACTACACTGGAATCAGCGAAAACCAAAATCCCAGTGTACACCAGGAATTTTCACTCCACTGGAATCAGCAAAAAACAAAATCCCAGTGTACACCTGGAATTTTCACTACACTGGAATCAGCAAAAAGCCAAAATCCCAGTGTACACCTGAAAATTCCAACTTATATCCATCACAATATTACAGTTCTAAATCCCACAAATGAAAGCAGGAAGATCAGATTCACAAATGTAAATACAGCAATGTACTTTCCTCTGTTTTCCTTATAGTCATTGCCATAAGCCTTAAAGGAAATAAGACTTGCCATGGAAGCAATAAGGGTACCAAGTCCACCTACATTGACACCTATCAGAAGTTCTTTGTAATCAGAAGCAAATCCCGAGAGCATCAGTGTCGCAGGAACATTACTTATGAACTGGCTTACAAGCGCACCCATAATGAATTCTCTTCCCGAAGTTGCATTTTGTAACACATCTCTGACTTCAGGAATTCTGCCCATGTTTCCTGTAAAGATAAAGAACCCTATAAAAGTCAGAAGCAATATATAATCAGCTCTTAAGAGAATCTTTCCATCCATCACAGCAACCACAACAAATATAACAGCCACCATGATATACCAGGGAATCACACGCAAAACCGTCAAAAGCGCAAGAACAAATAAAACAGAATAAATCACAACCTGGCGCCTGCTTCCAAAGCTCTTAACAACCTGATAATTATCCTTTCTTTCGCCAAGCTTTTCGCTGCCATTTTTTATAAAGAAAGAAAAAACCATAAGCAGGACAAGTGAAAAGGTGCTGTATGGCAACATGCACAGCACAAAGGAGCTGATGCTCATACCTGTAATACCATATAAATACAGGTTCTGCGGATTCCCGATAGGTGTAAGCATACTTCCGAGGTTCGCAGCGACTGTCTGCAATACAATAACCGGAATCATCATATCTTCTCTCTTACAGCTATGAAGAGTCATTAGCGCAAACGGAACAAAGGTAATAAGCGCCACATCATTTGTAATAAACATAGAAGAAACAAAGCACATGAGTATCAATACTATGGAAAGCCCGCGTCCTGTTTTAACTTTTCCAAGAAGCTGTTCTCCTATTTTTTCAAAAATAGAGTTCTCGCGAAATCCCTGAATTACAATCATCAGCCCCCATAATATCCCAAGAGATCTGAAATCAATATATGAAAAATATTCCGAATCAGGCTCTACTATAAAGCATGATATTATCGCAAGAATCCATGCACAAATAAGAACCGGATCAGACTTAAGCTTATTAAATATATTTTTAAAAGGTATAGATTTCATTTTTATTTCCTCATTACTTGCAAAGTATCCTGCCAAAATTTTTTAAGTAACCGGATTGCCCCATCAAAAGCGAATGCGCACTGTCTGGCGGCTCATCCTTTCTTAACTAACCAAATCAGACCATCAAAAGCAGGTGCACACTGTCTGGCAGCTCATCCTTTCTTAACTAACCAAATCAGACCATCAAAAGCAGGTGCGCACTGTTTGGCAGCTCATCCTTTCTTAACTAACCAAATCAGACCATCAAAAGCAGGTGCGCACTGTCTGGCCACTCATTATTCCTTATACACCAGAACCGGACGCTCCGAAAAGATAGTCTACACCAATACAGGCTGTGTTTCCACTTTTTTATATAAGAAGTCAATACTGCTTGTAGAGAAGATGGCATCTTGGAATAGACTTCATGTTCTATACAACCACAACAGGACCTGTATACTTCTTATCACAGGTTATTACATGCATCGCTCTTGGAATATTCTTTGGTTATGCATATATGAAAACTCAGAATATATGACTCGTAACCATGATGCATTACTTGAACAACAATTTAATCGTTCTTCTCTCAGGTGGTGATGTAAATGTTCTTCAGAATCAGACAGCAACTCTTGCACAGATACCTGTTCATATCATCAGCTGCCTTGTATTTGCTGCATTTATCCTTGCGCCAATTTATAATAAGCAAGACCAGCAGATATCCAATCAGGATATGGTCTGAAACTATATAAAGCAAAACTCCCTTCAGTATTCTGCCGGCCTTCATAGAACATATCTTTGAAGGCGATACACTTTTATTCTGAAAAATTTTTTTTCAGAATAAATAATACTTTAGGGAGTTTTTTGATATTTACTTTATATCGAATTCAGGCGGTTCATCGAGATGTTCAGAAACATACTTACCGTCTTTTTTTCTTTGCTTCACACATTCTGTGAGAAGATATTCTATTTGTCCGTTCACCGAGCGAAAGTCATCCTCTGCCCAGGCAGCAATAGCATCGTATAACTTAGCACTTAAGCGAAGCGGAACCTGTTTTTTCTCAGCCATTAGTAAAGACTTCCGGAGTTAACTATAGGCTGTGCATCATGATTACCGCACAGAACTACTAGGAGATTTGATACCATAGCTGCCTTCCTCTCCTCATCGAGGTCGACCAGTTCTTTTTCATTAAGTCTCTCCAAAGCAAGCTCAACCATGCCAACCGCGCCATCAACTATAAGTTTTCTGGCATCAACTACTGCTGCAGCTTGCTGTCTCTGAAGCATAGCTGCAGCAATTTCAGGCGCATATGCCAAATAAGTAATTCTAGCATCAACAATTTCAATTCCCGCATCTGCAACCTTTGACTGGATCTCATCCTTAATTCGCTGTGCTACAACCTCAGTGGAGCCGCGAAGACTTCCATCATCAGCTACACCGTCACCTGTAGTATCAACATTCTCTGTAATGTCATAAGGATAGAGTTTAACAACATTTCGTACAGCAGTATCACTCTGAAGTGACAGGTACTCCTTGTAATTATCAACCGCAAAAACAGCCTTTGCCGTATCTGTAACTCTCCACATAACAGCTACTGCTACCTCTACAGGGTTCCCAAGAAAATCGTTAACTTTCTGCTTGGAGTTACTAAGAGTCATGACCTTGAGTGAAATCTTTTTGGAAGATGAAGATCCGCTCATCTGCATTTCCGTACTGGAAATTGTAATTCCTGCAACCTTCTTTGTATCAGCAATATCTCCGCTCTGTCCAAGCTTAGTATCAGCTGCAGGATTAAATGCAGTGCAGAAGGGATTCACATAATAAAATCCATCTTCTTTGAGGGTTCCTATGTATTTTCCAAAAAGTGTAAGAACAAGAGCTTCTCCCGGTTTTAACACTTTAAGTCCAAGAAAAGGAAACCAGCCAACAGATACATAAACGCAGCTAAGTACAAAAAGAAACAGATTAAAGCCCGGCGATGTTGCACCTGTAATAAGAACTGCAGCTCCATCAAGTCCAATTGCTGTAACTACAAGCAAGGCGATTGCTGCTGCATATGCAATAAGAATTATGCACATCATAGTCATTCCATTTTTAGGTCCGTTTAAAATTTTCTCTTTTACATTTTCATTCATGATTATACCTCCATCTATTCATTGCAGATCATTTTGAACGTTCTCACTACTGTAGTTTTTATGCAATAACAAAATTGAAACTATAATAATTGGAAGTCCGGCAATCAAGCCATTGGGTACAGGTCCCAGCAATCTGTACGTTCCGATGTCTGCTCTGCAAACTGCTATCGGAATAGTTGCAGCAGCATTTATTGATCCGTGAAGGATTGCAGGTAACCAGATGCATCCACTCTTTTCATAAACCCAATCACACATTATCCCTAACGGAACTGTAAAAATAAGGAACATCAGCATACCCGTTATCGGGAATCCAAAATACTCTGATCCGTACTCATAACCTATAAATCCTATGAGCGGCCAGTGCCAAATGCCCCAGATAATTCCGCCAATTATCACGCCCTTTTTGCGACCATATTTTTCTTTTAATACAGGGTACATATAGCCTCGCCAGCCTGCCTCCTCACCGATTGCAGCAAACATGTTGAGGAATGGTGCATATATCGAAGCTCCTATGGAAGTCAGCAAAATGTACTTGGAATAAGTAATTCCCTGCGCCTTAAGCTGCTCCATTGCAGCAGTTCCGGCATCTCCCAGAGAAGCCATGATGCTCTCTCCTGTCAGATCGAGATGACCTGTGAAAATAGCAAAATATAACGCAGCTCCTAAAAGGGTCAGGATACTTGGTGCAAACCATGAAAAAAGTAACAATCCTATATTACCTTTAAGCTTCGGTTTCCAGCCCATGCCCTTTAGCTTTACGCCTGATATAAGAACCGCTACAAGCGGCGCATACATCATGACCGCCATCAAAAGCTGTCCCGGTGCCCTTCCTCCGTTTTGGTAGAGCATCCATACAGCCACCTGCATAACCCAGGCGATTATAAATACCCAGCGAAGGTACTTACTCAAATTTCGGTCTGTGTATATATTAGTTTCCATAATTACCTCCAGTTTCCATGAAAATTGTGAACCGTTCGGGTTGTTATTTTCATAAGTATTATCTATTTGATATCATAATGATATCATTAATATTTCAAAAGTAAACTGCTAATTTGGCAAAATAGAATGGGAAGTGATACTGCAAAGCATCGCAGGCGATTCCTCGCTGAGGCGCTGCGCATTCATATAATTAAAATGTTTGTGATACTGCAAAGCATCGCAGGCTCGAAATCGCAAGCGATTCCTCGCTGAGGCGCTGCGCGCCTCATACTAAAATAAAGAAGGACACCAATCTGCAAGCAAGCTTGCATTGGTGTCCTTCTTTATTTTACTGCGATGCTTTGCAGTATCACACGTTGAATCTAAACAATATTACGTCGCCGTCCTGAACGATGTACTCTTTACCTTCCATGCGGACAAGGCCTTTTTCTCTTGCTGCTGCAAGTGAGCCCTCACGAAGAAGATCTTCATAGTTGATAACTTCAGCTTTGATGAAGCCTCTCTCAAAGTCTGTATGAATCTTACCTGCTGCCTGAGGTGCCTTGGTTCCGATCTTGATGGTCCATGCTCTGGTCTCATCTTCACCTGATGTAAGAAAACTCATAAGTCCAAGTGTTCTGTAGCTTGCAGCGATCAGTTTATCAAGGCCTGACTCTGAAAGTCCAAGGCTTTCAAGGAACTCTGCCTTTTCGTCTGCTTCAAGCTCTGAAATCTCTGCTTCAATCTGAGCACTGATTACAAATACTTCGCTTCCAGATTTTGATGCAAGCTCACGAACTGCTGCCACATATTTATTAGAAGCTCCATCATCTGCAAGATCATCCTCCAAAACGTTGGCTGCATATATTACAGGCTTCCATGTAAGAAGGTCATAAGTATTCATAAGTGCCTTCTCATCATCGTCATCAAGCTCAAGCTCTCTAGCCATCTTGCCGTCTTCAAGAACTGCCTTGATCTTGTTAAGGAGCTCAAGTTCCTTAGCTGCTGCCTTATCCATTCTTGCAGCCTTGGTTGTCTTGGCAATTCTTCTCTCGAGAACTTCAAGATCTGCAAAAACAAGCTCAAGATTAATTGTCTCAATATCTCTAGCAGGATCAACTGATCCATCTACATGAACAACATTGGGATCATCGAAGCATCTGACTACGTGCACAATTGCATCTGTCTCACGAATATTAGCAAGGAACTGGTTTCCAAGACCTTCACCCTTGGACGCACCCTTTACAAGTCCTGCAATATCTACGAACTCGATAGTTGCAGGTGTTACCTTCTTGGAATGATACAGATCTCCAAGGAGCTGTAGTCTCTTATCCGGAACAGCAACGATTCCAACGTTAGGATCAATTGTTGCAAAAGGATAGTTAGCAGCAAGTGCTCCTGCATTTGTAAGTGAGTTAAAAAGGGTACTCTTTCCGACATTCGGAAGTCCCACGATTCCTAGTTTCATCTGTATATTTCTCCTTCTAAAAAGCTTGATTTTAAGCTATTTCTTACTTTTTCCTAAATATTTTTGTGCCAATTTTGCTGGGACAAAACCTCAATTATAGTATCACAATCCATGGAATATCTCCACCCTAGAAATGTACCATAAGAGTTTATTTCGGTCCTGATATTGTGAAAGATCTACATTTAATCCATGTTTTTTTCTCTGCTCACGTTCCGAGTCACAATCATCTTTAATTGTATCTCTTAAAAAATCCTCACTATATCCCTTGCCTTCATAAAACTGAAAACACATCCCATGATGTGGTCGTAATATTCTACTCACTTTATGCCTCTGATTCATTTGCGCAAAATTCCCATTATCCACTCGGAGTCGGGTGTTTCAAGGTTTTTATCTATAGTCATCTCTTCCATTATGCCCTGGAAGGCTGACCAAAAACAAAGTGCCAGGAGTTTGGGATCTCCTGCTCTGAAAGAGCCCTCTTTCTGCCCTCTCTTGATTACTTTGGCAGTATTATCGACTGCCTCCACAGACATAGCCATCTTTCTGATATCCTCAGGCATTCCGGCTCTTCTGGCCTGAGCCATCAGTACAAACATATTGCTGACAAAAGGCTGCAACTTGGCATATTTAAAGAGCTCATCCAGCATTCCCTTAAGAAACGCATCCGCGGGGATACCATCGCCACCGACAGTAGCCTTTGTATATTGCTCACCCATAGTAACCAAGGCTGCAAGCAGCTCCTCCTTGGACTTAAAGTAATGAAACATAAGTCCCGTACTCATTGGAACTGCAGCGGCAATATCACTTACTTTGGTTTCATGATACCCTTTTTCAACAAACAGATGCAGTGCTGTCATAAGTATTGCTTTCCTTCTCTCTTCCTTCTGCTCTTCTCTGGTCATTTATTCTTTCCTCAAATTCCTTTTTGCCAACCATTCTCTGAATTGCGAATTTACCATTAGTAACTGCTACAGGGAGTCCGCCCGGCTGGCTGCTCCACTGGCCCGCAAAACATAGGTTTCTGATACCCTTTATGTCTCCCTTCACTCTGATAGTCTTGCTGTCTGGTGTAGTTACAAAACTCATATAGCTGCCGTGATATGCGTTGCAATATCTCTCATAGGTAAGAGGTGTCCAGGCATCCAGATACTCAAGTGTACCCATAGTCTCAGGGAATGCAGCCTCTATCCTCATTCTGACCGCTTCTGCCAGTTCCTCTTTTGCTCTGTTGTATTCATCCCTTGAAAGAGACTTCCACCACTCATAATCCGAATCACTCTGGAATATGTTAGTCTGCATCACCTGTCTGTCTCCATTAACAAAGATCTCATCATAACCGTAAACCTTAACGTACATTCTGTCAAAAGTACCTGCACCAACCTTAAGAGGCTCAATGTCAATAAATACTGTCTCTCCGGGATTAAAATTTCTATCTGCGGCAAAAGCAACCTGAAAACCACTTGTAGCAGGATATTCCTTGGGAGACTCATATGCTTTTTTATAAATTTTTGGCATATACTTCTCATCTAGAAATTTTTTGAACAGAACTGCAGTATCTGCGGTACAGATGAACTCATCACCTGTGACCGTTGTGCCACACTCAAGTAGCATAGAAACAACCTTTTTCTTTTCTATATTCAGCTTCTCTACCGGCTTGTTGTAGTAAATCCTGCCTCCAAGGTCCTTGAAACGCTTCTCCATTCTAAGAGACATTTCCAGGGAACCTCCAATAGGAATACCACCGTTGCCGTCCGCTATAGTAGCGTAAGAAACAAGAAGTGAATATGCTGTGTAGTCCCCAGGCAGGTAATCACAGAGCATCTTTCTGATAAGTGGTGACTTGAATCTCTTACTGTATTCTGCCAGTGAGATATCCCCAAGTTCCTTCATAACCTGCACAAACTGCCCCATCTCCTTGCCGTAGTTAATGTAGTCTATAAAACCGAACATATCCAGAGGCTTGGCTGCTGGTATAACGCATTTCTTGGAGTATTCAACATAATCAATGAATTTGTCTATTTCTTCCTTATCATCAGGAGAAAGCTCCAAAAGTTCCCTTCTGGTCCTGTCAAGATCAGCCCAGAGAATTACCTTCTTGCCACCGTGACATGAGGTGAAAAAAGAATCAAGAGGCGCATATTCTGTGTCATCCATAAGAGCTCCAACCTCTTTCCAGACATCATAGAGTTCGGTTCCCTTCTTGGTACCAGTAAGCCAATGAATGCAATTGTCAATAACAAATCCCTTTCTCTTCCAGCCCATACACTCGCCACCCGGAACAGCGTTCTTCTCATAAATCTCAACATCCATTCCACAAAGTCTCGCATAGATACCTGCTGAAAGCCCTGCTATTCCACCACCTATGATCACTACTTTTTTCATATCTTTATCCCCGCTTCATTATAATATTGAATTTCAATTCATTGAATATATATTCAATATACTTATTATCATTATATTTGTCAACACATTAATGAAAAAAAGCTATTCTGAAGTTTATTCTTCCATCAAGGATTATGTATTACATTTCTCTTTCCACTATTGGCAGTTCCTCTTACTTCTTCGTGGTAAAAGTAATCTACGATTGTTGGATGTCCTTTCTCTACTCTCTCATACGGAGTTTCATTATCAACAAACCTGCAATCATACTTTTTAGCCAGCTCTTCTGCTTTCTTTTCCAGCGCTTCAAAATAGCTGCGGTTCTTTTTATTATAAATTTCGTCATACAGTGGCACCAGATCCGGATGTTTATCGGAAATGTATTTCATGATATCTGCCTTAAAACCTCCGCGAAGATTCAGATTCTCAAGCCATACAAGGTCACACTGATCTTTTGTCCTGTCTATGATTGCTTCTATATCCGTAATCCCCGCGAACACGGGTGAAATGAAGCAAATTGTACGAATGCCTGCCGCATATACCTCTTTCATTGCAGCAAGCCTTCTTTCTATGCTTACTGCCGCATCCATATCATCTTTAAACTCTTCATCGAGAGTATTGATTGACCATGATACTGTAAGTCTGCTATTTTCATTGATCTCTTTTAGCAGATCCAGATCTCTTAGTACAAGGTCTGACTTTGTGCAGATAAGTATGTCCGCACCACTATCCTTTAGTTCTTCCAGAAGTCTTCTTGTATTTTTATATGTTTCCTCTAGCGGATTATAACCATCCGTAACTGTTCCAATGATTACTTTCTGGCCGGCATACTTCTTTGGATTCTTTATTTCAGGCCAGTCTTTCACATCCATGAAGGTTCCCCATTCCTCCGTATGCCCTGTAAAGCGTTTCATAAAAGATGCGTAGCAGTATTTACAGGCATGGGGACACCCCACATAGGGATTCACCGAATATCCTCCAATAGGAGTATTCGATTTTGTCATTACACTTTTTGTTTCTATATGATTTACTTTGATTTCTGGTTGTTCCATATCCTCTGTTCCTCCAGCACTTTGTTAAAAGCATCCGGCATTTCCTGTATCATTTCTTCTCCCATAATCGGAACAAGATCTTCTTTCCAAAATACAGGAATGTTCAGTTCATGAGCCTGTTCTGTCAATGAATAAACCCACCCGGGATCTGTTTTAACAGTCCTGCTCTTTGCACCTGTCATGGTTCCCACCACAATCCAGTCAATACCTGTAAGATCAACCTTACCCGGATCATCGAACAAAGGCTCAAAGGTAACATGATATTTTTTTGCCTTCACATTGCTCCGCAGTGCATCAATACGCCATAACTCAGACTTTCTCGTAACTGTAACGCCAAACCATGCATTATCAAGATCTGTTTCAAAAGACAGAAGATCCGGTCGTTTGGTAAGAAAAAGAAACTGGTGCTGAGGATTCTCTGCTATCTTTTTAAAGACTTCCTCTCTCCATTCCTCATGCCAGCCCGAGAAATCGCTCATGCCGGTCAGCAGAAAATTCTGCGGCTTTTTCTTTTCCATCATACGAAGCTTTCCTTGAAAAAACTGTGGCTTTTCAAAATCATCTATGATGTGATAACGCCTCGTATTGTTTCTGGCATAGCAGTACGGACATCCAACAGTGCACCCTATAACAAGATTCATGTTCTGAATCTGATCTTTAATACAGATACTCATTTGTCACTCCATTCCTCAAGGTTTACCCTGATGCGGTTAAGATACTCTTCAAACTGAAGAATCTCTTTATTCGTAAAATCACGATAATAAATATTCCCCATCTCATTGGATACGGAGTCATAAGCTTCTTTAAGTTCTTTGGCTTTATCTGTGAGGAACAGAAGAGTTTTTCTCTTATCAGCTTCATCCGTTTTGCGGCTTATCAGTCCGTTTTTTTCCATCCGCTCAAGCATGGTCGTAAGTGAAGTAATTGCAAGGCCGCTTTTCTCGGAAATAATTTTAATAGGAACACCATCTTCCTGCCATAAGACATAAAGAATCCTTCCCTGAGCTCCGTTAAATGCATCAATGTTTTTTTCTGCCAGTATCCTTTCAAATATACGATCACCCAGCTGTTTTATTTTTGTAACAAGAAATCCACCATTTGTCTTCATAATTAAATACTCCTATATCGTAGTTTTATACTACGATATAGGAGTATTTTTGTCAAGCACACATATCATAACTTCCGGTATAATCGTCCACGTCACATTGCAAAAGCTGAATCGTATCTTCAACAGAGATTTTCCTTTTTATAAGTTTTTTGCAATTTCAAATACTTTTCTTAGATACTTACCAGCGTTTTTATCCCGGTTAGCATCATTACCATAGCCTCTGGTCATCTCATCAAAAGCATATACTTCGCAGGTTTTTGCTCTATTTCTGATCCGGTCACCAATCATAACTGTCTTCATTGCTTCCAGCTGATCTCTTCTTACCTTATCTTTTAATGACCCACCCATGGTAATCAAAAATAATGCTTTTTCCAGACATTCCATGGATGTTTTATCCCCATATGCAAATCCGTAAGTCCATACCCGTTGAAACCATCCCTCTAACATAGCAGGAGACGAAGTCCAAAAATCAGGGTAAATAAAAGCTATCGCATCTGCTTCATTTATCTTTTTCTGCTCAAAAAGAACATCCTCCGATACAGGACTATCCAAATTATAAAATCCTTCTCTTATATACTCTTTTTCCGACATCACGGGATTGAATCCATCTGCATACAGATCAGAAATCTCATATGAATGTCCTGCACTCTCCAGTCCTTTGATAAAAGCTTCTTTCACTTCATATGTGAAACTATTTTTACTTGGATGACAATATACAATGAATACCTTCATTTCATACTCCTTTACCTATGGCTACTTATCCATCCCTATCCACTGTATGAAAGCTGTCTTATCACTGCTGTTATACCCAGCCTTCTCATAGAAATGCATAGTCTCCGGCTTCTTTGTTCCTGTCAGTAGCATCATTTTGTAACAGTTTTCCTTCTCCGCAATCTTCTTTGCATAATCCAGACATTCACCTGCATATCCGTTTCCTCTGAAATCCGCATGTGTTACCACATTCTCAACAAAAGCATATGGTCTTATATTTCTTGTTAAATTCGGGATAATCACACAAACACAAGAAGATATAATCTGACCATCAATCTCATTTACGATCAGATGGTGATTCGGATCTTCAATGATCTGATTCCATATTCTTTCAAGATGTTCATCATGCTTGGGAATACTGTCTTCATGTAAGTAAAGATACAGTTCCAAAAGTGCTTCCAAATCTTCTTTTTTTGCTTCTCGTATCATCAGCTGATGCTCCTTACCTCCTTAACCTGGAATTCAAAGTTCCATAATTTCTAAATCGTCCGGAACAAAAAGCTTTCCATTATCCAAAGAAAGGGCATCTTTCTTTGATACACTGCTGGTTCTGCGATGAGAACTCACAGTGTTGCTCCTCATATTCAATCTGCACACCGTAGTGCTGTCTTACGTACTCTATTCCATGCTTGAACGCAATCATAGCATCTCTTTTACAACATCTTGGGCCATTTATCTGGCCAAGTTCTCCTATGGCGCTTGATGTAAATGCCATGTGATCTCCCCAGGTGCCATCTTCAGAAAGAGGTCCTGTGCCATCAATAATAGAAAGAGCCGCACCTATAGAAGTTATCGCTCCGCATATTCCCCAGAGTCCACACATTGCTCCCGGCATCCGGAGTCCTTCATTAAGAAGTTTCTTTAAAGCGGAGTCTATATCTATTTTGCCACCAGCATTATAATAAGCCATCAAGAAACATGCCCCGTCTAATATATGATGTTCTGGCCCATGTATGCTTATGTAATCTTTTTTTGCCATTGTCTTAAACATATTGATAGGATTAATGCCTTTTTCTTTACGTATATCTTCAATAATCCTGTTTGCTTTTTCTTCAATAGTCATAAGTAGCTTCTCCTATAAACTAATTATGAAGCTCTGTACTCCATAAGAGTTGTGTTCTGCCATTTTCCAAATCGATCTTTAGCTATTCTTTCCCTATAGCCAATTTCCCTAAAACCACATTTTTTGTGTAAGGCTATACTTGCTTTATTAATTGAAAATATTGCAGAGTATATGCTCCAATATCCATCTTTCTCAGCTTCTTTGATAATCGTATTTACCAAAGCTGTTCCTATCCCATGACCTCTATAGTTTCTATCAACATATACACTCATCTCAACGCAGCCTTTATATGCGCACCTACTCGAAGAAAGACTTAACGCTATCCAGCCTACAACCTTCCCTTCTTCCTCAAAAACAAACCTGCAATTCTTTACGTGACCTTCATTCCACTCAGTAAAACTAGGACACTCTGTATTAAAAGTTGATGTTCCCTCTTCTAATCCCTGCTTGTAAATCTCTGATACTGTCCCCCAGTCTTCATCTCTCATTTCTCTAATCACAGCATTCCACCTCCGTTTTTTTTATCGCATCATTATAGATATTTAATGCCTCTAAAACCTGACTCTGTTTTTCCTTTGGAATCATTGAAAAAACTCTCTCAAACTTCAAATTCATATCTTTTTCTATTGTATTGAATCTTGCCATTCCTTCATCAGTCAGATTAAGCACTACACACCTGCGATCCCTTTTTGAAGGTTCTCGCAAAACATATCCTTTTTGAACAAGCTCTTCTACAGATCTGCTTACAGCACTTTTATCCATCTTAAGGAGTTCAGCAAGTTCCTTTACACATATTCCAGGTTTTCTGCCTATCTCAACAACCAGAAAGCATTGAGATGTATTAACGTTACATTGGCAGCAATCAGAACTGTTTAGCTTCTCAAGATTACGTTCTAATTCTCTGGTACTTTCTCGAAATAGTTTTACCTTATCCATCGAATGCCCTCCTATGAATTTAAATGATAAAATCATTAGTTGTATTTGTCAACTAATTTATGGTATGAAAAAGCCACATAGCCGTTATAAACAACTACGTGGCAATTCCATTGGCATATTCATTTATCTTATTTGTGATCCATTGCTTATGATATTTAATACGTATGCTAACTATAGAAGTCACCTCGTTTTTTTTCTCGATAAAAGTATTATATTCGAGATAATAAAGATTCTGAAGAATAAAGAAAATATCTCTTTTAGCTAATGGCAGTTTATTAATATCTTTCTTTTTCTGAAATCATGCCAGTTTATCCAAAAGCTCATCTATATCACTGTTAATGCATACGCTCCTATCTTCTATCTCTTTGGGACAGTATGCCTCTTTGTAATTCAAGCATGCATATGTAGCTTTTTCATTTTCCATTGTCATTTGCCAGAATGGATACTTGATTATTACTGGTGTATTGCTGCCTACCCCAAGTTCCAGGAAAAGCACATGCAGATTTTCATGTCTTCTAAGGAAATCAGAATAAGCCGCTGATGCTCTATGCCAGCCTCCATCTTCAAGGAATGTATCATCACTTCTAAGATTCATGGTGACATCACTTCCATCAATCGGACACTTTGGAATCAAACTGCTGTCAATTTCCATTCTGACCACACCGCCAGATGGTATTGCAAAAATTCCATTCCCATCCTTAACAAATCCCTGAGTTTTCATGGCATTCATCACCCAGTCTTCATTATCAAAGTTTTCCCTAATTGCAGGATTCATACTTTGAAACAGACCATAATCTCCCTGAGTGTAAAATAATCTATTCTTATCAAACCCTGCTTTCTGAAAGCAATGATCCACGTTTGTAGTAATCACAAAGTAATCTTTATCCTTAACAATGTTATAAAGCTTTGTATAAGTATCTTTAGGTGCATCAAGGTATCTGTTGATGTAGATATATCTTGACCAATATGCCCAGAACTCTTCCTTGGTTTTGTATGGGTAAAACCCACCTGAATACATGTCCTGAAAACCATATTTTTCTTCAAAATCAGAAAACCACTTTTTAAACCGGTCTCCACTGTACGTAAACCCTGCGGAAGTAGAAAGTCCTGCCCCGGCTCCAATAACAATAGCATCAGCTGTCTTTATTTCTTCTTTTAATCTGTCAAGCTGCTCTATATCATCATCTTTCCCAAGGGACATACCGCTGTTAAAGCTATGTATGGCACTTAAACCTTTTTTTATTGTATCCTGATATCCATTTGGCTGAAACGATCTGATCTTAGCCGTTGTCATTATAAAACACTCCTTATAGCTTAACCATTTAACAGTTTTTCATATATTTCAAAATCAAGATCCTTAAATACATTGAAAACAATCTTCATCTCACTGCCTGTCTCATCAAGCCAGTTTTTAACTGTCTCTACAGCAATCTCAGCAGCTCTCTGATTAGGAAACATGAAAACACCGGTAGAAATGCAACAAAGAGCAATGCTCTTAACACCGTTTTCCTCTGCTATATCAAGACATGACTTATAGCAGGATGCCAAAAGCTGCTCATGCTTTTTAGTCAGAGGTCCTTGAATTATAGGACCCACGGTATGAATAACATAATCACAAGGTAAATTATATGCCGGAGTGATTTTGGCCTGACCTGTAGGTTCAGGATGCCCCTGCTTTTCCATTATGCAGTTACACTTGTAGCGGAGGCCAAGCCCAGCTTTCGAGTGAATAATGTTACCTGCACTTCTATGAAGATGAGGCAAAACGTACAGGCGAATCTCCTGCTCACATCATGGCTATGACCATGATCAGGGATGTCCTCAAAAGTACTGGTATCACTGCAACAGTAGGTATCGGAACAAATTTGTATCTAGCCAAGGTTGCCATGGATATAGTTGCAAAGAAAGCTCAGGCTGATAAAGATGGTGTACGTATCGCTACTCTTACAGAGGATACCTATAAATATCTTCTTTGGGATCACAGACCTCTTACAGATTTTTGGCAGATAGGTAATGGAAAGGCTGGTAAGCTTGAAAGAAATCACATGTACACCATGGGCGATATAGCACAGCGGACACAGTGGGATGAAGAATGGTTCTATAAGACATTTGGAATCGATGCTGAGATCCTTATAGATCATGCATGGGGCATAGAACCCGTAACCATGTATGACATCAAGCACTACAAGACCGATAATCATTCTCTTTCCAACGGTCAGGTGCTACCCCGTCCTTACAAATATAATGAAGCCTGCATCGTCCTTATGGAAATGATCGATATTCTGTGCTGTGACATGTATAAGAAAAACCTCGTATCCTCTACCTTTACCTGGTGGATAAGCTATGACTATAAGAGCCTTGAATACTGCCCTTCCTATGATGGACGACTTTCCATCGACTGGTATGGAAGACTTCACCCCGCGCATTCAAATGGCACAGTGCGTATGCGTGCAGCAACCAACAGTGTTCAGCTGGTTACTGACCTTATAATGGCAGATGTAAAGAAAAAAAGTGATCACAGGATTCTATTCCGCAGACTTGGTATCTGTGCCTGTGATGTAAAAAGCGACGAAGGAATATTTCAGATGGATCTGTTTACAGATTACGATGCACTAAACAGAGAAAAAAGACTTCATGCTGCCCTTTTGGAAGTCAGGACAAGGTATGGCGCAAATGCACTTCTTAAAGGAACAAATCTCCTTGAAGGTGCAACAACTATAGAGAGAAATAGGCATATCGGAGGTCACAGAGCTTAAAGCACAGCCTCCGGTCTATTAGAAACGGAGGAATCAGATGAATAGCGAAAGTTCTGTGATAGAAATACCTTCCAATTTCAGATACAGAGATGTCTTTTTAAAGGGAAAACCAAAGCATGATAAGACTGACAGCTTTTCCATAAAACATCCGGCAATGGATCTTGGAAGAAGAGCCAAGATATTCAGTCCCTTTGATGCTCTTAAAGGCTTTAGCGATGAACTTGCAAAGTCCGAGCAAATAAATGAAGACTACTATGCCGATAACGGCTATGAAGAGATAGAGGAATATCCATAGGAGTTAAAACGATATGTGTACCAGATATGCACTGGAGAAGGATCTCCCGGAGTTAAAAGATATATTTGAGATTGCTTTAAGGTCATCTCTAACAAGTAAATTCATAGATACCCACGCAAGGCCGCTGATCACTGATGGAGAAGTACGCCCAACAGATATAGTTCCTGTAATAGCCCCCAATGCCAAAGGTGTAAAAAGTGTATTTCCCATGCAATGGGGCTTTCTTGCAAGAGACGGTAAACGGAGCCTTTTCAATGCCCGTGTTGAATCCGCTATGGAAAAGCCCACCTTCAAGGACGCCTGGAAATCACACAGATGCATCATCCCAGCTTCTTATTACTTTGAGTGGGAACATTTCAAAAGCGCAGATGGCAGGGTCAAGACCGGTGATAAATATGCCATACAGCCAAGAGGCTGCACTGTGACCTGGCTCTGCGGTCTTTACCGCATCGAAGACAGCTATCCTGTATTTGTGGTTCTCACCAAAGAGCCAACAGCAGAGCTCTCCAAAATCCATGACAGGATGCCACTTATGCTTCCAAAAGAAAGAATAGATGAATGGATAAGCCCTGCATCAGATCCGGCTGAAATTGTCCCGTTTGCTTTATCAGATATGGTTATGGAAAAAGCTGGTGTCTTTTGAGGATCAGTACATCACTGCATCCTCTGCAGTGAATCCACCAATTGAACCTGCCTTGACCTGGATACATGCATAGCTTAACTCTGAATCTTCCGCAGCAAGAAACTGTCTCTTTCCTTCAGGTGAAATTCTAACCACATCACCTTTAGCGATTTCAACATCCTCTCCATCAATTACAGCCTTACCCTTTCCGGAAAGAATAAGATAGATTTCCTCATTATTTTTATGTGAGTGTACAAAGGGAACACCTGCTCCTGCAGGAAGATGATTGATACTTATCTCTGCTCCCGTTAAACCAAGAGCATCATGAAGTTCTGCTCTAGGAGCCTCTGTTACGTTTACTTTTTTGAAATTTGACATTTTTGTTTTCCTCCATGTATTTGATATTTGTTTTTGTTTGTTGTATCATCATTTTATCCCTTAGGCAATTTCAAACAAGTACGAACATTTATAATACATAGTCTCATTTTTGATACTATTGCGGAAATACAAGGAGAAAATTTTAATGAAAAGCATTTACGGTCAATGTCCTTATGCCACAACTCAAAGAGTCCTTCAAGGTAAGTGGGCCATAGTTATACTCTTTCAGCTTAGTACAGGAACACAACGTTTTAACGAACTTGAAAGGAATATTCCGGACATCACCAGAGCTATGCTGACCAGACAGTTAAGACAATTGGAAAATGACAAACTGATAACCAGAAAGGTATATGCCGAAGTTCCTCCCAGAGTTGAATATAGTCTTAGCGAAATGGGCGAAAAATTCAGGAAGGTCTTGGATCAGATTGAACTTTTCGGCTTTGAATATATTAAAGAAATAGAAAAAGCTGAAGGTTGAGCCCTCAGCTTTTTCATTATTGTAAATTGTTGTCCATCAAAAGAGCTTCTTTCCATCTGAAAAAGCCTCTCCGACTCTTCCGGACACCTTATAATAACCATGTGTGTAAGGATCAAAGGCGATAGCTTCAAGAGAATCTATATTAACCTTGTCTCCAGACATATTTGCTTCCTCAATAGAGGTTTTTACGACTTTTCCGATAACTCCTATTCCTGTCTCATCGTTCTGGTATTCGATAAACTCGCATTCCATTGCGATAGGAAGCTCATTGATGATCGGAGCATCTACAAGGTCAGACTTGACTGTAGTAAGTCCGCTCTTTTCAAACTTGTCCTTCATGTTGTTACCACTTGCAATTCCAAAAAAATCAGCCTCTACGACATGCTTTGCATCTGCGATATGTACGACGAAACCTTTTCTTTCCTTGATATTCTGAACCGTCTTGTGGCTCTCCGTCAGATCGAGCGCTACTCTGTCTCGCGCAAGCCTTCCTGCTGTAACAAGACATCACGAAGCATCAGATCATCAATTTTTACATCAATGATATCTATACGTTCAGAGCCCGGAAGCCCAAGATTATCGGCATCAACATCCATAATTATTGCAAATCATTTCCTGCATCCAATCTCTCCTGTACTTCCAGAGGAAGTATTTTCAGTAATAAAGCCGTGACAAATTGCCACGGTATTGTTTTAGGGAGGACCCTTCAGATTTTACACTGAAGGGATGTTATGAAAAAGAATTTGTTTGTATGTGGGGTATCAAGTGGATTTGTGTTCCTCTTGATGTACTAATGACCTTTTATAATCAAAAAACAGGATTAATCAACATAGTCTGTTGGTTAATCCTGTTTCTTTTTTTCGAAGGATCATTGTCCTTCTTTCTTCCTTCTCGTATGATACTTTTTGCGGAAAATACACTAAAGAAGGAGGATACATGAATAGTATCACAGATTTATTAGACCTTGAAGATGGCGACCTCTGTATCACAGAAACCCAGATTCAAGGTCAGACTAAAACTATCACCATTGAAACCAAACCTGTGCGGCTACAGGATGTATTCAAGAGTAAGCGCGAAAAAATTCGGCGGATTTCGCATTCCGCATAAAAACCTCATAATGAGTATGACTAAAACACTACACTTTTGCATCAGCTATCAAAACCCTTAGGCGAATGAATTATGAAATTCCTAAGTCTAGAGATCTTGATATACATGACCTTGCCATTCCAAAGCAGGACGTGGTAAAGGTGGATATCGTTTCCGATATTCAGCCACCCACCAAGGAAGTGATTCCTTTACATGAGGTGGCGCCGCACCTTGACAATTCACATATGATAGAAAAAAAGACCCCTACATCATTTTCAGATGTAGAGATCTTTATAGTGTCATCTTAACTTAATGACATTGAGCAATACGGGCTCCCCCCTCATATTATCCAGAGGGAGTCCATTGATACGTGGAAAAAATGAATAATCACACTAAAAAATGCCTGGCACAAAATTATGCTGCGTTTTGCGCCGCCCGTCGGCCACTGATGCGATAACCAGCGGCCACTCGGCGGCAGTAACGGCCACCTGTTTATGAGGTGGATTTTAACTGAATCATAACTCATGGTGGAATTCACATCTTGACCTTGTGAAGAGGAAGACCGTCTACAGCTTAGCCCATTTTAAGAGTGGGCACTCTTGCAAAAGGTTAATAAAAGGACAACCAAATGGAGTCCGATAAGCCCTCATTAATTTTACTGTAACATGGTTTATGGATAGCGGAAAAGCGTTGGAAATTATTGCCATGTTAATTGATAGGATACTGTCCGATTTCAAGCCGTTTCTCGAATTCATCCAGAGGAAGCGGCTTGTCATAATAGTATCCCTGAGCATATAAGCAATAATTGTCATGAAGAATCTGAACCTGCTCAGCAGTTTCAACACCTTCTGTAATGCATTCGATTCCCATGTCAGATGCCATAGCTGTTATGTGATTATATAGAACTGTAGAGAGATCTTTTTGGTCGGTTGAAGATATCGGAAGTAGACTTCTGTCAATCTTCATTACGTTCCATGGCAACTCCCTGATAAGATTTAAGGAAGAGTAGCCGATACCAAAATCATCAATGGATGTATGTATACCTATCTTTGTAAGACCTTCGACCAGCTTTTTGAGTTTAAGATAATCGCCTTCTGTAGTTGTCTCGGTTAGCTCTATCTCAACGTATTCATATGGGATATCATATCGGTTTATTATACTGACGATTTTATCCAAAAGTTCCGGATCAGCCAGGTGCTTACGGGAACAGTTAATAGATATCCGAACCACGTTTTTCCCTTCATCCAACCATTTTCTTATATTCTTACAAACAAGATCAAGCATATAGAAATCCAGCCGGAATATATCCGTGTTACGTTCGAGTATCGGAATGAAATCCATAGGTGGTATTATCCTTCCATCCCTGATCCATCTGCATAGAGCCTCTGCGCCTATGATCCTGCCCGTTTCAACATTTACTTTTGGCTGATAGTATGCATGGAATTCATAATTATTTAGAGCTTCTTCAAAATGTCTGCGGATTTTTGAAACATTCTCTTTATCCTCTATAATCTGCATACTCGCATATACAACATCAGTTTCATCGGATATTTTTGCAGTCTGACAAGTGGGCTGGATCATTTCAACAATGTTGCCCGGCCTTTCATATTTGAAATCACTCGGAATGATAAATACTCCGGCATATGCTGATACGATTGCGCTGCTTGAAGTCAGCCGGTCATATATGATAGGTGTGCCTTCAAAAAAAGCGAGAATTTTCTCCAACATTTCATTTGGGAATATAGCTGCGAAGTTATCCCCGCCCACACGACACACAGTACCACTATTTCCAATCATATCCCTTAAAGTATCGAAATGGGCTTTCATAACGGCGTTGCCTTCTTCGAATCCCAGATCACGATTTA
Organism: Butyrivibrio sp. NATIVEDY162; assembly: GCF_045999815.1. GTDB lineage: Bacteria > Bacillota > Clostridia > Lachnospirales > Lachnospiraceae > Butyrivibrio. The sequence continues at coordinate 1,188,006 of NZ_CP172573.1, forward strand.
TGACAGAAAAATCCTTAAGGTTATACATAATGGCGGTAAAGCCGTTAAATCCACCTGTTTTATTCATTTTTTCAAGATGGCGGAAGAAATATACAAAATTCGGATATCCATTGTCGTCATGAAACGCGAGATTCTCGATTGCTGTCTGCATACGGTTCCGTCCTATGTAACTCATCATGGAACGCAGACAGATGTCAAGCTGCTGTTCTTCTTTATTGCTCAAATGTTCTGTGCCTTTGGCAGAATATGCTGTGGCTCTAATTATAGCCCCTGTTCTTGAAATGAGTTCTTTTTTGAGCACAACAATGTCCGCAGAACCTTCATTGAAATCACAGAGGATTTCTCCCTTGCCGTCTTTTTCATCCACACTGCTCCTATAAAACTCTGTGACAACTTTGGTCAGACGAAAAGAACGAGCCAATCTGCAAAGAACATCAACCAGGGTTTCTTTGGAAAAATGTTCAAAATCAACCATGGCATCGACGAATTTTATGAATAGTTCTGAAAAATCATCTTGTGTTGTCAATTTTTCATCAGTATTATCTGAGGTGGCCATTATTTCTCCTTTGGTTCTCAGTCCGAGATTACTATAAATTGAAAATGGGGTCAGGGGGGTACCGTTATCTAAATGACATTGGGACGGTTCTGACCGGTATTACATTATTTCAGCCTCTGCGCCTGATCATATATCCCCTTCAGCAGAATATCAAACTCATCAAATTTCTCCACCGCTGTCCTTGCTCCCTCTTCGCCCATACCGGACAAAGCTGCCACCTGCTCACTTGTGGCGGCGAGGCTCGCAATATTATTATTGATCTCCGTTGCACTTCTTCCTATAGCTTCTATGGAAGTACCGATATCATTAAATCTTCCTATAAGGTTTCCAACGTTCTCCCCGATCTCTTCAAAAGTATCTGCGGTCTCTCTGATAAGAATGTCCTGAGCCTTGACAGACTCAGCTGCCGCATTGGTAGAGTCTACCGCATTCTGAACATCAGCGGAAAGCTCCTGCATGATGCCGGTGATCTGATTTGAAGCACTGCTGGTCTGCTCCGACAGCTGCCTTATCTCATCGGCAACCACAACGAAACCTTTCCCGGCTTCTCCCGCACGCGCTGCCTCAATTGAAGCATTGAGCGCAAGAAGATTGGTCTGCTTTGATATCGATATGATGGAACCGACAATCTTCTCAACCTTTTCGACCTTCTCAGTGACAGCTCTTGTGGATGCCACCGTCTTATCACTCATCTCAACAACATTTGCGGTCTTGTCCTTGAGCTGGTCGATGACCTTAGTCCCATCAATAACGGCTTTCTGCGTGCTCTCGGACATCTCAACCATCTGATTTCTCTTGGCATCAGCCACTTCCGTCTGCTCATGGATATCTGCTATCTGATGTGACTGCTCTGTCACGGCAGCTGCGGTATTTCCTGTGCTGCCCGCAATTTCCCTCATGCCATCGTGGTTTCTTCCTATGATGCTCTTTAACTCATCGACTTCCCCATGGGCCTCATCAAACAGCCCCGTAATTTCCTTGGCGATCTCCACCATCTGGATACGGGTCTTTTCCTGGGCCTCCTGCCCTTTCTTGATGGCCTCGTCGTCCTCTCTTACCAGGGTCCGCCTCATCTTAAGCGACTCTATTCCGGCAATTCCCGCAAGAATGATTATGAAACCGGCCACAAAATGGTCCCTGGGTATCGAACCTGTAGCAATAAGATTTCTGACCAGGACAATAAGTCCGCCTATGGTCATAGCCATCTGTCCCACCACATAGAGCCTTAAGTCCAGATAAAGAATACACGACAGCATTACCGGTATCGCGAATGCATAAAAAATCATATCATTTTGTATTATCATGATAACCATATAGTAAAGAGTCGGACCTCCCAGAATGACCACTGCGCCAAACCTGGTCTCTCTGAATTTGATAAATCCAACCGCCATCTGCAGCACACCTGCCAGGACAGCGACAATCTCGATGACAAGCCCCAGGCTCATTCCGTGTGTTGCAGCATCCAGCACTACCATTAAAAGCGCAGTAAAGGCAATAATAAGGTTGATATGAAATACTTTTTTGTTTGATCTTGCATACTGGTCAGGGGTCATATAATTATCTCCTTTAGCCACGAAAACAGAATTTAACTGTACAATAACTGACAAAATAATTATATAATATTTCGTTGTGAACAATTATTAAATAACTCTAAAACCAATCTTGCATCCGGTTATGAAGTCAGTCATGGGAAAACTATCGCCTGACTTCATAATAACATTGGGACGGTTCTTTTGACTCCTTTAATAATACAAAACGGGAAATTACGCCATAGACTCATAACAAAGAAAGGCGCAGAAAGCCATTCGCTTCCGACGCCTGAAGGGGAGTCAAGGGGAGTCAGGGGTGAGTCAAGGGGACGGTTCCAATGTCATTTAGATAAGCCGTCGACTTTTTAATTGAATAGTTATCCCAAATCAGAGGTGAAATACCCTCTGATTTTTTTACGCTTTTTTAAAAAAAGCTTGACAAGTCAGCCAAAAAATGTTGCCGCGCCTTGATTATAAGACATTTTTACGGAGGTGCTGATATGTCATTTATTGTTACTGAAATACGTCAAAATCTATTTTCTGTTTTAGAATCTTTGTTAGCACGAAGAGATGAATTTTAGAAAAATCCCTCTTCTGACTTCACAAGAAAAAAGAAGATTTCCTTTGCTCAAACAATGTTATTTCCGATGATCGCAGGTGCAGATAATGTCGCAACTGAACTATTGGATATGTTTGGAGAAAATGAACTCCCGCTTCCATCAGCTATGATCCAGCGACGTAATCAGGTTAAAAAGGAAGCATTCCAGGAATTGTTTTATATGTTTAATAAAAGCATTCCAATGTCGAAAACATTTCACGGATATCAGCTTATTGCCTGTGATGGTACTCGTCTGAATCTTCCTTACAATCCATCTGATAAAAGCACTTTGGTTGATAACATAGAAGGCCGCAAGCCCTTTAACCAAGTACATCTGAATGCGCTTTACGATATCATGAATGACATGTTTCTGGATGTCGAAGTTCAGGGTATGCACGAAATGGATGAAAATAGTGCCTTTTGCAGATTTCTTGATAAGTACTCGAAATCTGATAGAAAAGTCATCTACATTGCTGATCGCGGCTATGGATCATTAAATAACTATGCACATGATCTTCATAATAATCAGTTGTTTTTGATTCGCATGAAGGAAAGTAATGCAAAAAGTTTATGCCCTGATAGACCTCACTTACTGGATAACGAATTTGTTGATGAGAAGGTTACTGTTCATGTTGGCCGCAGGTGTAGAAAAGGCAATAGCAAATATGAAAACTACCATCATGTAAAGGTGTACCATCGCTACGATTTCATTGCTTGTGGCACTGACGATATAGATTCGCTCTGTTTTCGTGTGTTGAAGTTTCCCCTATCCAGTGGGAAGTCTGCAAATATATAGCAACTAATCTACCAAAAGAAGTTTTTTCATTAAAAGTGATCAAAACTCTCTACAACCTGAGATGGGGCGAAGAAACAGCATTCCGTCATTTAAAGTATGCAGGAAACATGGTACACATACATTCAATAAAGCCAGATTTTTTGATACAAGAAATATACGGGAAGCTTACACTATATAACTTTTCGTCATGCATCACAAAGACTGTGACCAGGAAGAATGCCCTGAATAGTAGGCGGCCCCTGATGACCGTCTGTTTGCCTTTTTCAAAAATAGAATTTTTGACCGTAAACCCGAGAACTGGATATATTTTGTTTGGATTTATCATGGTTATAATAATATACTGTTATCAAGATTTATGCTATCTAAATGACATTGGGACTGGGTTAATGGTCCATTTTATCCTTAAATCCCTGTTCCCTACCTTATCACAAATCCGAAATATGCGGCAAAGAATCTTAAAAAAATATAAAGCGTTGTGGCTTTGTTTTTCCCTACAGTTGCAGTTTTTATCTATACTTCAATCATCTTTGCCCTATTTGAATGATGGTTTTATTTTTATATAATTTTTAGCTTTTTGCAAAGGCATTGCACCCTATTAATCGAATGATATAATTAATTTTATACAAGCTATGCGGAGGTGTTGGGAGACTAAACGGGGTATTCTTTTTGAGAGGGATGATACATTATGAGCAAACAGAAAACACAAAGCACCAAATTCACTTATATCCGCTCAGTAAAGGGCAAGATCCTTGTAATGGGTATATTGGGTATTGCTGCAGCAATTGTCATTGGTCTTGTTGGAGTTAGCTCCATCAATCGAAATGCCAAGTACAGCGAAGTTGTCTCAACAGTTGACAAGATAAACATTCTTCAGGCCCAGAATATCGGTAATGATGCACTGTATCAGTACTATGTTGATGAGGCTTATCTTAATGCCACGCTTACGAATCTTGATGAGATGGAGCAATCTGCTCTACGCCTTAAAAAGATAGCTGATAGTTCATATCAGAACTCCATTGATTCTATCCTGGATAAGATTTCAACCAGCAAAACTAACTTTAGTGATTTACTGGCTAACCACTCTTCCCGTGGCTATGACCGTTCTATCGGAAAATACCAGCAGTATATTTCTTCAAGTGATGAGCTTTCTGAAAGCTTTACTAACCTTGTAAACAACAATGACTGGGTTGAAATAACCTGGATAGATGCCAATTTTGGCGCTGCCGGAACCCCTGTGAATGTAGATGGAAAAGAATATATTAAGTATGTCTATGAAAGGGAGTTACCTGTAGTTGGTAAGCGTAACAGCCTGGTATTCCGTGTCGGCGGAACCTTCACATACAAGGGAGACTACTTTGTAAAGAATATTGCACTGGTAAATGGTTCTGAAAAACAAGCAATTGACCTTACTCCACTTGAAACAATGGAAAAGTCCGGTGATGGTCTTGAAAACGCGGAGTTTGCTGACTTTGGTGGTGAAAGAGCTATTAAGGTCACCGGTAAATATGATGAAACCTATGACAGATGGGAAGAGGTTTCCACAACCATCGATGTTAAAGCATATGACATGGAAAAATTCCCGGTTCTGTACTATGAGCTATATGTAGATCCATCCGTATATATTCCGGATGAACCTTTTAAGTATGGTGGTGCTGTACAGGGTGTTTACGGATTTGGATCCAACCTGACATCCCTTGATGAAATGACTGATACCTACAGTAAACTCGTTGTAGAAGGAAAAGATGTTTCCTCTAACCTTGCTGAAATTGAAGCCCTTTTTGCAGATATCAGTGACAATATTCCAAAATATACAACTGATCCTTCTCTTGCAGAGGTTTCTGCTGCCAGCCTTGCAGCCAAGAAATCACTGTTTGACGAGCTGAAGAACATTGATGCTACTACCCTTACCATCAAAGCAGATAATGCAGTTTTGAATGCGGATCTTAGTCAGCTTTGTGAAAGCATTCAAAATCAGGCAGTAACAGAAATGAATGCTGTAAGAACAAGTGTGACAGTGGTTATCATAGCGGTTCTTATAGCAAGTATTGTAGTTCTTATGCTTATCCTTCTGAAAGTAAGTCTTGGAATCAATAGAAGTGTTAATTCCTTCCAGGCTGTAATAGAAAATATTGAAACAGGAAATATTAAAGCCAGAGCAGATGAAAGTGGACATGATGAGTTCGCAATGTTTGCCTCAAGCCTTAATAAGTTCCTTGAAATTCTGGAGGCTACTATAAGTAAGGTCAAGAACATGTCTGATGTACTGGCAGATTCCGGACTTATGCTTGAAGAAAGTGCATCAAAAACCAAGACTGTCGCAAGTGAGATCAATGAAACAATCAATGAGATATCAAAGGGTGCCGCTGAACAGGCATCTGATATTGAGACCTCATCACAACGTGTATTTGATATCAGAAGTAATATTCAGCAGATTCTTGACAGTGTTTCAGCTCTTTCCGACAAGTCCTCAGATATGAGCAGCAACGGAAAAGAAGCCACTGACAATATGGATAACCTGACAAAATCCAGCGATTCTACAAATGCTGCATTTGGAAGGATTATAGAACAGGTTAAGAAGACTGATGAATCTGTAGGTAAGATTCAGGAAGCTGTAACCCTTATCTCCTCTGTTGCAAACCAGATCAACCTCCTGTCACTTAATGCCAGTATTGAGGCCGCCAGAGCAGGTGAAGCGGGAAAAGGCTTTGCAGTTGTGGCAAGTGAGATCTCAAAGCTTGCTGATGAAACAAACCAGTCGACTTCAATTATTGAAGGAATCATCAGAGATCTGTCTGAGGAGTCAAACAGAACTGTTGCAACCATCAACGAAGTAACAGAGCTTATTGAAGATCAGAAGACCAGCATCAGTTCTACAAGTGCAATATTTGGCAGCGTAAGTGACAACATTGAATTCACGAAGGAAGCTGTTGAAACTGTGCTTGGACAGGCTGAATCCTCTGAAAAAGCAGGAGAAACCGTTGTTGATCTTATGACTAACCTCTCAGCTATTTCGCAGGAGAACGCAGCATCTGCTGAAACAACATCAACGGCTATGACGAAACTTAACGATGAGACTGCAAGGCTTGCAGAAACATCTGCTGAACTTAAGGGACTCGCGGATACCCTTAAGGATGACCTTCAGTTCTTCAAAGTTTAAGTGCCGTCTTTCTAAAGAACGGGTATCATTCTGCTCGAATGATACCCGTTCTTTTATTCTCTCTATGGTCCTGGAGGACGAGCTCAATGTCATTTAGATAGCATAAATCTTGATAACAGTATATTATTATAACCATGATAAATCCAAACAAAATATATCCAGTTCTCGGGTTTACGGTCAAAAATTCTATTTTTGAAAAAGGCAAACAGACGGTCATCAGGGGCCGCCTACTATTCAGGGCATTCTTCCTGGTCACAGTCTTTGTGATGCATGACGAAAAGTTATATAGTGTAAGCTTCCCGTATATTTCTTGTATCAAAAAATCTGGCTTTATTGAATGTATGTGTACCATGTTTCCTGCATACTTTAAATGACGGAATGCTGTTTCTTCGCCCCATCTCAGGTTGTAGAGAGTTTTGATCACTTTTAATGAAAAAACTTCTTTCGGTAGATTAGTTGCTATATATTTGCAGACTTCCCACTGGATAGGGGAAACTTCAACACACGAAAACAGAGCGAATCTATATCGTCAGTGCCACAAGCAATGAAATCGTAGCGATGGTACACCTTTACATGATGGTAGTTTTCATATTTGCTATTGCCTTTTCTACACCTGCGGCCAACATGAACAGTAACCTTCTCATCAACAAATTCGTTATCCAGTAAGTGAGGTCTATCAGGGCATAAACTTTTTGCATTACTTTCCTTCATGCGAATCAAAAACAACTGATTATTATGAAGATCATGTGCATAGTTATTTAATGATCCATAGCCGCGATCAGCAATGTAGATGACTTTTCTATCAGATTTCGAGTACTTATCAAGAAATCTGCAAAAGGCACTATTTTCATCCATTTCGTGCATACCCTGAACTTCGACATCCAGAAACATGTCATTCATGATATCGTAAAGCGCATTCAGATGTACTTGGTTAAAGGGCTTGCGGCCTTCTATGTTATCAACCAAAGTGCTTTTATCAGATGGATTGTAAGGAAGATTCAGACGAGTACCATCACAGGCAATAAGCTGATATCCGTGAAATGTTTTCGACATTGGAATGCTTTTATTAAACATATAAAACAATTCCTGGAATGCTTCCTTTTTAACCTGATTACGTCGCTGGATCATAGCTGATGGAAGCGGGAGTTCATTTTCTCCAAACATATCCAATAGTTCAGTTGCGACATTATCTGCACCTGCGATCATCGGAAATAACATTGTTTGAGCAAAGGAAATCTTCTTTTTTCTTGTGAAGTCAGAAGAGGGATTTTTCAAAAATTCATCTCTTCGTGCTAACAAAGATTCTAAAACAGAAAATAGATTTTGACGTATTTCAGTAACAGTAAATGACATATCAGCACCTCCGTAAAAACGTCTTATAATCAAGGCGCGGCAACATTTTTTGGCTGACTTGTCAAGCTTTTTTTTAAAAGCGTAAAAAAATCAGAGGGTATTTCACCTCTGATTTGGGATAACTATTCAATTAAAAAGTCGACGGCTTATCTAAATGACATTGGGACGGGGGTGTTGGTTCATTATTTGGACTGATATATGTATATTCCGTCCCTACCGTGATCTTTGACATAGTACAGAGCTTCGTCCGCGGCACTTAAGATTTCCAAAAGTGTCTTTCCGTGCTCAGGATAAAGGGCAACACCGATAGAGAGACTGACATCTTTCGCGTAAACCTCATTTTTTATTCTTTCCTTGAGGAAGCAGATAAGCTCTTTTCCCAATGTTGCTGCATCATCCCTGCTATTTACGTTTTTCATAAGGACTAAAAATTCATCCCCTCCAAATCTTCCACAGATATCCATTCCCTTAAAGATATCACTAATGACACTTCCGATCTGTCCTAGGACCTTATCTCCCACCGTGTGTCCATATGTATCATTTATGTTCTTGAACCTGTCCGTATCGATAAGAAGGATCGCCATGGTTTCGTTCTCTTTTGCCGAAAGAAGCGATGCGCGAATCATATCTTCACATGTTGCCTTGTTGTAAAGACCGGTAAGACGATCCCGTTTGGATTTCTCCTCCAGCTCCGTTTTTAGCAGTTGTTGCTCAGTAACATCATTGATAAGCCCTATTATCCCGTTCACATTTCCGTTGTTGTCGAAGATAGGGCTCTTTATCACCTCCAGGTACTCTGTCTTTTCATCGGATTTTTCCTCAATGATATAGTTCGCGCCGACACCTGTCTGTATTATGCGCTGATCGGACTCCATTGCAAGCCTGGCATTTTCTTTGTCCTTTCGTATGTCAATATCTGTCTTACCCCGGATGCTCCATTCCTGCTCTTCAGAATCATTCAGGTGATGCCAATAATGAGTTGCAAATACATATCGCCCCATAGCGTCCTTGAGATAGATATTAGAGGGAAGCTGTTTTAGCATACTCTCGATCTCTGCAATCGTAGCTGAGTCCTTGCTTCGTATAGCATTGTTTACCCTGAGTTTTACCAGCTCATCCTCCTCGGGAAGGACAATATAGTCACTTATCCCCTCATTGATACAGATCAGCATGTCGTCTCTTGAATGCTTCAGCGTTACCGCAATCGTAGGAACAGAAACAAATCTCATGTCGTCCTTCATTTTTTTATGCATGGCAAAGTTATACTCGATACCTCTTTTAACATCCACGACGATGCATGCAAGATGCTCCCTTGGGCCCATTACCATGCGGATCATCTCTTCATTATCATGTGCTATCACTGTATCGTATATCTCAGACATAATTTCAGTGAAATGGTCATATTCTGGATAATCTGGTAATCTTATGATCATCTGCGGTTTGTATACATTTCTTGACTTATTGTCTTCGATTGACATGTTGTATCTTACTCCATTTCCTTCAAATCAGATATCAGCAGCCTATGAAAAATATCACACATGGACTATCTCTATCTCATCATAGTTTCTGCATCCCAGATCCTGAAACTGTATCACTTCACCTTCATTCGGGCTTGCAGAGTAATCATCCGTAGAAAATGTTCCTTTTCTGGTCAGCTCGAAGACGTAATGCTGTCCTTCGCGCCTTATCACATCCGGCTTATGATCACCGTCAAGATCCCTGTCCTTGTACTGCGGGATAACATCACCGATGTCACCTTCGTAATCAAAATACCTGCCGTCATCATAAAGTGTAATGGAATACTTTGCTACCGCATCCTCGATGCACATCCTGTTAGTAGGTAATGTAAACTCATCGGCAAGCGTTACCCAGTCAGGACCTCCGTCATATGGGTTCTCTTCCGGTTCGCTGTTCTGGTTGGTATCTGTCCCGGCGCCTGCTTTATCCTCTTCAGATACCGGATCCGCAAAAGACTCCATCGGTTCAGATACAGAATTGGCCCCGTCATTCCCGACATCTGTATTATTATCCTTGTCATTTACCACTTTGTCTTTTAGATTTGTTTCCGCTGGTGTTGTACTCCCACAGCCTGCAATGAACGTGCCGGCAATAATACAAGCCAGAAGCATTGTAAGTTTTTTTCTCTTCATATGAACCATTTCTCCGTATGCAGATTATTTAATGAGCCGGGCAGGCTTTTATCGGTCGGCCTATTTAATGATGTTGAGGTCAAATTTAGCAATAATTTTTCCGGCGAAATCCGATGATTGTAGTATATACTATCATCATACACAAAAAGAGTTGTTATCTCTACCAGCAAAGGTTGGTAACTTCGGAATTTAACACATATTCTTACAGATACACCATCTTATACTGCCGTACTTGCATCCATGCTTTCCCTGATTGCCGCAGCCTAGTACACCAAATAATCTGCAGAAGCTAGTTCTACTGCGCTTCTTCTTTGACGCACTCGTTTACCCATTCGATGAAGTTAGTTGTCGAGTCGCCACTTCTTTCTGCCATTGTATGTTCCTGTCCCCAAACAAAACTGTAATCAACGTTTGATCCGTAATTCTGCAGAGTAAGTACCAGGTTCGCTTCTGTATTAACTGCGGTGTCACTCTGCCAAAGTCCTGTGTTGATACGGAAGTACTTGGCTACATTTGAAGACTGATACCCTTCCGAACTAGCGAGAAGATAATACAGCGGAGAAGGCATAATTGTCAACAATGCTCCGGACTCTAAAGTCATAAACAAGGTAGTACCAACAAAGGTTATAAGTTGTAATTATTCCAGAACATATGAAAAAAGATATCAGCTTTGTATTGATTGCACGATGATTTGGTAAATGAGAAAGCATGGAAAATAAATTAGAATACGCTTTTTTATTTAATAAAAACTTAAGATAAATTTCTCACTTGAACGTTGCTGCACAAGCGGTATAGCAACAGAATATTTATGCACGGATTAACAGCATTCTTTGTGAGAGGTATACGCTATGAAGGGTAAATTCTATCAGTCTGTAAAAGGTAAGATCCTGATGATGGGCGCACTTGGTATTATTGCAGCCGTTATCATCGGTGTAGTGGGTGTTTCGTCCATACACAAAAATGGCAAATTGACCTTTAGCAACTAAGTTTTTTCATTTTCGCAAGCAGGGCGCCGAGGGTCCTCGGCGCGTTTTTGCTTGTTGGTGGTCATTCCCCAATCCCCCTGAACCTCGTTATCACTCGGAGCCACGCATCAGATAAACTGACGCTGAGTGCATTTGCCTATAACGCAAAAAAGAGGGAGACTCCACTGTGTCGCCACAATGAAATCTCCCTCGGTCTTAACGTATCTGTTCAGTTGTCTTTTGCTTTTCAGCCTGCTCTTTCTGCTCCTCAAAATTGAGGAACAGATCAACATTGTATTTTGCCATCTGTATATCTTTCATATCCTGCTTCGCCTGCCGGTACTCGGCATAGGTCTTTTTCTTTTCCTGAAGGACTTCGCTGTATTCCTGATTCAGTTCTTTGATCTTAGGAAGTTTACCCTCGATCTTGGAGAAAGCTTCCTTAGCAGCTTTACAAAGAGTGATAGCCTCCCTGTGCTCTTCAAAGAACTTTTTGCTATAACCGCTCTTGCGATATTCGGCATAAGTGTCCTTAGTCTTGGAATAGTTTATGATATGCTTTTTCAGCGCAGCTATCTCAACAAGCCTTGCCTCAAGAGCCTTCTGCTTCTCAGTAATTTCTCCAAATCTCTCGGAGGCAGCCTTGGCTTTTTCTGAGAGTTCATCATAATCTCTGAGACCATGTTCTTCAAGAAACAAAAGTGTCTGTGCCATCTGCTTGATGTTATGAACCTTAGCCCAGCGTTCATAGCCTGGTCCTTTTCCCTTGGCTATCATAGCTTGGATATCAAGAAGCATATCCACCTTTGGCTCAGGTTTAACATAAACATTTTCGTCAGTACGCTGTTGCTTCGGATCAGGTGTAAATGCACTTTCCCCGGAAAAGACTTTCTCCAGATCATCTTCTCTGTAACCGGCTCCAAGAGAGCGCATTCGCAAGAATTTCTTTTGATCTCTACCCTTAAGAGAAACATATTTACCGCGTTTTATTTCGTATCCCATTTCCTGAAGAAGCTTTATAAGCTCTTCCATATCTTTGGGCTTTTGCTCCATACAGATATCAATGGACTCACGGATTTCTTCACGGTAGCTTTTCCGCTGAGGATAAACAGTGCGCTTGCTTCGTTCACTTGGTTTCCTCGGAGTAATTACAGAGAGACCATTTTCAAGGCATACGATGTCGCTGACTTTATGGAGTGCTATTCCTGATAAATGAAAATCTCTGAATTTTCTGTTACAGTCAAGATTCGTGGAATTATATATGATGTGATTATGAATATGCGCTTTATCTACATGTGTAGCGACTATAAAAGCATGTCTGCCTTTAGTCCAGCGCATAGCCGTTTCATACCCGATTCTGTTGGCTTCCTCCGGTGTGATTTCTCCGGGTTTAAAAGCCTGCCTGATCTGATAGGCAATCACATCATTATTATTTTCCCTACCGGTATTATGCTGATATTCTCTTTTTGCAAGAGCAAACTGTTCCTCCACGAGCTTAGGATCACACTCATAGCTGCTGACCAGAATACCGCCATCTGTCTTCTCAGGATTCTGAGCATAATCCGTTCTGTCCTTCAGGCACTGCTGAATGGATTTTCCTTTATTCATATGCATGGCTATAAGTCTGGTAGCAGCTATAAGTCATCACCTCTTTTCCTAAATCGTAGCAAGCCTCTGTAATATTTCTTTCATAAGAATCCAAAGTTCTTCCTGCTGTCTCTGAATATCTTTGATATCTTCCAGATATATGCTGCCGGTTTCATTTGCTCTTTTTGCATATTGGTTGATGTTATTGGCATTGATGCGAAGGAGGCGTGACACCTCCTTCACATCACTAAGATCCAGCTTTATAACATAACCGTCAATCGCCATTTTTCTGATATAGGCAGACATATTTCTGATACCTGCTTCTGCCATACGCTTTCTGATTTTTTCCTTATCTCCGGGCTTTATCCATACCCGGATTCTGTCAGTATACTCACGCATGTCAGAATCTCTCCATGGCATTACAGATGCAGCAAGGAGTTACAGGCTTTGGCTTTTCTACATCATAGGAAGCTTCCTGAAGTTTCTTAAGAACAGATTTTTTCTCCTGTTCCTCTTCTATAACATCAGCATTTGTCTTCTGAGCAGGTGTCTTATCTTCAGGAAGATTGTTGATGACACCATCAAAATTGTTATCATTCTGCTCAACCATGTCCTCAATGCCTCGCATGAAGTTCCTGCTGACAGATGGACCGGCACCGGGATCTTCAGTTGGACTTTCCGACAAAACTTCTTCCTCGACTTCTACTGCACCGCCGACTTCATCCCATTTCCTGATTTTATTTTTTCTCTTTTTCTCCATAGGCTATTTTCCTCCCTTCGTGAAATCCAGAGTGAACTGTGGCTGACCATTATCAGTTGTAGATAGAACCACAGTAGTGTCGTAGGTCTCACCTGTTTTTACCGATCTGCATTTTTTCAGCCTTGCCTTTCCGTCTGTAAGCAGCTGCACTGCGATCTGCTTCGTAAGCTTTTTGGAGAGAGAATCGAAGAAACGGTTATCCTTCCAAAGAGCAAATTTGCAGTCTTTGTTCTCACAGAAAAAGCCCTTGGACTTCTCCACTACATTGCTTCCACAATGAGGGCATTTACCCAAAGGCTCATATACAGGATGCATAAGTACCTCTGCATCAGGAACTATCCTGTAGGTATCAATGAGGCTCCTTACCATCTGTGAAATCTCGATCATAAAGGCATCTGCATCATAGCTGCCCTTTTCAATTTCCAAGAGCTTCTGCTCCCAGTCGGCTGTCATGGAAGCTGACTGGATGGATTCTGGAATAACTGTGATCAATGTCTCGCCCTTATGCGTAGGAACAAGATATTTTGTTTTCTTATCTCCACGCCTTTCCAGGAATCCAATGCGGACAAGCTTTTCTATAACACCGGCTCTTGTAGCAGGTGTGCCAAGTCCTTTCCTCTCAGCTTCATCTGGGATTTCATCACAGCCTGCCTTTTCCATGGCAGAAAGAAGTGTATCTTCTGTATAGGATTTTGGAGGTGTGGTCTTCCCTGGTTTCACAGAAGATTTATCAATTGCAACTGTATCGCCTGCCTTAAAATCCAGAATAATAACTCTGCTATCCTCATCCGAATCCTTATCTTTGGTATTAGCTACACTTCGCCATCCGGGATCAGCTATATATTTCCCTTTAAGCGTATAGGTTTTCCCAAGGCAACTGACTTCTGCAACAGTTTCCTTATATTTGCAGGGAGCTGATACACTCTCGACAAGCCTTGTAGCTGCAAGCTGCAATATTTTCTTTTCCCCTTCAGGAAGTGCTTCAACATCTGTCGACCTAAGTGTTTCAGTTGGGATGATTGCATGATGGTCTGTGACTTTTTTGCTATTAAGAATCTTTTTGAAATTAAGCTCATCCGTTACCTTTATGGAGAGCTTGTTTTCAATGATTTCAAGGATAGAACTCGCTGTTGTCTCCATATCATCTGTGAGGAATCTGCTGTCAGTTCTTGGATAGGTAAGTAGTTTTTTCTCATAAAGGCTCTGAGCATAATCAAGAGTCTGCTGAGCTGTGAAGCCATATCTTTTATTAGCTTCTCTCTGCAAAGAAGTCAGATCAAAAAGAGCAGGAGCGTTTTCCAACTTTTCACTTATATCTGCTTTTGTTACTACTGCCTTGCCCTCGATTCTACATTTCTCCGCAAGATCATCAGCCTCAGCTTTATCAGGGATACGTTCTCCTGTGAAGATGAGATCATTCCCTTCCAGCTGTACCTGATAAAAGTCTTCCGACTTGAATGCCCTGATCTGTGCCTCACGCTCTACAGTGAGAGCCAGTGTAGGTGTCATAACACGGCCTACATTTAAGGTCTGTCCATAAGAACAGGTGAAAAACCTTGTGGCATTGATGCCAACAATCCAGTCGGCTCGTTCTCTGCAAAGTGCTGCTTCATAAAGCCTGTCATAATCCTTCCCATCAGCCAGGTTATCAAAACCGTTTCTTATAGCCTCATCTTCCATGGATGATATCCATAATCTCTTCATTGGCTTTTTGCAGCCTGCCTTATCATAGACAAGTCTGAATATTAGCTCCCCTTCACGTCCTGCATCACAGGCATTTGTTACTACTGTGACATCATCTCTATTCATCAGATCCTTCAATATCTGGAACTGCTTTTTGGTGGAAGCTGCAACCTGATACTTGAATATATCCGGGATTATAGGAAGATCTTCCTTTTTCCATTTTTTCGAAAGAAGTTTTTTGGCAATCTTCTGGACCATCATTATGGCTCCCGGAATAAGGGGTACGCATACAAGCAAAACCCCCGCGACCTTAAAGTTTCCGGCAATACCGAACAGAACAAACAACGTAATCGGCGCCAGGAAAGCGTAGAAAAACTGCGGAACATACTGTCCGAAATAGCTCTCAAGCTGCTCCACTCCCTCTACAGATTCCTGCACAAGCTCTGCTGTGGTTGAATGCTCTCTGTAGATATTGCCAAGCCTTAATATCTTCTTGTAAATCTGCTCTCTCATGACACGCTTTACGGTCTTTGATGCAAGATAGCTCATCTCCGTTGTTTTCTTTGTCATAAAGAAACGGACGATGAGGACGCATGCAATTATCCCCAGAGACAAAAACATGCCCTTTGCGGTCATTTCGCCGCGGTAAAGCTTTCCGACTGCGCCTGCTATAATATAAATCATCAACGCATTCATCATGAGCTCAATCCACTGGCAGAAAATGTTTCCCACTATATATTTTTTGCTTTCGGGGCACATGGCCATCAGCCTTTTGTCAAACATTTAAAACCTGCCTTTCATATTACAAAGATCATATATGGCCCTATTCCAAACAACGGTAGCTTTTGCCCATCCTTGTTATAATTCTTTAACACTTTTCAAGACCCTCTTTTTACAATATCGCCCGTAGCGTCCATATATATCGTCATTATAACTCTTTTTGTTAGTCTATGCTAACTATAATTTCAAAATAATAGGGATTGCATGTACGCAATCCCCATCTGTGGCACACTCTCCGTTCATTTTATGGCAAAGATTTGAATTTATCGATTTCGTTTCGTAATTGCTGTGTTAACAATCTTTATTTAGTTCATCTTTTATTACCGACGCTCGCTTTCTACCTGTCCTTTCTCTTGGAATATGTCAGGACTACGGAGCAAAGCACCATAAATACCAAACCTACCATTACAAGAATACCAATTTCTGCCGGTTGCGATAATTCATTTTCAAATAATGTAAGTTTTGTTCCCATGGCAAGGTCCGTTGTGCTTCTGGCCTCAGAAGGAAGCCCTGTAAAGAATACATCTTCAACGTCTTTTAACATCACACTCCTAAATGCCGATGTGGCATAAATGAAAGGGAAGCACTTAATAACCTTCACAATAGTGTCATTCAAACCACCAATTGCAAGGTAGATTCCACCAAAGAATCCTGCCACAGTACCAATCACAATTCCGAATGCTCCCCAGCCGTTCTCGCTTTTATTAACTGTTGCAAGGAAAAGCAGAATTGCAGAATATACAAAGGCATTTACGAAAATAAGGGCAATCACTTTTAAATGATCTGCTGCCGAGAGGATGGCATACCCTTTGATAGCTGCAATCACGTCTGTTATGGCAAATGCAAAAACCCCCATGATTACGCTGATAAACCACGCGCAAAATACATACGAAGAAACAATGATGCTCCTTTTTATTGGCATGACCATTATTGAATTAAGCTTGTTGCTGCCACGATCCTTGATCATATTTGCATAAAATGCATGGGCCACACTGGCTGCATTGATGGCCAGGATGCCGGCTACGGTCCAGTAAAAAATAATCTCAGATACAAGCTTGTTATCCCTTGCAGCGTCTCTGCCGGGGGTGCCCTTAACTACCTGAAGTATCGCCTCATTGTTAAGATCTCCAAGGAAAAAGAGCATCAGCGCAATCACGATAAGTGTTGAAAGCACTGAGAAGAAAACCGTTGAAAAATCCCTGAAATATATGTGAATGTTTCGCTTGCTTAATGCCATAAACTGTCTCATTTAAATTTCCTCCTTGCCCATGCCTGTTACATTTAAGAAAACGTCGTCCATATTGCCCTGAATAACCTCAAATCCGTTGATCTTCTCCCGAACCATACTTAAAATATCATAAGCTTTAAGTGAATCGCTAAGAGAAAGCTTTGCTCCGTAGCCTGTTGACTTCACATCTTCTTTTTTAAGGATCTCGGCTATTGCATTCTCATTTCCCTCATCAAAATAGAGCTTAAGCTTGTCCTTTGCATATTTTTCTTTTAGTTCGAACGGTGTCCCTTCCGCAAGCTTTTTTCCGTGATCGATTATGATGATTTTGTCTGCGGACGCGGCCTCCTCCATATAGTGTGTAGTAAGAAACACTGTCATGTCTTCTGACGCTCTTAAAGTCCTGATAGTCTCCCATACATCAATCCTGGTGGCAGGATCAAGTCCGGTGGTGGGCTCATCTAAAAACAGAAGCTTTGGTGAATGCATAAGAGCAAGGGCTATCTCGCATCTGCGCTTTTGGCCACCTGAGAGCAGCCTGTATCTTTTATGAAGAATTGGTTCAAGCTTTAAAAGTGTCGTAAGGTCATCAAGCCTTGCCTTTATTTTAGCTTTATCAAGACCTCCTGCCTGAGCGCGGATCATGAGATTTTCCTTTACCGTAAGCAAGTCATCCAGCACATTTGATTGATAGACTATTCCGATGGATTTTCGAATCTCCATATCTTCCTTGCCAAGTTTGTATCCACATACATATGCTTCTCCCCCTGTAGGAGACAGCAATGTAGAAAGCATGTTTATGGTTGTTGATTTACCTGCGCCGTTTATCCCCAGGAACCCCAGGAGGGCCCCCGCCTCGGCCTTAAAAGAAATACCATCCACTGCTGTAAAGTCGCCATATCTTTTTGTCAGGTTTTTAATACTTAACGCTTCCATTTTCTATAATCTCCTTTTTCTTAGGATTATTTCCTGCTGCGCCTTTAGAATATTATTTTTAACAAGGTATGAAAACAGATTCTGCGGTAAGTTGTATTTTTTAATAGGTAAGATGCACAATATGACATAAATAAATTATTCCCTGTCCTTGGCATGACAAAAAACAAGCAGGTCATCACAGTAATATGTGGACCTGCCTGTCAAATTCATAACTATAAATCATTTATATTTGCCAAAAATGTTATAATGTTATTTAGTGAATTAATTTCGGTTTTCTTATCAAAACATACGACTCTTGTATATCAGACTCATATCACCAGCCAAATCTATAAAACTATTTAAAAAGGAGACTACATCTTATCTGGTACAAAGTCCTGGGCACTGGAGACTATGCTAATTCTGATTCTGCCTATGTAGCAGCAACTATCGAGAAGGCAAAAGAAGATAAGGATGAGGTTCCTGAGAAGCCTTCCAAACCTAATTCAAAGAGTGATACAGAAACAAACAAAATCTCCGAAATAAAGAAAGTCTCTGAAATAAGGGATGCCAACGGCCAACGTACCGGCTTTATTGTAACTAATGCGAATAGTGCAAACCCCGAAGTTCAGTATAAAGCCATCGCTTCTGTCAGAAAGTCTAAGAGAAAGGTTAAAATTACTGACACGATAAAAGATGCGGAGAGAATTTTCTCTCCGCATTAGTTTATCTTATCCTTTATTTGATTTTTGCCATCTTTGCTTTAGACCAATCTGAGTAGAATCTTGAATTATTGTTTTCAACGTAGGTTCTGATTCTGAAATAGTATCTCTTATGTCTCTTAAGTTTACTGATAGTAATTTTTCTCTTATTGTTACCTGCATCCTGTGTCTTTTCAATCTTGAAGGTTTTTGATTTTACATTCTTCTTGAAGTTTTTATCTGTAGAATACTCAATCTGGTATCCATTTACACCATCTACTGCCTTAAAAGTTACCTCTGCTTTCTTCTTTTTAGGTGACTTAACCTTGGTTACCTTTGTCTTTTCGATTGAAGCACCTTTTATTGAGAAAGAATATTTTACGTTTGAACCTACAATTTTTAGATAATATACGCCGGAATTTAAATAAACTTCACCTGTCCTATCAGCGCCAGAGATATCCAATTTTTTTTCCGTTAAGTCGTTGTTAAAAATAAGAGCTTCATAAATGCGGCTATAAGTAACCGCAGTATTACTATAGGCTGTTAAATTAAGAACATATTTGCTTTCCTTTGAAACATTAAACTTATACCAATCCTCGTTATCTGTTGAAGTAAGTGAATCTGTCACAGTAGTATTTATTTCATATCCTTTAGGGTTTTCATAACTGTCTACTGTGTTTTCTGATACTCCATATCCCTTAAATGACAATTTAAATTTGTACTTATTTTCAGCTTCCTGATCATAACCCAAATATTTACTAACTATTACATAATAAGTTCCGGCAGATAATGACCTGGTATCTGTTCCATCGACTACTGAGTCTCTGCTATAATCGCCTATCCAGTTAAATCCCTGAAAATCACTATTCAATACACTAACAGTTATTCCTCCGGAAGATTTATAAATAGTTGCATGAAGTGTTAAGTCACCATCTTCCGGTATAGTAAACTTATAATACTGGTTACCACCTTTGTACTCAGCCCACTCTGTAAATTCATAATTAGCGGGTATCTCAACAGCCTTATCTGATGATTCCCCTCCGACTATAGCCTTTGCTATAATCTTTCCCTTAGGAGCAACTGTACTGAATGCTGCAACAGACATTGAAAGTGCAAGGAGCAGCGCTCCAGCCTTCTTTAATATAACATTTTTCTTCATCTTATTTTCCCTCTTTTCCTCAAAAATTTCATACAACTTCATCATTGTAGCACAATGAAGTCGCTAGTAAAATGTGTATCTCATTGATAGTCAGCATCATTCCTACCAATTTTCTCAACTTCATCCATATTAATACCTTCAATAACAGTTATCTCGTTCATAACTTTCTGCATATATTCCTGTGCTGCTATGGTTGCTTCTTCAACATCGTTTAAAGTATTTATTGTAATAGCTCCCTGTATTCCTGTTATGTTATAGACATCACCATCCCTGTCAGGCAGCAAAACTGTGAATTCCAAACACGTATATGTTCCATGTTCCTTAAGTTCTCTTTTATCAAGATATTCAAAAACATAAGTAACACCATCCCTGGTAACTACATTTGTTAGTTCTTTTTTGTAATGTCCTTGTATTCCGTATAAAGTTAAAATCTCATCTGTTGAGAATTCCTCTAATGGTTTGTCATAATCATTAGAAATTTCATATCCCCCATCATGCCTGCAATCTATTTTTATTTCTTTTATTCCATCCATATTGGACTGCCATATTACATCTTTGTATTTTACAGATTTAAATCCTGATATTACATCCTCTCTTGATTTCCTGGAATGATATACTTCTCCTTGAGCTTCCGTGTATTCAACAAATTTATTAGGAATAGGAACAATTAATCCATATCCAATTCCATCACTCTCTCTGGATCCTATATGCATATCTGTTGTTTCCAGTAGCCATTCAGGATGAGGATCAACAGCCTGTGCTGCTTCATCCGCCTCTTTTTGGGCACGCTTTTTCATATCTGCTTCATATTCTGCCTGAATCGCATTTCGAAGCTCATACACCTCATCCTCACGTCCATCAGCTCTTGCCTCATTGATAATGGGATTATCCTCTACAAAGAAAGCACTGCTCTTTTGTGCGCATCCTGTAAGAGTGGTCATAAATAATGCTGTTGTCATCATCACCGTTATCATTTTCATTGATAATCCTTTAATGTCCTTGATAACCCACTTCCATGTTTCTTCATCAAAATATTTTTCTGCCATTTCTTTTTCCTCCATAATGATTGTTTTTTTGCTGTTCTATCTATAAGTACCAACCATTTTGGATTCGGTTTTATAATTTTGAAAAAATTTTTTTAATTTTTAAATTAATCAAGAATCTGCCATTCAACACTTTTCCCATTTTTGATATCTTCAGTAAGATCTTCTGCATTTTCTACATCATGCCTTTTACCCTCAGCATCTATAAAACTTTTATCCCATCCACTATTCTCAACACCTCCATCTCCATATATATCTATATATCCATACTCATTGAGATTAATAATGTTTCTGGTCCATGCCACATCAGAGTAAACTGTCTGCAAAGTACCATTAATATTTTTTATTATTAAATATTCTTCCCAGCTTTCCAGTGGTTCTTCAGAGGGAGTGTGTATTACAACTGCCAGTTCTTTATCGCCATCATTACCACAATCTATATAAGCATATTCTATCTTTTCAAGAGATACTCTATCCGTCATCCAATCTTCTTTATAGAATGCAATTAACGTATCTACAATTTCTTCAAGAGTATAATCCTGCTTTGTAAAATTCTTAAAAGAAAAATAATAACCAAGGTCATTTTCTGTGTTAATGTGTACGCTTTCTTCATTATGAAGGAATTTTTCATACAAAGTTGTATCCATTTCCGTATTGCTACCAAATGCTTTAATATCAGTAATTATGAGTCCACCAAAAATATCAGGATTACCACCCTTAACTGCCTTAGCAGTAAATGGATAAGATTCAGCTGGTTCGCTCTCTATGCTTATTTTGTATGTACCATTCAATGTGTAGGTTCCGTCACTATTATTTACTACTTCCAGACTCCCATAATTAAAGTCTATCAACTCCATGTCTCCGGTGAAGTGGAGATCATCGTAATCCGAATCCGGTGTTACTCCGTCATCATTAAAATCATAATCACTGGGTATAGTAACTCCGAAAGCTTTCCATATATCTGTAATAAGTCCTTTCGTAAGTTTATCTGTTTTACTCCAGGGGAAAGCCTTCTCTTTGTCTGAAGTACGAATATGCATAGCAAGTGCATATAAACGGGCACATCTCACATAATCATTATAAACTAATAGTTTGTTATAATCAAAATAAGCAATAGCATCTACTATCTGTATTTTCTCATCATCAGTTAGATTTATATCCGCATAATCGTCCTCTTCATTATTTTTCTGAGACAAATCATCACCTTCATCATTCTCAAATTCCATAATTATAAAACCATATGTAAAATCTGTATAATATACACTATCCTGTTTATTCGGGTCATTTTTCTTATATAAGTGTGGTGAAATTTCATGCATCTCATCTTCATACACAAGTTTGCCTGGCATTCTCCCTTTAAATACTAAAGTTTTATTTTTTATAGCTTCTAAGTCACATTCACAATCCCCCTCCACACCAGGACTTGCTTCATATATTTCCACTTCCTCCCCATCTAAACTAAATCTGATAGGTTCTGAAAATCTTATTCCATATGCAGGATATCCAAAGACTTGTCCCTCCTTTGAATAGTCCTTCCTATACTCTGCTAATTCATCAGCATACTTTGGATCTTCTTCAACTTTAAATATAGTTCCATGCACTGTTATAATATCTTCCGGCGTATAAACCTTTTCTTGTTCATCTGAATAGTCTTCCACAATTTCATTGTTTGTTTCTTCAACAGAAATCTCATCAGCAATTACATTTTTTCCATCAACTTCTGCACTAGTATCCTCTGCATTTTCCACAATCTCAGAATTATTATTCACGGCTACATATGTTGCTACAGCACCGCCTCCTGCTCCGATAAGTACTGCGCCTGCAATTATGAGAGCCTTTATTCCCATTGAAAGTCCGGTACCTTTAGCTACTGCTGCCCCGGTTGCAATGGCTGCTCCACCTACTCCTGATGCAGCACCAACGGTTGTAGCAGCAATTGTTCCTGTTGTTGCCAGCTTCGCTGAAATACCTGCTCCAGCATTTCCAACAGTAATAGCTGTAGATGCAAGTCCAACCTCTGCGCAGCTTCCTGCATAGATGCCTCCTGCTGCCTTTGCTGAAAGCTTTGTATTTTCAGACATAAGCTTTATAGCATACCATATTGTAGGAAGGGCAACAGCATGAAGTCTGATACCATCTCTCTTTTCTGTTCCTTCTACCTTTTCCTTCAGGAATTTTCGTGCATAGTTCAGGCGGCTCTTTACAGTTCCCTCTGAGCAGTTTTGCATCTGTGCTATTTCGCCAACTGAAAATCCATCGAAATAGTATGCGATAACCGCTGCCTTCTGAACCTCAGGAAGCTCATCTATAAACTCCTGTATAATACGGCTTGTTTCCTTCTGATCTGTTGACAGCTCAGGAAGAGATGCAAGGTCATTACTTTCTAAAGTCTCGAAAATATCCTTCCCTTCCTCGTCTACGTTAGGCAGTACATCTTTTTTCTTTCTAAATAGTTTCATTCCCTGGTTATGGCAGATTCCGTCCAACCATCCAAAAAGAGACTCAGCATTCTGAAGGCTCTTTATGTTTTTGTAGGCTTCAATGTATACAATCTGCGTAAGATCCTGCGCGTCAGTTTCATCCTTCATGTATGCCTTAGCACGAAAATACACATGATTGTAGGTTGCAGAGTAAACTGCATTAAAACCTTCTTCCTTTCCCATGGCCATATCGTTTATGGCACTTATCAATTTTTCATCCATTATCAATATCTCCCATTGTTAGTATTTGTAGTTGTCGAAACTGCTTTCCTCCTTTCCTTGGTTCTACTTATTAGTACCTGGAAAAAAGAAAATGGTTTTAAATGCCTAAAGTTTTTTACATCATTTACCAATCAGTGTATTTGTAAATAATTCCACATAATCCTTCGGATCCTGTACGCAGCTCCTTGAATCAAGTGAAATATGACAGCTTGACTTATTATCATAATCAAATATTTGATATTCATATAAATAACGTTTTGTTCCTTCCACACAGTTCAGCTGTTTAGCCATGTCTTCAGTAGCAGTAATATGAGCCCCGGAGACTTTATATAGTTTATTTCCATTCATAAAAAGCTCTTCGTCATGATAAGTTATTCCTGTTAAACTATCGGTATATTCCTTTTTTAGCTTTTTTTCTAGATTTTCGTATCTTTCCTGAATAGTTTTCTCTTCTATATCATCTCTGAGTTTTGCTTCAACGACCAGATCATAATATACGCGAAATAAGTAATTATTATCATTTTCATACGACGCTATCCATTTATATGATATTGTGTTTTCCGTTTCTTCCGGTAAAATAAAAGGTGTTCCTTCAGGAATAACAACATTAAAATCCAATCCGCTAATTCCTGAAAGCTCAGCAATGTTTATTGTTGAGAGCTTATTAAAATCAACTTCCATTTTTACAAATTCCCTGACATCCGGCATTCCTGCTATCGTCTTTACCTCATCCTTTGTTATTGCTTTTTCTTTTATCTTATTTAAATCATTACTGTCTAATACTTTATTTGAATAGGCTGTTACAACCGGCTCCACTTTTTTATCTGTCGCAAATTCAATTTCATTTTTTTCAGCAAGCTCGGAATTTAAATCAATAGAATTATTTATATCATTCTCATCTGCTTCAGCTACGATTTCCGCATCATTAGTGTGATTACTATTTAGCTTCGCAGACATTGCTGCAAAACCGATGCCTGTTCCAACAAGTACCGCACCTACAAGTATAAGTGCCTCTATTACTATCTTCTTTTCATTCATTGTTAATTTCCTCCCATGTTTATTAGTAGTTATTAAAACACATTTCCTTGATTCTACTTATAAGTACCCGGAAAGTTGAAAATGGTTTTATATTTTTTAAAAAATTTTTCTGTTAGTAGTTTTCAGCCTAAAATCAGGGATTTCTATAAAATAAACCCCTTAGGTGACATTATTATTCACCTAAGGGGCTTTTACCTGCTGGGGTTAACCCCTGTATTAAATTACTTTTTGATGACCTTTATAAGTTTTTTCTTAGTGCTGCCTTTTACGCCTTTAACCTTGATGACAGCGTCTTTGTTAATTTTCTTGAAAGCTCCTTTACCTATTTTCAGGGATTTGTTTGCTTTTATGGTGACCTTTTTGAGTTTCTTACAACCCCTGAAGGCATGTTTTTTGATGTGTTATCATCTGAGTTCTCTGCAGGCCTTACAATCGTTATCACATCAGAATTAGCATATTTATTCAAATCGCATGATGATGTTTTTAAAGTGACACTTTCTACATAATCTGAAAAAGTGTATTCATGTTCTGTTTTAGCCATACTACAATTGCAATAAGTTATTGAACGTTGGCCATATCCATATCTGAGAGTATGACCATATCCATCATCGGTCCAACTTATTTTCCATAATTTCTTTCCATTATTTTCATACCATTTTGCTGTTATTCCCGTTGGCTGTGGCATTCTCTCATTTAAATTTATCTCGTAGCTTGCTATTCCATAATTGGATTTTTTCAAACAATAATCAATAGTTAATCCTGTTTATTTTTTATTTTGCAAAAAGCTCTCCGTCCTCTTTTGCACATTATCCTGAAGGTTTACAAAAAACAGGAAATTATCATACAGATGAAGACTTCCTGTAGGGAAAATAGCCAGCCCTGCCGGATATTTGTTTGTATCAATTCCCGTTACAATAAGTGTTCCTCTGTTAGGATCAATGTATGCACCATATTTTCCTGCTTCTACAGAAGTTATTGCACCTGTTTTGCTATCCTGAGTGACAGAACCCTTATTAAGGCTCTTGTCAGCCTTTGTACTATCCGTCTTCCAGTTAAGAGGATTTATGGAAAGTGCCTTAGTCCCTGCAGGTGTGATTATTGAATCTGTAACAGTACCGTCCTCGCAATCAAAGCTGATCACAACACCTGTATCAGTCTCATTTTTCGCGGGGACAATCTGAGGATATTTTGCCACCATTTCCTCTGTCATATCCCAGCCTATAGCATAAACAGCAATGAGATTTTCGCGAAGCGATACGGCCCTGTCACTGTCTCCGCCATAGTACTCTTCAAGAATCCTGTAGCACATATCAGCTCCCTGGGAAAAGCCTGCCAGCATCAGAGGCCTTCCATTATTTTTGTGCTCCAGATAATATTTAAATGCAGCTGAAACATCAATGTACGCATTCTGCATTGCTTTTTCCCTTGCCTCTGCATCGCTGAAGGAATATACATTAAGAGCCGCCTGTCTGTAATAAGGTGCATAAATTCTGGCTGTTTTAGCATATATAGCCTGCTGCTGGTTCATCGCATATCTGAAAGCTTTTTTGTAGCCGTCAGTCATAGCAGAATTCACTTCACTTTTCGTATCCACCGATGGGGCCACTATGAAAACATCTACGCCATTTTCAGGATAAGCCCCATCATATAGCCAGTTTGCAGACAAGGAATAGTCCAATGCACTGGTAAAGGGAAGCACATTTACTGCTTCTACCCTTAAAGCGCTCTGAAAAAACATCATTACCATAAGAGTAAGTGATAACAAAACTGCATTTGTTCTCTTGTTCATATGTCCCTCCTATTGTGACACAGAAAAATCCAGATGATGCTTCCAACTATTTTTTTAATCTCAGGCCATATAGCCATCCGTCTTTTATCAAATTTTTATTATCTTTGCTCCAAATGGGAATAAAGAAAGCTTAGCAATTTTGAAAAACTGCTTACCAAAAGGAATTCCAATTATAGTGATGCAAAGAAAACATCCCATGAGGAAATTGCCAAGGGCCAGCTCTACCCCTGAAACTATAAACCATATAACGTTTAACAGGCATGAAACCGCTCCGCCTTCATCTACAACTTCTTTTCCGAATGGATTTAATGATATTGATGAAAGCTTAAAGCACTGGAGTCCGACAGGTATTCCCACTACCGTGATACACCACAAAATACCAGCGACCCACCATCCAATCGCACTTATTAATCCGCCGCAAATAATCCATATCAGGTTACCTAAAAATTTCATCTTCTACCCCCTTTAGAAAAACATAGAACGCATTTTCCAATTTGCATTCAAGAAGTCATATCTATATAAAATTATACCACAATAACAGCCCGTAGCTTTGGGCTGCATATGCCAATGAAAAAAGATTTGACGCCTTATATCGGCAGCTTATAAAAGCTTAAGAATATCCTGATTTAATGAACAAGTACTTTTCTTGCTATATCTATGCCGATTTTATATGGTAAAGGTCTTAAATCTCTGTCTGCCTCCTTAAGCTTTTCTCTTATGTTGATATGCTGAGGGCAGTGTTGTTCACATTTGCCGCATCCGATGCACTGGGATGCAAATCCAGGCTCTTTTCTAAGTCCCATATTCTGCGCAAATTCAAATCTTGCAGCTGACTTTTTCTCCATATACATGAGATTGTAAAAATGGAAATTCCCCGGAATATCAACTCCTTTGGGGCATGGCATACAATATCTGCAGCCTGTGCAGCCTACCTTTTCACGTTCTTTTATTATTGTTTTTATCTTATCTACAAGCTTATAGTCATCTTCATCAAAAATGCCCGGTGTTGTTTCAGATGCTATCCTGACGTTTTCATCAAGCATTTCCATGGAGTTCATGCCTGATAATACGCAGGTAACTTCAGGCTGATTCCAGAGCCACTTAAGTCCAAGCTCAGCCGATGTATACTTTTTAGGGTGTCTCTTAAGTTCTTCCTTTGCCTTGTCAGGAAGGTTTACGAGCTTTCCTCCGCGAAGAGGCTCCATGATAACTACCGGAATTTTCTTTGAAGCTGCTGCCTCCAGCCCTTTTCTTCCGGCCTGTGAATTTTCATCAAGATAATTATACTGGATCTGGCAAAAATCCCAATCATACGCATTAAGAATTTTCAGGAACATATCCGTATCACCGTGATATGAAAAACCGATATTTCTAATCTCACCTGAAGCCTTTTTGTCCTTTATCCACTGCTCTATTCCAAGAGTTTTCAAATGCTCCCACTCGCTGTAATCCGTGAACATATGCATCAGATAATAATCTATATAATCCGTGCGAAGGCGTGTCAGTTCCTCCCTAAAAGTCTTCTCTATCTGCTTGTCGGAACGCATCAGATACTGTGGAAGCTTAGTTGCTATGTTAACCTTCTTCCTGTTTCCGGATTCCTCAAGAATACGTCCGAGACACTCCTCGCTTCCGGGATAGATATATGCCGTGTCAAAATAATTTATGCCCATCTCAATGGCATGCAGTATCTCACCTTTAGTCTTTTCGTAGTCAATTGCCGTCCCCTTTTTTGAAAAACGCATACAGCCATATCCAAGCTGAGATATAGCTTCCTCATACCTGTCTTTTCTAAATTGCATCGTCATAACCTCCGTTTAAAATACCTGATTTAGCAACATTACATTGCGTGCAATCTATAATGAATTAATATATCTCTTTTCCATTAAAATGTAAATGCCAAAGATTTAATACTTTTTTCCGCTTCACTTCACTATTTGACGGTACCATGAATGCTATAATTTGTAGTAGCGCATGTTGTTTATAGACAGAGGATTAAATGCTATGGGCATCGATACTCTTGAAAATGTTTGTACTCTGCTATCAGTGACCTTCGGATCTCTGTATGCACTTTTCAAATATATCAAGACTCCCAGACGCGGATGGCTCTATCTCTCCGCTTTTTTCATGATGCACCTTCTTAGCGATTATTATTGGACCATCTACACTCTGGTCATCGGAGAAAATCCCGACGTTTCTGCATTTATGGCATATTTCGGCTGGAATATCGGGTATTTATTTATGCTCCTTTTTGCCATAAACATGCGTCCCGGAAATTCAAAGCGCTTTTTTCATCCGCTCATGCTCGTGCCAATACCTCTTGGAATCTGGCAATTTTTCATCTATATACAGTTTGGCGGTATCTTCAACAATATATGGGAAGGTGTTCTCGCTACAAGCATAGCCTGCGTAAGTTTGCAGGTAATTTTGCATTACTTCAAAAACAGGAATTCCGATTTTCCCTTTCTGCATACTGTTTTGCTCTTCTTTATCATTTTTGAATATGGAATGTGGACCTCTTCCTGCTTTGACTTTGAAACGGCATTTGTTGATCCTTACTACATATTTGCTTTTGCCGAGTGTATATCCATACTGCTTCTTGGCCGCGCCACAACAAGAGCCTATGAGCAGATTGAGATGGTAAAAGCAGAAAGAAGCACACAAGAGTCCCGCTTCACAATTCTCTTGCAGATGACAGTTGCGGTAGTTATTTTCTTTGGCGGTGTGGGCGGATACTATGCAGGTCTTTTCATGAAAAGTTCTCAGTTGTCAAAAGCCTCCTCTCCGGATGACTACAGAAGCATAGCTACAGCACTTTTCTTACTTTCAATTTTTCTTGTTGTCTTCGTAATGATGATAATCCTGATGACAACACTCCGCTATAAATCCATAGACCTTGAGCTTCCACAGGATGCAGTCATAAAACGAAGTCGTTTTAACTTCATCCTCACACTTATCATCACTTTCAGTCTCATGATCACATCAGTCATTTACACATCAAGGCTATTCTATCGAGTGTCGGTTGCAGGCGCTATGGAGGATGGACAGGCCAGAGTTTATTCAACAGCAGGTGATCTTGAAAACTACCTTGGAGTTGCAAGATCAACTCTGCTGGTTACTGCCGACACCGTTGAAATAATGCTAAAAGACGGTGCATCTCAGGATACAATTCTAAGCTACATAACAAAGCAGACAGCTAATCAGGCTCAGCAATTCGATGAAAACTTCACCGGAATCTATGCTTACATAAACAGTGAATATATGGATGGCTCCGGGTGGATTCCACCCGAGGGATATAATGCAGAATCCAGAGATTGGTATAAGGCCGCTGTGGAAGGAGGCGGAAAAACCATAATTGTGCCTCCCTATGTAGACGCTCAGACAGGATCTGTTGTTATAACTATCTGTAAGCTTCTTGATGACGGCAGAAAAGAGAGTGATTATAGCAGTCGTGAAGTTGTCGCCCTTGATATGGTTGTAAATCATGTAGCTGAGATTGCAGATACGACCTCCATAAGCGGAAAAGGGTATGCCTTCGTGGTTGGTCAGGATGGAATGATAATAGCGCACCGGGATCACAGTCTTACCGGTCGTAATGTAAATGAAGTATATGGCGAAGATTTCATGGAATGCATCTATGGAATGGACAACACTTCAATCGAAGCAGTTTTGGACGGCTCTATCCACACTCTTTTTATTGATAACGTGATAGATCAGTGGTATGTGATCATCGCTATAAGTGACAGGGAGCTCTTTGCTGAAACCTACACCCAGCTCCTTGTCAATGTACTGGTTTCCTTCATTATTTTCCTTTTCATATCCTTCTTCTATTATCTTGGATATAAAAATGAGCAGCTCAACGCAAAGAAGATGGAGGAAATGCGCTCCAATGATCTAAAGCGTGATTATGAAGCGCAGATACTTAAGCAAAAGGAAGCTTCTGCCAACGAAGCAAACCAGGCAAAAAGTAAATTTCTTGCGCAAATGTCCCATGAAATACGAACACCCATTAACGCCATTCTCGGCATGAATGAAATGATCCTTCGAACATCCAAGGACGCAAATACTCTTGAATATTCGGGCAACATTGATTCTGCAGGGAATACTCTGCTTAATCTCATAAATACCATTCTGGATTTTTCAAAGATAGAAGATGGCAAAATGGAAATTATTCCTGCAAACTATAGCACATCTTCTTTCATAAGTGATCTCATAAACACTATCAGTCAAAGAGCTGAATCAAAGGGGCTTGAGCTAGTTACGGATATCGACGAAAATCTTCCGACTACACTTTTCGGAGATGATATGCGACTAAAGCAGGTTATAGTAAACCTCCTCACTAATGCTGTTAAGTACACTGAAACCGGCTCAGTGAAGCTGACAATCAAAACCGGCGAAAGGTCCGGCGACAGCATACAGCTTCATGTATCTGTAAAAGATACCGGAATCGGTATTCGTCCTGAAGATATAAATAAACTCACTCTTTCTTTTCAGAGACTTGATGAGCAAAAGACAAGACACATCGAAGGTACAGGACTTGGCATGTCCATTGTTTCAAGTCTCCTTACCATGATGGGAAGTAAAATCTGCGTTGAAAGTACATACGGTGAGGGGTCAGATTTTTACTTTACGATCACCCAAAAGGTTATTGACGATACACCTATTGGCAATCTTGAAGGCCGCTTTGATAACATCAGTGCGGCTCGCTCCACTGAAGATCTGATCAGCGCTCCCGGTGCACGCGTACTCGTGGTAGATGATAATAACCTGAATCTCATGGTGGCAAAGAGTCTCCTCACTTTATGCCAGATTAATCCCGATGAAGCATCATCAGGAGAAGACGCAATCCGTATGATGTCTGAGAAGGCCTACGATATCGTCCTCCTCGATCACATGATGCCAAGGATGGATGGCATTGAAACCCTCAATGAACTGCAAAAGCAAAATCTCATACCTGCCGGCACAATAATGATAGCACTTACTGCCAATGCAGTTGTCGGAGCAAAGGAACAGTATCTGCAGTCCGGTTTTGATGACTACCTGTCCAAGCCCATGGAGATAAAAGAGCTTGTTGCGCTGCTAAAGAAATACCTCCCGAAAAGTGCGTATGATGATGTAATCAGTGTTTCAGCAGGAAATAAAACCGATGATAGTTCTTATCCTGGTGGTGGGATCGGCGCTGACGGTGATAGTGCAGCTAACGGCTATGGTAGTGACGAATCTGAATTTATCAAAAACAATCATGAAATTATAGAAAGCTTGAAAGGCGTCGGCATAGAAGCTGACGCAGGCATAGAATACTGCGCCGACGCCGATGCATATCTTGAAATTCTGAAATTCTTTGCAAAGGATTGTCCAAACAAAATAGCTGCCCTGAATGACAGCTATGAAAGCCAGGACTGGCATGGCTATGATGTTAAGATTCATGCATTAAAGACAAATCTTAGAACCTTGGGAATGCCAGGGCTCGGTGAAAAGGCATTCGCACTTGAAAAAGCTGCAAAAGCTGCAGATGTTGACTACATCATGGCTAATCATTCTATATTGATGGATGAATATCGCCGGATAGTTGAATCCATAAACAATATCTTCTGCTACTAATAAGTAAAAGTTTCATAGTAGCAGAATTTCTGCTCTTACTTGTTCTGCTACTTTTTGCAAATTCCTGTATGGTAGCAGAACTTATGCCTTTATTTATTCTGCTACCTTTTGCTTGTTCCTGTATGGTAGCAGAATTTATGGCTTTATTTGTTCTGCTACTTTTTGCTTGTTCCTGTATGGTAGCAGAATTTATGACTTCATTTGTTCTGCTACTCTTTGCAAATTCCTGTATAGTAGCAGAATTTATGCCTTTATTTGTTCTGCTACTCTTTGTAAATTTCTGTATGGTAGCAGAACTTATGACTTTATTTGCTCTGCTACTCTTTGCAAATTCCTGTATGGTAGCAGAATATATGGCTTTATTTGTTCTGCTACTTTTTGCTTGTTCCTGTATGGTAGCAGAATTTATGACTTCATTTGTTCTGCTACTCTTTGCAAATTCCCCTATGGTAGCAGAATTTCTGCTCTTACTTGTTCTGCTACTTTTTGCATGTTCCCCTATGGTAGCAGAACTTATGACTTCTTGAATGTAAAGATGAAAAAAGGTTCAAGAATCCTGCCTTTGGCAGGACACGCCCCTCACAGCGCAAGGGTCTGGTCCAGTACGACTATTGAATTTCTGAAGAAACTCAATAATCTATGACATCTTGAATCAAAGATTCAAGATGCCTGCAAATAGGCCATTCCAATGCGACTTCGTCGCGGGCCTATTTGCCTCCTGAATCATGTTCTCACGAAACCCGCAGCTAGTGCGGGTTTCTGAAATATCATTCAAGAACTCATATTCTCTTAAATATCAAATCAATTTGTATAACCCATCAGATACTCATCAACTTCCTTAGCGCAGGCTCTGCCCTCAGCGATAGCCCATACTACAAGGGATTGGCCACGGCGCATGTCACCTGCCGAAAAGATTTTGGTTCCTTCTACGCGATAACTGCCATCCGGTGTAAGTACTGTTCCGCGCTGAGTTTTCTTAAGAGAAAATGCATCCGCAGAGTAGTCTTCGCAGCCTATGAACCCAGCTGCAATCAACAATAGCTCGCACTTTATTTTCTTCTCGGTGCCGGGAACCTCAGCAAGCTTTCCGTCCTTAAATGTTACTTTTACTGTTTCAATCTGCTTAAGCGCACCCTTCTTATCAGTCTCGATGCTCTTTACTGTAGTCTCAAAAACTCTGGGATCACTTCCAAAAACGTGAATTGCTTCCTCATGACCGTAATCAGTCTTTAAGACCTTTGGCCATTCAGGCCAAGGATTACCTGCTGCTCTTGCAACCGGTGGCTTGGGCATTATTTCAAGTGCGGTAACTGACTTCGCACCATGCCTTATCACCGTTCCGATGCAATCATTGCCGGTATCTCCGCCACCAACTATGACTACATTCTTGCCTGCAGCGTCTATGTATCCACCTTGTGATTTGAGTAAATCTACTGTCCTATATTCAGGACTTGTAATCATCCGGTAATTTCTAATTACTGCTTCATCAGATGTCACATCACATCCATCATATCCATTATTATCAAGCTTAGTCCCCTTATCAGATGCTTTCATCAAAGCCTTTGTTGTGCTGGTAAGGAAATCAACCGCATAAAAAATGCCCTTTATCTTAGAAGGATCTGCCATGCCACCTTTAGTATCTCCTTTAGCGTCGTCTTTAACACCGCCTTTAACGCCGCCTGATACAGAAAGTGGGCGCTCTTTCTTGGCCCCACAACACAAAACCACAGCATCAAAACCTGCAAGGATTTCAGAAGCTTCCTTGTCTTTTCCGACATTTACTCCTGTATGGAATACTACTCCCTCCATTTCCATGAGCCTGCGTCTTCTTTTTATGACACTCTTATCAAGTTTCATGTTCGGTATTCCGTACATGAGAAGGCCACCGATTTCGTCCTCGCGTTCAAAAACTTCCACCTCGTGGCCCCTGTGATTAAGCTCATCCGCGACAGCAAGTCCTGATGGTCCGCTTCCCACGACTGCAACCTTTTTCCCGCTTCTTATCTTAGGTATGAACGGTTTAATGTACCCCTTTTCATAGGCTGTTTCAACAAGGTACAGCTCGTTATCATGCACCGTCACCGCATCGCCATACTGTCCACACATGCAGGCTTTCTCGCATAACGCAGGACAGACACGGCCTGTGAACTCAGGAAAATTGCTGGTCTTATGAAGCCTTGCAAAGGAGTGCTCGTCATGACCTCTATAAAGTTCATCATTCCATTCAGGAATCAGATTGTGCAGCGGGCATCCTGTAACCATTCCTCCAAGTTGCATCGCCGACTGACAAAATGGGACTCCACAGTTCATGCACCTTGAAGCCTGCTGCCTTCTCTTCTCTGTATCCAACGGTTTGTGAAATTCCTCGAAACTTTTTATTCTGTCTGACGGCGGAATGTCAGTGTTGTTTTTTCTCTCATATTCTAAAAAACCTGTATCTTTTCCCATGTTAACCTCATCTGTCGACTTGACTCTAACCTTCCAAACAGAAGGACCTCACTAGTCTATTGTTTTGTGTAAATCCCCATCATCGCATTTGATTAAGAAATGTCCTTAAGCATTTGATTTAAGTGAATCCCTTGATCATTTTCTATAAGGAATTATTTTAATTATTTTCTTTTTAGAAATTCCCTTATAAAAACCCTTATGCATTTTTTTGTATGCATCTCTTATGTCAATTCCTTAAATGCCTCTAAAACTGCATGCTCGTGGTCTATGCCCTGTTCCTCATACTTACCGATTGCTGTGAGCATCTTCTGGTAATCGTTGGGAACAATTTTCTTAAAGTCAGGAATGTACTTATCAAAATCCGCAAGGATCTCAGCTCCGTATTCTGACCCGGTCTCAGCAACGTAGTCTTCCAGTATTTCTTTTAGCTCCGCAATATCGTATTTCTCAGATAGTTCTGTGAGTGATGCCATATCCTTATTCATTCGAAGGTAAAGAGTATGCTCTCTGTCCAGAACATAAGCTATTCCGCCGCTCATTCCTGCAGCAAAGTTTTTACCTGTCATTCCAAGGATAACTGCTCTTCCTCCTGTCATGTACTCAAGTCCGTGATCACCACATCCCTCAGATACCGCAATTGCTCCGGAATTTCTTACACAGAATCTCTCTCCTGCCACGCCGCAGACATAAGCTTTACCTGCTGTTGCTCCGTAAAGAGCAACATTTCCTATTATGATATTTTCATGAGCCTTGTAGGTTGCCTTTTTGGAAGGTGTTACAATCACCTTTCCTCCGGATAGTCCTTTTCCGAAGCCATCATTGGCATCACCGTAAAGCTTAAGTGTAACGCCCTTTGGAAGAAATGCACCAAATGACTGACCACCGCCACCATGAGCCTCCACTACAACCGAGTCATCCGGAAGTGAGTTCTTAAAGTCTGCAGTTACTCTGCTTCCAAGAAGTGTTCCAAAGCTTCTGTCAGTACTTGATATATTAACCTTTATGTTTAGTACCGTCTTCCTATTAGAAAATCCACTATCATAAGATAAGTATTCAGTATTTCCTCTAAATGCACCGGCACCATCACCAATAGAGGATTCCAAATCTCCTCTAAATGCTCCGGCACTGTCACCAATTGAGGATTCCGCATTTTCTCCAAACGCTCCCACTCCATCAGCAAGATAAGCTTCCATGTGTTTCTTAAGTGCTTTCTTTGCCTTGTCGTACTCCGGAATAAGTATTTTTTTGTCGAGAGTCTTCTCAAGTCCGAAGTCATACACATCGACAGGGTCAAAATGGTTTTTAGCTTTTTCCGAATATCCCTTGCTCAGAATTCTGCTAAGGTCAGCGGCGTCCTTACACCTTGCACTCGGAACGCTTCTCATCTTCAGACAGTCGGTTCTTCCAACCATATCCTCGAGCTTTTTAAAACCAAGCTCACTCATAATCTCACGTAGCTGCCTTGCTACAAAGATCATAAAGTTCATTACATGCTCAGGTTTTCCTGCAAATCTTTTCCTAAGCTCCTCGTTCTGAGTAGCAATTCCAACAGGGCAGGTATCCTTAGAGCATACTCTCATCATCATGCACCCCATACATACAAGGGGAGCTGTAGCAAATCCGAATTCCTCTGCACCAAGAAGGGCAGCTATAGCCACGTCTCTACCTGTCATGAGCTTACCGTCGGTCTCCAGCACTACTCTGCTTCTAAGGCCGTTATCAAGAAGGGACTGATGAGCCTCACTTACACCAAGTTCCCACGGAAGTCCTGCATGGTGAACCGAGGATGAAGGAGCAGCGCCTGTTCCTCCATCATATCCTGATACGAGAATTACCTGCGCACCTGCCTTTGCAACACCTGATGCAATCGTTCCAACGCCTGCTTCCGACACCAGCTTTACCGATATTCTCGCCTTGTCATTTGCGTTTTTCAGGTCATATATCAGCTGAGCAAGATCCTCTATAGAATAAATATCATGGTGTGGAGGTGGTGATATCAGTGCAACTCCGGGCGTTGAAAATCTGGTTGCAGCTACCCATGGGTACACCTTTTTTCCGGGAAGGTGTCCGCCTTCACCGGGCTTTGCTCCCTGTGCCATCTTTATCTGAATTTCCTTAGCGCTCTGCAGATATCTGCTTGTAACTCCGAATCTTCCGGATGCTACCTGCTTTACTGCGCTGTTTTTATTAGTGCCAAAACGTGCTACATCCTCTCCGCCTTCGCCGGTATTTGATTTTCCTCCAAGCCTGTTCATGGCTATGGCAAGAGTCTCATGTGCTTCCTTTGATAGTGAACCATAGGACATGGCTCCAGTCTGAAAACGCTTAACAATCTCCTCTTCACTTTCAACCTCATCAAGCGGCACAGGTTTTCCTGCAGGCACAAAAGACATAAGTGCCCTAAGTGTGTGAGGTCTGTCCTCATCATCCACCATTTTTGTATATTCCTTGAAGCGCTCGTAATCGCCCTCACGCACTGCTCTCTGAAGTGTGACAATTGTCTTGGGGCTGTACATGTGGTCTTCCTTGTCGTCGCCGCTTCTAAGTGAATGAAATCCTATGGAGTCGAGAGTTGTATCAGTGGATAATCCCAGTGGATCAAAGGCTTTGTTGTGCCTAAGCTCAACATCCTCACCGATTTCTTTTATACCAATTCCGCCGACGCGGCTTATGGTACCTGTAAAGTACTTATCTACAAACTCTGCTGAAAGTCCTATTGCCTCAAAAATCCTGGCCGACTGATAGGACTGAAGTGTTGAGATTCCCATCTTCGCAGCAATTTTTACCACACCACCAAGAAGAGCCTTATTGTAGTCAGCTATAGCTGTGTGGTAATCCTTATCAAGAATTCCGATATCTATCAGCTCTGCTATGCACTCCTGAGCAAGATACGGATTTATAGCTCTTGCACCAAAACCGAGAAGCGTAGCGATTTGATGAACATCCCTGGGCTCTCCACTCTCAAGTATCAGTGAAACAGCTGTCCGTTTTTTTGTACTCACAAGATGCTGCTCAACAGCAGATACTGCAAGAAGTGAAGGTATAGGCATATGGTTTTCATCAACACCTCTGTCGGAGAGGATTATTATGTTCACCCCATCAGAAGCAGCTCTGTCAACTGAGATGCAAAGCTGTTCCAGTGCTCTCTCAACAGGCGTGTTTTTATAATATAAAAGTGATATCTTTCTGACATGGAACCCGGGCTGATCAAGTGCCTCTATCTTCATAAGGTCAACGCCTGTAAGGATAGGGTTATTGACTTCAAGCACGCGACAGTTATCACTTTTTTCTTTTAAAAGATTACCGTCAGATCCGATGTATACTGTAGTGTCAGTCACTACTTTTTCCCTGAGGGAATCAATAGGCGGATTGGTAACCTGGGCAAAAAGCTGCTTAAAATAACAAAACAGAGGCTGGTGGTGCTGTGAAAGCATAGCAAGCGGAATGTCGCTGCCCATGGAAACTGTTGGCTCGATTCCATTCATGGCCATCGGCATTATCTGATTTTTCACATCCTCATAGGAATACCCGAAAACCTTGTAGAGCTTATCGCGCATTTCCTGCGTACTGCGCGGTATCTTTTTATTGGGAATATCAAGAGAGGCGAGGTGCAGAAGATATCTGTCCAGCCATTCGCCATATGGCTTTGCGGTTGCATACTTCTCCTTGCACTCCTCATCTGAAATTATACGACCCTGTCTGGTATCAACCAAAAGCATATGCCCCGGTGAAAGGCGTGACTTCTTCAAAATATTCTCCTCAGGAATGTCCAGAACACCTACCTCTGATGAGAGGATAAGTCTACCATCCTTGGTGACATAATATCTTGAGGGGCGAAGTCCGTTTCTATCAAGAGTTGCTCCGAAGACCTCTCCATCTGTGAAAAGTACAGCAGCAGGTCCATCCCAGGGCTCCATCATGGTCGCATAATAATGATAAAAATCTTTCCTGTCCTGCTCCATGAAATCGTTGTGCTTCCAAGGCTCAGGAATAGTGAGCATCATGGCAAGCGGCAGATCCATTCCATTCATGTAAAGGAATTCCAATGTATTATCAAGCATTGCAGAATCAGATCCTGATGATGCAATCACAGGGTATACTTTTCCCAGGTCATCTCCGAACACATCTGAAGACATTGTCTCTTCACGTGCCAGCATTCTGTCGCTGTTTCCGCGAATAGTATTGATCTCGCCGTTGTGAGCTATCATTCTGTAGGGATGAGCTCTCTGCCAGGAAGGCGTGGTATTGGTTGAGAAACGGCTGTGAACAAGCGCAACTGCTGTATGATAGTCAGGTGATAGCAAATCTTCATAAAAATTGCGTAGCTGCCCCACAAGGAACATTCCCTTATACACAATAGTTCTTGATGAAAATGAGCAGATATAGGTATCCTCAGAAGATTTCTCATACTCACGTCGTAGCTGATATAGTCTTCTGTCAAACTCTATTCCTTTATCAGCATCATCCGGTCTTTCAACGAAACATTGGCTGATATAGGGCATGCAGTCTCTTGCCACTTCTCCCAGAATCTCAGGATGAATTTCTGCGTCTCTCCACCCAAGAACCTTTAAATTTTCTTTCTCAGCTATTACTTCAAGCATTCGCTTTGCAAACATTCTTTTCATGGAATCCTGAGGAAAAAAGAACATACCTATTCCATAATCACCTGCTGCTCCAAGCGTGATTCCTGCTTCCTTAGCTTTTTTTGAAAAGAATTTGTGCGAGATTTGTACAAGAATTCCTACACCGTCCCCCACTTTTCCTGTAGCATCTTTTCCGGCTCTGTGCTCAAGCTTCTCGACGATACTAAGTGCATCATCTAAAACTTTATTGTCCGGTTTTCCGTCTATATTAATTACAGCGCCGATACCACAGGCATCACGCTCATTCATCCAAGTTTCCATTATGTACCGCCTTCTAAATATGTTAAAATGCGCCGATGAGCACATAAATATGCTCACCGGTGCTTTTTTGATTTTTACAACTATAGATTCCAGCTTTTTCTAAAATGAGAATCGAATTATATCTGCCTCCTCAAAATGTAGGATTGGATCTTGCCAGATATAGGCTATTTCCTTATCTAAGTGAGAACAACATCTGACCATAGGTGGGATAGCTTAAGTATTTATCAGGAATGAGTGCTTCTGCTTCATCCGCATACTTTCTAAGTTCGTCCATATCTGCAAGTATTGTCTGCTGATAGTAGCTTGCCTGATCCAATAGTTCTTCCTTTTCCTCTGCTATCTTTGTGTCTTTGGCGAGCTTATCCAGTGCCTTGCACATTCCTGCAGAAGCTTCGTCAATTGTCTGAAGTACACCGGTCTCAAGTACTGAGCTTCCATCGCCAAGTAGGCTCTTCTTCTGAAGTATTTCCTTTCCAAGGTCCTTCTGGTAGGAAATTATTCCCTCAGTCAGATCCTTCCTTACCATCTCCTGCATTGTGAGTGCCTCGATGTGCACTGACTTTGAATAGTTCTCCAGAAGAATGTCATATCTTGAATGAATCTCTTCCTTAGTAAAGATTCCGTGCTTTGTGAAAAGTTCAACTGACTCATCACTGATCCAGTAGGGCATTGCATCCGGAAGTGACTTGAGGTTCGGAAGCCCTCTCTTTGCTGCTTCCTCAACCCACTCATCTGTATATCCGTTTCCGTTAAAAAGAATTCTCTTATGAGCATCAAGCTCTTCCTTTAATACTTCCGCGATCTTATCCTTAAGTTCATCTCCGCTGTAGCCCTCGAGCTTTTTATAAAGCTTTGCCACCTCTTCTGCTACTGCAGTATTGAGAACGATGTTAGCATTGGCTACGGAAACTGATGATCCGGGCATACGGAATTCGAACTTGTTTCCTGTGAAAGCAAAGGGTGATGTTCTGTTTCTGTCTGTGTTGTCCTTTGTAAAATGAGGAAGTACCTTTGCACCCATAGCCATCTGAATCTTGCCCTGGCTTACATAGGCCTTTCCTTCTTCAACTCCCTTAAGTACTTCTGCAAGCTCATCACCTACGAAAATTGAAATAATAGCCGGCGGTGCCTCATTGCCTCCAAGTCTGTGATCGTTTCCTGCAGATGCTACTGAGAGTCTCAAAATAGGAGCATACTCATCAACCGCTGAAATAACAGCCATAAGGAAAAGCAGGAACGGTATGTTTTCGCCGGGATTCTTGCCGGGATCAAGAAGATTCATTCCTGTATCTGTGCAAACTGACCAGTTGTTGTGTTTACCTGATCCATTAATTCCTTCGAATGGCTTTTCATGTAAAAGGCATGCATAGTTGTGTTTATCCGCAACTTTTTTCATAACTTCCATGGTAAGCTGGTTGTGGTCAACTGCGATGTTTGCAGTCTCAAAAACAGGTGCCATCTCATGCTGAGAAGGAGCAACCTCGTTGTGCTTTGTTTTAGCAGGTATTCCCAGCTTCCAAAGTTCTTCATCCAGGTCATGCATGTAAGCGGAAACCTTGGGCTTGATAACTCCAAAGTAGTGATCCTCCATCTCCTGACCTTTCGTAGCCGGAGCGCCTATGAGGGTACGTCCGGTAAAAAGAAGGTCCTTTCTCTTTTTGTAGAAGTCCTTATCAATTAAGAAATACTCCTGCTCAGAGCCGATTGTGGTGTTTACGCGCTTTACATCCTCATATCCAAGGAGATGC
Organism: Butyrivibrio sp. NATIVEDY162; assembly: GCF_045999815.1. Taxonomy (GTDB): domain Bacteria; phylum Bacillota; class Clostridia; order Lachnospirales; family Lachnospiraceae; genus Butyrivibrio. The sequence goes on from NZ_CP172573.1 coordinate 1,229,193, forward strand.
AATAATTTCACTGATTCTCTGGACAGAGCTTCCATCGAGCGCAAAAGAGGTGTTTTCTTGTCGAGCGCTTCTCCGCCATATGAACAGAATGCAGTGGGAATGTAAAGTGAACCATCTTTTATGAATGCAGGAGATGAAGGATCCCATGCTGTATAGCCACGTGCTTCAAAGGTTGCACGAAGACCACCTGAAGGAAAACTTGATGCATCAGGTTCACCCTTTACCAGTTCTTTTCCGGAAAACTCCATGATGATGGAGCCGTTATCTGTAGGTGAGATAAAGCTGTCGTGTTTTTCTGCCGTAAGTCCTGTCATGGGCTGGAACCAGTGTGTGTAATGTGTTGCACCGTTTTCAATTGCCCATTCCTTCATGACTGCAGCTACTGTGTTAGCAACATCAAGTTCCAAATGACTTCCCATCTCAATAGTCTTGTGAACTGCCTTATAAATGTCTTTGGGAAGTCTCTCTCTCATAATCTTGTCATTAAAAACAAGGCATCCGAATTCTTCTGTAAGTTTACTTGCTTCTATCATACTTTCCTCCTAATTTAATCCGGTTCCCAGGCGCATATATTTGATTTCACTCTCGTTGCTTACGCATAATCGATTGAAATCAAATATATGCGCCTTAGAACCTCACTCATAAATGATTAACTTGTATATTTGTGATTTAGAACTAACCTTTATAATTCGTCTGTGATTCAAGGAATAATATAGGTTATTTACCACTGGCACCGTAATTGGAGAGGACTCTCGCTGACGGGTCATTTACGTCGCAGCCCTTCCAGGTTTTGTTGGGCATCCAGAAATCTATTACCATATCCGATTGTTCCGGATAGTATTTTTCAAATAATTCTCTGTAAAGTAGTGATTCTTTTGTAAAAGGTGTTGCATGAGTGTACTTGTTTTTAAGCTGCACATATTCATCATCCGTGTATTTGGATTCTGCATATTCTATCAGGTCATCCCTTAGTGAATGTCCAACCGCATCCGAAAATGCCGCTTTCTCTCTCATGAGAATTGAATGAGGTATGAACTTATCAGGTTCAAAAGCTTTTCTTAACAGGTATTTACCCATTCCGTAGGTGTTGAGCTTTTTCTCCGGATCTATACTCATTACGTAGTCCACAAAATCAAGATCTCCAAAAGGTACTCTTGCTTCAAGAGAGTTTACGCTGATGCATCTGTCTGCGCGAAGGACGTCATACATGTGCAGCTCTCTTACTCTCTTTTTGGCTTCTTCCTGAAAAGCCTGCGCTGTGGGAGCAAAGTCTGTGTACTTATATCCAAAAAGCTCATCTGAAATCTCGCCTGTAAGTACCACCTTTATATCTGTGTTTTCATGGATCCATTTACACAGAAGATACATTCCTATTGATGCTCTTATGGTTGTTATGTCGTAGGTTCCAAGAGCTTTTACTACAGGTTCAAGTGCATCCAGGACATCCTGTTTACTGATGATCACTTCATGGTGATTACTGTGAATGTACTCAGCGACCTCTCTTGCATACTTAAGGTCTATCGCATCTATGTCCATTCCTATTGCAAAGGTCTCTATCGGCTTATCAGACAGTCTTGCCGCAACTCCACAGACAAGGGATGAATCCAGACCTCCTGAAAGAAGGAATCCAACAGGAGCATCTGCATCCAATCTCTTCTTTATTCCATTAAGAAGCTTGTCGTGAATATTTTTTGTAATTGTTTCAAGGTTATCTGTTCGAACCTCTTTTACACAGGTCATGTCTCTGTAGCATATGAACCTGCCATCCTCGTAGTAGTGTCCCGGAGGAAAAGGCATTATTTTCTTGCACACACCTGTGAGATTTTTAGGTTCAGAAGCAAACAATATGTAGCCGTCATCATCATATCCGTAGTACAGAGGTCGTATTCCGATAGGATCTCGTGCAGCTATGAATTTTCTCTTTTCGTCATCATAGATAACCATTGCAAACTCAGCATCAAGAAGTGAAAAGAGTTTTGTTCCAAGCTTCTCATATAAAGGAAGTATGATCTCACAATCGCTGTCACTCTCGAAGGTGTAGCCAAGAGATTTAAGGTAATTTTTCAAAGAATTAAAACCATATAGCTCCCCGTTGCAGATAACAGCATTGCCATTTAAAGTAAAGGGCTGCATACCTTTGCAGTTAAGTCCCATGATTGCAAGTCTGTTAAATCCAAGCCATCCACCCTTTACCTTCAGTGTCCTTGATTTGTCAGGACCTCTTGAAGCTGTTCTTTGAAGCATTTCTTCAAAAAACTCCTTACTTATTTCTTCTCTTGTATATGTGAGAATTGCGCACATATTGTTTGTTCCTCCCGGGGTACTATTTATATATTTAGTGTAAACGCATGACTTCTATTTGTTTCTTCATGCTGCATCACTCTTTTATTCAGCGTCCGCCAATGCTAAAACTCCCTCTTCGCCTGTGCGAATCTTAACTACATTGTCAATGCTGTAAACGAAAATCTTACCGTCGCCGATTTTTCCTGTATAAAGTGTTCTCTTAGCTGCCTCAATGACATCCTCAACAGGTATCTTGCTGACAACAACTTCAAGCTTGATCTTGGGAAGGAGTGTTACATCCATCTCAACTCCGCGGTACTTCTGACCTGAACCCTTCTGAACACCACAGCCCATAACCTGAGTTACTGTCATGCCTGTTACGCCAAGCTCATTCATAGCTTTACGGAGCTTGTCATATCTTGAAAGCTTAGTTACAATTACTACCTTATGAATTGCTGCATCTGTCTTAACAGGCGCTGTAACAACAGGTACGGAAGCATTTTTCTGGAACTCGCTTGCTGTATCGTAATCACTTACACCAAGGTCTGTATTTTCATTGACATCCATGTTAAGTGTATTGGAGATATCCATGAGTGCAAATCCTGAGTAAGCAGATGCAAGGCCGTGCTCTGTAGCATCCAGTCCTGTGATCTCTTCTTCCTCTGTTACGCGAAGACCAAGTGTAGCCTTAATTACTGCGAAAGTGATTGTGATAGTTACTGCTGTCCATGCTGCAACTGCTGCAAAACCTATTAACTGAATACCAAGAAGCTTAAAGCCGCCGCCGTAGAAAAGACCTGTCATCTCATTTCCTGCTGCATCTGCGATGCTGTAACCGGGTGCTGCATTTGTTGCAAAAAGACCAACTGCAATTGTTCCCCATATACCGTTTAAGCAGTGAACTGCAACAGCACCAACGGGATCATCTACGTGAAGCTTGTAATCAAGGAACCATACACCAAAGCAAACAAGAATTCCTGCTACGATTCCAATCACTATTGCTCCGAAAGCATCTGTTACATCACAGGGAGCAGTGATTGCTACAAGTCCTGCAAGTGATGCGTTAAGACACATTGAAACATCAGGCTTGCCATATTTAAGCCACGTGAAAACCATACAAGTTACGGTTGCAAGTGCAGGTGCAATTGTTGTTGTTACAAATACGCTTCCAAGCTGCTCAACTGTAGTACATGCTGCTCCGTTGAATCCATACCATCCAAGCCAGAGAATGAAAACACCAAGAGCTGCTGCGGTAAGATTGTGTCCGGGAAAAGCGTTTACTTTAACCACATCCCCATTAGCATCCTTCTCGAACTTACCAATACGTGGTCCTAAGAGCGCAGCACCTATAAGAGCTGAGATACCGCCAACCATGTGGATACATGTTGAACCTGCAAAATCGTGGAAGCCTATCTGTGAAAGGAATCCGCCGCCCCATGTCCAGTGAGCTTCGATAGGATAGATGACTGCTGAGATAACTGCCGAGTACACACAATAGGAAATAAATTTTGTTCTCTCAGCCATGGATCCTGAAACAATTGTTGCTGTGGTTGCACAGAACACTAAGTTGAATACGAAATTGGACCAGTCAAAATTTGCATAGCTTGTGAAAATATCAAATCCCGGTCTGCCGATGATTCCCATCACATCCTCTCCAAGAAGAAGGCCAAAACCGATAAGAATAAAAACTACTGTACCGATACAGAAATCCATCAGATTTTTCATTATAATGTTTCCTGTATTTTTGGCTCTGGTAAATCCGGCCTCACACATTGCAAATCCCGCCTGCATCCAGAATACAAGAGCTGCTCCTATCAAAAACCAGACTCCGAAAACACTCGAATCAATTGCACTTAAAATATCACTACTCATAACCTGCTCCTCCTGATGCGCTTATACGCAAGAAAGCGGCGCAACAGGGCGGGTAATAATACCCGATGCCCCATTGCACCGCTAAATAATTTCATTGATTTTTACGAATTTGTCTCCGGAGTATAATTCGTAGTTTTCATAGGTGGATTTCCGAACGATTTTCCCTTGTTTTTCGTTCTGAAAATCATTCATAAGATAATAATCCTATGATATAGAAAAAGGCGCCTTAGAGTGTTATCTCTAAGACGCCCTTGTCTTTTATAGTTTGTGATTGTACGCTTACAAAAATATTCTGTCAAGGCACAAATTTAATATTTTAAAAAACTTTTTTATTTGACTTTTTTTACTCTTACCTGATAAGGTCTTACTGAGCCTGTAGAATCACTAAGCTTAATATAATATTTCTTACCCTTCTTAAGCTTGACAGTTGTTACCTTAGTCCATCCTTTTGAGCTTTGAACCATAGTTTTTACGTCCTGCTTTGTCTTGGATTTAAATCCTTCTGCATAAAAATAGCCCCAGTTGTCAGTATTTGTATCAACAACCTCAAACTTGTATTTTCCTGTCTTAGGAGCTTTGAAAACATACCAGTCAACATCGGAAGTTACAGAATTAAGAACACCGCTGTATACCTTTTTTACCTTTGCAAGCTTGTCAGCGTTTTTAGCAAGGTTATTGCTCTCTGTCTCAAAGTTAGCAGGTACTTCGTTTACTACCTTAAATTCATAAGTGTATGTATATCTATCATATTGATCTGAAATTGAATATGTTGCAGTCTTGCCGGGTTCAAGTGCAAACTCAGGTGATGCATATGCACCTTTTCCCAGGAATGTAGTTGTTTTCCAATACTGCTTATAATCAATTACCAGCTTGGAATCTGTATAGTTTCCGGATATCTCTTTACCATTTTCATTCACAACCTTAATAAGAGCTGTCTCAATTCTGAAATATCCCTTAGCAGGAGTAGTAAAGGTAAAATCAAATCTGCCATTTCCCTTAAGTGTCTTAGTGTAAGTCTGATTTAACTGGATCTGTTCTGCTGCCTTTACATCAGCCTTACCAAGTGCAATAACGGTAAGTGCTGCCGCAAAAAGAATTGTGACTTTTGAGATCTTTTGAATTATAGTTTTCATTTTTCTTCCCCTTTTCTTAATATAGTGTCCCAAAACTCCATTATTTTAACACACTATACCTTTAATAACAAATAAGTTTCCATTTCATCTGCCGGTGCTTTCTTTTGATGCTATAATGCGTTTTTTGGGAATCATATCTCCCGTTGCCAGAAACATCAGTATCATTCCCAAAGTTGCTACAGCCCCTCCGATAATGGATATATTTTTTGTGGTCGTAACTTCAAGAAGATACCCCGCACTGATATTGGCAATAATCCCTGCAAAACCTGAAAGTCCAACTGCCAAAAGCCCCTGGGCCTTTACAGCATCCGCGCGGTCTACTATCGAATCTGCATAATAAACAGATGAAACCATATACAATCCGGAGAAGAAAAAATGAATAACCTGAAGACCAATAAACACCTGAATATGAGTTATGAAGATCATGGAAATGAATTTAATAGCTGATGCCACTCCCGATATTCTGAGTAGAGTCCCCGCAGAAGTTTTCCTTAAGAAAAACATGCCAAGTGCTACGGCAGGCATCTCGGAGAAGGCAGTAACTGACAATACAAGCCCCATCTCTGCTTCTGTGCCGCCATACCCTCTTACAAAATATATCATGTATGTTCCAAGAACCATCTGCATAAAATAAATCATCATGACACTTATAAGAAAAACATCATACCTTGGATATTTTAAAAAGAACTGAATAAGTCCGCTTGGAGTCTCATCTGTAATCCTGCGGCCTTTTTCTATATCACTTGGGGAAATCTTTTTTTGCTCATTATTTTGTTCATCAGCTGTCCCATATTTTGGACTTTCTGATAATTTGATTTTCTCCATCGAAATCAAAATCACAAAAGATACGACATAGATAAAAATAAAAATCGGTATAATTATCTCTACGCCAAATGCGCCTGTGATCTGCCCTGCCGCATATCCTGCCGAGGCATACCCCATAGATCCAAGGCTCCTTGCAATACCAAAATTAACCTTGTATCCCATCTTGTTATATTTAAGGCACAGAGCGGTCAGCAGTGGAGACAAAGTGGTAGTAAGGCCAAAAGCTACTGCCATACCAGCAAAAGTTGCCGCGTGCACATCAGGGAACATCCACATAAGCACACCTGACGCTATAGCTCCCAATATAAGCGCACCTATAATATGCTTTACAGTTATTTTCTTTGATTTATCCGCAAGTGCCGATGTATACGTCTGAAGCAGCATGGCAAGTACCGCGCCCAGCGTAGTTACATATCCCACGTCAGAAGCTGAAAACCCCCTTGATATCAAAAGGACTGTCGCAAAGGATGACACAAGAAGATAATCGATCCAATAACCAAATTGTAATGTAGCATATTTAATATTTAGTCTCATATAATTACCACCACAAAAACCTGTAACAGGCTTACCCCGGTGCAAAAAGCGCACCGGGGCAATAAGGAAAAGTAACACTGAAAAATGTTAGCGGACAACTACAAATGACTGAGGCTTAAGAGTGATCTTATCTCCAAGAGTTGCATCTCCTATGGAATAAATAATCTCACCTTTTACTGAAACATCTGCTACTGCCTCATTCACGGAAGGATTTACAGCTATGGTAAGCTTTCCCCTCCTATATACAAAAGGCTTTCCTTTTTCTGCAAACAATACCTCAAAATCTCCATCAGCCTGAAGGTCCTCTTCACTGTGTCTAAGAGCAAGAAGCTTCTTCACAGTATTAAGAAGTGAATCCGGATCTGCCTCCTGAGCTTCAACAGTCGGTGCATCGGCAGCACTGTCCACAGGCAGATATAAACTGTCCTCACAGCCCTCTGAGAACCCAAGGTTCTTACCTCTCTTCCACTGCATGGGTGTGCGAGAGCCTGTGCGGTAGTAACCGCCCTCCTTGGTTGTAAGCTCAAGGTATCTCATACCGATCTCATCGCCGTAGTACAGGAATGGAACTCCGGGCATTGTGAAAAGGAATGAATAAGCAATCTTGAGCTCATCAGGCTCAAGTGTATATCTTGGACGATTTGTGTCATGATTGCACGTAAGCATGGAAATATATCCAAGGTCCTTAGTGTCCTCATACCACTTTACATACTCATCAAGGAAGCGGTTAATATCACCGTTGCCATCCTTTTTGAAATAGGAATTATCTTCCTTTGTCTTGTCATTAACGAAATAATCACGCATCAAAGTAGAATATCCGTTTCCGGGGTGATTCAGATAAAAATCCATATCATATCCGGCTCTCAAAGCTATGGGAGGATTGCTCCACTCTGCTACCATTGCAGCATCCGGGAATTCCTCATCAAGCATTTTTCTGACATCCTTCCATACGGCACTTGTTCCTGTTTTCTTTTCATCATCATATTTTACAAGTGAACCTGCCATATCTACGCGGAATCCATCGCAGCCATGAGACAGCCAGAATCTCATAATGTCCTTAAGTGCCTCTCTTGTCGCAAGGCAGTCCGGGTGATCGATTGGAAGCTGCCAGGGCTCTGTAGGATTTAAGAATCCGTAGTTGAGCGCAGGCTGACATTTAAAGAAGTTAAGGACATAAGTTCCGCTTCTTTCGCTCTCACCGCCAACATAGTTTAAATCCTTGGCAGGCTGGAAGCAGAAATCAGTCCAGATGTAGCGGTTGGAATACTCGTTTTTGGTTTCCTTCTGACTCTCAAGAAACCAGGGATGCTCCTCTGATGTATGACCGGGTACAAGATCAAGTAACACCTTAATACCCTTTTTATGAGCTTCACCAAAAAGTCTGTACAGATCGTTATTACAGCCGTATCTGGGAGCTACCTTCTTGTAGTCTCTTACATCATAGCCTGCATCCTTAAAAGGTGAATCAAAGCAGGGATTGATCCATAAAGCATTACATCCAAGTGACTTTATGTAATCAAGCTTTTCTATGATACCGTTAAAATCTCCTATTCCATCCCCGTTGGTATCATAGAAGGACTGGGGATAAATCTCATAAAATACTGCGTCTTTTAACCATGTTGCTGCCATAATTTAAATCCTCTCATTTTGCTTTTAATATTTCATTCTGCCTGTCCATTGCTGCCTTCAGAGGATGGAAGCAGTATACGCTTCGTCCTCCTTCAAGTTTAATCTCTCCCGGTTTTCCCTGTCTACAGTTTTCTGTCGCATAGGGGCATCTGGGTGCAAACTTGCAACATGTCAGTGCATATTCTTTGGTTTCCATATCAGGCATAACATATTCCTGATTCCATTTATCTCCAACCCTTGGCACAGCCTCCATCAAAAGCTCCGTGTAGGGATGTGCCGGATAGTCCATGAGCTCCTTGGCAGGTCCGTATTCAATGAGTCCTCCCCTGTAAAGAGTAGCTATGTAATCAGACACGTAATACGCTGTCGAAAGATCATGGGTTATATAGATAAATGAGATGTTATATTTATCCTTAAGCTCTTTAAACAGATTTACGATGTTCATTTTCATGGAAGCATCAATGGCTGCCACAGGCTCATCAGCGATTATGAGCTTGGGCCTTGTTATAAGAGCCCTTGCAATTGAAACTCTCTGAAGCTCTCCTCCGGAAAACTGCGCCGTATATTTTCCCTTAACAACAGCAAGTGACATTCCCACACTCTTAAGTGCTTCGTCAGCCTTCTCTTCGGCCTCCTTCATATTTCTGGCGATGCCCAGCTTTAACGCGGTATTGTACAGATAAGTATCAACCGCTTTTCTTGGTGAAAATGACTCATAAGGGTTCTGGAAAATCGGCTGAACATCAAGTTTAAACTGCTTTTCATCGTAGCCGCCTTTATCGCTGTAGCTTTTCCCTCCCAGTATGATGTCACCACCATCCGGTGTATAGAGCTTTAAGATCATTTTGCAGAGGGTGGACTTGCCGCATCCTGACTCTCCTACTATTGACAGGATCACCGGTTTATCTGCATCAATCGAAATAGATACATTATCCACCGCTGTCATCTTTTTGCCGCGGAGCATTCCTCCAATGCGGAAGTTTTTGCTGACTCCCCTGACTTCAAGTAAATATTTATCAGACACTTGTCATACCTCCTCCCTCTTTTAGCAGATGGCAGGCTGCAAATCTGCCGGGTTTGATTTCTCTAAACTCCGGTACGCTGGCCCTGCATTTAACAGTTGCATATGGACAGCGTGGCGCAAATCTGCAGCCCGGAGGAGGATTCTTAAGTGCCGGAGGACGCCCCGGTATTCCGACCTTTGCACTCTTATCTCCGACTCTTGGCAGAGCATTGACAAGCATGGTGGTGTAAGGGTGAATTGGATCTTCAAAAATACCCTCTGTAGGCCCCAGCTCAATCATGCTGCCAGAATACATTATTCCCATCCTGTCCGTTATCTGGTAATGAACACCCATGTCGTGACTTACAATTACCATGGTGTTTTTCAGCTCCTTCTGAAGCCTTGTGAGCATCATGAGGATTCCCCTCTGAACAACCACATCAAGGGCCGTCGTAGGTTCATCCGCAAGCACCACGTTAGGTGACATAAAGGTAGCAAGTGCGATGATAACACGCTGTCTCATACCGCCTGATAACTGAAAAGGATATGCCTCAAGAATATCCTTGGACAGACTAAGCTCCTCAAGGTAATCAGCTACTCTCTTAAGAGTTTCCTCCTTGGTTTCTCGTTTTCTGTCCTCTGCGGGAATAGAGTCAAGGAACTGCTTTTTAAGTCTTGTAATGGGATCAAGAACAGACTGAGCTGCCTGCGGCACATAAGCTATATTGTTCCACCAGGTCTTACGGATTTCTCCGGATTTATATGAAAATTCCTTTCCGTTCTTTTCACCCGATAAAACTATCTGTCCCTTGTCAATGTTAAGGGGCCACTCAATGATGTCATAGAGTGTCTTTAAAAGTGTCGTCTTTCCGCAGCCTGATTCTCCTGCTATTCCAAAAATCTCATTATCATTTATTGTAAAATTCAGATCATTTAAAACATGAATGTCTCCATCGATTGTCTTATACGAAGTAGACAGATTATCAACCTTTATCATATATTTCACCTGCCTCTCTTCATTGCCAGATAATCGTTGTAGCCTGTGATGAGAAGGAACAGTCCGATAAACATCACAATAGTTGCTACTATGGGAGAGCCTATCCACAGCCATTGCTTGTTAAAAATCGCATTTCTCTCTCTTGCCCACTGGATCATGTTTCCAAGTGAAACAAGATTGGCAGGCGACAGTCCAAGCACTGCAAGAGATGATTCCGATGCTATGGCATTAAGTGTGGCATTCATGAAATTGGACAGTGACCAGGTAAGTGCAAAGGGAAGTATCTCCGTTACAACTATCTGTACTGTGCTCTCTCCTGAGAACTTCGCAGTCTGGATAAAGTCGCGCTCTTTTAATGTGAGAGCCATTGACCTTATCTGTCTGCTGGGCCATGCCCATGCAAACATTGCCAGCACAAGAGCTATGAGGATTACAGTTGATGTGCCCTTCATCAGTGAAGTCATGAGTATCAGTATGGGAAGTGAAGGTATTACAACGAAGGTATCCGTCACCACCATAAGAACTCTGTCAAGAAATCCTCCGGCAAATCCGGAGAGCAGTCCTACAAATACTCCCACCACCGTTCCAATAGTTGCCACAATTATTCCTATGACAAGTGAATTATGAATTGATTCAATAAGCAGCCACATCACGTCCTGTCCCATGGCTGTAGTTCCCAGAATATGGCCTTTTACAGAGCCAAGCTTGGGGTCGTAGGTATTAAAAATAAAAGGGTCTGTATGCGGAATAAAATAAATCACAAATCCTATTATCAGGAAAATGGATGTTATTATCATTCCGGACTTCAGTGCGAAATTCGCGTTTTTCCAAAACTTTTTCATCCTTCACACCTCCCTTATGAATATCTGATACGGGGATCGATGAAAGGATAAACCAAATCGACGATCAGAGTTGCTGTTGATATAGCTACAATTGATATCGTTATACATCCCAGGATCATGTTGTAGTCCGACTGCAGAATTGCTTTCTGGATCAGTGTCCCTACTCCCGGGTAGCCATAAATAATCTCAGTCATAATTGATCCGCCAAACACACCGCCAAGACTCATAGCAAGTGCCGTTACCTGTGTCAGAATGGAGTTTTTCAAAACATACTTTGTTCCTATAACGCCCTCTGAAAGGCCTCTGTATCTGGCATACAGCACATAGTCCTCCTCAGATGTAGTTGCCGCAAGTGACTTCATTGAGATGATCCACCAGCCTGTTCCCACAAGAAGAAGTGAAATTGCAGGAAGAATTGAAGATTTGATAAGTGATGCAAAAAATACTCCAAATCCCTGGAAGCTGTTAATGGTTGTAGTAAGAGGGAACCATCCCAGCACAAACGCAAACACTATCTGGAGTACAAGAGCTACTATGAAATATGGAATGGGATATAAACAAATCGCTATACCCTCCAGTATTTTTGACGATCTCTTGTTTTTCCTGAAACCTGCCAAAAGTCCGATCATGTTTCCAATGCACCACGCAAGGAGCGTTGAAAACATCGACAGCCCTACTGTATATGGTAAATATGTTGATATTATCTTGCCTGCAGGCTCGGGATAACTCATAAGAGATGGTCCGAAATCGAAATGCAGAAGTCCTTTCCACAAAAAGGTTGTATACTGCTCCATCAAGGATCCCTCAAGACCAAACTGCACTCGAAGAGATCTTCTTAATGCATCCATCTGTGCAGGATCCATAGACCCTGACCTTGCCGATATCTGACCGATCATGGATTCCACAGGATCAGAAGGGAACATCCTGGGAATAAAGAATATAAATGTAACGCCAATCCAAATGGTCAGCGCCCACGTCATTAGACGTTTTAAAAAATAAGTCCTGAATTTCACTAAACCACCAACCTTTTCAGATTTCTTTTCCTTTTAGATTTGGAAGGAGGCGCATCAAGCACCTCCTTCCTTTACAAAAACTATTATTAGTTTGCCTTAAACTCAGTCATGATGTACTTAAAGCAGCTCCACCACCACCAAGGTCCGTTATAAGCATTCTCCGCATTGGGATAATTGCTCCAATAGGTGCTGTTGGTAGGAACGAACTTAACGCCTGAATGGAATGCAAGGAAAGGCATCTCTGTGAACTGAATCTTAATGAACTCAGTTGCAAGATCATAAGCTTCCTGTGAATCAGGTGATACCTTTGCAAGCTTATGAATAATCTCAGTAGCTTCCTTGTTATTCCATCTGGAAGGCTGTCCGGAACCAATCTCTCCAAGAGGAACGATGAGATCTGCATCCCAGCCGTTGATCTGAGAATAGATATCCTTTGTGATAAAGCCTGTAGGCCAGTAGCCTGCTATCTCAAAGTTACCTGTTCCGTTGTTAGCGTCCCATGTAGCAGAGGACTCGGAAGAAATGTTGCACTTTAAACCGAATTTGGTAAGCTGATCATAAGCAGCCTGTACGCCACGTCCTGCCTGTGCTTCTGTATCTGCAAGGTAAGTAAGGTTGATTGTGAAAGGTTCTCCATTGAAGTACCAGCCGTCATCTCTCTTCTCAAGGCCGGCCTTTATGAGAAGCTTCTCAGCAGCTTCCGGATCATACTTAAGGCATCCCATACCAAACATATCCTCAAGATATGCGTCATCACCGGTTATGCCAAGTTTTTCAGCCATACGATTCTTATATTCTGAATCCCAAGGCTTTATTGTTGTTCCATCACCGAGGTCAAGCTCAAAGTCCTTGAGCCATCCTTCAAGCGGCTTACCATAGAGTTCCTGGAAGGCTGATGTGTTACAGAGAATTCCGAAGGGTGATGATCTTCCTACACCATCAAAGATATTCATGGAAATCTCATCAAAATTCATAGCAAGTGCGATACCCCAGCGGAAATCAGGATTGTCAAAAGGTGCACCTTTTCCCTGTGAGAAAGCAAGTCCCTTTGAGCAGGGGTCATCACTTGTCGCATAAGGAAACTCGTTATACCAGGCTGAAATCTTGTCGTTAGATGCCATCATGGTCTCAAGAATCTCAGGTGTAACTTCGCAGAGGATATCTACTTCGTTTTGTATCATAGCCATCTGTCTTGTGGTGTCATCACCAAGGAATCGGAACCATACATATTTTGCCGGGCACTGTTTTCCTGTAACAACGCCTACAGTTGTGTGCTCCCAGTCCTCTCTTCTCTCATAGAGAACCCATTTTCCAAGAGGATCGAAACTCTTAACTGTGTAAGGGCCTGCTACTACAGGATTTTCATCCTTGAAGGTTGAAGGATCTTCAACCTTGGAATAAACGTGCTCAGGTACGATTCTAAGATCATTACCCCAGATTGTTACACCCATCTTGAGAGCAAGTCTCGGGAAGGACTCCTTTGTCTTGATCAAAACTGTGTAATCATCTGTAGCTTCAACTGATTCGAAAATCTGGTTATAATAATCACTTGCACCGATTCCGGGTGTATTCATGATCATATTAAAAGTAAATGCAACGTCCTTTGCAGTAAGATCTTCACCATCGGACCACTTAATGCCCTGTCTTATCTTAACTGTGTGCTCTGTAAAATCAGCATTTGATTCAGGCATTCCATCTGCAACTTCTCCAAACTGCTCACCCTTTGAAGTGTCCATTTCCCACATCATGGCACTCATGAGCTGATGTATTCCAAAACCTGTTGTTGTACCCTGCATATAGGTATTGAACTGTCCGGGAACATCTGTAGGAGTCTGTGTCTCTACAATAAGTGTCTCATTTCTGGGTGTTCCGACTTCTGTCATCTCACCGCTCGGTGCTTCAGAAGGAGCAGCTTCCCCTGTAGATTCGCTGCTTTTTGAAGCATCTGCCGTATCAGTTTCTGTTGCAGTTGCACCAGCCGCATCCTGACTTCCATCACTTGGTGCAGTTGCAGTTCCACCGCCGCCACAAGCCATAAGAGAGATTGTCATTACGGATGCCATCAGTATGGAAACCAATTTCTTTCTCATATAACAATAAACCTCCTCTAAATAATAAGCGTTTTTTATTCCCAAGTGAGACAGATTATTTCCCCGATAACCTCCTTCCTTTTTTACTGATCTGTCTTCACCAAAAAGAATCAATGAATTTGAATTCTGACTGTCTTTACTTCAAAAGCCCTAAAGTCCAGAGTAAGTTCCCCATTTACAAACTCTATATCCGACAGTTTTTCTTCAAGCATGTTGCAAAGACTTGCCTTACCCCTAAGCAGTGTCTTTACATTCACCCTGCAGGCAGCCCCCTGTGCTTCATAGAATCTCAGGATAATATCCCCGGATCCGTCTTCTGCAGGTTTTACCGTATCAAGAATCACATTCTTTTTATCCAAAGTGGCAAGAGATTCCCCATCTCTCTTACCCCTGGCAATTATCGGAGCTGTGTTAAGCTCATACCCTTCGCGTACAACATCACTCTCAGCAAAGCTTCCTTCCCATGCCATAAATGCATAGGTGAAATGATGATGTCCGTTGTCAGCTCTCATCTCAGGTGAAGCTGCTGCCCTCAGAAGGGTAAGCTCCATTGATGATCCGTTCATGCTGATTCCATATTTACAGTCGTTTAATATCGCAGCTCCATGTGAGCCGTCCGCAAGTGCTGTATATCTGTGGTTGCACACTTCAAAGCGGTCCTTGTCATAGGCTCTTGACCTGTGTGTAGGTCTTTTCACATATCCAAACTGCATTTCGTTTATTCCCTCAGTTGCATAAATTGTTGTAGGGAATCCTGTCTTTAGCAATCTGTGAAGCTCGTTCCATTCAACGTCTGTTTCAAACTCCACTCTGTCAGCATCTGACGATAAGGATATAATCTGTTTAAAAGTTGAATTTCCGATATTTCCGCTAACTTCAACCTTAGCTGTAAGACCTCTCTCTTTTATGATTTTTGTGCTGACATTTTCAGCTCCTTCTATCTCCTGGTCGATATAATTTGAATCTATATCCCACGCATCAAATACTCTGGGAACATCCTTATACATATGAAAACGGTTCATGGGCTCCTTCGCGTACTCTCTTCCGGTCTTCTTAAGGACAAAGCTTGTGATCTCACCCTTTTTGCTGATTTTCACAATAATCTTTGTATTTTCAAGGATTATGTTCCCGCCTTCCTCGTAGGCTCCGGCTCCTGCAACCTCTGGCCTGCCTTTGCAGGGGATTAGTGTAACGCAGCCCATGGCAGGAATTGTCAAAAGAGCAGCTGCGCCGTCTTCATTTTTTTCTGTTATAACCGCATTGCCTTCCCCGTCTCTTGCACCTTCTGCAAAGCGCTCCGGAAGCTCAACAATTCTCTTTGTTTCAAAGGAAAGTGTGTTGAAAATGGTTATCGCATCCTCATCACTCTCGCATATACTCTCCGCAAATTCTGTCGTCTTTTCTCCTGCTCTTTTTATGAGCTTCTCCATCCTCTCGTTGGATTCTATGTACATCCTTTTTATTCCGGAACCCGGGAGTATATCATGGAACTGATGTAAAAGAAGTTCCTTCCATAGTTCTCCTGCCTCCTTAAGGTCATACTCACCGCCCTTTGCTACAAGAAGGCTTCCAAGGATTTCCATGTCTCTGAGAGCAAATTCAGCGCGCCTGTTATTGTTCTTAACCTTAGCCTGTGATGTGTAGGTACCTCTGTGAGCTGAGAAATAAAGTTCGCCTGTATAAGTATTTACGGGGCCGCCCTTTTCCTCCATATCCTCAAAAAACTCCACAGGGCCTGCCATTTTGACCCTTGCTGCTCCCTCAAGATTCGTCTCTCTTCTTGCGTATTCGAGATAATCTCTTGAAGGACCACCACCGCCATCTCCATATCCGAAGGGAAGCAGAAATGCATCAAGATCCTGAACCTGGCTTCTGTTTTTCCAGACTTCGTCAAGCTGCGAAGGGTCTGTTCTGTAGGTGTAGCTGGTAGGAAGAAAAGCCGTAATCTTAGAGCCATCCATTCCCTCCCATGTAAAATAGTGATAAGGGAAGGTGTCGCCCTCGTTGTAGGACCAGAAAATCTTCTGAGTTACCAGGTACTTAACGCCGCATCCTATGAGTATCTGCGGAAGCGCCGCTGTGTAACCGAAGGTATCCGGAAGCCACAGCACGATGCTGTCTACACCAAATTCTTTTCTGTAATATTCTTTGCCGTAAAGGAGCTGTCTTAAAAGTGCCTCGCCGCTTGCCATATTGGTGTCAGGTTCAACCCACATGGCCCCCTCAGCAATCCACTGTCCGCCTTTGATTGCTTCCTTTATTCTGTCAAAAAGCTCCGGATAATATTTTCTGCACATCTCATAGGCAGCCGGCTGACTCTGAATATATTTGTACTCCGGATATTGTTCTATGAGTCTCAGCTGAGCCGCAAAGGTTCTTGCTGTCTTTCTGTAGGTCTCCTGCATGGGCCACAGCCAGGCAAGGTCTAAATGCGAATTACCGACTGCATAAAACTGCGGCATTGTAGATCCGTTAACAGCTTCAAGATAAGGCTTTAAGGCTTCTCTTGCTTCTCTATAGCTTTGTATCCTATCTTCCTTTGGCTGTTCAAAATCAACTATCAGAGAAAACTGCTCAAGTCCCTTTGCAATCTTTGCGGCACGAAGCGTCGTCTGATCAAGGGTTTCAAGGAGCTGCCTCAAAGTATCAACATCCATATAAAGCTGATACGCATCCTCATTCCAAATGCCATAGGTGCAGTGTCCAAGAACTCTCCTTTGTCCCTCTGTTGCAGGATCAACAAATGCTCCGGGCAGAACAGGTCCTGTTGCGCAGCCCCCTGTAGGTGCCTCCGGATAGTAATGCCCCGCATAGGTCTCCATCAGGACCTCGTATTCCTCACCGCCTTCTGCACACGCTGTAAGCACATTATCCTCTATGTAATGATGCGGAACCCAAACCCAGTCAGCGCGATAAGTACCAAAGCTTTTTCCGTTTACAAAAAGAGTACTTTCGCCTCCCGGCTTAAGCTCCATTACTATTCTTTTTCCATTTGAATTTTCGGGAAGTGTGATCTTTGTCCTGAACCAGCAATACTCGTAGGTATTGCCCCATGTGAAACCGGGCTCAACCGGTCTGAATTTTAGATCCCCAAGATTTTCCATACCCAGCTGCTTCATTGTTACTGCAGCTTCCCACTCCATCTCGCCAAGAGGTTCATAGAAATCGTCCTTCAGTGTACGCACCCAATGACTGATCCTGTCCCTCCACTCGGAATGCATAACATTCATTTCCTTCTCCTCCGTATAGCAAAATCCCTGATAAACGTTTTCGCCTTTGCCCTATCAAAAGCGTCTTTTTAAAACGTTTCCCCTTCAAGGTTTCTTCATGATAACACCTAATAACTTACGAAAAAATACATTTGCCCTTAAGTTGTACTGTTTTATAGTATTTTTTAGACATTTTCTCTTCATTTTTGTTCAATAGCATTTGCTTTTAATATTCAGAACAAAAATCTTGTTGTAATAAGAAAAATGTTTTGTAAAATCGCTTTAAAAAACATTAAAGGTCTTGATATTTTTGAACGTTACCTATGCAGCGCATTATTCTGCACATTTATCTCTCTGATTTTCTCGGGATCAACTTTAAATCTGCGGTCGATGGTCATAAGTCCGTTTACTTCCTGCTGTACATCGCTGACCTGTGTGTAGCAAAAGCCCGCTGCATAAGACAGATTCATTATAGCTTCCGTGATTTTACGATAGCGGTCTATGAAGGCATCCTCATCGGAAACTGTGTTGCCGTAGCCCCACTCATTTTCCGCATTTGTAGAAAATGCTATTCCGCCATACTCACTGATGATTATGGGCTGCCCTGAATAAGAATAGCCTTTTGCAAAGGCCATATTTGCCTTGTTGTGGGCATAGGTTCCTGCCAGGATCTCATCCTTTTTTTCGGTGTACCTTTCCGTGAAAATCTCGCCCTTTTCCTCATACTCGTGCAGCGTAAGGATGTCCGACACAGTGTGCTCCCATCCATCGTTTACTATCACGGGGCGCATTCCGTCTATGCTCTTTGTAAGATGATAAATGCCTTCCGTAAAATGCTGCTGCATTCTGTCTGTTGAAACTTCATGTATGCCCCAGGATTCATTAAACGGAGTCCAGGTGATGATGCATGGATGGTTGTAGTTCTGTCTGACTATAGCCTTCCATTCATCGGTAAAGTTGCTCACGGCTTCGTCATCATAGTCATAGCAGGCTGCCATCTCACTCCATACCAGCATTCCCTTAACATCACACCAGTAGAGGAATCTCTCATCCTCTGTCTTCATGTGTTTTCTAAGACCGTTAAAGCCAAGCTGATGGATTTTATCTATGTCATCAATAAGCGCGTCCTCACCGGGAGGTGTGAGGTGTGAGTCCTTCCAATAGCCTTGATCCAGAATAAGCCTCTGGTATATCGGAACTCCGTTTAATAAAAACTGGCCGTTTTCTGTTCGTATACTTCTCATCCCAAAATAAGAAAGTATGTTATCTGTTTCTGCGCCATCCTTTTCCAGGGTAAGTGAGAGGTCATAAAGTTCGGGATTCTCAGGTGTCCAGGTGTGCAGTCCCCACTCTGCTTCGCCGTAGTCTGTAAGTTTTACATCTAATGTCACATGGTTACTGTTTACTGATGTGCAAAAGCTTCTGATCAGAGTTTCGCCAAAGCTTATCTCTCCCTTAAGAGCATAAATAAATGGCTCCTTAGCAGTTTTGGAAACCGGAAGCCCTTCAAATTCAGCTTCGATTTTTATACTGCTATTTTCAAGGTCAGGTGTAAGCTTTATGTTTTTTATGTACTGCTCAGGCACTTCCTCAAGCCACACGGTTTTCCATATTCCTGTAGTCTGAACATACCAGCAGCCAAAGTTATCCTTAATCCAACGCTGTTTTCCTCTTGGCTGTCTTATGCTGAAGGAGTCCTCAACTGTGATTGTTATGTCATTTGTACCGTTCTCTGCAATCTCTGTTATATCAAAGCTTGCTCTCTCATATGCTCCCTTGTGAGAGCCTGCGTATTTGCCGTTAACCCAAACCTTTGTCAGATAATCGCTTCCCTCAAGGTGCAGAATATATCTCTTGTGCTTATCCTTTTTTAATTCCAGTGTTCTGTGATACCAAACATGTTCATGAGCTTCCTCTCTGCCGATTCCGCTCATTGCCGTTTCGTATGTAAAGGGAACCATGATACTAAGCTCTGTATCAAATCCCTTCTCCCAGCCACTTTGTGTCCCCACGTTTTCATCATCAAATGCAAAATCCCACTGACCGTTTAAGTTGATCCAATTGCTCCTGACAAGCTGCGGTCTGGGATAATCCTTGATATAACTCCTCATAAATATTTTTGCCTTTCCGGTATTGTTTTTTTACTAAGTATTTTGCGTTCAAGAAGTTTAGTATTTACAAGTAAAACTATAGACAACTCAGAAAGTGTATTCAACAAAGTTTTTGTTTTTATAGGCTGTTTTTTATGCTTTTAGGGGTATTTGAACAATATTTTTGTTTAAATATCTTAAAAAATCCTTTACTCCACAAAAAAAGCGAAGCAATTAAGCTTCGCTTTTAGACTTTCCGCCTGCATATTCATATGCAAGTCCCATCACTATATCCTGTTTGTAATCTCCGAATTCTTTTCCGAAGATATTGAATCCGCCGATGTGTTTGGCATTTTCCTTGTTTCCGAATCTTACAGTTATCCTATGTGAATTCATGATTCCCAATTCTTCTATTGTAAGATCTCCAATTCTTTTCTGATTGATATATGTACCTTTTCCTGTAACCTCCCATGAGGTAAGCTCTCCGTACTGCGTCCTTCCCTTAGGCCAGTATGCAGGATTATTAAGCCCCATTCTCTCTCCATAGTCTCCATCACAGGTCCAGGTGCCACATTCAATTCCATTTATCCACAGGGTTATGTCTGATTTCCAGTCAAGATTAAAGCCCGGTGCCTCAGAGCAAATCTCAGCTGAAATAGAAATTCTGTTAAGTTTTGCAACAAACGGAAGAGAAAAAATCTGATTAGGAAACGAATACTCGACATATCCTCTGGAGGACCACAGTATCTTGGCGTTTATTCTTTCAGGTAAATAAAAATTCTCTTCCCTGTCATCCATGCTTATAAGTCCGTTCTCATCAGCCAGACCACAGGTCTCGTACACATGACAGTCCGTATAAGCACCTATGGGCATCTCAACCCTTAAGACATCATCCACATTCTCAGTAGGTTCCACAAGTCTGATATCAATCCTGTCAACGTTGCGGCTACACATCTTAATGCTGCCGCGTGTCCCCGGTATCTGCTCCATTCTTACCAGGTTTGCTTCCTGCAGTGCCTTAATATGAGAAGCACAGCTTGATGCAGGAATCTTGAGTTCTCTTGCTATATCTGCAATACTCATCTGCTCCTTAGCAATTATTGAAAGAATCTGTGCTCTTATCGGAACAGAAAGTGCTCTCCCCACCGCTGTAAGTTCATCCGGTTTACCCAGATTAAGATATACATTTTTTGCCATCTGATAATACCCATCTCAAAGTTTTTTATATACTACTAATTTCAAAGCTTTCCACTTATCAATTAGGCTATCAGTTTACCATTTTGTATAACTTTCTTCAAATGTCAGGGAACCATTCGTTCCTCCGGTGCGGCGATTATTAGGGTTCAAACATGCTTTGGGTGGCATATATACAAATCTCCCCACTATTTTAATAGCCTCGCCAGCAGAAGAAATGGGGCTCGCAGGGTTTTAGGATATGGGAAGTTTAGATATATTTTTTAATTATCATCATAAGTATTGCGCACAAGCTTTTTTGGCGTAAAATATCAATAAAAAATCTATATATCTTCAAGGAGAAAGCAGTAATGGATAACAGGATTTCATTTTCAAGTGACTATACAAAAGGTGCTCATCCTCGTATTCTCGAGAGGCTTGGCCAGATTAATCTTGAGCAGAATGACGGATACGGAACCGATGAATATTGCAAGAGCGCTGCAGAAAAAATCAAAGCAGCCTGCGGATGTCCGGAAGCAGATGTTTTCTTTCTTGTAGGAGGAACCCAGACCAATCAGACTATTCTTGATATGCTGCTTAAGCCCTATGAGGGAGTCATTGCTGCAGCCACAGGTCACGTTGCAGCCCATGAGGCAGGCGCCATAGAATTTTCAGGACATAAGGTGCTGACAATCTCCTCAGATACTGACTGTGATGGCAAAGATATCGCA
Source organism: Butyrivibrio sp. NATIVEDY162 (assembly GCF_045999815.1). Classification (GTDB taxonomy): domain Bacteria; phylum Bacillota; class Clostridia; order Lachnospirales; family Lachnospiraceae; genus Butyrivibrio. The sequence continues at coordinate 1,250,617 of NZ_CP172573.1, forward strand.
GTTTATTCAGATGAGATTGGGAAAATAAAAGCTTCAGATATCAAGGCCTACATCCAAGGTTTCTATAATGATGATAACCATGAGCATATGGTTTTCCCCGGAGCTGTGTATATATCCCACCCCACAGAGTATGGTACTCTATACACCAAAGCTGAGCTCTCAGCAATTTCACAGGTCTGCAGAGAGTTTGACATTCCGCTTTTTATTGACGGGGCAAGACTTGGCTACGGCCTTATGAGCAATCGCACTGATGTGACTTTAAAAGATATCGCCAAGTACTCAGATGTATTCTATATCGGTGGAACAAAGGTCGGTGCATTGTTTGGCGAAGCTGTTGTGTTCCCTAAGGGAGTACCTACAAAGCATCCCGTTCCAATTATCAAGCAGCACGGTGCTCTCCTTGCGAAAGGATGGCTGCTTGGCCTTCAGTTTGACACACTTTTTACAGATGAACTGTATTTTGAAATTAGCAAAAATGCAATCGAGAAGGCAGAGCTCCTAAGAAAAGCTCTCGTTGAGAAAGGTTATAAGCTCTATATCGATTCACCTACAAATCAGCAATTTATCATCATGGAGGATGACAAGCTTAAGTCCTTAGCAGAACATGTACGATATGGTTTTTGGGAAAAGCCTGATGATAGCCATACCGTAATAAGACTTGCTACCGACTGGGCAACAACAGATGATGATATACGAGAGCTCATGCGGTATATTTAACATCTTACATTTAATGCACTTAATGATCCGGTAAAAAATCGCATAAATGTTAAAAATATGTTACAATATCAAACATGTTGTCTTTTTAAGGCTACTCCAAAGGGAATGGACTATAGCATTGGCAACAAAAAATGAAAGAGGTATCATTTTGGGCTGGTACCGGAAAGAGGTATTGTATGAAAAAAAGTTTTGCAACAAAGGTAAAAGCGCTTGTTCTTGCGCTTAGTGTTTTTAGCTGCAGTTTTGCGGTTAATCCGGCTGAAGTTAAGGCAGCTACCAATCTTAACATGAATCAGCCTTACAGCTTCACACTTAAAACAAACGGATCATGTGACTTCACATTCCAGACACCTGCAAGTGGATATTTCAAGGTTGATCTGCAGGTAACTAACTGTATCGATAATGATGGGAAGCATCTCACACCCAATCCTTCACAGTTAGACTTATCAGTAGATAATCAGCTTCTTGATACTGACCTTGATGGTTCTCACAGCGTCTCACACAGCTACGCTTATGCTCCCGGAAAAACAGGAAGCATACATGTAATTGCAGGTACAGGATATGCTGCAACATATTATTACAAGCTCACAGTAGTAAACGAGACACCCGCTAACTTTGAGTCCGAGGACAATAATACTGCAAAGGCTGCAAACAAAATAGTTACAAAAAAGCTTTATAGCGGAATCCTCAACAAGAAAAACGATGACGAGGACTGGTACCTTTTCAAGGCTCCAAAGACAGGTAACTACAAGTTCTATATTCAGAACACAGATGATGCTGCAACAGGTGATTTCTTCTACGTAACAGGCTACAAGAGCAAAACCAAGGTAGATAAAAAGAACTCATTTAAAACTGCACATGCAGGAAAAGGCTTCCTTACCTTAAAAAAGGTTAAGCTTAAGAAGGGCAAGAAGTATTTTATCAGAATCAGCAGCCCCCTCTACGAGAGCATTCCTTATGAAATCAAAGTAAAGAAAGTAAAATAAAGCTTCCTGCAAGCCCCATTTCGTCTGCTGGCGAGGCTAGCGCAGACGAATGGGGCTTGCAGAAGCTTTTTATGAGTGATTTTAGTAAGATGAAGAAGCATATGCTTTTTATCTTATCCTTATATCTGTAAGAGCGACCTGATCGCCTGTAAGTGCTGCGTAAATCTTGTTATTGCCATCGTTTATGGTAGTGACATTTTCGATGTAAATACCAAGATTCTCAGCGATGGTTGTTACGGTATTTCCTTTTTTCTTAAGAAGTACCTCAAATTCCATGCCTCGCTGACAGGTAGTTTTCCAAACATTCCAGTTCTGGAACTTCTCAGTCTTTTTTATTATAAATTTGTTTTGCGCAAATTCCTTAACAGGATCACTCTCACCATTTAGCTTGATCAATGCATATTCACGATATCCCTCACCAAATACCTTCTTATCATCTGAATAAAAAAGTACCAGATATGGGCAATGCCACACAAGACTTGCAGATGGAAGGCTCATGGAATGGAAATTCAACTTTAGATGATCGCTGATTGCAATGCCCTCAGTAGCATCAGACCTTGTCCTGTCAATCTGGATGTTTGGCACATCGGATGAGAGTCTATACGTATAATCGAGCTCATCTTCTATTCTCGGAATATCCTCAGCTCTTACTGCTTCATCTGTCTTTTCAACATCTATACCTGTGATATAACAGTTTTCACCGGTGATACCTATATATGCAGCCCTTGTCTTATCAGGAAGAGCAACAATCGCTTCTATTATCCTGCCTCCGCTCTCCATAAGGAGCTTTAAATGATCTCCATAGCGGCCTGCGGTAATGGCATAGGCTTGTCCTGCTTCATCATTTCCCTGATCATTATCATTTCCCAAAGTTCTGATTCTTATATTTCTTGCACCTGTCAGAACATTGTGACCATCAAACCAAAGCTCTCCGTATTCAATGTAGCTAAATGCATCTATAGCTCTTTGACTGCTGTATGCATGCCTGTCATAGGAATCAAACAAAATAATGGATGGCTGACTGAATCCGCCAAGTTCATTTCCCAATCTGACGCAGGAGAATTTCACTCTCGTAATGGTATCGTCTATAATTATTCCTGCTGAGATCTTGTCTCTGTATTCTCCGCATTTAAGCTCTGTTTCTATAGGAACTTCTTCAGTGATGATGCTCTCATTAACATCTGCATCTATAAGCTGAATAGCTATGTCCGCATAAGTGGGATCAAACTGCGTGCCGCCTCCTTTTACAAACTCCTCACGTATAATGGGAAGTGGCAGTGCATCTCTGTATTTCTGTTTTATACTCATTGCCACGTAGGCATCGGCAATTGCTATGATACGTGATATCTCAGGTATAGCTTCACCTTTAAGTCCTTCAGGATATCCTGTGCCATCATATCTCTCACAGCAGTACCTGGCAGCAATACTAAGATAGGGATATTCCGTAATCCCTGACAAAATCTCACTGCTAAGAATAGGCTTTTGCTTAATCCTCTCATATTCCATTTTTGTCAGGTCATCTGTCTTTTCGACAATTGCATCAGGCATTCCTATCATACCTATGTTGTGAAGAAGTGATGCATAATATACTTCGTCGCACTCCTCCTCGGATTTGCCTGCAGCTTCCGCAATTCTTCTAGCCATTTCAGCAACCATTACCGAATACCCTTGCTTCTCATCATCCTTTTTTTCGACAGCCTTTACAAAAGCCTCTGCTGTCTGCTCAAAGAGGCGCTTTGTACTCTTCTTTTCATTCTTCAGGTTCTCCATCTCAAGATTATGAGCCTTTATTACCTCATCATTTACGTCAAGATAAGTGAAGATGTACAAAGAAATGGACACAAGTACCATCGCCATATTTACAATTGATATTCCATAAGTAAATATCTGAATAATTCCCATGACAATAGGCACAAAGATATATAATGTCATGGCTGTGTAAATATATATACTGAATTTTTTCCTGTTTTCAAATATAACCGTAAACTGTATTATCGGGCAGATTACCGGAATAAGATAGCACAGAATAAATCCAGGTCCTCTGTGGTATACATTATTAGAATCAAATGTATAATAAAGTCCCGTAAATTGAGATATAACAGCGAGCATCATACCTATAGCAGATGTTATACCTGTGAATATAAGTCTCTTCGGAATAACTGTGAGTTTTGATTTATTATTATTCAGAAGGTCAACAAGATACAGATTAAATACAAATACAACAGCAGGCGTCAGGAGAAATACCATAAAATTGGATAGTCTCACCATAATAAAAGATGTAATTCCTACCCCACCGGAATATATATATGCCAATCTGTCAAAGAAAAGAAGAAAAGCCGCAACAAGCTCCATCCCGATAAGTATCCACTTTCTCCTCGTCGGAAGGAATCTAGTTATCAGAAGCAAAAATCCCATTATCAGACATATAGTACACAGGATCCGCATGATATCCAATTGATTGGCTTTTATAAACGCGTACATCTATTCCCCTTATAAGTAATATATCACGTACTTTTCATGCTCTTTATTTATGCATGATGAAAAATTCCTTAAGCTTTTCAAGGAGCTCTGCCCTTCCGATATTCTTAAGAAAATATCCTTCAGGTCTAAGAGCAACAACTGACATAACACTCTCTTTATCGCTTTTTCCGGTAAGGAACATGACAGGAATTGCCTTTGTTTCATCATCACTTCTTAGCATCTCCAGTACCTGTGGTCCTGTGGTTACAGGCATCTCATGATCAAGCAGGATCAGATCAGCCTTATTTTTCCCAAGCCACTTTATCGCCTGCATACCGGAGTTAGCCATGGCAACCTTATACTCTTCCTTTAGCCATTCACGGACAAGGGTAAGATACTGCGGGTCGTCATCCACAACAAGAATGCACTTCCTCAGCTCGCCGGTAGCCATCTTCTGGAAATAGTCGGTAACAGCAGTAACATAGTCAGCATTATTTACCGGTCTTGAAAATGCCTGATAAATAAGCTGTGCAGGTATGATCTTTTCCATGGTTTCTATGTCTCTCTGCTCACCTATCAGTACCATCTGAAGACTTTTTTCATTCATCTTATCTATAAGAAAATGAATAGCTTCCTCATCAGGCAAGTCCTTTTCATCGAGATATAACGTCACAAGAGCGGCATCTCCGATTCCGTTATTGATGTCATTGACACTCCAATGAACAAAAGACGTAGAGCATCCTGCCGCCTCAGCCTTTTGTATAAGTACCCTGACAATAAACGATTCCTTTTCCCCTACCACAATCATGCTGCTTCCTGCCATAGTAACTCCCTTCGCATGTTTATATTAGTTCTTCCATTTTGTCCCAGTCAAAGTTTCTGAGCATCTTCTCAAGCTCCGCAACCTTCTTCGCATCTTCCTCGGGCAGCTTAAATGATTTTAGCTGTCCAATAATCATCTCAACAGCATCGTAATCCATCTGAGGAATCACTTCACGCAGAGCCTCATAAGCTTCTGAAAGCTCTGAATCAGATATATCCTCTTTACCTGTATCATCCTCTTCCTTGTTGTTAAGCGGAGCCAGTATCTCTTTAAAGGTGAGATAGTCACTCATAAACCTTGCATTATTATTATTTATAAATCTTGTATCATCACGATTTCCTGCATCCTCAAGTGAAGCTGCAAGCTGGCTTAACTCCATTGCTCCTATTATCCTTGCAGAGCTCTTAAGCGCATGAACCTTTATGGTATAGAGTCGGATGTTCTTCTCATCATATGCATCCTGAATTACCTTAGCATTAGATTCTATGGTATCCAAAAACAGTCTCAGCGATACCAGATATCCTCCAACTCCGCCTGAATTCTTTATGCCCTCATCAACATCAATCTGAGGAACATCGTAGATCCATTTAAGGTCCTCCGGAATTGTAGTAATCTCTTCCTCATAAAATTCTTCTCCGCTCGGTCTTTCCATCATTTCAGGAGGCAGATGTCTCATAATGGTCTCCTCAAGCTGCACACTATCGATGGGTTTTCCGAGATATCCATTAAATCCGACAGATTTATAGAACTCTTCATTTTCGGATGTATTGGCAGTAAGGGCGTATACCGGAAGCTCCGTATCCGTCTTTCGAATCTCCTGAACAGTTTCAACACCGTCCATCTCAGGCATCATATGATCAAGGAAAACAACATTGAATTTGATTTCCTGAATCTTCTCAAGACATTCTGCACCACTTGTGGCAGTAGTTACAAATACCTTAGTTGACTTCAAAAGTCCCTTTATTACAGTAAGGTTCATGGGATTATCATCCACCACAAGAATATCTGCATCCGGCGCAATAAACTTAGGAATATGAGGTCCGTTAAGCTGTGTATCATCATGCTCAACAAACAGCCCCATGGGAGTGGGATCGATCACCTTCTGAGTCACCACAAAGGTAAACTCAGAGCCCTCACCATACGCACTCTTACAAGTGATACTACCGCCCATAAGTTCAGCAAATCTTCTTGATATATCAAGGCCCAGTCCTGTTCCCTGAATTCCGCTGTTCTTTTCCTCATCAAGTCTCTCATAAGCAGTAAAGAGTTTTTCCATATCCTCCTGCTTTATGCCGATACCGGTGTCCTTGACAACAAAACACATATCGCACTTGTCGTTTTCACGCTTGAGCATAGTCACATTGAGAATGAATCCACCTCTATCAGTATATTTTACCGCATTTGTAAGTAAATTGACCACAATTTGTCTTATTTTTCCATTATCTCCATAGAGTCTTCTGGGAATCATCTCATCTACAACAACATCAAAGGTAAGCTCCTTCTGTGTACTGCGAACTCTTATCAGATTAACTACAGAGCGCAGGGTGTCCTGTATATCATATTCATTTTCCACGAGATGCATCTTGCCTGATTCAATCTTGGATATATCAAGAAGATCGTTTATAAGGCCAAGAAGTGACTCAGAAGCACTCCTTATGTCAAAGGCATAATTCATCATGGACATGAAATAGTTCTTGGGAACGCCGGTGGAATCCTCTCGCATTACCATCTCGTTCATTCCCATGATGGTATTTATAGGTGTTCTTATCTCATGGGATATATTGGCAAGGAATCTGGTCTTGGCGGAGTTGGCACGCTCTGCTTCATCCCTCGCCTGTCTTATCTCTCTGTACTGTCTGCTGATGACAGTAGTCTTCATTACTTCATAGACTATAAATCCCACAAGCAGCGCCACGACCATGAACACCATGATCCTAAACAGGAAAAGCTCTACAAATCTTGGCTTTTTCACAATATCAAATATGGCTTCTTCCATAATGTCTGAATCATTGTCCCCCAAAATCTGTATATGAAGCTTGTAATTGCCATAAGGAAGCGCTGTGTATTCCAACGCTTTAAGTTCACTTCTGGGCAGAATTATTCCGGTGTCTTCGCTTCCCTCCAGATACATTCTTATCAAAGGATTCATCATAGTGTAGTCAATGACTGAAGCCTGTATCTGAATACGGTCATTTGACGGAGGTATAACATATCTTCCCTGTTCATCAGGCAGTATTCTGGTATCACCCAGATACATGTTTTTTAGTTTTACTCTGATCTCTGATTTTTCTTCATAAAAATGGTCGGTATTGGCTCTTATAACTCCCCGTCTTCCGGCAACATACAATTTTTCGTTTGGTCCCTTGGCACTATAGGAATTGGAGGTCACAGGAAATGGCAGACCGTTGGCAGCATTGTACATCCTGTAGCTTCTGATTGAATCAGTCATCATGTCCTCTATACTTACTTTAAAAATACCGCAAGCTGACAGCACCCATGCACAACCATCCTCATCAGTGAAAATATCGTAATTGTTATTATAAGGAAATGAAGATACGGTCCTTATATCCCCATCCCTCATATACTGAATGGAATTGGATGTAAGAATCCAAAATACATCATTAACATCATCTCTCTTAATTCTTGTTACCACATCACTTGTGAGTCCTTCATCACGGCCTATCCTGGATATATTTTCACCGTCAATGACATATATTCCATCGCCATCAGTACCGGCATATAGTCTTCCTTCTTTATCTTCTGCCACAGTGAAGAATATCGTATTTTTAAGTCCATCCTCAGTAGAGATGGATCTGACCACTTTATCGTCCTTTATAATTGCGATGCCGCCATTTGTTGCAACCGCAACTCCGCCATCGCTCAGTTCGCAGGTGGATCTGATCTCATTATTGGGAAGTCCGTTAACAACAGTATATGTATTGACCTGGCCATCATTAGCTACTCGGACAAGCCCTCTTCCTCCTGTATCAGTGGAAATCCACAGATTACCTTTGCTGTCTGCCATGATACATCTTATCTTGATATCCTTAAGGCGCTTTGTAAGATCATTAGTAACCGGCTTATCCGATGGATCAACAATATACAGGCCATAATCGGTGCCTACATATAATTTATTCTTATAAAAACAGGTTGCATTTGTTACCGTCTCCCTGATACCTGCTTCCTCCGAGAGATTAAAGAAGTTGTTGGCTACAACCTTCATTACTCCCTGAGTAGATGAAGCCACCCAAAGATTACCCTGGTAGTCGGAAGTCTGCATCTCTATTGAGCTGGTCATGGGCAGATTATTAGCAAGCTTGAAGTGCTTTTTATCCTCCATGTAGCCTATTCCGTCCTTTGATGATATCCATACACGGCCGCAATCATAGCTTATCCAGTGAAGGTTATTAAGTGCATACACTGTAGCTCTTATCATGTTTATGGATCTGGCACCAAAATCACCGTAGTATACAGCATTCCCTTCCGTAATCAAATACACCTTTCCATCGACTTCAGGATCTGCCAGAATGGAGGTTATGGTATCTGTTCCAAGCTCTTCTGAAGTATGGGCTTCGCCAATCTTGCAATCATCTATAGAAAATATCATTCCGCTTCTGGTCTGTCCGTATACTCTGCCTGCAGAGTCAGAATCCAGTTTAAGAACGCGTTCATCATTTATTCTTGCATCATCAATAATCTTAAGCTTTCCTTCAGGATCAATATAGGCAACACCTGAAGTAGTCCCAATATATACATTGCCCTCACTATCCTCAGCAAAGGATCTTATAGACGAGGACACAAGTCCATCCTTGTAGGTATAATGAGTCTGTACTTCTCCATCAACCACAACAACTCCGTTGTCATTGGTTCCTACAAAAATTCTGCCTCTGCTGTCTTCAAACAGTCCTCTTCCACTGGTAAGTCCACCTGACGTATCGAGCTTTTCAAAAGTCGTTCCATCATAGCGGAAGACACCACTGTAGGTACCAATCCACATTGCACCGTCACTTGCGCATAGAATGCTGTATGCGTCAGAAGTTACAAGTCCGTTTGAGGAATCATAAATCTCCGCAGTATAACCCACATGGGATAATTGTCCCGAAATGGCATAGCCTCCCCCAATAGGCTGACTGTCTTCCTGCGCCATTCCTTTTAGACCTGTAGTCAAAAGCACCATAACAGGTATGATTGCCATGAGTATATTCAGTTTTTTATTGCAAAAAAACTTTCCTATCAACTCTGATTTCCACCCTACTGATTGTACTTGTGAAGGATAACCATAACCTCAGGCATAGAATCCAAAAAAACCTCAACACACTTTGGATCAAACTGCGATCCCGCACCATCCTTAAGAATGTCTACAGCTTCTTCAAGCGGAAGGGCCGGCTTATATACGCGCTTGGAAGTAAGTGCATCAAATACGTCGGCAACCGCCATTATCCTGGCTGACAAGGGAATTGCCTCACCGTGTAACCCCTCAGGATATCCCTTTCCGTCCCATCTCTCGTGATGGTATCCTGCCATGTTTCTGGCTTCCTTTAGATAGCTTCCACCCTTAACTGTATTAATTGCTTTTTCTATGATCTCTTTTCCGGCTGTGGTGTGAGTTTTCATTATCTCAAACTCTTCCGCTGTCAGTTTGCCGTTCTTATTTAAAATCTTGTCTGATATATTTATCTTTCCCACATCGTGAAGAGGTGCAGACCTTACTACATCAGAAATAAATTTTGGTGTTATCTTTTCAGGATAATAGCCCTTTTTCTTAAGTCCCTCTACAATTATGCTGACATATGCCGCTGTTTTCTGGACATGTGCGCCTGTATCGGAATCACGGCTCTCGACCATGTCTGCCATTGTCAGGATCAGTCCGTCCTGCATTTTCATGGTGGACTCGGTGAGGCGTCTGATATTGCGCATCTGCTCAGCCTGATTCAGAGTCATATCGCACAGAGTTTGGTAAAGCTTTTCAATCTCATCACCTGTTCGGATATTAAGAGAACGGATTATCTTGACATTCTCATCAAGTACCGACTGATCATCGCCTCGCTCTGCAAACTGATCCATGCACTTGGTCATACTGGCTATGGGATAGGTTGTATAAATGCTGGTAAGCCAGAGTTCGTAAGCTATAAGCATTATGAGAAGTCCTGCCATTATGAGAAGCACCCTGATGACGAAATTGGTTATATATGCTCTTATATAATCCAGCGAAATATCACAATTAACGTAGCAGACAGTATCACCTATGTCATTTCTGACGGGATAAGCTATACTCATAACCCTCTTGCCATCCTGAGGATATTCTATAGGCTCAATCTCCTCTCCCGCCATAAGTGCCGATATATAGGGTTTAAAATAATCAAGGTACGGCAATAATTCCCCGGGCTCCACCCGGCGATTCTCATTTTTTTTATAGGGATTAAAAACCATATAAAAGCCGTCTTCCTCTATTTTGGTCACATATAAATAATCAACATCCGGAGCATTATCCCTTACCTGCATAAGGAATTCCTCCACCATAGTGTACCCCGGCGCATCATATCCTTTCTCTATGTACTCATCTATCATATCCGGGTTTATCATATCTGCTGCAAATATTGCAGCATCATATGCATTGTCAATGCTTGACTGCTTAGAGCTGTTGTAATATAGCGTCAAACCTATCCAGGACATGGCAACTACTATAGTAACTGACGTTACAAGAAGTGAATAGGTCTCTCTGGAACGAACCGAACGTTTGATATCTGATCTTTTACTATCAGTTCTGCTTTTTTCAAGGGCATCATAACTATCAAGTTCATCCCAGTTCTGTTTGAAGGTAATTGTCCTTAATCTGTGAATGGCCTTATTGGGAATAATTCTGACTATGAGAATCGCCCCTGCAGCCGTTATAGCCTTATCTACAATATTAACAGTAATATTAAATATCAGTTCCAGAAGTAAATACGGTATTCCGGTGGTCTCGGAAATGCTTATGGCCTGTCTTCCAATTACTGTGCTGTCAAGGTCGCCAAGCAAAAGATGTATGATCGTACTTAACACTCCGGTCAAAGTCGCCAGTATAAATACATACCTCACTATTAAGGTTATCTTTTTTAAAGAATACCGCCTTGCAAACCAATAAGTAACAACTGCAATAAGTGCATTTATTGCTGAATAGTAAATTGTTTCGGTATTAAAGAACATGCTGAAAAAATTGGTAAAAACTGCGGTCATTATCCCAAAATAAGGTCCCGCCACCAATGTCACAAGAATAGTTCCAACAGTATCAAGAAAAAACGGCATACGAGTCTTATACATGGCAAAATACAACAGTATATTTGCCATGATAGACAATACTACGAATGCTGCGAGCTGTATTCTTTTTCTGATCTCATCATTAATGTGAATGCGCATGTCTGTATCCTAAAAGCCAAAATGCCACCGATTTTATACATAATTTTACTATTAAATCATACAATATTTGGGGAACTTATTTAATAAAAAAGCAATTAAATATTGAAAAATAATGATTTAATTTTTTCATTATTCAGCTAATGGCAATAGAAAAGAGTAAGTATTTTGCAGATAAAAAGCCCCGGAAGTTGCAACAAACGCAGCTTCCGGGGCAAGACATTCACTTAAATATGACTTCTTGAAGTCATATCCTACGAAGTTACTCGAGTTCAGCAGCAACTTCCTTAAGAAGTGAGCGGATTTCAAGATGCTGAGGACAAGCTCGTTCACAGCCACCGCAGCCGATACACTCACTTGCTTTACCCTTACCATCTGAAGTAAGAACATTTTCATAATACATCTTCTGATTCCAGTCATTGAATATTTTTCTGGTATTCATGCATGAGAAAATCTCAGGAATCATGATATTCTTCGGGCAATGATTCTGCTCTACGCAGTAGTGACAGGATGTGCAGGGAATAGTATTAAGTCCCTTGTAGATGCCTGTAACCTTGGCAATAGCGCCCATCTCAGCTTCATCAAGAGGCTTAAAGTCCTTCATGAAGGAAACGTTATCCTTCATCTGGGCCATATCGCTCATTCCGGAGAGAACAATTCTGATACCCTCCTGACTGGCCGCAAATCTGATAGCATAGCTTGCATTTGATAAGCCGCTTCCTGTCTCATCGAATACCTTCTGTGCCTCCTCAGGAAGCTTTACAAGGTTTCCGCCCTTTACAGGCTCCATTACTATTACGGGCTTTCCATGTTTTCTGCACACTTCAAGACACTTGCGGCTCTGAACTCCCGGATCCTCATAATCCAGATAGTTGAACTGAATCTGTACTATCTCTACTTCAGGGTAAATTGTGAGAATCTTATCAAGAACCTCTGCACTGTCATGGAAGGACAGTCCCACATGTTTTATCTTGCCTTCCTTTTTAAGTTCAAATGCTGTCTCATATGCTCTGCACTTCTTGAAATGCTCAAAGTTCTTGGCATTTTGTGCATGCATAAGATAAAAGTCAAAGTACTCAACTCCGCAGGCATCAAGCTGACTCTGGAAGAAAGGTCTTATGTCCTCTTCCTTGTTAAAATAGGGTTCTGTCAGTTTATCTGTAAGCAAGAACTTATCTCTTGAATATCTGTCGGAAACTGCGACCTTTATAGCCTTCTCAGACTTACCATCTATATATCCATGAGCTGTATCAAAGTAATTGAAACCATTTTCAATAAAGTAGTCTGCCATATCCTTGAACTGCTCAATATCCACCTCAGTCCCCTTCATAGGCAGTCTCATACATCCAAAGCCAAAGAATGTCTTAATCTGCGGAAACGAATTATCCATATCCTACCTCCAATATGCGTTACTTTTACAGGCCAAGAAAAATAGCCTGTTTATAATAAAAAAAATATGCCAACTATTATTGTAGCATATAGATTGTGTGCAATACATATGGCATGTTGAATGATTGTAATCTTTATTTATTGTGAATTATGTCAGAAAGTTTTACTGCTCGCACCTTACGGTGATCACAGCAATTGGAATATGAAATATAATGCAGGCCATTTGGGCTATGCAATTAAATATTGACGTAATAAAATATAACTATGTTTATAAATAAGAATACTCATTATTTATCCAATTCTTTATTCCTGGCATCCGGAATAAATATTATCTCAAACTTCATACTGGTTATAATGAGAAAAATCATCCGCGCAGGTAATTCCGCCTATCCCGATATGGTTAATACAAAAATCCTGGTAGGGCAGGTGGTCATATCCTTTTTCACGGTTCTTTTTATGATGCTCGTTTTTGCTTATAACTGGATCAAACTCAACCGTGCAATGTCATTGATAGAAGAATCGGATAAGCTTAGCATGGCTCTGTTGCAACAGGAGGTTATGGGCCAAAACATCCCTGCCCTGTCAGGTGAATCCATATTCGAGCTGCTGGAGTTATGGGGCGTAATACTTGTGGGCGTAAGAGCTATATATGAGATAAGTTCTCTTGTCTACAGGCAGTTCATCTTGCAGCTGACAACAGTAAGCTTTCTTAGTCCTACACTTAACCATAAATTTACAGAGATATATAACACGACTCATGGCTTTAAATATATAAGTATGCTCACAGCTCTTCTCCTGGGCGCCTTTATCACCGGAATATTCCTGCATGACAGAAAGCTGAAAGCTGCGGCACTTATACTAATATCACTTTTCATGCTCTCAATTGTCCTTATCGGAATGCAGACCATAACCATCGGAAGCTACAGCATCGGTATCGTGTGGTCATCTCTTATATTCCATTTGACAGAGACCCTGGGCCTTGTAAGTCTTGGCATATATCTCAGAAAAAAATATATTGGTCTGTAAAACTTCCCACTTCCCACATACCCCTGCGAGCCCCATTTCATCTGCGCTCGGCTTACCATTAAAACAGTGAGAGTTTGTATAGACATATGCCGCCCTGCAGAACTCGCTCTATGCCGGGAACCATTCGTTTCTCCGTTGCGGCGATTGTATGTGAGCGCTTGTTTTCTAATACCGGCAATGCCACTTTTGGGCATGCGCAGAAAACTGTTTGCAGCAGGACGCTTCTATCTATATAAAGGCGTGGTCATACGGTGCGAAGCACCTACAACAAAAAAAGCAAGTATCCTCGAGCTAGCTCGGGAATACTTGCTTTTTTGTTGTGGTAGCTCGCTTTGCGAGCAATGACCACGCCCATAACAACATAATTTGCGTCCTGCAAGTTTTTTTCGAAGCATGCATATAAAAAAGTGGCGCCGGTATTTTAGAAAACAAAGCGAGCATAACGAGCAAGCAACGGAGGAACGATGGATTCCAAGGCATAGATCTCAAACATGCTTTGGGCGGCATATATACAAACTCCCACTGTTTTAATAGCCTCGCAAGCAGATGAAATGGGGCTCGCAGGGGTTGTGGATGTGGAAAGTTTTTCAGATAGCTTCAGATTCAAGGTTGGCGCTCTGCTCATTTTTCATCATGGAGGTGACGCAGAATATCATGGTTATGAAGCATGCAAGTCCTCCTACCACGTTGCTTATCGGCTCTGCAGCAAATACCCCATCCGTTCCCATATTAAATACATAGGGCAGTAAATAGGTCAGAGGAACCACTATCATAGCCTTCCTGAAAAGTGAGAAAAAGATAGCGTGCTTTTTTCGTCCAAGAGATTTGAAGGTGACCTGACCTGCGTGCTGAAAGGTCATGAATATAAATGTTGAAAAGTACAGATTAAACGCAGGTATGGCATCTTCAAGAATAGTCGTATCACTGCTGAATATTCCTATTATCATTGCAGGGAAGAATCTTATAACCAGCCATACCATAACTGTATATCCAAAGCTCAATGCGAACATTATCATAATGGCATGCTTGATCCTGCCAAATCTTCGAGCTCCATAGTTATAGCTGATGATCGGAGAAGCGCCTTCAGAAATGGCAAGTATCGGCGTTTCCATCATCTGACGGGCAGAGTTGACTATGGTCATTATGGAAACATATATATCTCCTCCCACGTCCGCAAGTACATTATTACAGGATATCTGAACAGCAGCATTGGTGAACTGCATGATAAAGGCAGCTGTTCCAAGTGCTATGATATTTCGGGCTCTTCTTCCGCAATGCCTGATCTCATCCTTGTTAAGCAGATGGACTCTGTACTCACACTTATTCCCAAACAAAAACTTAAGTGCATATATAGCCGATAATGCCTGGGACAAAACTGTAGCTATGGCTGCGCCTTCTATTCCTAGATTTAATACAAATATGAATACCGGATCTAAGACAAAATTTGCTACAGCTCCTACAACTATAGTTGTCATACCTACAAGTGAAAATCCCTGGGCTGTTATAAATGGGTTCATTCCCGTGGCTATCATTGAAAAAATCGTTCCAAGAAGATAAATTCTAAGATAAGGAAGGGCATAAATCATCGCTGAATCAGAAGTTCCAAACAGTGATAATATAGGCTTTCCGAAAATCTCACAAAATACCGTAAGTATAATACCTGTCGATACCAGAAGAAAGAAAGCGGTGTTCTGAATTCCCTTCGCTTCGCGGTCATCACCCTTTCCTCTTGCAATTGAAAACAGCGGTGCGCCGCCGCTTCCGTACATATTGGTAAAAGCTGTGATCAGAATAACAAGAGGAAAACACAAGCCCACTGCCCCAAGAGCAACCGTTCCTATTACAGGGATTCTGGCTATATATATTCTGTCCACTATGTTGTAGAGCAGGTTAAGAATCTGTGCTACAAGCATGGGAACTGCAGTTGCCAGTATATTTTTTAATGTGCTGCCATTTTTAAAGTCAATCTGTTTCATTGTGTTACTCCATAATAATTCTTTGTTCAAAAAGCGCTTATTCTTATAAAGCCTTAATTTGTTACTGTTCACACCTTACGGTGCTCACAGCAACTGGATTTGCCCATTCCAGTTGCCTTCGGCAAAGGGGCAAATCCTATATTCAAGACGTAGAACATTCTCACGCTCAGCGCAGCAAGTGCGCAGAGCTGTCTGAACAGTAACCTTAATTTCAACGTCGTTTATGCTATATATATCTTTGCTTTTAAAGCTGTTTATGCATTATATATCCTTGATTTCAATACTCCTACTAGCTTATACTTATCCCAGGTATATGTAAAATATAAAAAATATTGATTTATTATATTTTTTATATATAGGAGCGATGATGGATTTAAAGCAGATGGAATATTTTAAGACAATTGTAGACGCCGGCAGCATCAACCGTGCCGCCGGAATTTTGCACATGAGTCAGCCGCCTCTGTCCATGTCCATGAGAAAACTCGAGGAGGAACTTGGAGTTGTACTATTAACCAGAGGATCAAGACAGATAACCCTGACTGAAGCCGGAGCCATTTTTTATCAGCATGCCACAAGAATCCTAAAGCTGACAGATGCTGCAGTAACAGATGTAATAAAAGCCGGTCAGCACAGGTCGCTGTCCCTGGGCCTTACGCCATCTACGATTCCTGTAGTATCGGATACTCTTGCCATGTTTTCAGACCGTCATCCCGACGTGCGTTTTCAAATATATGATGGTTCTACCTTTGAGCTTCAGCAGCTTTTGGATACCAATGTCATCGATGCTGCTTTTCTAAGGACACCAATCACAGAGAAAAATTTTGAAGAAATACCAATAAGAAAAGAGCCCATGGTAGCAGCGCTTCCAAAAGCTCTTATCAAAAGTAAAAATAATTTCAAATCTGATAAAGCAGTATCACTCGAAGTACTATCAGAGTACCCTCTGTCAATTTACAGAAGATACCACACACTTCTCACTGAAGCTTTCCAGAAAAAGAATCTCGAGCCGAACTTTTTCAGCATATGCGATGATACCAGAACCGCCCTTCTATGGGCCAAGAATAACAAGGCTGTTGCCATTTTTCCCAAATCACTTGAAAAGGAATGTGGCAAAGGCTTAATAGTATGCCCCATCGATGAGGACTACCTGCAAACCACCATCCTCTTTGTCCATAAAAAGGAATGTTCTGATCTGATAGAATCACTGAAGTCTTTGCTATAAAAAAGAATGTCGCTCGCGACATTCTCGCGCCGAGCGCGGTTGCAGCATGCAACATATTCCTTTCGCGCGAGTGCGCATCCTCACGGAGTGTTTTTTATAGCATAGGAAAGCAATTTCCTATGCTATAAAAAACTGCTAATTAACTTCTGAAGAAATTAGGTCCGTTCTGTATTAGTACTTTATTAGTTTTGTATTAGTTTTAACTACTTATCCACCAGCCTGAATGTAACATATGAGCCCTCTTTTCGTTTGCTCTCATAGGCCCCTTCATCTGCCCTTGAATAAAGTGCTTCGAAGGAATCATTATTGTTAGCCGGATAGAAGCTTGCTCCGACGCTGATACTTATTATTCTGTCCCCAAGCTCAGGTATATCTATGTTATCAATTTTGCCAAAGAATCTGCTCAATATCTGCCTTCCGGTCTCAGGTTCTGTTACTCCCTCTGAAAAAGCTGCAAATTCATCACCGCCAAGTCTGAAAACCACATCTGTATCCCTGAATGATTCTCTAAGGCAATTTGCAATCTCAATAATTACTTTGTCTCCTGTCTTATGGCCAAAGTTGTCATTTATGGCTTTGAAGTTATCTGCATCCATAACGCAGAACATTCCCTTTCTGCCTTCTGCCATCATCTTTTTTATCTCAGCTTCGCCGCTTCCCCTGTTTCTGATACCCGTCATACTGTCTGTCTCTGAGATTTTCTTAAGCTTTTCCTGTCGCTTTCTGTCTTCATCAATCGATTCAAATGCAAAGAGGACCTGAGAAAGGTTGTCCTTTTCATCACGCTCAACGGCAATAAATCTGATGCGCATCCAGCGTCCTTTGTAATCCAAAAATTCCTGCGATATAGAATTGACTCCTCTCATTCTGCTATCAAGCGTCTCGGGATCCATAAAGCGTACCACCAGTTCCTTTGACTGATCTGATGCCATCTCCATCGCCATCGCCTCGGCATTCTGTTTAAAATTCTTGGGCATATGATTAGCCAGTAAAGTATCTTCATCCTCATTAGCTCTGATCATATGCAGGGTATCTTTTTTCAGATCTATTTTCAATACTGTCGCATAGATGTCAGCGATTGCTTCAACCTCATTGTTCAGCTCCACTGTATGTCTGTGCTTTAAGTTGAGGTATCCAAAGAGAATGATCAGCGCTACTGTCACCAATAGCAGAAGTGAACCGGAAATAAGATAAATTGATCTTAGCGGGAAAAAGGTTGCCTGTTTATCGAGAACAACCACCGTTTTCCATATACCATTGATATCTTCAATAAAAGTAATATCGGACAGACCATGCCCATTTAAATCTATAAAATCGCCATCTGCCTGCTCAAGTGCCGCATACAACTTTTCATCAAGTTCTTCACCATCATCACTTAAATGTTTGCCTATATAGGATTTGTCCGAATGAGCAATGACGTAGCCATCATTGTCAATTACAAAGGCTTCTTTAATAACAGGATCCGCAGCCATTTCATCTATCATTCTAAGGACTCCGTCTATGAAAATATCCATGGAGACCACACTCTCCTTATCGTCAAGGAGCTGACTTACGGACATCATATATGTAAAGGTCTGGAGATTTACATAGGGCTTTATTGCCACAATTTCCCCATCACCTTTAACTGCACCAATATACCAGGGACGGCTCAAAGGATCGTAGTCCTCCGGTGGAATCCATCCGCTTCCATCCAGGTATGTTCCCTTATAATAGCCATAAACTCCGGTGGTATTATCTCTAATGACAGCCGCATAAATCTCAGTTTCATGAATCAGATAAGCACCTACTTCTTCCGTTGTAGTGCCGCTTTTAGTCATGGCATTGATTCTTGCAGCAGAAAAAGACACAGCATCCATAGGCATCATAAGATAGGTGCTAAATTCCTGAGCCATTTCTCTGGTCTTATTGCGCCAACTGCCTATGATGTTCTGTTTTGACACATCATAAAGTGCGTAAAATATGCTGATTATTATTCCGGCTGACAGTACAAGCACTGCAATATAAATTGCAAACCTGACGTAGCTGAATCCGTATTTACGCCTCTTCATAAGTAATTTCCCATAAAAGCACACAGTTACTTATAATTATTTTACTTATTACCAAAAACAAGTGCCATTAAAACCATATTAATAAAAAATAAAAACACAATTATACCCTCACGAAGCAAATCAAGCCATATGGTAAATAAACGCACAAATAGCATAAGCAATGATAGTGATTATCATGTAAATTGAATTTGTGTTTGAAACATAGGAGCATCCTTCAGGATTCCTGATATATGTCTGCATTGAAAAGGTTGTAGGAACACTCATATAAATCACTTCAGCCATTATAAATTCAAGGTCACCTTTATATAACCTGAAAATCACAAAGATAACCACAGCAATGGCACAGCTCTGAATCAGAAGACGCCAGATAACAGGCTTAATTACCTCTTTTATTTTTTCCGGATGGAAATCTATATCATATCCTACTGCCAATAGTATCATTGCATTTAGAGGTGCTACAATGATATGTTCACAGCCCAGATAGATAGAACTAACAGGCTGAGCAAGGAACCATTTCATGATACCGGTTATGCCACAGGTTACGCCCAACACAGCTCCTATAAATGTAGGAGTATGCAGCGCAGACATAATCAGCGCCTTAGGAGATATACTTTCTCCTTTCTCCTGCTGTTGCAACATCCCCATCCATATGGAAAATCCAAATAGTAATCCGGAAATATCAAGAAGCGCGATTTTAGAGAGGGCATCCGTGCCGCAAAGATTGGAATAAAGCGGATATGCCAGCATACCGCCCTCATACAGACTCATGAGAAACGGAATATACCCGGCGCGGTCGGCCCTGAACAAAGGCCTTATCAGGAATCCGCATGCAAATGTAAGAAGTTCCACAATAAAAAGGACAACTACCAATATCGCTGTTTTGCCCGTATAATCTGCTGTGGCAAGTGCATGAAAAACAGCCACCGTCAGCATGATCCTGGAAACAAGGAACTTAATATCATCTATCCCCTTGCGTGAAATCCACTGAGTTTTCCTCAAAAACACACCAACATATATCATTACTATTACAGGCAATATAGCAGATAATACCTTGATTATTGAATTCGACATAGAAAACTCCCGGTACTCTTTTTAAGAGTGTAAGACAAATCTGTTTGTTATGAGTAGTTTCATTGAATTTCATTATAGCACCAGCCTTGTATATATCTGGCATCTTTATATAAATTTAATGTAATCTTAATTAAATGGTTGCAAACAAAATTATTCAATTCCTAATGTCTTTTACGATATAAATGCCTGTAACCGGCAAAAGTCTACAGAGATTCTTGAACGCTTTTTCCGATTTGAGTTCAAGAAGTCATGACATCTTGAATCAAAGATTCAAGATGCCTGCAAATAGGCCATTCCAATGCGACTTCGTCGCGGGCCTATTTGCCTCCTGAATCATGTTCTCACGAAACCCGCAGCTAGTGCGGGTTTCTGAAATATCATTCAAGAACTCATGGCTTCTTGAATCAAAGATTCAAGATGCCTGCAAATAGGCCATTCCAATGCGACTTCGTCGCGGGCCTATTTGCCTCCTGAATCATGTTCTCACGAAACCCGCAGCTAGTGCGGGTTTCTGAAATATCATTCAAGAACTCATGGCTTCTTGAATCAAAGATTCAAGATGCCTGCAAATAGGCCATTCCAATGCGACTTCGTCGCGGGCCTATTTGCCTCCTGAATCATGTTCTCACGAAACCCGCAGCTAGTGCGGGTTTCTGAAATATCATTCAAGAACTCATGGCTTCTTGAATCAAAGATTCAAGATGCCTGCAAATAGGCCATTCCAATGCGACTTCGTCGCGGGCCTATTTGCCTCCTGAATCATGTTCTCACGAAACCCGCAGCTAGTGCGGGTTTCTGAAATATCATTCAAGAACTCATACTTTTCTATCATTTTTGCATAATTGGATTACTTCTACTCGATATTTAGAGTATCTTATAAGACGCAGTTCATCTAATTATTTAAAATCCGCATTATTAGATGAATCAAAATATTAGTATCAATTGATTTTTGCAGAAAATATCCCTGAATTGTCATACTAAATTAGCAGATATACAATTATGGATGAATCAATGACGTAATTCCGTTAATTTTTGCAAAAATAATTCATCCCAAAATGCCATTCCATGAAATAAGGACTAAAAAGAATAGCCTGATCAGAAAAGATAAGCCCCTGCATAAAAGCATGCCCTTCGAAAAATAATAAGCCCTCTCATAAAAAAGCAAAGCCCCTTCGGAAAAGGTAAGCCCCTGCATAAAAGCAATGCCCTTCGAAAAATAATAAGCCCTCTCATAAAAAAAGCAAAGCACCTTCAGAAAAGATAAGCACCTTCATAAAAAGCAATGCACCTTCGGAAAAGATAAGCCCCTACATAAAAGCAAAGTCCCTGTTAAGAGTTAAGCCCCCATAAAGAAACCCCGGAGCAGACGGCTCCGGGGTGATATCACATCAAGCATACGAGATAGTTTTGTCACAAACATATCATATCTTATAACAGAATTATTATATGAGTATACTTGATATAAGAGTTAACTAATTATTTCTTAGAATTCTTTGCTGTTGTGTAAAGAGTTTTAGTCGTAACACGATAAGACTTATTTTCCTTATCATAGTATGTAACACGAATTACTGTAGGTGCAAGATTACTTTGTGATGTACCTGTTGAGTTAAAATAAACAAGTTCATCATTAGCATTCTTAACATACTTCTTATAAGAAATACTGCTCTTACCAGTAGATGATACGCCAACTGTTGAAAGCTTGAGGGTCTTTCCTGACTTAAACTTCTTGTAAGTAAATGCTTCTCCGTTTTTCTCAGATATACCATAAATTGTATCAAGGAAGTCACCATCGCCATTAAGGTCTACAGGATGATAAGTGCTCTTACCGGATGCAGTTCTAGTTTCAAAATCATCATCAATATTTTCATATGTTCCATCGTCATCATTTACTACTCCATTGAAGCTCTTTTTGGAAAGCTTACCTATTTCGATCTTAACAATCTTAATGCCATTATTTGCCTTTATAACGAGTTTACCCTTCTTCTTATCTGTAAAGTTATTATCGCTTCCACCTACTTCTCGGCCATCATTTATATAATTGCTATCGCCATAGTTCTTCATAATAAGAGACTTACCACCATATGAAAATGTTTTGAATACATCATCATCAGATTGAACTACAACTGTTATAGAAGCTGTACCAGTCTTTGTTCCGTTCTTATTGTACACATCAAAAGAAAGCTTTGCCTTTCCCGGCTTCTTAGCTGTAAGTTTAATTCCAACACTCGCACTTGAAGCATTTGAATTTTTATACTCATTAGATGAAGTATCCGGATCACCTTCCTTATCCTTTGGAATAATCACCTTTGTTCCAAGGGATGTATAATAGAAGTAATTACCATCGTTATCTTTTTCTAACATGTAATAGGAAACGTTTTCATTTGTCTCCATTTTACTTGTATTTTTCTTATCAAGAGCCGCTGTAACAACCTTTTTCTTTGAAGATTTTACCTTCTTAATAGCAGTATCACCATTGATCAATGAAACTCTAAGCAGCGTTACTTCACCCTTTTTAATATTAATTGTTTTATCAAATTGGACTTCACTGGCATACTTATCTACAACTTCTTCCTCTTTAGATGCTGTTTTGCCGGTGA
Source organism: Butyrivibrio sp. NATIVEDY162 (assembly GCF_045999815.1). Lineage (GTDB taxonomy): Bacteria > Bacillota > Clostridia > Lachnospirales > Lachnospiraceae > Butyrivibrio. Next base: position 1,273,325 of record NZ_CP172573.1, read on the forward strand.
TTTCATTTTTATAGATTTTCTGGATGATAACCCAAACATCCTTTCCACCCTTTACCCAGTTTTTAACGGAATATCCATCATCTTCTTTATATCCTGCATCTGCAAATGCTTTTTCTGCTTCTGCTTTAGTTGCATATTCTGCAATTTTCTTATTATCTACACTAACAAGATCATCATCATAGTATGTGCTTGTTCTCACATTACCTAATCCAACTTCATATTCCGCATCATAATTCTTCTCATTAGCAGCTGATACTGTTGAAGGAGTCAGGAACGTTACAGACAGTGCCAATGCAAGCGCAGTAGCACCAATTCTAGAGAATTTCATCATATAGATTACCTCCACTCATAGAAAAAATTATTGCACGGTATATCGTACCGTGAATTCGTGACAGCTATGATTCTAGCACCGCGATATTTTTATTGTCAATACAGTAGCCATGCGGTTTCTAAGCAGTTTATAAAGTTTATAGAATGTTTATAATTTCGTTTATTATGCAAATGCAGCAAAGACAAAGGTTTGCTATCATTTTAACCCCAATCATAATCCAAAGTCCTATTGCATTATTTTATACTTTTTATATTTATATAAGGAATTACCCAATATGTCAGCCTTTTTCATAGAAATATAAACTTACTATAAATAAATATTGAATAAAATCAGAAACAGTAGTTTTTTTATTTACACAGCGTATAATATGATTTATAAACCACAAAACATGGGAGAATATCTTATGATAAAGGATAGACGATTTTATAACAGGTTTGAGCTTTCAGATACTGCGGTTGTGCTGTTTGCGCCTAATGGCGAGGAAATAAGCGGTAAGATCACAGATATAAGTGAAGAGAGCATCGGGATAGATATCCCTATTAGTGATAAAGACAAATTTGAAGTGCATGGGACATTCATGTTCCAGTTTGCAGATAATTACAATCAGGGCAGTCAGTCAAAGACCAAGGTAGTTACCGCTCTTGCCATAATCATAAGGCACGAAGTCAAAGACAGCGTCTGCCATCTCGGTTGCATTGTTAGGGATGAGGCTTTCCGCTCCTATGCCACAAAAAGAAAGTTCTCTGCCTACTACAATAATGTGGCCAAGACCTTATAAAAAAAGTGCCCTAAATCCTTCATAATGATATCTATGAAACACAATACACTACAGGAATTGTTCATAGACCATTACGAAGAAATTCAATATACACCTATTCCAAACAGGCACATAGCCAAACATAACACACTTATGATTGCCACATATAAAAGCGGAACAAAGGGTCCTTCACTGCAGTACTCCACCTTTAATGAGAGATCATCCACATAGCTTACATCTCCCATAGTCAGGCTACCATCATAGGAATCTATATAATAATTATCCCCGGTGTAAAAAGTGATATTTGCCCCTTCTCCCTCAAGCCTCTTTATTTCCAACAGATACTCGCTATTCTTCCCGGAAGGTACAATATCATCCATATCAAGCTTTATTTTGCTCTTCTTGATCTTGCCTGAGTTGATCACAGTATCGTACACCGTATTACCAGCCTGGTCATAAAGTGATATCTGATAATCAGCGGACTTTTCCTCACTCTCTGCCCGTATCACAATCCTGTTAAACACATCCGAGCAGTAAAAGTTCTGTCTGAGTACTACCTGTTCTCCTACTTCCAAAGAAATATTATCATCGCTCCTTGAGTAGGTATCTCCGTTTATCCTGTTATGTGTATACTTTGCATTCGAAATCATTATGACAAAAAGAGCAACACATAAGACGCAAAAAACAGCACTACCAACCACTTTCACAGCCCGCTTATCTGTAATTTCATGAACCTTTGGCATTCTGTCTATTCCAAAAGCACACAATATCGCCATAAGCGGCAGCAAAGAATCCGCGTAATCTCCTTTTACCTCCCATATCAGGTAAAAGAGCATTGTCCCAAACATGGTTATCAGCAAAAGACCGGTTCTCCTGTCAGTTTCTCCCCATCCCTTCAGGCAAAAACACGCGCACAGGAAAATCCCCACAATAAGGATCATCCTATATACATAGGCAAAAAATTCTCCAACATCGCCTTTTAAAATCTCAAATATCTGACCGGAATAGGTACCGGAAAAAGTCCTTGAGACCACAGAGGGGAATGCATCAGAAAAAGTTACCCTGAGCTTATTCGCCCACAGCTTGCAGGTTCCTACAGGGCCTAATCTTTTATAATTATATTTGATGCCTTCTATATAGATTTTTGACTTTTCTTCCTTGCTCTTTCCATAAAGTCTTGAATAGTCAAAGCCATTGTCCTCGTATTCGGTCTTAATACTTCCATCACCATGTGATCCCACAAAAAGCAATCTGGTGATAGGGAGGTTATACTCCTGATAAGGGCCGAAAATGTCAGAGATATGTCCATTTATCGCCTTGATTCCGACAAATGAAACCACCAAAACACACAGCGCAAAAAGCACACGCAGGGTTAATACCTGCTTACCTGTATCTTTTTTGTCTTTATCAAACAAATCAAAAAATCGCATCACTACATAAGCTATCACCGGAAATACAGCGGTAACTCTTATCTGAAAGCCAAGAATAATAAGCACAGCCAGAATCAGGCATTGTGCTGCCTTTTTCCTGATGTTCTCTTCACGGTATATCCTCAAAAGCACATAGCATATTCCCATAAGCAGCGGAACACTCATAGATGAGCTATATACCCAAAATGCGAGATAATAATATATGGGATTTAAAACGATAAGAGACAATGTCTTATTTGCCATGGCATGCTCTGATAACTCAAGAGCACACAAAAATGTCAGCACTGTCCCTATAAATAAAAGAAAATAATTAACCAGCCAAAGATATGCAGTTATGCTTTTAATTCCAATTTTACCGGCAATAGCCGCAAGCTGTTTAAAGGTCAGAATCAAAAAATAATTATTCGGAATCGTCTTGATCCATCTGATGTGGCTGTTTGACTCATCCAAAGTGTTATCCCTCAAAAACCAGCCAAGGTCTATGTCTGTGAGACTATCTGTATTTGGTCTGTAATCAATATTTGCAAAAAGCCACATTGACACTAAAAAGTGGATTACGAACAGAATAGCTGTAAGCAGTATCTGTCCCCTTTTTGAGAGTCTGTCGATAGCTCCAAACCACTTTTTCAGGAACAGGAAAAAGCCCACAGAAAGACCTGCTCCGCCAAAAAATAAAAAGGGCTTATATTTCTCATTTACAAAGGTCATCTCCCGCAGATTATAGACTATTCCGCACATGATAATGACCGACATAAATGCTACCAGAAACATAATTATCTTTTCCGGTATCGAAATATAACTACCCTTTTTATCCATTTATTTTTACCTTATAATTATTTGACTTTTATATTCTTAGTCTTTGTAGATTTCTTGGAACACTTCCTGTCAGTTGAATATCTTATCTGATATCCATCAGAACCCTCAACCTCTTTAAAGGTGGTAAATACCTTGTTCTTAGACTTTACTCATTATACCGCTTGGTAAGATGACAGTTCAAGGCTGTCATTTTTGTTGAACGAGGGTCACATTTGTGACTATCGTATTTGAATGCAAATAGCTCATGCTATTCAGTTCATTCATTTAATATGTCTGCTCTTTTTCGACTTGATACCATCAATCAAGAACTCAGCACCATGAACAATTACTCTCAGCCTTGTCTTGCAACGCTCACATGGTTTTCCTATTAAATAAAAAAATGGTGACCACTTCAGATTTGAAGTGATCACCTTTTTTAATTCAAAGTATTACTTATTTTGCCTGGTTTTTAGTATAAAGCGGCATTTCTATCCTACCATAGTTTCTGGTTTCCTTATTGTAATAAGTAACAACGATCAGTGTAGTAGCATAGTCATTATAATACTTGCTGTTAGTAACAGTAGTCTTATTTCCGTCTTTATTCTTATCTACTGAAGTAGTAGTCCAATTATGCGATTCGCTTGCATATTTGCCGAGCTTAATGGTTTTTCCGGACTTAACTGTCTTAAACTTAAGACCTGCATAGTACTCGCTATTTCCATTTACAGTGTCAAGGTAATCTCCATCACCATTATAATCATAATGCTTAGTTACACCCTTACCGCTTCTGGAATCAGAATAGTATTCATTGTCAGTATTGTAATAGGTATTTGTGTACTTATCATAGGAGTAACCATTTACAGCAGTAGGCTTTTCAAATGTACCAACCTGAATTTTAACAATCTTGTATCCTTTGTTAGCCTTAACTACAAGTTTACCTTTTTTCTTATCAGTGTAATTATAATTTGATTCATTGATTTTTCTGCCATTGTTGATGTAGTTGGCTTCACCCCATTTTTTAGGCAGCAGATTTTTTCCTGCAAATGTGAAGGTCTTTAATATATCTGAATCACTTCTTACGATAACCTTGATTGAAGCCTTTCCTGTCTCCTTGCCATCTTTATTATAGATTTTAAAGGAAACCTTGGATGTTCCTGTCTTCTTAGGATTAATTCTGATGTAAGCAGTAGCAGATGATCCGTTTGTAGCCTTGTATTCAGGAGAATCCTTCGTATTATCCTTGGGGAGATACACCTTCTCACCTGTTGTCTTGTAGTAATACTTGTTGCCGTCCTTGTCAGTATAGTAGGATACGTTTTTATCTGTCTTAGTAACAGTGCTCTTCTTCTTATTCAGTTCTGCTGACAGTACGCTCTTCTTAGAAGATTTAATCTTCTTAATATGAGTGTCGCCGCTTCTAAGAGATACTGCAAGATCTGTAGGCACTCCTTCATCAACATAAACCGTAGATGTAAATGTTGATTCTTCAGCATTTTTTTCCTCCGGAGCCACATCATCTCTTACAAGGCTTGATGCACCTGTAATTTCATTCTTATATGTTGTCTGGTAAATGTAGTAAGTTGTTACTGATCCGATAGTTTTAGAAGTGCGCTGATAACTTCTATCATTGCTATACTTCTTCCACTCTGCATCCCACGCTTTTTCATCTGTTGTCTTGAAAACCACATTATTATCTTCAGTAATTAAACTATCAGAATATGTGTCGTTAATCTTCTTTTTCTCAAGACCAACCCTTACAGTCGGAATTGCTGCTGCATGTGCTGCTGATGGTGTAGCGAATGCTACTGATAGTGCTACCGCAAGAGCAGCACCAAGTTTTGAAACTCTTCTCATACTTTCCCTCCATTTTCGTGTTTCACGTTATAGCGTTATCTCTTCTTTGAGACAACATGCTTATAATACCACTTTAAAAATATATGTCAATATATTACAATATATTACACACTAAAATTCGTATATTGAATTCAAGTCCTGTGTACAGTCAGATACCCCGCAGAAATCTACGAGGCATAGATAGTGTGGCTGTTTTATATTAACCTGTCCAAATTCTTGCCTGCTTACTCGATAGTACATCTCCAAAAGCCTCGCTAGTGTTTTGTCTGGATGACTTTTGATTTAATTACGAAGTATCATTCTCAATAGGCTAGGAATCTGAATGAGTCGTAGCGGTGGCTACGGCGATTGAAGATGACGATGCATATTGAGAATTAGACAAGTAATTAAACAAATTGTCATCCAGACAAGACACTAGTTTGTTTTTATTCATGTTTGCCCGGAGAGGAAGAGCATCCGGCTTTTATTGTAAAACAGATGACAGATCGGTACCTGCTACACCTCTTGATACGCAGAGAGCTGAGGTAGGACCTGCAAATGAAAGCGGTTTTCCATCAACATCCGTAACACGGCATCCTGCCTCCTTAGCAATAAGAGCTGCCGCCGCATAGTCCCAGAGCTGAACCTTAAGCTCCACATATAGTCCGCATCTGCCAAGAGCCACACAGCACATATCCCACGCAGCTGTTCCTGATCTTCTGAGGTCAACACAACAAGGAAGTAGCTTTTTCGCAATATCAAATGACCTGTCCCTAAGCTCCTCATAATAAGGCGCCGTTCCAAACACAGCAAGGGAATCGGAAAGCGGAGCCTCAGAAGACATTATCCTTTCTCCGTTCATATAGGCTCCCTGCCCGTCTGTTGCCTGAAACATCATATCATCATATGGGTTATATACAACTGCAATGTGCGGCTTTCCATCTTTTAATAATCCGACAGATATAACTGAAGGCCTATATCCATAGATAAAATTGGAAGTGCCATCTATCGGATCAAGCACAAAGCAGTAACCGCTTTTCATCTTGGAAGAAAAAACATCCTGCCCATCCTCTTCTCCGAGGAACTGTGCTTCGGGTAGAACTTCACTTAATTTGCTTATCAAAAAAGCCTGAACCTTCTCATCTATTTCAGTACAAAAATTTGCATGTCCCGACTTTTCCATAACCTTGGGACGCTCTGCTGTAAGAATAATATTTCCGGCTTCTTTTGTGATTTTCATTATCTCATCTATGATCATTTTGTATCCCCTGTTTTTTGAAATATTTTTGTGAATTGCTTACAGTATATAGTTCGGCAGAGGATTAGTCGAGTATAGATTTGGCTTAGTGAGGTTTGTAGTTTGGGGTGGGGGCGTTTGGCTTTTGGACTTTAGATTTTGCTTTTGAATTTAAATCATTTTACCGGTCTCAAGTTGTGATGAAGTCTCTCGCTTAGCAGTCATTATAGCTTCCATTTTTGCTTCATCCTTTATTCCATCTGTCTCGATTCCGGAACTTAAGTCTATTCCATAAGGCTTTATGTTTAAAATAGCATCCTTTACGTTTTCTGGATTAAGGCCACCTGCGAGAATAAATGGTCTCTTTATTTTACTCAGGATATTCCAATCAAAAGCCTTGCCTGTTCCCTGCCCTGAATCCACCAGGACCATATCGGCACTGGATTCATTTATCAATCCCTCATAAACATTTTGTTTTATCTGGAATGCTTTTATGATTTTGGCTGATGTTATTTTTCTCAAATCCTCGATATAGGTCTCATCCTCGCTTCCATGCAGCTGAATAATATCTATAACATTATCATTAACAAGCTTTGCTATCTTGTTCATGTCCTCATCCACAAAGACTCCGACAGCCTGGATTTTATCATCCAATTTTTGTTTTAATATTGCAGCTTTTTCAGGTGTCAGATTGCGCTTACTTTTTGTATAAAAAACAAAGCCTATGTAATCAGGCTTTAGTTTGTTTACTATATCTATATCTTCCGGTCTTGTAAGGCCACAAAATTTTATCCTGGTCATCGATTCTTCTCCGATTTTCATGCTTCTACACTGGATTTGCACTTTTTCCTGTTTCCCAGTGCACTGTCTCTTTAGCTTCTACACTGGATTTGCGCATTACCCTGTTTTCCAGTGCACTGTCTCTTTAGCTTCTACACTGGATTTGCACATTACCCTGTTTTCCAGTGCACTGTCTCTTTAGCTTCTACACTGGATTTGCACATTACCCTGTTTTCCAGTGCACTGTCTCTTTAGCTTCTACACTGGATTTGCACATTACCCTGTTTTCCAGTGCACTGCCTCTTTAGCTTCTACACTGGATTTGCACATTATCCTGTTTTCCAGTGTACATGCCCGCCATCAAGCCCATTATCCACATATAAAATTTTTCAGCATGGTCTTACCATCGGGTGTCATGATTGATTCAGGGTGAAACTGCACACCATAAATAGGATAATCACGATGTTTAACTGCCATGACTTCTCCTGATTCAGTAGTTGCAGCAGTTACAGATAGCTCATCCGGAATTGTAGAAGCCTCCGCAGCAAGTGAGTGATACCTTGCTACAAGAGCTGTTTCAGGACACCCTTTAAATAATAAACAATCCTTGTCGAACCTGACCGTTGACTGTTTTCCATGCATGAGTTCCTTGGCATAAGTTACTGTAGCCCCGTAGGCTGCACATATTGCCTGATGTCCCAGGCACACCCCAAGTGTAGGGATTTTCTTTGCCAGTATCTTTGCTACCTCCATGCATACTCCGGCATCCTCCGGTCTTCCGGGACCGGGAGAGAGGATAATTCTTGACGGTGCAAGAGCTTCTATCTCACTGATTGTAAGTTCATCATTCCTTATTACCTTAATTGCATTATCGGAAGCTGAATCACAATTATCTTCAGATACAATCTCACCTATAAGCTGATACAGGTTATATGAAAAGCTGTCGTAATTATCTATAAGCAGTACCATTTTGTTATACCTCGTCTTTATCAAATTAGCAGGACCTGGTCAAATACAAATATCGAATATCTGATGAAATTCAATATCCTCTAGCTCAAACAACATGTATAAATCAATTCCCCTGCAGAGCCTTCATCACTGCCTTGGCTTTGTTCATGCACTCCTCAAATTCTTTCTCCGGAACTGAATCCGCAACGATTCCTGCACCACTTCTGATGAATACTTTGTCGTTTTTCTTGTAGGCGATCCTGATTGCAATGCAGGTGTCCATGTTGCCTGTAAAATCTATATAGCCGATCGCACCGCCATAGATTCCGCGCTTATTGTTTTCAAGCTCGCCTATTATCTGGCAGGCACGGATCTTGGGTGCCCCGGAAAGTGTCCCCGCAGGAAGAACTGATGATATGGCATCAAGCGCATCCCTGTCATCTCTTATCTCGCCGCGGACCGTGGAGCCTATGTGCATAACGTGTGAATAACGCTCTATAGAATGCAGCTTTTCTACCTTCACAGTGCCGAATTTACTTACTTTTCCAAGGTCATTTCTTCCAAGGTCAACAAGCATGTTGTGCTCTGCTAACTCTTTTTCATCTGCCAGGAGTTCCTCTTCGAGCCTCTTATCCTCTTCCTCATTGCGCCCTCTTGGTCTTGTGCCTGCAAGTGGAAATGTGTGCAGAACCCCGTCATTTAACTTAACAAGAGTCTCCGGCGAGGCACCTGCTACCTCGACATCCGTTCCTGAAAAATAGAACATGTATGGTGAAGGATTGATTGTTCTTAACATTCTGTAGGTATCGAAAAGGCTTCCCTCAAAGGGAGCAGAGAATCTGTTAGATAAGACTATCTGAAAAATGTCTCCCTCAAAAATATGTTTTTTTGCCTTTTCAACCATTTCGCAGTACTTCCCTTTATTAAAAAGCGGGGTCGGCTCAGCAAGAAGTTTCCCGGGAGTCTCGCATATCTTTTCTCCTGTGGTAAGAAGATTTATCATCTCTTCAAGGTCAGTTATCGCTTTTCTGTAGTTTTCTTCGATTTCACTTGCCGCGTTTTTGCAGTTCTCTTTAATTTCACTTGCCGCGTTTTTGCAGTTCTCTTTAATTTCACTCGCCGCTTTTTTGTAGTTTTCCTCAGGCTCAGACATTTCGCCACAAGTCTTTTCCTCATGCTCAGCATCTGCAGCGCAGCTGATACTGCCAACCTTCATATTGGTGATAAGGACTATTTTCTGCCTCGTATTGTCAAAGGCGATGACCTTGTCAAACAGCATGAGGTCCATGTCCATGAAACCTTCCGTGTCCTCTACATCCATCCTCACGGAGGGCTCGCTGTAACCCAGATAGTCATATGAAAAATAGCCCACCATTCCGCCTGCAAAGGGCGGAAGATATGAGAATCTGGGACTCTTGTAATTCGATAAAATCCTTCGAAGGCACTCTGAAGGGTCTCCCTCCTGTGTCTTTTCATTATCGTTTTCATCGGTGATTGTAACCCGTCCCTCAAAACAGGTTATCTTCATTGTTGGCTCATATCCAAGAAATGTATATCTTCCCCAGGTCTCATTTGCCTGTGCAGATTCAAGCATATACACATGCCTTGAAGCATTTTTCAGAATTCTCATTGCCTCTATTGGTGTGATGAAGTCAGATAGAATCTCGCAGCTTACCGGGATCACATCATATTTTCCGGTAGCCGCAATTTTCTCAATTTCCTGTAATTCCGGTTGTGTTTTCATACTCATTCCTCATACTGTAATTCTTCATTTTTTGTCTGATTTATGAAGCCTTGTAGCCACTTTTCATGTTTCTAACAAATTCTCCGACATGTGCAGGTGAGTCTACGCCGTACTTTTCGATTATCCTTACGATGGCAGATCCTACAATTGCACCGTCCGATATATTGGACATCTCTGATGCCTGTTCAGGAGTTGATATTCCAAATCCGACTGCGCAGGGAGTATCTGTAGCTTTCCTGATTTTCTCAACAAGTGTCTTAACGTTGGTATTTATTGACGCTCTGGTTCCGGTTACTCCAAGGCTTGAAACTATGTAGATAAAGCCCTTTGCTTCCTTTGCGATTTTCGTTACCCTGTCCTCAGATGTGGGTGCAACCATAGAGATAAAATCAACATCATAGGCGCTTGCAACATTTACAAACTCTTCCTTTTCCTCAAAAGGTACGTCAGGAAGAATAACACCGTCCATCCCCGTCTTTTTGCACTTTTCAAAAAATCTGTCCATTCCGTATGAAAAAATCACGTTGGCGTAGGTCATGAAAACCATCGGTACATTAATCTCACTTCTTATCTCCGATACCATCTCGAAGATGTCATCTGTTGTGATTCCGTTTTTAAGAGCCCTGATATTTGCCCCCTGAATCACGGGACCTTCTGCGGTTGGATCTGAAAATGGTATGCCAAGCTCAATCAGATCAGCTCCGTTTGCATAGAGTTCACGAAGTATTTTCTTAGTTGTTTCAAGATCCGGATCACCGCAGGTCACAAATGGTATAAATGCCTTTTTATTATTAAAAGCTTCTGCTATCTTACTCATAGTTTATCTCCTCTCTCCATCAGGATTTACAATTCACTCTGAGATGTCCACTCCCCTGTATCTGGCGATTGCCGCACAGTCCTTGTCACCTCTTCCTGAAATCGTAATTACAATAATGTCATCCTTACTCATGTCCCCTGCGATTTTTATTGCGTGAGCTACTGCATGGGATGATTCGATTGCAGGTATGATTCCCTCTGTCTTTGAGAGGTATTCAAAGGCATTCACCGCCTCATCATCTGTAACAGGCACATATTCTGCTCTTCCAATGTCGTGAAGGTGCGCATGCTCAGGACCAACTCCCGGATAATCAAGTCCTGCAGAAATGGAATAAACAGGTGCTATCTGGCCGTATTCATCCTGGCAGAAGTAGGATTTCATCCCGTGGAAAATTCCAATTTTTCCTGTGTTAATGGTAGCTGCTGTTTCGAAGGTATCTATTCCCCGTCCTGCTGCCTCGCAGCCAATCAGTCTCACATCCTTATCTTCAATGAAATTATAAAAGCTTCCGATTGCATTTGATCCACCGCCAACGCAGGCAATTACTGCACTGGGAAGTCGGCCTTCCTTTTCAAGGATCTGCTCTTTTATCTCTTTTGAAATGACTGACTGGAAGTCTCTTACTATGGTAGGAAAAGGGTGCGGTCCCATAACTGAACCAAGACAGTAGTGTGTATCATCAATTCTTGATGTCCACTCCCTCATAGCTTCTGATACCGCATCCTTAAGTGTTGCTGTTCCTGAAGTAACCGGCACCACCTCTGCCCCAAGGAGCTTCATTCTATACACGTTAAGTGCCTGTCTCTCGGTATCCTCTTTTCCCATGAAAACAACACATTCCATTCCCATGAGCGCCGCAGCTGTTGCGGTTGCAACTCCGTGCTGACCAGCTCCTGTCTCCGCGATAAGTCTCGTTTTCCCCATCTTCTTTGCAAGAAGTGCCTGTCCCAGAACATTGTTTATCTTGTGTGAGCCTGTGTGATTAAGGTCTTCTCTTTTTAAATAAATCTTTGCTCCGCCAAGATCCTTTGTCATCTTCTCAGCGTAGTAGAGTCTTGAAGGTCTTCCTGCATATTCATTCAACAGCTCTGTAAGTTCTCTATTAAATTCGGGATCATCCTTGTAATGGTTATATGCTTTTTCAAGCTCTATCACTGCATTCATCAGGGTCTCAGGTATGTACTGTCCGCCGTGGACTCCGAATCTTCCTTTTGCAACTGTCATCTTTTTCTCCTTTATTTCTTCCTTTTTTTATCCTCTGAGTTCCCTAAGTGCTGCTGTCTTATCAGATGCTCTCATCAGGGTCTCTCCTATTAAAACCGCATCCACACCATTATCCCTAAGGCGCTTTATATCTTCTGCCGTTTTTATGCCGCTCTCCGATACATAGATCACATCCTTTGGAATTAGCTGCCTTAGTCTTGTGCTATTGCCGGTATCTACTGAAAAGTCCTTGAGATTTCTGTTGTTTACGCCTATTATTCTGGCACCGGCTTCAATACCGGTCTCTATCTCCGCTTCGTCATGAGCTTCCACCAGTGCTGATAAACCAAGTTCATCACAGATGTGTATGTACTCCCTTATCTGCTCGCCATCCAGAATTGAGCAGATAAGAAGAACTGCTGAAGCTCCCAGAACCTTGGCCTCATATATCATGTACTCATCAACAGTGAAGTCCTTGCGAATACAGGGTATATGCACCTCATTCGTTATTTCCTTTAAGTATCTGTCATCTCCAAGGAACCACTTGGGCTCCGTCAGGACCGATATACAATCAGCCCCGGCCTTCTCATAATCCCTTGCTATATCAAGGTAGGGAAAATTCTCCGCGATGATTCCTTTTGAGGGAGAAGCCTTTTTGCACTCGCATATAAAAGACATGCCCTGCTTTTTAAGTGCCTTTTCAAATGAAAAGTCTCCCTTCTGAAGACTTTCTGCTTCGAATCTTATGTCTTCAAGAGAAATATTAAATTTTGCCTTTTCAACTCTGCATTTCGCGTAGTCTGCAAGCTCATCAAGTATGGTCATTTTCCCTCCCTGCCTTTATATGTTACTTCTCTCATCAAAAGAGCCTTCATGCTGATACAGCTTCTTCTCTGTTACTTACCTCTATGAGCTTTTCAAGAGTCTTAACCGCTTTTCCTGAATCTATAATCTCAGCTGCAAGCTTAATTCCATCAGCAAAGCTGTCTGCTTTTCCGCCGATATAAAGTGATGCTCCGGCATTCATAAGAACTGCATCTCTCTTGGGACCCTTTTCACCTGCAAGGATGCCTCTTGTAATAGCCGCGTTCTCTTCAGGACTTCCACCCTTCAGGTCATCCTTGGTGCATCTAGTAAGTCCAAAGTCCTCAGGGCAGATTGTGTAAGTTTTATACCATCCATCCTTAATCTCGCAGATCTTGGTGGGTGCGCTAAGAGAGATCTCATCAAGCCTATCCATTCCGTAGACAACCATTCCTCTTGTAACCCCCAGATTCACCAGAACCTGCGCAAGGGGTTCAACCAGATATTCGTCATATACTCCAAGAAGCTGCATTTTAGGTGATCCCGGATTTGTAAGAGGTCCGAGTATATTGAAAACTGTTCTGAATCCCAATTCTCTTCTGATGGCTCCTACATATTTCATTGAGGTGTGATATTTCTGTGCAAAAAAGAAGCACATTCCGGCTTCCTCTAAAAGCTCAACACACTTCTCAGGATCCTGATGGATGTTGACTCCAAGAGCCTCGAGGCAGTCTGCTGTTCCGCAGCTTGAAGATGCAGCTCTGTTTCCGTGCTTTGCAACCTTCATCCCACCTGCTGCAGCTACAAGTGCTGAGGTTGTGGATATGTTGAAGCTGTGTGCGTTATCTCCGCCTGTACCTACAATCTCAAATATATCCATGCCTGTATCAACCTTTGTAGCATGGTCTCTCATGGCAGCTGCACAACCTGCTATCTCTTCAGTTGTCTCTGCTCTGGCACTCTTTGTTGAAAGCGCTGAAAGAAATGCAGCATTCTGTGTAGGAGTGGTTTCTCCGCCCATTATCTCGTTCATTACGGTGTAGGCTTCATCATATGTAAGGTCCTCTTTGTTTACAATTTTCTCAATAGCTTCCTTGATCATTATGTTTTCCTCCTTTGGTTTTGAAGTATTCCGGTCCCAGATTATATATGCATATTTCGCTCTCGTTGCTACGCATAATCGCTCGAAATATGCATATATAATCCGAGACCTGGTTATTCGTTTTTTAATAGACACAAGTTCGTCAGCTGCTCGTCATTTTTGATCAGCCCGTCGCATCCTTACGGAATTTTTTATCTTGTAGAAAATGTGAAGCATTTTCATGCAAAACAAAAAGTCCTTGACAGAAATCTCTTTCTGTCAAGGACGAATAAACTAAACTATCCGCGGTGCCACCTTGTTTCATAGCTATGTGCTACGCGCTTAACAGGATACCAACATATCCCCGGCAACTGACGTATGCCCTACGTTGCAGACTACCTAGTGAAAAATGTAAGACTTCACTCATCGCCCACACCCTCAGCGGTCCATTTGATTACTTGTTTCTTATCCGGCTCTCACCACCCCGGACTCTCTGTGAAGGCATCATAACCTTTATCTCCGCTTCATCGGTTTAATGTATTAAGTTGTTTCAAAGTTTACTTGCAATCCGTTTGCTTGTCAATCAATTTTTTAAAACTGATTAATTCTGTTAGCAAATACATTAAAATAAATCAAGAACCAGGCAAGGAACTTTTATAATTAGTTACATTCCTGCAGCGCCTATAAAGCAGCAGGCGCAAAGTATAATTGTAGACGCAAGTACAAATGTTGCAACTTTTGCTCTATTACTCATAATCTCCCCCTCAGAAGACTGTCTGCCGGTTACCGGCGTGCAAGAATGTAACATCAATCAAAAGTAAGTGAATCGATAACAGCTGCCATATTGTCTGAAACTGCCATGTTCTGTTCTTCATCTGTGCCGTTGTGTCCTACCATATCAAAGATGAGAGCACCTTCCATGTAGTCTCTTCCAATAGCTGTCTCATGCATTCCTGAACCATCCTCAGCCGGAGGTAACGATGCCCAATATCCTGTTACGTCCTCAGCTCCGGGGAAAGGTCCATCTGTATACTGTACCTTGTCTTCGTCTCCCCATGATTTACCGAGCTCATCTATAGCTTCCTTGGCTGTCTTGCCAACTTCATATGATACAGTGATCATTGTTGTGCCTGCGCACTCACCCTGATAAACCATAAATACGTTGCCGTTCTCCGGTGTGATAGTGAACAGATTGGGATCATATCTGACGCTCCAGCCGTTAGCATCATGATAAGTCTCCTCAGTAGCTCCGGTGTTAATATCTGATGCAGCTTCATCAGCCTTTGCAGTGTCCTCTTCCTCGATGACCTCAGACTCAGTAGCATTGTCCATCGCTTCCTCGTTCACCTCTGCTACCGTACCCTCAGGTGCCTCAGTCTTGCCTGCGCATCCTGTAAGTGTAACTGCTGCCATTGCTGCTGCCATCGCAACTACTACAATTCTCTTATAAACTTTATTTACCATATCTCCCTCCTCAAAAGAAAAATGATTTCGTTTGAAACATCTTACATGCTATATAATAAATAGCCATGTCCAACACATGTCCAACAAATTTTATTATTGTAATTATTTTTTAAATACGATCCAATTATGTGACCATGGAACAGGAAGTCCGAAAAGTGTCCTTACCTTCTCATCCGCCCTTCGATACCAGGAATAATTCCAGCCTGCACCCATATCCATATATAGAGCATTTTTCACACCAAGTCTCTTAAGCTCAGCCATAAATTCATAAAAATGAAGCATATTTACCGAATCAATGATGCACAGGTGTCCGTTTATTTCCGCAAGGGTTCTGTAACAGCGGGCTCTTGGTCTGTCAAAGCTCATGACATTTTCGCCATCCTTAATCAAGCCAAATTGCATAAAGCCGCTTCCTCCGGATTCTGCTGCCCTTTTTATTGCCCCTATAGGATCGTCAAAGTCAAATGAAAACTTGCCGTCAGCAAATGTAAATGCAGCAAATGAATCCTTGTTATAAGGACTCTCATACAACTCGCCGTTTACTGCATGGTCGCCTTCCACATTTTCCTGAGTAAATCCGAGACTTACCGCATGCTGAAATGCCGCTCCGCTGCACCAGGTTATGGACTCATCGGATTTTGACGGACGGTCCTTACATACGAGATCAACCTCTGAATATTCCGGAAAAAAAATATACACTGTTCCGGTATTGTAAATTACTGTCTTTTCACCCGGCACAATCTCTTCCACCGCCATATTTCTGGCATCAATACTCTCAGGGATTTTGATATGATACTGGGAAACGAGTCCCATGAAAATAAAGACAAATGACGGAATTACCAGAATCGATGATGCGTAAAAAAGACAATACAGCGCCTTTAATGGCTTCAGAGTAATCTTTTCAGGTCCCCATAAATAAACAATCAGTGTAACTGACTGCACTACAGCAAGAGTCAGATACACTGCGTAAAGTATATTCAGCCACATTTGAGCCACAAAGAAAACCGTGAATGCACATAGCGACAAAAGCGCCATGGCCATCAGCCATATTCCGGAGAGACGTTTTCTAAGATTCATTTATCTTTTTCTCCTTTTCGTTTTTCACGTTTGTCCTTAAGAAGTTCATGACGAAGCACCTTAAATGAATCAAATTGAGATTCGATACTGACTATCAAAAGAAGTATGGCCATATCTGTCAGATACTCAAAGGCATTTTCCCACAGGACATCCGATGAAAGACCAAGTCTGCTGTTGGTTACAAGCAACAGGATGTACACAGCAAACTTAAAAATAATGCTCATTCTGTTAAAAATCACATTCTTAGGATTGCCGCGCAAACCATAGTTTATGAAAAAATGATTGATTGTGATTACAATAGTCATGAGAAATGACATACCGGCTGCAGCCAGATAGAGACTTCCCTGAATGCCCACCACAAGGTAGGTGTCAAAGTCAGCCTCTCCCCACAGCCTTCCAAGAACCAGGTAAGCTTCCTGGTATATCAGACAAAAAAGGACTCCCCCCATGAGCCCTTTTGCTACGTCCCAACTGAATTTTTTGTATGCTAAATACATTGTGATAACTGTCACCAGCTTCACGATTACTTCGAACATCGCAAAGGAATCATCCTGCGTTCGAATAAAAAACAGTGATACAACACTTGTAATGACTGCAAAGAGACATGCAGCCAACATAAGATATTCGCTCAAAAAAATGGATTCTTTTTCTTCATTCATAGATATCAGCCCATACGCCTGCATATAACTGCGCTGGATTAGCAGATGCAACTTCTATCGCACACACATTATCCTGCCCTTTGTTCCCTACAGAGACGGTGTTTCCACATCCGGCAAAAAATAACATTAAAGCGCAAACTCCAAGTGCAAATCCGATATGTTTCATAGTCATTGTAAATCTCCCCCTCAAGACATTCACAAAATTTATGTTTTTCGTTTCTATGGTCTTATTGTATTATTCCCTGTCCAACAGATGTCCAACATATACCTGAAGTGTTGCAAAATCCTGCACACTCATAAAGCATGCAGGATTATTAAAAGCAATATAATTGTTCAAAGCATCATGACAAATGCTTACTTTTTGTCCTTTACAATAGGTTCAATCTGTGATGCCAGGTTATCAATGTGCTCGAAAACGCTGCTCTTTGTGGTGCCGAGTCTGTTTACTCTCTCCAGCTGACTTACAAGAGCATCGTACTTATTATTGATATCAGTAAAGCTGTTTCCGATTCTTCCAAGCTCATCAGATGCTGCATCTGCTGTATCAGCAATTTCTTCCTGAACTGCATTTGCTCCATTTGCGCTTTCTATGATTTCATCAAAGGTAGCATTGGTCTCATCAACTTCCTGAATGCTCTTATCCATGGCAGCGATTGAGTTCTGAATATTTGCGGAAAGTCTCTCACTCTCCTGTCCTGCCGCATCGATTGAAGCGTTAACCTGACTGATCATAACCTTGATCTCATCAGCAAGCTCCCTTACCTCTGTAGCAACTACAGCAAAGCCTTTTCCTGCAGCTCCGGCTCTTGCCGCCTCGATTGAAGCATTGAGTGCAAGAAGGTTTGTCTGGGTCGCAATGCCGATAATCTTCTTCATGTAATCAGAGATCTGATCAACAGCATTCTTGAAGTTTTCATAACTCTCTGTCATCTCATCGAAGGTTGCGCGTACTTCGTTGGAACTGTCCTTCAGCTCAGCAACCTTGTTCTGCGCATTCTGCACACTGTTGAGGATATTCACCTTAACATCCTCGAATTTGCCTGCACTGTCATTAACTGCTGCAAACATTTCATTAAAAGCATCCATCTCACTTCTTAGCTGAGTGTTACTTTCAATTACGTTTTCTACAGCTTCACCCATATCGTGAATCTCAGTAAGAGCCGTAACTTCATTATGCACAAGCTCTTTCTGGAAGGTTTTTATAGAATTTGCAATATAAATAAGCGCATCCTTTTTCTCCGCTTCAAACTCGCTCTTATCAACCTGAACTGCTGCAACGGGCTCTTCTGTTTTCTTTTTAAAGATATCTGTAAACATATTGACCTCTCCCTCATAAGCCCGGTAGCATGACTTTTTCACAGGTCCTGCAAACCGATTTATCAAAATAATGGCCTCTTATTCAAACACAACACATGTCATAGTCTGATTAACAAACTGGGCATTATAATGTTCTCCAAATCCAATCAGTCCGCATGATGGTCCAAGCGAAGAAATTTTGCCAAGATAGGTATTCATCTCACCTCTTTCGGAGAGTACGAGATATCTGAAAATGCAGTTAACGGAGAAAATACCTGAAATCCTCGAAAAATCATTCCTGATTCTGTCTATGGTATTCTGAGCAACCTCCATAGGTTCCTTCATCTCAAGAAGAGTCAGGATGTCTGAGTCATTGATCTGTCTGTAGAGAATAAGTCCTGTTCCCGAAACGTCTTTAATTGAGCAGATGCAAACGTCCTTGCCGATCATTTTGCCAAGAGGATTCTTGAAGGTCTGATCGATGATTTCCTTGTCGGAGCCGGCACCGGTGAGATCCATGTAAACCTGCTTGGCACTGCGGCCATTGAGTTCACCCAGATAATACTTTGCTTTATCTGTCTTTGATGCTATAAGCTGTCTGTTATCCTTGGGCTCGTAAATGTTCTCCTTGTAGGTCTTAACCCTTCCGCCTTCATTTCTTACAACAGCGTAGCCCATGGCATCATCGTAAACCTTACCATTTACGGCAATTTTGCCTCCATCGCCTGTTGCTCCCATAACCTGAAGATTGAACTTGTCGATAAGTCCTCTTAAGGTTGTAAGAACAGCAGCATCGTTTCCTGCGCAGAAGTCAATGATAGCAGTGTTTTCCTTACCGGGCTTCACCGCTTCTATATCTTTCTCAAGCCTGTGAACATAGCGGGCAGGCATGGTCGAAACAGATTCAAGAACACCTGTCTTAACCTTAACGCCCTCTGTGAATGCAGTTATGTTAATACCTTTCTCAAGCATGCCTGAATTATATCCCATGCCTATACAGCCTATGCTGGGTATGCCGGGATACTTTTTCTCAATCTCTGCAGTTACCGCTTCGAAATGATCGGCATCACTTGTAAAAATAATAAGTTTCGGTGATGAAAGACCTCTTACTGCATCTGCTACATTAGCGGAAGCACTGTTACCATTGAACATTTTCATAAGGCATTACTCCTATAATTCTGTAGTTTGCATCATACAAAATCGTACTCATTAAATTAAAATTTCACTAAATTCATAATAACATCCGCAGTAAGCACTAAACAATGCCTCAATAACTATATTCCATTAAACAATCTATTAAAATTTCATAAAGTTTTTTTCTGAAGAAATTCAATATTCTATCGTATTTGAGATATCAACAAGCATGTTATAATATCAAAAAAACTTCTGATAATTTGATTGGATACTAAATAGATTATGCAAAATAATAATGACAACATTTTTCCTATACTTAGATATTATGCTGCTTTCTGTGTGATGTTCCTGCACTTCACAGGATATATGCGCATATATGTACCTGACCATGCAGGAAGTATAGGTGTACTTAGATCAGCCGTTAATTTCTACCAGCCGACAGTTGTGATGTTCGCCATAAGCGGATTCCTTATCTCGGCTTCGCTTGAGCGCTCAGATTGCAATGCAACTCTTTTTATAAAAAAGCGCTTCTTCAGGCTATATCCTGAGCTATGGCTTAGCATGGCAGTATACCTTCTTGTATTGTTTTTGGTTATTCCCGGAGTTTTTGATATATCAATTCTTCGCTGGATAATCACACAAGGAATAGGAATTGCCGCAACACCTTCCTGTATGCAGAAATTTGCAACAGGCAGTATTAATGGACCTTTATGGTACATCACTGTTCTTATTCAGCTTTATATTCTTGTGTTTTTGTTTAAAAAAATGAGCAAAGGATCTAAATCCCCACTCCTATACTGGCTTACCTGTGCGCTTTTGGCATTTGGAAATCTGGCTGCGCATTTTCTTAATCCAACATTGCCATCCACAGGTCAAAAGCTTCTTGAAAGGTGTTTCATTCCTTATGCTATATGGTTTTTCATTGGAGTGACTTTCCAGACATTTAGACTTTATCAGAAAACAAAAGGCATTGTTACTTTGGCTGTTCTTTTAGTCGTTCATTCGATGATGAGGATCTTTGGCATTTTGGAATTTGGCTATTACACAGGGCTCTTATCAGGCATGGCTACTGCATCCATCACTGTTTTATTTGCTCATCTCTCTGATAAACTATTGTATAAATTGAGGCTTAAAGAGCTTTCACAAAAACTCAGAAAAGCAGACATATCCTATGGTTTGTACCTTTATCATTGGCTTTTTTTGAATTTACTGATTCACTTTAAGCTCTATGAAAGGTTCCATTGGATAGTCTGCCTTGGACTTTTTACGATATGTACTCTTATTGCAGCATTTGTATGTCAAATGCTTATGTCTGAAGCTACAAAGGTGCTGAAAACGCGAGGAAACAGTTAATATCGGAAAAAGTCTCCTACTTGTCCTTTATGCACCGGTAGCTCACATAACACATTTGAATCTGCTGTTAACAATCTCTCCCACTGGGGAATTTTTTCTTACAAAATCAATTACCAGATCAGGCATTTCTTCTGAGTAGGTTCTGATGGTTCTGCACTTGCCGATGCACTCATAGCCGCCTGTTCCGGTTGCACGATAGTTACTGGTAACAAGCGTGTATTTGGCGTCATCCAAAAGCTCTGTACCATCTAGCTTTTTCATAATTACTACTCTGTCTCCCACAGGTCTTCTTAAATCAAATTCATACCAGAGTCCTGCATAAAAATCATAGTTATAATGTTCAACCTTGGGCTGAAGAAAAGCATCCGAGATCTTAACATTTCCGCTGTTCTCATCATAATCAAAATATTCAGCGCATCTCTCAAGAGCAAGCTTAAGGTCAGCCTTTGTCACTTCCTTAACTTCCTCTGTGTTGGCGAACTGATAGATTCCAAGAACGTCTCTTACTGTTATCTCCTTATGAAGTCCCAAAGGATCATTAGCAAGACTTGTGCACGAAAAATCAGCTCCTGTAAGTTCGAGCTGAACCTGATTAAAAATTGAAGCAACCTTACTTCCATGAAGTGCAGCATCTAACTTTTCTTCAGGTAAGATCTCATTTTTAAGGCAGCCAATAGGCTCATCAAGCCAAACCTGGAGCTTATTATTAAGATCATCCATGAATCTGTGAGCCTCAATAATTTTACTATATTCAGCCTCGTCTGCAGAAACAGCAACAAGCTTAGAAGAAACATTCCTTCCGTTTTTGTCAGCCTCTATTACACAGAACTTCATTGCCTTATCAGGTGGCTGAACACCGTATGTTCCATCTATCATCACTCCCTCAACAGACATGTGCTGATGGCCTGTGAGAAGAATATCAAAGTCAAGTTCTCTTGAAATTCTGCAAGCCTCGTTTTCCTCAGTATCTGAAAGTTTTTCGCCTGTAGATAAATCCTCTTCGAAGCCGCCGTGATAAATACAAACTGTAATATCGCACTCATCCTTGATCTCATCAAGTTCCTTTTTAAGAGCACTTACAGGATCTGTAATCTCAAGCTCCGTCAGGTTCTTTTCCTGCTCCCATACATTGACATATCCTGTAACAGCTCCGGTGATTCCAACTCGGGTACCATCCTCTAAAGTATGAATGACATGCTTCTTTATACCAAGCTCGCCTCTCTTATCATTTACATTTGCACAGACGAGAGTCGCCTTCATGGCTTTGGTAAAATCTGCTATTGCATCATAGCCGAAATTAAAATCATGGTTTCCAAGTGTGTAATAGTTAAGTCCCATTGCATTAAAGCCTTCTGCCATAGGATTAAAATTATACTTGTCACGATTGCCAAGATAGTAAGTCATAAGGGGTGTACCCTGAAGGCTGTCACCACCATCAATTACAAGTGTATTGCCATCGATATCCTTTTTTATCTGAGAAGCAATTCTGAAAAGTCCGGAGTTCTCTTCTTTGTCACTAGCATAATTTATTGGAAAAACATGTCCATGCGTGTCTGATGTGAAAATTATTTTCATATAAAACCTCTATAGATTTATAGATTCCATAATCTCTTCCGAAATTAAGGAATCTATAAATGAATTACATATTATCTTAATTTTTAAGTCTTAACCTCTTGTAAGCTTTACTCTTATCTTAGTAGAAATGAACTCTATAATAAGAATGAGGATAATAAGTCCTGCAAGGATTGCGCCAGCCTCGTTCCAGCGATATGCGTTCATTGCAAAGATAAGGGGTGCACCGAAGCCTCCGGCTCCAACCATACCAAGGATGGTTGCATCTCTAAGGTTAATGTCGAATCTGTAAATAGCTGTTGATGCAAAGTTAGGAAGGAGCTGGGGAAGAATTCCGTAGCGAATCTTCTGCCATGTATCACAACCGGATGCATCAAGGGATTCAACAACATGAGTATCAAGATCCTCTATAGCCTCAATGTACATCTTACTTATCATACCAACTGAGCACACACCCATTGTGAGAAGACCTGCGAAGGGTCCGGGGCCTGTAACTCTGATAAACATAAGTCCGTATACAAAAGCAGGAATTGTACGAACTGCCATGATGATAATTCTTCCCGCAAATGCGATTGGCTTTGGTGTAAGATTTGACGCTGATATAAATGCAAGCGGAACAGAAAGAATAGCGCCAACTATTGTTCCCAAAAAGGCGATACATATTGTCTCAAGCATAAGATAAGGTACGCCCTGTGTTGTAAAGTCAAAAAGGAATGACAGGTCAGGCTGAAAAATACCGGCAAGTACATTAAGTGCTATCTGTCCGCCATCCATGGTGGTTCCTGCTGTCTCAACAGCGGTGCCACTCCATACCATAAGTCCTACAAAAATAACTGCTATAGCAAGATGATAAATCCAGGTCCTGGGACGTTTTTCATATGCTTCTTTAATTCTCTGATTCATATTATGCTCCCCTCCCTTACACAAGCTTCTTACGAAGCATTCTGCTTATTGATTCAATAATGAACACAGCTACAAAAAGTGCTACCAGCATAGTTCCTACGCTTGAATACTCTCTCCAGGAGATTTTTTCATTAAGAACAAGACCGATACCACCGGCTCCTACGTAACCAAGAACTGCTGCGTATCTTACGTTACCTTCAAAATTGAAGAGGCAGTTTGAAAGGTAGAAGGGCAAAACCTGGGGAACAATAGCTGAAATGAAAGCTCTCGCCTTGGTTGCTCCCATGGCTTCCATGGCTTCGAAAGCTCCCATGTCCACTGTCTCGATTTCTTCATATGTGAGTTTACCAATGTAGGCAAAGGAGAAAACAGCAATTGCAAAAGTACCTGCGAGGGTTCCAAGTCCGAATACCAAAGTTGCAACAAGAGCCGTTACAAGTGTGGGCAGTGTTCTGATAAGTGAAAACATAACTCTTACGACTGATACAACAATCTTATTAGGACAAACGTTGGTACTTGCAAGCATTGCAAAAGGTACTGAAAGCAGTGCTCCCAGAACTGAACCTAAAAGTGACATCTTGATTGTGTCAAACAAAGGTGACCACACCTTCTCCATAAATCCCATGTTTGGCGGGAACATGTCACCTAAGATTACGAAAAACTGCCCGATTCTTGTCGTTAATATTTTCATATCAAAACCGGTAACCTTTACCGAAAGAGCACACATCAAAAAAATGATTATGCAGTACACAGGCACCCTTGATGCCTTCTTCTCAACGGTTTTTCCGTTAGGCAGTGTATATACTTTGGGTTTAAAAATCTTATCATATACGCTCATGGCAAATCACCTCTCTACATTATGGTCATTTGCATCAAGAACATTACCCTCATCATCTACCTTTCCATTGTAGATCGATGCTAGTACGTCCTTATCTACTTCAGCTGCAGGTCCGTCATAGACAATCTCGCCTTCTCTTATTCCCACAACCCTTGTTGCATACTTAAGCGCAAGGTCAACGTGGTGAATATTAATGAGGATTGTTATTTTCATCTCCTCGTTTATTCTCTTGAAGTCATCCATAACCTGCTTGGCTGTAACAGGGTCAAGAGCTGCAACAGGCTCATCTGCAAGGATTATCTGCGGATTCTGAGCAAGAGTTCTTGCAAGAGCTACTCTCTGCTGCTGTCCACCGGAGAGCTGATCCGCGCGAACGAATGCTTTCCTTAAAATACCGACCTTATCAAGACACTCAAGTGCTTTCATCTTTTCATCCTTGGTATAAATACCAAAGGTTGATCTAAACCAGGGCATATCCGGAACAAATGCTGTAAGAACGTTCTTGATTACAGTTGTTCTGGTGATCAGATTGAAAGACTGGAAAATCATGCCAATCTTCCTGCGAAATCTTCTGAGCTGCTTTCCGGACAGACTCATCACATCAACATCATCCACGGTGAGTTTTCCGCTCGTAACATCGTGCATCCTGTTGATGGTACGAATAAGTGTGGATTTACCTGCACCTGAAAGTCCGATAATTGCTACAAATTCACCCTGCTCAATAGTAAGGTTTACATGCTTTAATCCCTCAAAGCCGTTGGGATATCTCTTTCCTACATCTTCAAACTTAATCATTTTAATTCTCCTGGCGATTAAAAACTATTTTCTCCTACATAAAGGGGAAGGTATGTGATCACCTTCCCCTTAGTTAAAAAAATGTTATGACTGAATCGGTGTTGTATTAGTTCATTGACTTGATAAGTTCCTGAGCAGCTCTCTCAGAATCATAGTCTGCTGTGTTAGCCTCTACATAACCATTGTGGTTATAAATAGAAATAACTTCCTTACCTGCATCAGTGTTGCCGATGTTGATGAATGCCTTAGAAAGTGCAGCCTTGAAAGCATCATCCATGATAGGTGAAGTCTTGCTTACGCTGATAGTATCGTTGTAGATACCGTCTGTAACACCAATAACGTTTGTCTCATCCCAGATGCTGGCTTCTCTGCCAAACTCTGTTGTCCACTTCTCTTCATTGTCACGTCTTGCATCTGCATAGCAGCAAAGAACGTCGATCTGACCTGAAGCAAGTCTTGCAAAAGCATTACCGTAAGAATCAGCCTGTACAGCGTGTGAAAGGTCTGTTACGTGCTTCTCATAACCAGCCTGAAGCCAAAGAGAAGGATAAATATATCCTGCTGAAGATGAAGAGTTCATTACGCTCCAGTTAAGACCATCAAGGTCTTCCCATGTAAGCTCCTCGCCTGCGTTAACCTTAGCAGCTACAGCCTGTCCTGCTTCTGAAGGACCAGCGATGATAAGACCACGGTAGAAAGTAACCTGCTCATCTGTAGGCTCTGTAGGCTTGTTGTCGTTCCAATCCTTTGCATTAGGGCTCTCGATTGAAAGACCGTCTCTTGTCGCTGTAAGAAGAACATCACATCCATCCTCGTAAAGTACATAAGTACCACCGGGAATAAGACCTATATCGATTGTTCCTGCTGCAAGACCTTCACCAACTGCCTCGTAGCTGGTACCAACTGTGATGTCAACCTCACCTACTTCGTAGCCAAGTGTTGCAAGCTCATCAGCAAGAAGTGTCTTAAGAGGCTCTGTAGCAGTTACGATCTCATCAGGCTCACGTGAAGGTACGAAACCAATTGTAAGCTTGTCAATCTTAACTGTCTCAGCGGGTGCCTCAGTAGCCTCTGCTGAATTCTCTGAAGATTCCTCTGTTGCAGCTGCATCTTCTGTAGCCTCAGCTGTCTGCGCAGTCTCTGTAGCCTGCTCTGTTGTCTCTGTGCTCTTTGCACCGCATCCGGCGAGCATTGATACAGCAGATACACCAGCGAGCATCATTGCGAATAATCTCTTCATAATTTCCTCCTAATTAAAAAAGATACTATTAATTTTGTGAGTGAGCTTCTACAATTGGGCACTTTTCTTACTATCTTTGGAAAACATTTTCCAATTCCGCAAAAAAAGAGCCCCTGTGGAATCCCCACAAGAGCTCCTCACAACAACGTTCACTATTATATTTGAGTGCAATAATTATGTCAACGAAATGTGGTTGTAAGAAAACTTAAGATATTCTTAAGTTTCCACAATCTCTCTCGTGGCAACCACGTCCACTCCTGTCCCGGCGACATTTTTTATAATTACATCCCCGATGTGGATCGGTGCTTTAACCCTTGCACTGTCAATTTCTTTCATTGCATCGAATATCTTGTCCTTGGGAATATTAGCCGCTGTCTTTACCGATACACGTGGCTTATCGCCGCCTTCCACTATGGCAGTACTTGTCACAGTGCGCTCCGGATGTGTTACTTCATTTCTGGCATATTTATCGCCGATGGCACAGGTATTACCCGTTACAGATATTACCTCACCCTCCTCTAATGTAACTGTAATCTGGCATCCCATAGGGCAACCGATACATGTAAGTTCTCTTTTTTCCATGGTCTGTTCCTTTCAAAAATCCTGCCTGTTTATATGCAATGATGAAAAATATCACTCTTCCGCTTCGATTTTTATTGTAATCTTCTTAGGATCAGCTTCCTTAAGCTTTACCTTCTGAAGGATTACCTGTTCCATTTCTCCGGGAGACATGATACGCTTTTTATTGTGCATCACTCTCTCGTCATCGAAGTAAACACTGACATATGAGTTCTTGAAGACCTCTCCCACGCGGAATCTTACAGTAAGAAGATCGTCCATGCGTTCAACATTAATTGTTGAAGGAACTGTGTAGCGGGCTCCGTCAGTTGCAAAAAGTTCAATGACTTTATCGCTCTTAACTTCGCCTTCCTTCACGAATTTAGCGGCATTTGCTCCGGCTCTCTTTGCTTCCTCGGAAACATAGTCAACAAGGTCATGAACGTGAAGTACGTTACCGCAGGCAAATACGCCGGGGATGTTGGTTTCAAGGGACTCATTTACCACAGGGCCTGATGTTACGGGACTCATCTTAACTCCGGCTGACCTTGAGAGCTCATTCTCAGGAATCAGACCACAGGATAAAAGGAGTGTGTCACAGGTATATCTGATCTCAGTTCCGGGGATAGGCTTTCTGTCCGGCCCAACCTCTGCTATGGTGACTGCTGTTACATGATCTTTTCCTTCTATGTCAACAACTGTGTGAGACAACTTAAGCGGTATTCCGTAATCATCAAGACACTGAACTATATTTCTCTTAAGGCCTCCTGAATAGGGCATAAGCTCCGCAACAACCTTGACCTTAGCTCCTTCAAGAGTCATTCTTCTGGCCATGATAAGACCGATATCGCCTGACCCCAGTATTACTACCTCACGGCCGGGCATATAGCCTTCGATATTAACAAGTCTCTGTGCTGTTCCCGCTGAAAAAATGCCTGCCGGTCTGTAACCCGGAATATTGAGAGCTCCTCTTGGCCTCTCTCTGCAGCCCATGGCAAGAATAACTGCCTTTGCGGGAATCTGGAACATTCCATCCTCTCTGTTCATTGCAGTAACTGTTTTATCAGCTGCAATATCCATAACCATGGTATTAAGTTTATATTCGATCCCAAGGTCAAGAACCTGCCTGATAAATCTGTATGCATACTCAGGACCTGTGAGCTCTTCTTTAAAGGTGTGAAGACCAAAGCCGTTGTGAATACACTGATTCAGGATTCCACCAAGTTCATGATCTCTCTCAAGGATAAGAATGCTGTCATTTCCGGCCTCTTTTGCTGCTACAGCTGCTGCAAGGCCTGCCGGTCCGCCTCCTACTATTACTATGTCATATGTCTTCATGAGTGGCTTACCTCCCCTTTAGTTCTCTCTAAGATGATATTGGATTTTCCGCCGCTCTTTGTTATTTTTTCATACGGAATACCTAATTCTCTGTTGATGATTTCCATGGTTCTGGGGCTGCAGAAGCCTGCCTGGCATCTGCCCATGCCTGCTCTTGTTCTGCGCTTTACGCCATCAAGTGAGCGGGCACCTAAGGGTCTGTGTATGGCATCAATAATCTCACCCTCAGTGATGGACTCGCATCTGCACACGATTGTTCCGTAAGCAGGATTCTCTTTTATCAGCTCGTTCATCTCTTCTACTGAAAGTCCTGCAGTGCTTCTGATTCCCTTTCTTGTTGCAATCCAGCCTGTTTTTTCAGAGAGTCCCATCTTATCCTTAAGCATATCACCTACCATTTTACCGATAGCAGGTGATGCAGAAAGGCCCGGTGACTCTATTCCTGCAACATCTATGAAATTCGGAGCATCCTTAACCTCCTCAATTACAAACTCATGTCTCTCAAGATGAGCACGAAGTCCTGCAAATGAAGTGATAACATTTCTAAGAGGAAGATTCTTTACACTCTCGTTTGCCTTGGCTGTAACCTCATTAAGCCCGGCTGCTGTAGTGTTATTTCCTTCCTTATCCTCAAGATCGATAGCTGTAGGGCCCACAAGGAGATTACCATGAACGGTAGGTGTCACAAGAACGCCTTTACCGTACTTGGTAGGCTGCTGGAAAACTGTATGCGAAACGTATCCGCCAACCTCTTTATCAAGAAGAAGATAGTCACCTCTTCTCTCAATGATATGCATCTTATCCTCGCTGACCATGTTGTGAATCCTGTCAGCATAGACACCTGCCGCATTTACAACAACCCTGCTCACATACTCGCCGTTATTGGTTCTTATGTGCCACAGGTTGTCTCCTCCCTTTTTAATATCTTCAACCTCTGTATTAAAGCGGAATTCAACGCCGTTCATATTGGCATTTTCAGCCATAGCAATGTTGAGTTCGAAGGGACATACGATTCCGCCTGTAGGTGCATAGAGTGCGCCCACAACATCATCTGACAGATTAGGCTCAAGCTCGAAAGCCTCTTCCTTTGAAAGTATCTTAAGTCCCTTGACTCCGTTCTTAACACCTCTGTCATAGAGAGTCTTAAGACCGTCTATCTCGTCCTCATGAACACATACAACAAGTGAACCATTTCTCTTAAAAGGAATGTCAAGATCCTTGGAGAACTGATCCATCATCTCGTTTCCTTCAACATTAAGCTTTGCCATAAGAGAGCCTTCGGCAGCATCGAAGCCTGCATGGATTATTGCAGAATTTGCCTTGGAGGTACCCTCACAAACATCTTCACATTTTTCAAGGACACAGGCTGATACGTTGTATCTGGAAATCTCTCTTGCAACTGCGCTTCCCGATACACCTGCGCCGATTATTATGACATCGTACATAATTGTTTTCTCCTCTGACTTTAGTTTTTTGCCCAGCCTCTTGTGGAAGCAACTGCCTGTTTCCAGCCCGCAAGCTCTTTTTCTCTCTTTTCACTGTCCATGGTGCTCTTAAACTCTTTGTCCACCTGCCAGTTATTAAGAACGTCCTCTTTGTTTTTCCAGTAGCCAACAGCAAGTCCTGCAAGGTAGGCAGCTCCCATGGCTGTTGTCTCTACGCACTTAGGTCTGACAACACCGGTGTCGATGATGTCCGCCTGAAACTGCAAGAGGAAATTGTTTTTGGAAGCTCCTCCGTCCACGCGCAGACTCGTCAGCTTTTTACCCGTATCAAGCTCCATAGCCTTTAAGACATCCGCAGTCTGGAATGCCAGAGATTCAACCGTAGCCCTTATAATGTGATATTTATTAACGCCTCGCGTAAGACCTACTATAGCTCCGCGTGCATATGGATCCCAGTATGGAGCGCCAAGTCCGGTAAACGCAGGAACAACATAGCATCCATTGGTATCCTTTACTCTTGTTGCAAAGTATTCTGAATCAGGAGCTGAATCGATAGTTCGCAGTTCATCTCTAAGCCACTGAATTGCTGCACCTGCCACATAGACAGAACCCTCAATCGCATAGGTAACCTTTCCGTCAATCCCCCATGCAATTGTTGTAAGAAGATCATTTTTAGAATAAACAGGTTTATCACCTGTGTTCATAAGCATGAAACAGCCTGTTCCATATGTATTCTTGGCATCGCCCTCATTAAAACAGGTCTGTCCGAAAAGCGCTGCCTGCTGGTCACCTGCAGCACCTGCGATCTCAATCTCACCTCCGAAAAATTCAGGATCCGTAAATCCGTATACGCAGCTTGAGGGCTTGACTTCAGGAAGCATGCTCATGGGAATATCAAGGATATCGCACAGTTCCTTGTCCCATTCCAGAGTATTTATGTTAAAAAGAAGTGTTCTTGAAGCATTGGAATAATCCGTTACGTGAACCTTACCTTTTGTAAGCTTGTAGATAAGCCAGGAATCAACCGTACCAAAGCACAGCTCCCCATTTTCAGCCCTCTTTCTTGCACCATCAACATTGTCCAGAATCCATCTGATCTTCGTGCCTGAAAAATAGGGATCAAATTTAAGTCCTGTCTTTTGCTGGAATTTCTCTACGATTCCGGGAACCTCTTCCTTCATCTTCTCTGCAAAATCAGCTGTTCTGCGGCATTGCCATACTATCGCATGAGAAATGGGCTGACCTGTTTTTCTGTCCCATACAATCACTGTCTCACGCTGATTGGTTATACCTATTGCTGCCACATCCTCGAAGCTTGCATCGATTTTGTTCATAGCCTCTCTGGCTACAGACAACTGTGTCTGCCAGATCTCGCTGGCATCATGCTCAACCCATCCGGGCTGAGGAAAAAACTGAGTGAATTCCTTCTGTGCACAGGAGCAGATGTTTCCCTTCTGATCAAAAAGTATGCACCTGTTACTTGTTGTGCCGGAATCCAACGCCATAATGTACTTTGCCATTTTTACTACTACCCCACCTTCCAGTTTATTTAGCTTCTCAGTTAAACTGAGTTAAAAGCACCTCGTTAAGAAAAACCGCATGCCCCTCTGTGTGGCTGCTATTCTCTGAAAGCGTGCTCTTTACAAAAAAATCATCCGCAACCAAAGGATCATATCCCTTATACGCTTTTACAAACCTCTCAAAGCATCCCGGAATATCAAACATATATCCGATAAGCATCACATTTTTGGGATCCAGAATACTTATACTGTTTCTGACATTCAAGGCAAGCATATCGATTTTCTGATCAATAACTTCCAAAGCTTTCTTATTTTCAAAAATATTTTTATCCGTCAGATTGTCGTACTCGTCTCCAAGAAGCTTTTTCAATTCATCCTTTATAGTTCTGGTCGATACATAAGCTTCAAGGCATCCCTTCCTTTTGCAATTGCACTTTTTGCCATCCTTTACTGCAGTCATATGACCTATTTCCGAAGCCATATTGTTAGAGCCCTGGTAAATTTTTCCGTCTATAATTATTGATGCTCCAACACCGGGTCCCCATTTTAATATGAAAAAATTATTGACCGTTCTTCCCAATCCAAAATAGATTTCTGTCATGGCGTAGGCTTTAAGGTTGTTCTCAACAATCACCTGAATGCCAAGCTCTTTACTTATTATGGAAGCAACCGGTATATTCTCAGTCCAGATATTGTAGCTGTTAAGACTTATCCCATTTGCTCTGTCCACACTTCCGGGTATGGTCACGGCAGCACCAAGGATTTTCTCCTTTACGATGCCATTTTTCCACAGAAGCTTTTGGCACTCGTCTGTAACATTTTTCAAAAAATTCTCGGGAATACTCTCCCTGTCTGTAGGAAGCTGCGTGTTACACAGAACTTTACCTTTCATATCTGTAACTGATATATAGGTAATATCAGATTCTATAGCTATACACAGCACACTCCTGTAAGACGGATTGATGTCCACAAGAATCTTTTTCCTGCCTGCTCTCTTCTCCTCGCTGGCCTCACCAAGCTCAACTATGAGTCCCTGCTCAATAAGTTCAGAGCAAATTAAAGTAACAGAGGCGGCTGTAAGGCCAACCGTCTCTGCTATATCTTTCCTCGACATTGCTCCGTTATTATTAAGCAAAAGGAGTATGGATGAGCGGTTACTGAGTTTTACGTTTTCTAGATTTATCCCCTGATATTTCATACGATAATTATACCACTATTTAGTAACGAACGACCTCAACATTAAGCATATTTCCAAGTTTTTCCAACTCTTCTGCTATGTTTTTGTAAATTACAACATAGTGGGGCTCCCATCCATTTTTTATTGTTTCTTTTACAATTTTTTCTGCAGACTCATTTGTCTGAACAACAATGGATGCACCGTTGAACTGCTTGGGCTTATCCATTACTTTTCCGTCTGCTATGAAGAATCTGAACTTTCCTTCGGCAGTGCGGCCAACTCTGAAAATTGTTGCCTCATCTGATGCCTTGCAGCCAAAATCCATTACCGGACCGATTTTCCTGTTGGGATGAACTCCAACAGCTGCTCCGGTATCACAGCGTGCAAGATTACAAGCAGCCATTCCGCAGTGCCAGAAGGTTATAGAGTTCTCCTTCTCGTCCATTGAAACCGGATCTCCAAAGAATGTTGACTGTTCTGTGAATGCCGTTCCGATGTACATTGAAAGTGCACCGTATACATCTGCCTCGCAGCTTGCGGGAATATTTACTGCATTTAAAAGTGACAGTACCATGCACACAGGTGTGCCAAACTCTGTGAAAAAGTCCGGCCAGCATCTTGAAGAAATGGCTCCGATTCCGTTCTCCTCCACATATGCCTTGTAAGCCTTGTAAAGTCTTGCAAAATCCTTGATATTATTCTCAGGCATTTTTTCAAGACCTACCACCTTTTCCTTCGCTTCTTCAAGGTCCTTTACACAATCTTCATCCGTGTAGCCCTTGGCCTTATTTATAAGCTCTCTGGCTTCGATTGCTTCAAGTGTAACTCCGAATTTACTTAAAAGCTCAGCATCAAGTGCCCTTCCAAATCCAAAGCCCTGGGGTGTGTGTCCGATAGCTGACATCTTAAGGCCTGTAAGCTGTTTCTTAACCTTCGCTGCAAAAATCGTAGCCCCGATTTCTCTCTTAACATTGTCCTCTGAGGGAGCTCCAAACACATGCTCAAATTTGCCCTGCCCCCTGAAGGCACAGATGGCATTTGCTGCTGAGTAAGCTCCTGTCAGAGAATTGCTGCGAAGTCTGGTGCCATCAATAACAGGCTCCCTAAGTGTCCAGAGCAGTATCGGACAGCTGAATCTCCTTAACACTTCACTTGCATATGCTGCATTTGCAAAAGTGATATTCTGCAGAATAACAAGATCAGGATTTTTCCCTGTCAGGTAATCCGCTACAGCATCCACAGTAAGCAGGATGTCATCCGGAACAACTATATTCTTCTCTGTCTCTTTTAATAATTTCACTGAGTTCTCAAACTGCTCATGAGCAGTTACCATTTCGTAAGTACCGACTCCGATTGGTATGTAAACAACCTGAAAATCCATTTCAAAACCCTACCCTTTTCCATCTCTTCTATGTATGTCCGAGAACCAACATAAAATCTGTTAAGCATTTTTCACCGCCGTTTTATCTGTCTCTGACAACCTTGATGGTTGCTCTGAAGTCCTCTTTGCCCATACCCTTTTCAAGAGCTGTCTGATAAACATTTAATGCATTCTCTTCACCGGGCATCTTAACCCCACACTCTTTTGCGAGATTAACGCAGATGTTCACATCCTTTGCCATGTTCTCAATAGAAAAGGCTGTTGTATAATCCTCGGCCTCAAGCTTTTTAGCCTGACCGTCAAGGTACCAGTTGGATGCTCCGCCGTAGGATACAGCCTCTGTAAAGGCGGGAATTGAAATCCCGTTTGCCTTGGCAAGTGTGATTGTCTCGTTAACACCATTCTGGATCTGTGAAACGAGTGCATTGTGGCAGATTTTCATCACAAGTCCCTTGCCATTGTCACCCATACGAATGATGTTGCAGCCCATGTATGAAAGGATCGGTTTCATAGCTTCGAAGGTCTTTTCATCACCGCCTACATATATACCAAGAGTTCCTTCTATCGCTGCGGGTTTGCTCTTAACTACAGGTGCGTCTATGAACTGAGCGCCTGTTTTCTTAACCATTTTGGAGATCTCGATAGAAACGCTGGGATCAATTGTGCTCATGTCGATGCAGGTCTTGGTTGCATCAAGAACATCTACAATTGACTCATACACCGATCTTGAATGCTCGCTCTTTGGAACCATTGAGATGATAACATCAGAGTTCTTGGCAAGCTCTACGGAATTCTCGCAGGGAACTGCTCCCTTGGATACAAGAAGATCAACTTTTTCTTTTATAAAATCGAAGCAATAAACCTTGTCGTCATGCTTCTTGACTATGTTCTCGCACATGGACTCTCCCATGATGCCAAGTCCGATAAAACCGATTTTCATACCCTTATTTCTCCCATCATATTTTTTATCAGTAGTACACCAAGGCTAAGTGATTACTCTGTGGCTGTGTTATCCCATGCCTCACAGAAAGTATTAAGTCCCTGGTTTGTGTAAGCGTGCTTCATGCAATCCTGATATACTGCAAGTCCGCAGGTTACAATGTCAGCTCCTGCTACTGCACAGTCAGCAATCTGCTTGGGTGTACGAATGGCTGCACAGATGATCTCTGTCTTGCCATAGAAGCCGTAATTCTTATATATTTCAACGATATTCTTTATGTATTCTTTGCAATCTTCGCCGTTCTGTTCTTTCCATCCGATGAAGGGTGAAACAAAAAGTGAACCGTTCTTAGCAGGAAGGATAGCCTGTGAAGGTGAGAAGATAAGAGTTACATTTGTTCTGATGCCTTCCTTCTCAAGGATTCTGGCTGCTGTGATTCCGGGCTCAATTGCAGGAATCTTGATTACAAAATTAGGACTGATCTTAGCCACTTCTCTGGCCATCTCTACCATGTCCTCGGCCTTGTCGAAGTGAGGGTTGATCTCAACTGATACAGGGAACTTATCAACTCCCTCAAGTCCCTCTTCTTTAATCCAGTTTGCAATGTCTGTGATAGCTGTCATAAACGGCTTACCACTTGCCATAATGTGACGAGGATTGGTTGTCACACCATCAATACCAAATGTATTGTATGCCTGCTTAATTTCATCAAGTTTTGCACTGTCTAAGAAAAATTTCATTGTTCCGCCTCCCCAAAAAACGAATTAGTTAATCGCTTTAAGCAAATATAATCATACCAATTTACGCAACATAGTCAATACAATGTCTATTTATTTCTTCTTTTTGTCGCTTTGCTTAAACAATTTAATTTAATTTTGTAATTATTCACTAAAAAGTTTCGTAAGTGCGCATTTTTGACCATATTATGCACAAAAACAGGCGAAATCTCTTAGATTACGCCTGTTTTATGAACGTTTGCTATATTAAAAGTTTGAAATTATTGTAAGCTTCCGAAGCCCGGCCATACCATCATGGTGATAAAACCTACAAATACTGCTATGAGCATTCTGACAAATGCCACAATGAGACCGTTTTTAAGAAGTTTGTCAGGATCAAGCCCGTATGATACCGAGATCGCACGTACACTTACAGGAAGGATTGATTCAAAGTTCATACTCATGCATGTTGTAAATACATAAGGAATAGGATTAAGCCCCATCTTCTGTGTTACTCCAATTACGATTGGAAGTGTTACTGCCGCTGATACGGTGCTGTTTGTCATCTCAGAGATCACGCAGGCAAACAGAGTAAATACAAGAATCGCAACAAAGCCTCCGCTTAAGTTAGCAGATGATATCACATTTGCTATTGCGTCATTTGCACCAGCCCCTGTAAGAATCTGGCCAAGTGCAAGTCCGCCTGCAAAGAGAAGAAGCATTCCCCACATAACCTCTTTCTGAGCTTTTTCCCAGGTAAGAAGGAGTTCTTTTTTCTCAAAGGATATGATCACGAAGTTGGCAAATCCAAGGAGCAGGAACAAATAAGCCGGAACAAGTCCCGGAATAGCCTTTGCATAAAGAGGTCTTACAAATGAGCCCAGCATTGCAACTATAAAAAGAACAAGGCTTATCTTCTCATCCTTCTTCATAGGTCCAAGTTCCTTATAGCATTTTTCAAAGTACTCCTTAGTTCCCTCAAGAGAACTTGTCTTCATAGGTTTTAACAGCATCACAGCAAGTACTGCGATTGTTGCAATGATTGTGTAAGGAAGCATTCTTGTGATCCAGTCAATATACATAAATTCCTTTCCTGTAAATTCTTCAATAAAAGCAATCGCAGTTATGTTCATGGCACCGCCAAGAGGTGTCCCAGCCCCACCGACCTGAGAACCCCACGCGATAGCGCAGAGAATCGGTGTTGCAGCCTCACAGCTTTTGATATCCTTGTAACCTGCTGCCGCCAGCATAGAGACAGCAATGGGTGTAAAAATCGCAACAACGACAACATTAGGCATCATGTTTGAAAGAATAACTGCCGCAAGAAGCCATACGGTAATCTGTGATTTCATAGAGGGTCCGATAAGTGAAAGCGCCTTTAATGATATTCTCTTATCCAATCCTATCTCACTCCAGGGTGCAGTAAGAAGACAGGAACCGAAGATCAGAATAATGCTGCTTGATGAGTACTGAGAGATGACATTCTCCATGGGTACAATGTCAAAAAGTGCATTTATCACTCCGGGCAAAAGTGCCGTAACTGTTATGTCCAC
The DNA here is from genome assembly GCF_045999815.1 of Butyrivibrio sp. NATIVEDY162. Classification (GTDB taxonomy): domain Bacteria; phylum Bacillota; class Clostridia; order Lachnospirales; family Lachnospiraceae; genus Butyrivibrio. Next base: position 1,310,044 of record NZ_CP172573.1, read on the forward strand.
AGGTCTTGTTACCCACCAGTAAATCATCCATACGGCGCAGCCTATTCCCTTTGCCGCCGTATAATCCACGACTCCCGTTTTTCCAAGTCCCAGGCTTATCATCAAAAACAATACCGGTCCCAGTATCATATGCATGCCACGTTTCTTGTTGTCCATTTTTACATCCCCTTTAATTAAATGTTTTAATCTATTTTTCGAACAAAGAGTCGCTCGCGACTCTTTGCGCGCTGGTGCGCGCAAGCTTTAGCTTGCAAAATTCATCTGCGCACCAGTCGCATCCTTAGCGGAGCGTTTCAGAGCAAATATTCCGGCATCAAAAAAACAGAGGTTGATTAAATTATTTAACCAACCTCTATAATTCTATATTATGTGTCCTCTTTTCTCAATTGTGAATAAATAGAGAAAAGAAATCCCGAAGATTGTGCATAAATAGCATTACTTAAATACTAAAACTCCCCACACCCAAATCCCCTGCGAGTTCCATTTCTTCTGCTGGCGAGGCTATTAAAACAGGGTGAGCTTTGTATATATGCCGCCCCAAGCATGTCTGAGCTCTATGCCTTGGAATCCATCGTTCCTCCGGTGCTTGCTCATTATGCTCGCTTTGTTTTCTAAAATACCGGCTGCCACTTTTTTACAGGCATGCTTCAAAAAAAACTTGCAGGACGCATATTATGTTGTTATAGGCGTGGTCATTGCTCGCAAAGCGAGCTACCACAATCGAGTAGGAGGGAGTGATTAGCTCCCGTCCTCTCACAGCACCGTACGTACCGTTCGGTATACGGCGCTTTCAATAGTTGACATGCACAGACTGATAGGCTGTGGCTAAATCATAGAAGCCACTGTTTATCAGTCTTTCTATTGACATTGCTCTTTTTACGGTTGTTAAATTTGCATTGAACCAATGTCCTCTGCGACTGTTAGCCGCCATGTGCGCATAGTATTCTGGAATTCCCATTTTGATAAGATTCCTCATCTTGGTTTTGGGTTTCTTCCATTGTTTCCATATACACATACGAATTCTGTGATAGAGCCATCCATTGATGTCATCTATGTTGTTCTTCATGCTTGCTATGCCGTAATAGTTAAGCCAACCTCTCGCATATACCTTGATTTTCTCAAGACTTGGCTTGATGGACTGCGCAGACTTACGGGAAGATAAATCTTTCAGTTTTGACTTGAACTTCTTCCATGACTTTGGATGAACCCTGACATAAATGCCACTTGCGTTTCTTCCCAATGCAAAGCCAAGAAACTTAAAGTTTCGGATAGCAAACACGCTAACAGTACGACTTTTCTCTCGGTTAACTGTCAATTTCAGTTTCTCTTCGAGATATTTAGTACTGCTTTCCAAGAGTCTCTCTGATGCTCTTTTGCTTTTCGCAAGAAGAACGATGTCATCTGCATATCTTATACAGGGCACACCTCTTTTCAGAAACTCTTGGTCGAACTCATTGAGGTAGATATTCGCAAGAAGCGGAGATAGATTTCCACCTTGCGGTGAACCTTCCTCTGTATCAATGACCACTCCGTTTTCCATTACCCCACTTTTCAGATAGCGCTTTATTAGTTGAACCACACGTTCATCCTTCACATTCCTTCTGAGAAGATTGATAAGGATTTCATGATTCAAGGTATCGAAATACTTTGATAAGTCCAAGACTACCGCAAAAGTGTAACCTTGTTCTGCGTATTCCTTTACCTTCTGTATAGCATCCTTTGCGCTTCTGTTTGGACGATAGCCGTAGCTTTCGTCCGCAAACAATGGTTCATAGATGGGCACTAACTGTTGAGTTATTGCCTGTTGGAGTGTTCGGTCTACCACGGTAGGTATGCCAAGCTTGCGCACACCCCCATCTGGTTTTGGAATCTCAACTCGCCTGACTGGCGACGGGGTATACTTGCCGCGGTATATGCGGTCAGTTAACTCCTGTTGATGTTCCTTAAGGTACGGAAGTGCCTCTTCAATGGTCATACCATCAATACCTGGCGCTCCCTTGTTTGCCTTAACTCTTTTGTACGCTCTGTTAAAGTTATCCTTATACAGTATCGCTTCCAAGAGCTTCGGCTGTGCACTGTCTCTTTCTTTCCATATCCGATTGAATGACCTAAGCGCTTTCGCATACCCTTCGTGTTCCGCACTATCTCTTTGCGAACAGCCATTATTATCTATGTTTTCTGCCATTAGCGGTCATTCCTCCTTTCTCGGTCATACTTAAGACTCCTACTGATTCGGTCCTTCGGTTAGCATGTCCATGTTTCCATGCCCATATCCCTACTATGACCTCTGCTGACTTCTGCATGTTCAGCACCGCCTCGTTTCCTTGTACGGTGGTTACTCCTTTCAGAGCATTTCACGCAGATCTCCCTAGGTACCACACGTTTCTTCCTCTCCATCCATCTGCCTCATTTATCATGCATGATTCCGTGTAGTTATTGGGCTTTGACTTGATGTGCAGCCTTACCCTCATGCATAACCTCGTATGAAATTTCTGTTCGTCAGACCAGAGATTTGCCCGTGGGTTAGTATGTTCCCCACATCCAGCTTCCTTCAGATTCCGCCTCGCAGCGGACACCCTTGCCTTCGGCTATATTCTTCCCACTACCGGGCGAACTCGGGACTTTAACCCGTTAGAAACGTGCGCCGCTAGGCGCACACAAAAAAAGCAAGCACCCGAGCTAGCTCGAGGATGCTTGCTTTTATTGTTGTAGGTGCTTACGCACCGTATGACCACGCCTTTATATACTGTAGACGCGTCCTGCTTCAAACAGTTTTCTACGCATGCCAAAAGTGGCATTGCCGGTATTAGAAAACAAACGCTCACATACAATCTCCGCACCGGAGAAACGAATGGTTCCAGGCATAGAGTGAGTTCTGCAGGGCGGCATATGTTTATACAAACTCTCCCTGTTTTAATGGTAAGCTGAGCGCAGAAGAAATGGAACTCGCAGGGAAGTGTGTGTGGGAAATTTTAGTAAAATATTACTTTTTTCCGTTATCTGCCATCATTGCAAGGCTCCTTGCCATGGACTCAAAGGTGTCCTTGGTATTAGCTGAATCCCTGTCAGCTATCATAGCAAGTGTCTGTGATATATCATTAAGAGCCATCATCATGTTTTCAAGGGCAACCTTCTTAATTTCCTCACTATCACCCTTCTTTACAACCTGATCATATTTCAGAACTCTCTGCTGCTGTAATCCGGTTACTTCTGATACTCTGCTCATAATTTAACCCCTTTCATAAGAAATTTTGATATCTATAATGATAATCCATGCCCCACTAAAAAACTATTAAATAACAATTATCTATTTTTAAAATATGTATTATTTTCCGTTACTCAACTATCTGTCCATAGAACAGTATTTCTTTCACGCTGCCCGAAGTAAGAATGTAGTATTTAAAGGGTTCGTCGGCTATGAATTCCTTGATTTCCTCTTGAAGCGAAGGTGGCGCACTTCCAAGTATGGCTATTCCGCTTGCAGCTGCAGCTTCAATACCGTTTTCATCAGTAATGATCTTGGTCTTTTGTATGATATCAGAGATATAGAAGCCTGCTCCGTTACTCATAGCAGAAAAATCCGCACCCGGTACAAACGCGTTTTTAGCTCCTCTGCTCTGAAGGTATTTAACAAGTTCATTGTTATCAAGTGATGTCTCTGTTACAAACTTCGGAATCTTAACATGAACCTTTGCATCCGCAGCCTTGGCGAGCTTATCCTGAAAACTTCCAGGATCACCCAAAACGTAGACAGCTACTACATCACCACCCATGGGCATTGAAAGGATTTTTGTCTTTTCATCCTCATAGAACCTGAAGTGACCTGTCTGATCCATAAATTCCTTCTTGATACTGCATTCGTCATATGCCTTGAAATCACCTTCCTCTGTAGCAGCATTATCGAAAGTACTGAGCCAGGGCGCCTTAAGATACAGAGTATTTACAAGCACCATATCCTCATCGGTAAAGTCATCGGCAATGTTTGGAATCAGACCGTTTGTGCCATCATTAACCCAGGTATTTATGGCATTTGTCATTTCCTCAGGTGCCACATCACTAGCCTCAGCGTTATAGTGGTCCTTGATATAGTTTATATAATCAGGTGACAAAGTTCCCGGCATACTTGTATTATGCCATGCTGAATTCAGAAGCTTAAAGGTAACATCTCCGTTTGAGGTATCAGGAGCATTTGCAACTCCCTCATACCATTTATTCATATCCGCATCATCTGTAAATCCGGAAGCCTTCAAAAGCTCAGACTTTGTATCATTGGCTGCACCCGCCACTGCAAGTCCCAATACTGCACGAAGCGATACAGGGGATATCATATAATTCTTGTTCTGATAGCCCTCGTTTTCAAGAAAATCGATGAGGTTTTTATCAAAATCAGACATGACATAGTCGGTCTCTTCGTCCTCTTCATCTTCATCTGAATCCTCTGCTTCCGGCTCCGCAGGGCTTTCTGCAATATCAGAAATTTCTTCCGCAGGAGCTTCATCAGCCTTCTTTTCCTCTTCTGAAGGCTCCACATCAGCTATTGATATCTCATCTTTATACTCGCCGTTTTCTTCCTGTTTTGCGGGAACTGCTTTAGAATTATCTTCCGTCTCTTCTTTTTCTTCTTCCTCTTTCAGCTTTTGTCCCAAATATCTGATTGTCACAAATGATGCAAAAAACAAACCGCCGCAAGCTGCAACAACCAGCAACCACTTCAGAATTTCTCCCATCACTTTTCCTCCGTGCTTCATCAAAAAACTCCTTTACAAAACTTTTCACTTATGACTTTGATTTTGCCAGAAGCCATGCCATAACATGCACGCTCTGCTGAAACTCACCATTTCCTATCAGTTCATCTATCACCTCAGGGCTGTTTATCTCAACATTTAAAAATTCAGTATCGTCAAGGTCCTGCTCAGCTACCTTCCTACAGTTTTTAGCCATGAAAACATAAGCATAATTATCGGCTATAGTAGCATTTGAAGGGATTGTTATAAGATGTGTCCACTCCTCTGAGGTATAGCCTGTCTCCTCAGTCAATTCACGTTTTGCTGCGTCAAGTGCCGCCTCTGCGTCCTTCGAATCGACGTTTTCATTGCCATTTTCTTTTTCAGCATTATATCTGTATTCTTTTCCGTCAGTTCTCTCTATTCCGCCTGCAGGAAACTCTGTTGTAACCTGTCGTATACCATGCCTGAACTGCCTTACACAGATAAGGTTCCCCTCTGTGTCAAAAGGAACTATTACCACATAATCTCTTCTGCTGTAGCTGTAATAAGGTTCAAATTCTGTTCCGTCCGGAAATCTGAAAGTCGACTCCCTGAAATCTATCCACTCGTTCTGAATTAAATGCTTAGTTTTTACTTCTTCCCATACAAGGTCGTCTCTGTTACTTGTCATTATATATCTTCCATTTCGTTTTTTTATTATCTATTTTACACCATAATCTCTGTTAGTTTATTGTTTTTCCATAAAAATGAAGAGTTTGTGAAACAGTATCACAAAATCCTCTGAGGCATAAAATCAACATAATCACCTGAAACAAGGCTATACTTTATTCCATCCACTTTTCCCAGCAAACTGTCGTGAAATCTCTCTTTCCCATGGCAATGAGCATATACAACCTGTTCGACACCATACGCCTGTGCCATCAGCGTAAATCTGCTTTGCCTCTCCCCTATCTCGGTCGGCGGGTAATGGAGAAACATAATAAATTTCTCAAAGCCCTCTGCTCTGGCTGATTCAAAGGATACCTTTAACCTTTTGGCCTCGCGCTCAATCAGCATGTCCGAATGCTCTCTTGTATCTAAGCCCTCATAGCAGTACCCCTTGGTACCAACTATGGCATAGTCCTCATAGGGATAAAAATTGTTTTGCAAAAAGAGCAGCCTTCCCTTATATAAATCGTTTAATTTCTGGGTTTTCTTGGCACTCCAGAAATTATCGTGGTTACCTCTTATCAGTATTTTTCTTCCGGGAAGATTTTCAATAAAGCGAAGATCCAGTTCACACAGTTCAAGACTTTTCCCCCAGCTGTGGTCCCCAACCAAAACAAGTGTATCCTCATCCGTCATTACTCTGTTGCAGTTCTTTTCAGTTTTTCGCTCATGCCCTCTCCAAACCTTGCCAAATATGTCCATTGTCTTGTCGGACTGATAGGCAAGGTGAAGATCCCCAAGTGCGTATAGCGCCATGTCTGTTCTTCCTCCATCGTTTTAACATCCACTTCTGACAGCCTCACTCAGCGGCAGCTATAAACATGCCCTCTTCGCATGCGGGAAGATATACGGAATTAAACATCCTCGTGTGCATATAGTTGTCCCTGTCAGAGAGATTGAAATAATCATATACTGTAGGATCCTGGTCATCCCAGGTGCAGTCAACATTGTAGTAATTATCACCGAGCTTTATTATATTCCAGGCGTGAAGCTCACCTGCCGATCCTGCGCAGAGGTATGTTGGAACTCCAAGTCTTTGCATAATGTACTGGAAAGCCTTTGCATATCCGGCACAAACAGTGTTATTTCCGACTATTGCGCTGTAAGCACTCTGATCAAGCGGGTTATGCTTATAAGTAAGCTTATCTGCCAGCAGATCATGTACATAAAGCTCTTTTTCATAATTATCCGCAAGTCCCGAAGCTCCTGCTACTATCTGATCGACTGCGGACTGGAACTCCTGATTGGCCGCAGGTATATTGTTAATTCTATCATAATAACTAAGACGCAGCTTTATTGCAGCACCCTGGTAATCAAATTCCTGATAAAAAGTGGTATCAAGCCAGAACAGCTCAGGATGATCAAACACAACACTCATGAGGATCATCTGCATGGTTTTCATATTCACCTGTTCTATGGGCCTGAAGGTCGTATTTAAGTTAAGTGTATTGGCATATATCTGCCTGTAAAGCTTTTTCCCTGTATCATTGAGCATATGATAGTAAGGATAAAACTCCGTACTAAAGTCATATTCATTTCCAAGCTGGCCGTAGTCTGTGCTGTTTATAGCCTGTCTTGCAAGTCCTTCATCTGTAAGCTCAACTATATCAGGTTCAAAGGAAGCATATCCGCTCTTTCCGGCAGGAATCCCGGGAGCATAGGCCGAAGCATCTTCCTCATCTGTCTTAACATCTTCGGAACTGTCCGTAAGCTTGTTTGACTCAGTTTCAACGCTGACAGATATGCCCTTTCCGCCTTTTCCTGTGATGGCATTGACTACTGCATCAGCTGCATTAGCCACATCTTCAACGGTAACATCCTTCTCTGCCATATTCTGAACATCTGTTGCTTCCAACTGATTTATGGCATCAGAGAGTCCGTTTACAGCGCCGGTTATCATGTCGCCTATTCCCGATGAAGCATTTTCCGTCTCAGCAACATCCACCTTTTCTGTCTTTTTGCCATATATATAGTCCCAGTCAGGAACCTCTACATAGTATTTTTTGGAAGTATCAACCTTTACCTCCTCTTCGTCAGCCGGTTTTAGCAAGTCATTTATGCCCACGCCAATATCGGGGTTAACAACACACGCTAGTATTGCAACAACCCCGGCCGCAAGAAGACCCAATATTCCATATGCTATAGCTTCTAATACTTTCATGATCACCACATCCTTGTGCTCGTATCGTTAATCCATTAACCATTTGTAAATGTTCTGCATAAAACGAAAAGGGAGCACAGGCCCCCTTTCACTATTATTATAAGAAATATCGATTTTCATTGATATTAAATTAGTATAAAAAAAGACTAAATTACAGTAATAATGTTACTGTTCACACCTTACGGTGCTCACAGCAACTGGATTTGCCCATTCCAGTTGCCTTCGGCAAAGGGGCAAATCCTATATTCAAGACGTAGAACATTCTCACGCTCAGCGCAGCAAGTGCGCAGAGCTGTCTGAACAGTAACGTAATAATATCACTTTGTCTTCCTGTACAGGTAATAATTAAATTCCATGCCATCCCAGCCATAGATTTCTTTATCTATACATTCATAGTGATCATCAATTGATGCAGGGATATGGTCTCTTACCAGGACATAGTCCACAAGTCCCTCACGGACATATCTCTCCTGCTCCAGATATGGGTTGTTCTGCAGCTCATCAATGTTAAGTGTCTGAGTCTGAAACCATCTGCAGCTTGGAACTATATCGCATAACGTGTATAGTCCTGCATCCAGGCAGCCGACATTCAGAAGAGTCGGGTTGTCGGTCTCAAGCACCTCATCACGAAATCTATACATGAAGTACTCATCGCGGCTCACTTTTCTAAATGGAGTGTTCATGGAAAATGCGTCAATAAAAATGGCGGAGCCCATGGTGCATATAATAAGCCAGAGAAGTCTGACAGCTCCCCTTGTTCTGTAGTTACTTCTGTCAGGAAACAATCTGATTGAGATCCTGCCCAAGAATGCAAATCCCATTACCGCAAAAACAGATAGAGGAAGCGAGTAGTACGGGAGATCTCTTCCTCCTCCGAAAAAGCCAATAAACATAAATGCGAATAGTACAGGTAATACCAGCCTTGAAAGGATCTTTTGCTTTCTCCTGCAAAAGCCATATATGATTCCTGCAGCTGCAAGAACAAAGTACTGCCAATCATCTCTTACTAGCCAGTACAGAGTTTTACACATATAAATAAGTCTTCCCGCTATTCCCGGATCTGCACTTTCAACCTTGGTATATACGAAAACATTTACATAGACGTAGCCCCAATACCACTCGTAGAGCCCGCCTCTTATTCCGAAATAGACAAGCCACGGAATAAAGGGCAGAAGCATTCCAAACAGGAAAACAAAGCATGCTTTTATTCCCTGGAAAAGCTCTCCATGTGCCAGATAGGAAAAGAACACCAGCATCATCCAGGCAAAGAAAAATCCAAGTCCCGTAAATTTGATATTTGCTATAAATCCTGCAAGAATCCCGCCAAGCAGCACCGTTTTAAAGGACATTGTGCTCTTTTCATAAGTATTTACAAAATAGGAAAGTATCAGATACAGTCCCCATACATAAAAGGGCAGGCTGATTTCCTCTGCGGAGCCTCCCCACCAAAAGCTCCTGGAGCTTACGACCGCAGCAAATGTAAATACTGAAAAAATAGCTGCGGATGTATTTTTCTCTTCCGGAAGATAGAGCCTGATAATACTAAAAAAGCCTATAGCATCCAATGTACCCAGGATCAGTTCAAGCAGAAATACCCCTGCAAAGGTGGTATGGGACACAAGATATGAAAGTCCATAAAAAAAATACAAGTACATTCCCTTCTGGTCAAAGACATCTCTGTAGGGCATTTTCCCATTAAAAAAAGCCTTTCCCATTGAGAAATAGCTATTGGCATCATCCCAGTTATTCAAAGGAAAAAGAAATGATGATCTGGTTGATAACAAGAGGCAAAGAAAAACTGAAACTGCCAAATATGAATATATTTTAAATCTGGTACTTTTTGCCATAATACAATCTCTCTAATATATTTTGCGATACGTTTCAACACAATCATTATACACTCTTATCTTCACCTAATCATCATATAGATATATCCATAATCCTAATTGTTATAATAAAACTACAAAAAATACTTATAATAAATACGCTATTGTACCTTCTCTGCATTCGGCGGAAATTGCCCTTTTCAGTTTTTGAGAAAGGCAGGTATCCCATATGAATTACAATTCCATAAAGGATTTTTTAGTAAGGCGTGGCGGTATCAATTATGCCATAGTCATGGCGATGCACACAACCGAGACCTTTCAATTTATCAAAGATGAAGCCTTGTACCTGGAAAACTCCAGAGCACTGCTTCGAGACGAGCTGCTAAGCTGCTATTCGTTCCTGGAAAAATATGATCTGTTTGAAATATATCTTGATGTGAGAGACGGGTTTATTTGATATATCCAATTATATGATTAAAGTCCTTTTTCTTATACAGCTCAGCTCCGGATCGTCCCTTTGGAAATGTGCTGTTCTTGGAAAAGGATACTGATTTTCATGATAAAAAGTAAAGAGAGCTCGACTGTAGCGAACATCGCTGAGTGGAGAGCTCTCTTTATTTTTTTAGACTTAGTAAATTCTGACCCTATACTGTGCCACACTGCTGACACCTTCAACTCTGCATGCAGCTGCTTTGCCGTCAGCCTTTTCACTTAGCCCGGGCCAATTCTGTAAATATATTTTCTGATCTTCAAGCAGAGGATACACCTCTATTTTCCCCTCAAAGGATTCATCAAGCTTTGTTTCTCCCTCAGTTCCTATGAATCTTTTTAATCCAATCTCCCAGTCCTGACCTGTATAGAAACTATCAGCAATCATCTCACCTTTTCGGAAAATATCCACATCTTCTGCAGCATAGAGCTCTGCCTTATCTCCTGCATACTTCACATGAAGATAAACTTCGTCCACTTCTTCATCTATGTTGTCTACCTTAAGGGAATAAAACGCCTTATCAGCATTTTCATTGTTGCCTGTTTCTCCTGCAGTTTCTAAAGGCATGATCCCGAAGCTTATTTTATTTGTGAAAGTGTCCACATATCTGTAATCTGCAAAATCCATGCTGTCAACCATATAAGTATCGCTGACATTCTCGGCATCATCATGGATAAAGCCGGTGGGTGTCTCATCGAGATCCGGCCACACTCTGAAGGAAACCGTGTGCTCTTCCCCATCAGAAGGAATCTCAGCATAAATCTCGTAGCCGTTTGGATTGCCGTTTTCAAGAACTCCGGCGCGTCTTCTGTTTGTGCCTATCACTCTGTCCACAACATCATATTCACTGATTACCAGGTGCTCAGCTCCCCTCTCATCCACTATCTTAACGGCATGTTCTGCCTCATAGCTGCTAAGAATTAAGATTTTTATGTAACCAAGATCACCCTCTATCTCAGCTGCTGCGGAGTCTCTGTCATCTGTATAAAAAACGTAGGCTATTTCTCTTTTCTTTTCATCGCGAAGCTTACAAAGCGGTATCATATTGGCTCTGACTAAAATCGCATCTTCTCCAATAGGCATATTGAAGGGATAGAAAAAGCTGTCGCCGTTTTTGATATCCCTCTCTTCAAACTCTGTGATCTCATTTCCATCAGCGTCATAGGCCTTCAGAACTACATCCTCATGGTCTGCCATATCATATCGTCTCTGATAATTATTTACGAAAAGGAAACCGCTCGTCAGATCTTTGCCATTAACTTCCTTTTTCACAGCTCTCACAGCTGTCCTTAAGTCAGTCAGATTATCCGGCTTATCGGGATTCTGGGGCTGCTCAATGTATGGCATCTCACAGAGCTCAGAGCCAAAATCCTTCGTGAACATGGATAACCTTCTGATTTTCCTGTAAGTGTCAGTCATCTGGCCATATTCTTTAAGAGGTGCGTTAAAGTCATATGACAAAACAGGGAGGTCGTTGGGATAGCCAGTCTCTGTGCTCTCCTGAAGTGTTGTAAGTTTCCCCTCAGGATTAGTTCCACCGTGATACATGTAGTATCCAAGAAGGTTAGCGCCGCTACCAAGCTTGACCATGCTCATTGCTTCAGTATCTTTACCTGTTGCTATACATCTTCTGTGGTGAGTCACCTGCAGACCACCGCCCAGCTCAGCCGTAAGATAAGGAAATTTGTCCATATCAAAAGTAATTCCGACTCCAAGGCCATGGTCAGAACCGATATTATGATCATTTCTTTCCTTAGTGAAAATGTAGTTTCCGCTTGGTTCTATCTCAGTTGTTCTGGGGTCCCAGGGAGCCTCGCAGTAGCCGCCCATAACAGGAAGCATTCCACCTGTGACAGCACCGCCCCAGCCTGTTGCAGTATAAATCGGAACATCAAATCCTATCTCTTTGGCCATGCTTAGAAGGGTTCTCATGTGTTCCTCACCCTCTTTTCCTCCAAAGCCGCCGCAGTGTCCGTATTCATTCTCTATCTGCACGCCGATAACCGGGCCACCGTCCTTTAAGAACAGGCCCTTAGCCTGCTCATATATATGCTCATAGAAATTTCTTGCATGTTCAAGATACTCAGGTGCATTGCTTCTAAGTTCATATCCCTTTTCCTTAGCATCCTGAAGAAGCCAGTCCGGAAATCCGCCGTTTCTTACCTCTCCATGTGCCCAGGGCCCTATTCTTAGAATGCAGTTTAGTCCAACTCTTTTTACAGTCTGAAGGAATTTTCTAAGATTCTTATCACCGCCAAAATCAAATTCACCGCGGATCTCCTCATGGTGAATCCAGATGGTATAGAGGGATACTATGTCCACTCCGCCGCTCTTCATCTTGCTGAGCTCTTCCTCCCAATATCTGCTCCTGTATCTTGAAAAATGCATTTCTCCCATTACCGGGTAAAAGGGCTTTCCATCCACAGTCAACGACATCGTTGTATAGGATATTTTATTTGTACTTGATAACATAAATATTTCTCCCTAAAAGAGAGCACCTATTTGGTGCTCTCCTTCATAATTACTTCGTAGTTTTTCAATTTTTGTTTTTCAATGAGCTCGCCATCTATCAGCCGCATAAGCATTCTTGTCGCCACCGCACCAAGATTCCTGTCGTCAAAGTTAAGTGAAGTCACCGGAACAATTGCATTCTCCAACATGCTGCTGTTGTAGAAGGATGCAAGGCGAAGGTCCTCAGGTATATGTATTCCTGATGCCCTGCAAATTCTCATAACATATCCTGCGAGCTGATCGTCCATACATACTACACCATCTATCTTCTTCTCTGCAAGGTGCTTCACTATTTCAGTGAGCTTCTGTTCATTGCTCTGATCCAGGAAAACCAGCGATTCATCCAGTTTTAATCCTGCCTGCTCATACGCCTTAGCAAAACCCTCATACCTGGTTCTAGTGATCATATTCTTCATTGATCCGCCGATAAGAGCCAGCTTAGTATGCCCTTTTCCTATCAAAATAGATGTAAGTTCCCTGCATGCGTCAAAGTGCTCATTATCGACAGTTATGATACTCTCATCCTTCGAAGTTCCGATAGCCACAAAAGGAATTCCTGTCTGTTTCAGATACTCAGCAGGCTTATCCTCTATCAGTGTCCTTGTGAGAATCACGCCATCTACCTTGTGATTGTCGATAATTCTCTTTAGATTTGAGATCTCATCACCGACCACCACCGATATTATAATATCGTATCCGTATCCGCTTGTGACCTCACTCATTCCTACAAGACATCTCTGAAAAAACGGAAGATCAACAAGTGAATAATCCCCCGGCCAAACAACGGCAATGTTGAAGGTTCTGCGTTGCGCAAGACCCTTTGCAACTACATTAGGCTTATAATTATTCAGTTCAATGTATTCAAGGACGCGTCTTCTTGTACTTTCACTAATTCTTCCCTTACCGGAAATTGCACGGGATACGGTAGTCTTGGAAACACCAAGGGCATCTGCCACATCCTCGATAGTGATTTTGGATTCCATAAATACCTCGCTAAGTGCTCTGCTCAGCCTTTTACAGCTCCGCCGGTAACACCTTCAACATAGTATTTCTGCAAGAACATAAACAATAATGTTACAGGTATTGCGATAAGTACGCCGCCTGCACAGAATCTGGTGAAATATCCCTGATAGTCGTTGGTCCATACCCATCTTGTCATGGCTACGGCAACGTTATAGCTGGTATCATGTCCGAAAGCAACGTAAGAAGCAAATACATAATCGCACCATGGAGCCATAAATGCAACCAAAGCGGTGTAAATAATTATAGGCTTCGACATAGGAATTATCATGGTGAAAAAGATCCTTGCTCTTGTAGCACCATCGATTCTTGCAGCCTCATCAAGTGCCTTGGGAATCGTGTCAAAGTAGCCTTTACATACGTAGTAGCCCATACCTGAGCTTGCAACTGATACCAGAATAAGTCCGGGTACTGCTCCTGCCTGAGTCAATCCAAACTGCTTCAGCAGGAAGTACAGGCAGATCATTGTAAGGAATCCGGGGAACATTCCAAGGATAAGCCAAAAACGCATGAGGAAGTTCCTTCCCTTAAATCTCATTCTTGAAAGCGCATAGCTGACACAAAGAATGATAATAGTCTGGAAAATTGTAACAAAAATAGCAATCACAAGGGTATTTGCATACCATCTTACATAGTTTGTCTCGCCTGAAAACAGGAATCTGTAGTTATCTAATGAAAACTGCTTAGGCACAAGATAATCCACCATTCCGCCATACTCTGACGAATAAGATCTGAAGCTCTGCAGCACCAGTCCAACAAAAGGGAAAAGCCATATAAAGCTGATAAGTATCAGAACAATGTATCCTAAAATATTGCCCGCAGCTCTTTTTTTCTTATAAGATTTCATCACTGGAAGCCCTCCTCATCCTTTACTGACGGAAGCATATTGTAAACCACAATTGAGAAGAATGCGGTAACAATAAATACCATGATTCCAATAACTGCTGCCATCTTATAGTTCGTATCGTTAACTGTCATCTTATAGAGCCATGTAACAAGAAGGTCTGTGCTTCCTGCTCTCTCAGCCAGACTCATTGACTGAGGTCTGCCCTGCGTAAGCAGATAGATAACATTGAAGTTGTTGAGGTTTCCGGTAAACTGTGTAAGAAGGAATGGACCTGTTACAAACAACATGTACGGAAGTGTAATGCTTCTGAACATCTGCCAGCTGTTTGCTCCGTCTATCCTTGCACTTTCATATAAGTCCTCAGGAATATTCATGAGAAGACCTGTTGCAATAAGCATCATGTAAGGAATACCGATCCATATGTTTACAACGATAATTGTAATCTTCGCAAGAATAGGATCTGTCCAAAACGGTATATATGTTTTGATGATTCCCCACTTAATGAGATATCCGTTGATAAGTCCGTCGTTTGCGAACATCTTCATTATATAGAGAAGAGATACAAACTGCGGCACTGCTATGGTGAGAACCAAAATTGTTCTCCAGAGTCTCTTAAATTTGATACCTTTTTTATTTATAAGAATTGCTACTGCAAGTCCCAGGAAATAATCGATGAATGTTGCAAGTAATGCCCACACAAGTGTCCACGCCAAAACCTGGGCAAATGTAGGTCCAAGTCCTGCTCCGGAAAATGAAACAAGCTGTTTGAAGTTTTCAAGTCCTACCCATGTGAACAGATTAGTCGGTGACTGATGGTTTTTATCATAATTGGTAAAGGCCACCAATATCATGAAAACAATAGGCAGCACGGTAAAAACAAATATACCTGTTACCGGCAGTGCAAGTAATGTCTTGTCAAAATTCTTGTCAAACAAAGATTGGAAAGCTTCACCATTTGTAGGGAGTTTCTTTCCGGCCTTTATAGTCAGCTCTTCTTTGCGATTTACTCTGACATTGATATACCATATCGTGATAAATGCAATGATTGCAAAAATACATAAGATGCCAAACAGCAGGATAAGGAAACTGTTGTCCCCATATACTGTCTTACGTTTTACCTTATGGGTAGCAACTGTTCCCAGGGTTGTAATCTTGGACAGATATTTCCATCCAAAACCGAACATAAACCAAAAGAACAGCACTTCGCATAATAGCAGAGCTGCCCCAATCAAAAACTGTCCTCTGAGTATTGGTCCAAGTCCGATGATAATGTATGAAAGTTTGGTCTTTATATCGCCCTCAACAAAAGTCAGTCCGATTTCTTTAATGCCATTTCCTATGTCTTTAAGTTGCGCGGACAATGGTTTCTTTTTCTTCCTATTTACGCCCCCTGCCATAACATGGGCCTCCTTCTCCCTTAGTTTAAAACAGGCTCGGAAACAATTATGAATCCGAGCCTGAAATTCAAATCAAATATTATTCAGTCTTCTTTATGCACTCTGTTTTAGTTAGCATATCCTTCACAGGTTGTCTGGAAGTCTGTAAGAGCTTTCATGAAGTCATCATCTGAAGACTCAGCTGTAAGCTCACCTGAAATTATTGAATCACCAAGAGATGTAGCAAGTGACCAGTAATCTCCGGGATACTGACCCTGAGGAATTGTGTACTGAAGCTGTTCTGCAAGAGCTGAAAGAGCTTCATCTGCCTTAACTGCATCAGACTGCTGAGCCTTTAAGTTTGAAGGTCCCCAAGCAACTGCTTCGTATCTTGCAAGCTGAACTTCTTCGCTTGAAAGGTATGCTGCAAGAGCGTCACAAACTGCAAGCTTGTTGTCATCTTCCTGAGGCTTAACACCAAGAAGCTTGAATCCGCCAAAACCGCTGAGCTGATATGTCTTTCCGTCAGAACCAGCAAATGTAGGAAGCTTAGCACATGCATAGTTGTCACCAAACAGTTCCTTAGCTGCCTCTGCATCCCATGTACCATCAACGATAGCACCAACATTTGTTGCTTCACCAATTGCTGAGCCGTTCTGGAATGACTTAGAAGAAGCGAGCTCTGCAATCTTCTTAAGTGCTACAACACCTGCATCACTTGCGTATGTGGAATTGCACTTTGTGAAGTTACCCTGATCATCTGTATCATATGTGAGTTCAGCACCTGCTCCGAAGAAGAACGCTGTCTGATACCAACCTGAGTTGATCTCGAAGTAGAAGTTCTTGCCTGCTGCTTCGCAATCAGCAACGATGCCTTCAAGAGTTGAAGGATCACTTACAACGCTCTTATCATAGTAAAGGAAATATCCATTGTCAGATGTAATAGGATATGCGTAAAGAGTTCCACCAACTGTAGCTGCTGCAACAGCACCTGCATCATTGTCAGCTTTGACTGCCTTTGCGTTCTCTTCCTCAACCTCTTCAAGAGCACCTGCTGCAACAAGTCTTGCGATCTGATCCTGTGCAAATGCATAAACGTCAGCACCTGACTCAACGTCTGTGATCATGTTGCCGGCTGCATCGCCTTCACCTACAGGCTCAACTGTGAAATTATAACCTGAAAACTCAGGGTGAGCACCCTTGAATGCTTCGATCTGCTGGTTAGTAAAGTCTACTACGTTATCAGCAACCCATACCTTGATGTCGCCTGTGCCGTAATCTGTGTCATCAGCAACTGCTTCCTCAACTGCATCTGCAGCTTCCTCAACAGTCTCCTCTGCAGCTTCAGTAGCTTCCTCTGCTACTTCCTCAGCTGCATCTGCAGTTTCTTCTACAGTACTCTCAGCAGTATCTGCTGCCTGCTGAGCAGCGTTGTTGCCACAGCCTGCAAGAAGTGATGTTGACATAGCGGTAGCCATCAAAACTGAAACCAATTTCTTTTTCATATTATTTCCTCCGTTTTTACCTTTGCAAAAAAGGTTTTGTTGCTCACGCAATCTAAATAATTGCGCAATCGGTTGTTCTAAAACCAATTTTAATTCCCATTCTTTTTATCGTCAATCGTGAAGTTTTCACAAATGTAAAACGTTTTCCTTTAGCACATTTCACAAATTCATTTCCGGTAGCAAACGTTTTCCAAAATGGTATGCGCAACCGTTTGTTCATCCGTATATAACAGTATTGGTAACGTTTCCGAATATTGTATTTTCATTTTTATTTCAACGTATTTTTACCAATCTGATGCATCTCAAATCACATTATTTTATAGAAACCTGTACCGTTTTGTGCCGCTGCACCAATGATGCATAACTCCACCAGCGAATTCATCGCCTCAGATACAGTCATCTCAATGCCCTTACCTATAATCTTTTCATAAATTGCAGTAGAAGTCTGAGGATAAAAGTCCAACTCCTCATATATTCTTTGTTGCTTATTGCTTAGTTTTTCCATGATTGTTCCGGTAGCTATTATAATTCCACCTCCCTTCTCTTCATCTTTATTTTCCGGCATTCTCCCTGGACAAATATTGCGCCTTAAATAGTGGGCAATATCCTCAGGTCCTGACGCTATAGCTGCCCCTTGCCGTATCAATGAATTACATCCATAGCTAAGAGAATCACAGATTCTTCCCGGAACGGCAAACACCTCTCGCCCCTGTTCAAGAGCCATGTCAACCGTGATAAGAGTTCCACTCTTTTCACGCGCTTCTATAACCAGCACAGCATCGGATAATCCACTTATTATTCTGTTGCGCGGTGGAAAAAATTGCGGTTTAGGCTGCGTCCCCGGAAGATATTCCGAGATAATCCCACCCCTTGTCATAAGACTTTCATATAGTCCTCTGTTTTCCTCGGGATAGCACACATCGACTCCGCTTCCCAGAACTCCATATGTATCTCCACCGGCGTATATTGCAGCCTGTTGGGATATACCATCTATCCCTCTGGCCATTCCGCTTATTATCTGCACATCTGAGAGCGCCAATTTTTCCCCAAAAAGCTTTGCTGCATATTTCCCGTATTCAGAGCTGTTCCTCGCTCCGATAATGGAAACTGAAGGCCTGTTTTCATCAGGAAGCCTGCCTATGCAATAAAGCCCAAATGGCGGATCCGGTATAGTCTTAAGTTTTGATGGATACCCCTTAGAAAAAATCGGATAAAAGTCTATTCCGCGTCTGTAAAGATATTCATATTCCGCCTCAGGATCCCAGGTTTTCCTAACTTTATCAAATGACTTGTATTGTTTCACCGTTATGAGATTTTTAAAGTCGTTCTCTGTAGCACCGACTATATCGCTGCATTTTATGAATTCCTCAAGCACCTTATTCAGAGTCTTGTTGCCCCAGCCCGGGATATTGTGAAGCATATAGGCGTACATGTTTTCCTTTTCCATCATGCGCCTCTCTTCCCTGACTCCTGATCAATCTTATAATCATTCGTCAGGACAATCTTATTATCTGCCATTCCTATATGCCCCTGTTCAATGTGCTGACTTCTAAAACGGGTTGACGTGCCAAAATATTTGGAATCCATCATTCGATAGCAGGCAGCCTCAGACAGATGCGCTGACTGTATGGTCTCAGAGCCGTCCAGATCAGCTATTGTCCTTGCTATGCGAAGCACTTTATGGTATGCACGGGCAGACAGGTCCATCGTTGTAAATATTCTCTCCATCAACCTTTGCTCCTGCATCCCAAGCCTGCAATACCTTTGTATCTGAGCCGGACTCATCTCTGAATTAAACCGTATTACATCATTCTTAAATCTCATCTGCTGAATCCTCACAGCCTTAATGACACGCTTCCTTATCTCTGAGCTGGATTCATTGCATCCGGTGCCATGGCTCAATTCGCTCACATCTATTTTGGCAGCTTCAACACATATATCGATTCTGTCAAGGATAGGTCCTGATATCCTTCCAAGATATTTGGATATCTCTCCCTCTGAGCATTTGCACTTATTCAGATCAGGATAGTAACCACAGGGACAGGGATTCATAGCGCCTACCAGAAGCAGATCTGCAGGAAATGAAAAACTGCCTCCACTTCTTGCTATATGAACCACTCTGTCCTCCAAAGGCTGTCTTAACAGGTTCAAGGTATTTCTCTTAAACTCAGCCATCTCATCCAAGAACATCACACCTCTGTGAGAAAGTGATATCACCCCCGGATGCGGGATTGTTCCACCTCCGGCCAGGGCTGCCTCGGTTATTGAATGATGCGGGCTCATAAAAGGCCTTCTTGTTATCAGCGTCTCCCCTTTTTTCAGCATCCCAGCCACACTATAAATTGAAGATACCTCCAGAGCCTCCTCCCGTGAAAGAGGCGGCATTATGGATGGAATTCTCTTTGCAACCATGCTCTTTCCAGAGCCGGGTGGTCCGATGATAAGGATATGATGATAACCTGCTGCAGCTATTTCCACCGCTCTTTTCACAGCTGACTGACCGTTTATCTCTGCGAAATCAATGCCCTTCAGATATTCTTCTACAGGATTTGCATCCCTGAAAAGCTTATCAACATCAACCACCGTAGGGGCAATGAGAAAATCCCTCTCATCCCTGTCTGTCTTCAAATACGCCACAGCCTCAGCCAGATTTTCCACACCAATAATCTTCATTCCCTGAACAACCGCCCCCTCTGCCGCATTGTCCACAGGCAAAATACAGGTATCAAATCCGCATTTATAAGCATGTGAAACCATTGGTAGCACGCCGCTTACAGCCTTCACTTCTCCGTCAAGACCAAGCTCGCCTATCACAAGGGTATTTTTCAGGCTTTCGGGTTTTATCTCTCCCACTGCAGTAAGAATTCCCACCGCCACGGGAAGGTCCACTGCTATTCCGGCCTTCCTGATATCTGCAGGTGACAGGTTCACCGTTATACGCATCGGAGGAAGCGCATAGCCTGCATTTTTCAGAGCTACCCTCACCCTCTCTGCAGCTTCCCTGACTTCGCCGCTGACAAAGCCGACCATATTAAACATGGGAAGCCCGTCAGAAGTATCGACTTCAACCTGCATCAGGTATGGCATGATTCCTTTAACCGCACCCGAAACAACTGTAATAAACATATAAATATCCCCTTTCGTTGCGCAAAAAATACACAGCAAAGGACATCTGCTTTTAATAAAAAAGGAAAAATACGGAGAATCTCCGTCGAAAAATAAGCGTTTTAAACGCAAGGATTATTATATCCGATTATGATTTTTTTGCAAGGAGAATTTTTTTATCTAAATTTTAGCATTATTTCATTATATGTTCGTTGATTTTTGGTCTGTTTATCGACAAGATAAATGTATATAAAATACTAATAAAATCGGGGGAGAATTTTAATGGCCAGAATTGATGATATCCTCAAAATCGCAAAAGAACAGGGGGCATCTGATGTACATATCACAGTAGGTATACCTCCCAAAATGCGCATAAACGGTAAACTCGTAGCACTGGAGGGTTATAACAGGATGATGCCTGATGACACCAGTGAAATTGCTGATACCATCATGAATGTAAAGCAAAAGGAACTGCTTGAAGCAAACGGCCAGCACGATATGTCCTTCTCCATCAAGGGGCTTGGACGTTTCAGGCTGAATGTTTTCAAACAAAGAGGTTCCATTGCCATGGCTATTCGTCTGGTTGAAACCGAGATCCCGGACGCCGAGACTCTTGGCATCCCTTCATCTGTGATCAATCTATATCAGAGACAGCGCGGACTTGTTCTCGTCACAGGTCCCACGGGTTCAGGCAAATCCACTACCCTCGCCTCTATAATCGATATGATAAACAATAACAGAGAAGCGCATATTATAACTCTTGAAGATCCTATCGAGTTTCTGTATCAGCACAATAAATCTATAGTTAACCAGCGCGAAGTGGGGCTTGACAGCGATAATTACGCACATGCACTAAGAGCCGCTCTTCGTGAGGATCCTGATGTCATTCTCGTAGGTGAGATGCGAGATCTTGAGACCATAAGTACTGCTATCACGGCCGCTGAGACAGGTCATCTTGTATTGTCGACGCTTCACACAATCGGTGCAGCAAGTACTGTTGACAGAATAATAGATGTTTTTCCACCACATCAGCAGCAGCAAATCAGGATACAGCTCGCAAATGTTCTGGAAGCAGTTATCTCCCAGCAGCTTATTCCTACAGCAGACGGAGATGCCCGCGTAGCGGCATTTGAAGTAATGCATGTTAATTCCGCTGTGCGCAACATGATCCGCGAAGGCAAAACCCATCAGCTTATCACCATCATGCAGACCAATAGAAAGCTCGGCATGGTTACTATGGATGAAGCAATCATCGATCTGTGCAGAGCAGGCAAAATATCCAGAGAAAAAGCCATACAATACGCTCAGGATCCGGATATTATGCAGACAAAGATTTTAAGATAAATACTGCAAAAGGAGCCTTCGCAATTGAAAGCTCCTTTTGCAGTATACAGATCATATGACTATTAAAGTTATTCATTTATCCCGGGGAAGGTAAATGTTCCTCCATAATTTGATTCAAGAAGTCCCTTTTGTCCATCTCCCCATACATCAACAAAATCACCAATTCGGCTGTCATAGACAGAATTGTTGTAGCAGATGGATTTTGAGCCGTCTGCGTTTTCAGTAGTTTGCTTGTAGTTTACATAAACCATCCCATTATCACATTTGATGATTTCTGTAACCTCATAGCCATTGCTCTCAAGCTCTGCTACAGCATCTATGCCGCATATCTCTTTCAGTTCTTCAGCCGTTATCTGCTTAGCTCCATATAAATTGAAATCGCAGCTGTTTTCATCATAATAATAGCAGTATGGCTTCCATGTGTGGCCCGTCCACATAGGCTCCTCAGAATCAGCCTCATAATCGCAATAGTTATCATAGCCGTCAAAAGTAACTATAAGGTCTCCTGTATTTTTATCAATTTCAGCATGTCCCATTCGGGAAACCTTTGACTCAAGGCATTCATCTCCATCAACATAATAGAGATTTGTCACACGGCTGGTAACATATACATCATCAAAAGCTACAAACTTCTTATTCGTGCAATTTAGAACACTAAAAATGTTATCCCCTTTTAAGCCAAATTCAAAGTCATCATGCAACTTTTTACATCCATTTTCATTAACAAACCAGATGGTGCCATCGCAAGCTCCAAAGTCAAGATCTGCTTCCTTGCCTACATAGAAAAAGCCTTCTGTTTTACCATCCTCATCAAAATCGCCCACAAGATGGTATCTTACATCCTTAGGATCTGCATTTGCAGCAGAAGCCACTTTTCCTATATATAGATCAACAGTCTCTCTGTCTTCATCTTCTACATGAACATCCTCAGTAGTATCTGCTGAATTTTTTTCAGCTTCTGATGTCTGTTCGTTTTCCTCCTGTGTATCTGATGTCAGGTCCGCATTCTCCTGCGCTTCAGATGCCTGTTCTTCAACCTCCGGCACCACATCCTCCAGAGGAGTATCCTCATTCTCTATTATCTCCACGTCGCCGGATTCTGTATTATCCATTCCCAAAATCATATCCGTATCGCTTTCGACATCCGCGCATCCTGTCAGAGTCTGAAGCATAGTTGCTGCCACTGCCACTGATAAAAATATACCGACATGTCTTTTTTTCATACTAATACTTCTCCTTTTGTCCGTAAATCAAAGCAAAAATTTCGCCATGCAATAATTGCTTACATCAAGTCCTTTTTCCGTCAGACGGTAATTGTCGCCTTCGTTTACCATGAGTTCATCGTTAATCAATTCATTGATTATATCATTATATATATCTTTTAACTCTCTGCCAAATCTATCTCTGAAATTTCTTTCGGACACGCCATTTACCATGCGAAGCCCAAGGAACATGAATTCCTCCATCATAGCATCTGTATCCAGAATTTCTGTATCCTCATGTATAGCTTCCAGGAATGTAACATCGCCATTTGAGCTGTCTGAGAAATTATCCAGATACTTCTTAAAATCTGCCGTGTTATGGTATCTTGCTCCTTTCATGTATGAAGCAGCACCAAGACCAAAGCCGATATAATCTCCGCCCTGCCAGTATCTCTTATTGTGAAGGCATTCATAGTTATTATCTTCGGTATCCAGAGCATAATTTGATATCTCATACCTGTGGTATCCATTTTCTGCAAGGATCATTTTGGTGCGATGGTACATCTCCCTTTCCGTATCCTCATCCGGAAGGGGCAGATATTTCTTGTTCTTTGCATCCTTGTCTGAAAAAGCCGGATATTTCCCGCTCTTTGCGTCTTTATCTGAAACCTCAGAATATTTTTCGCTTATAGCATCCTCTCCGTATATTTTATAAAATGGCGTACCTTCCTCAATTATCAGGCTGTATGCTGATATATGCTCCGGATGCGGATTCAGTCCGCACACAAAGTTAAGATTCCTCTCCCAATCAGATAAGCTCTGCCCCGGAAGTGCACTCATAAGGTCGATATTCACATTTTCAAAACCCGCTAATCTGGCATTTCCATAGCACTCCTCAAACTGCTTTAAGTTATGGATTCGTCCGAGTCTTTTTAGCTCATCATCATTTGCTGACTGAAGTCCTATACTTATCCTGTTTATTCCAGCCTCGCGGTATTTTCCAAATGCATAAAAATCTGCAGTTCCCGGATTACATTCTATTGTTATCTCTGCATCTTTTTTCAGGTTATACTGCTCTTTTAATATATTCATGATCTCTGCAATATACCTTGAATCCACAGAGGTAGGCGTTCCTCCTCCAAAGAATACCGAAACCACTTCGTAATCACTGCACTCATTTTTACCAATTTCTATTTCTCTTTTCAAAGCATCAAAATAAAGTGCCTGCTGCTCCCTCCCCTCAGGAAATGAGAGGAAGTCGCAGTACAAGCACTTCTGTATGCAAAAAGGTATGTGAATGTAAATGCCAAGTGTTTTCATCTAATCCCCATCCCAAATGATATTAGGCAATTCCTAATGTCTTTACGATAAATCGCCACACATGCGTTTATAAAAAAGAATGTCGCTTTCCTATGATATAAAAAACATCATGATCTAAAGCTCTATCAATTACCCTCGTCAAGCTTAAGTACACTGAGGAAAGCCTGCTGAGGAATCTCAACATTACCAATCTGGCGCATCTTCTTTTTGCCTTCCTTCTGCTTTTCCAAAAGCTTTCTCTTACGGCTGATATCACCACCGTAGCACTTTGCAAGGACGTCCTTACGCATAGCCTTGACTGTCTCACGAGCTATGACTTTTCCGCCGATAGCCGCCTGAATCGGAATCTCAAACAGGTGTCTTGGTATCTCACCCTTGAGCTTCTCGCACATCTTGCGGCCTCTCTCGTAAGCGCCATCCTTGTGAACTATAAATGAAAGAGCATCAACCTGCTCTCGGTTTATCAAAATATCAAGCTTAACAAGCTCTGACTGCTCATAGCCTTTTATCTCATAATCAAATGAAGCATATCCTCTTGATCTGGATTTAAGCGCATCAAAGAAATCATATATGATCTCATTTAGAGGAAGTTCATATTTAAGAACTGCTCTGGTAGCCTCAATATATTCCGTACTGATATACTTACCGCGTCTCTCCTGGCAAAGCTGCATAATGGAGCCTACATAGTCTGTTGTGACCATGATCTCACCGTTTACAATAGGTTCCTCCATATACTCGATCTCAGCAGGATCAGGCAGATTAGAGGGATTTGTCAGCTCAAACATAGTGCCGTCTGTCTTGTGCACTTTATATACTACACCGGGCGCAGTGGTTACCAGGTCTAGATTGTACTCTCTTTCAAGTCTCTCCTGGATAACCTCAAGATGCAAAAGTCCGAGGAATCCCGCACGGAATCCGAAACCAAGGGCCTGTGATGTCTCAGGCTCATAGAAAAGAGAAGCATCATTAAGCTGCAATTTTTCAAGTGCATCACGAAGTTCAGGATACTTTGCAGTGTCTGCAGGGTAAAGGCCGCAATAAACCATGGGCATTACCTTCTTATATCCGGGCAGAGCCTCTTCACAGGGCTTATCTGCGCTTGTCACAGTGTCGCCGACTCTGGCATCCTGAATGTTCTTAATGGAAGCAGTGAAATATCCAACGCTTCCTGCTGAAAGCTCGTCACAGGGAATGAATTGTCCCGGTCCGAAATAACCAACCTCAACGACTTCCCATGATGCTCCTGAAGCCATACACTTTGCAGTCATGCCTTTTTTCAGGACGCCATCTCTTACACGCACGAATACTATAACTCCGCGATAAGAGTCATATACAGAATCAAAAATAAGGGCCTGCAGCGGCTTATTGGGATCTCCTGTAGGCGCCGGAATCTTATTTACAACTGACTCAAGCACCTCTTCTATTCCTGTTCCCAGCTTGGCTGAAACAAGCGGCGCATCATGTGCCTCAATCCCGATTACGTCTTCAATCTCTTCCTTAACCTCATCAGGTCTGGCACTTGGCAGATCTATCTTATTTATCACAGGGAACACATCAAGGTCGTGATCCAATGCCAGATAGACATTGGCAAGTGTCTGCGCCTCAACACCCTGAGTCGCATCAACTACAAGGATTGCGCCGTCACATGCTGCAAGGCTTCTTGAAACCTCATATCCAAAGTCCACATGGCCCGGAGTATCGATCATATTGAAAACATACTCCTCGCCATCCTTGGCCTTATATATCATACGCACAGCCTGAGACTTGATGGTGATTCCTCGCTCTCTCTCGATATCCATATTATCGAGAACCTGATTCTGCATCTCTCTGCTGGTGAGGACACCAGTGGTCTCTATCATACGATCTGCAAGTGTTGATTTGCCGTGATCGATATGAGCTACTATGCAAAAATTTCTAATTTTACTCTGATCAAATTCTGACATATTAATCTCTATTCCATTCTTACTTACTGAACTTAGTGCGTAAAGTCCTGAACTATGATACCACACTACAACTCATTCAAGCAATGAGGCAAAAAGAATGTCGCTTGCGACATTCTCGCGCCGATGCGCGCAAGCTTTAGCTTGCATAATACTTCTGCGCATCGGTCGCATCCATAGCGGAGCGTTTTTTATTTGATAGGATTTTCCTATCAAATAAAAAAACGCCTTGCAATCGGTGAGAAGATTGCAAGGCGCTAAAATTCTTTATATATATATTACTGAATCTTGTTAACAGCCTGAGCAAGACGTGAAACTTTTCTAGAAGCTGTGTTCTTCTTGAATACACCCTTTGACTCAGCCTTATCGATTGCTGAAGTAGCAGCAAGAAGTGCCTTAGCAGCCTCATCCTTGTTACCAGCCTCGATTGCTGTTCTAACCTTCTTAATCTCTGTCTTTACTGCAGACTTGATAGCCTGATTTCTTGCAGCTTTCTTCTGATTTGTAAGAATTCTCTTCTTAGCAGACTTAATATTAGCCATAACTTCCTCCATAAATATTACTAAAAGATTGAATTTGTCATCCTAGTTATATGGCTATGAAACCGGACACGGACAGTCAATGCCACATACACCAAAATATTTTATCCGTTAACATCTCCATTGTCAAGTAATTTTAGAAATTACCAACTAAATCACATCGTTCTCGAAACTGTTCAGACCTCCGGGTTGGAGAAATCTATAACGGGATTTTTAGGCTCACTGACGTGTTCAAGTTCTATCACGTTGAGAAGAGGTCCAACACCCTGGTACTCAGGAACAAGAGCTTTTCTTACCTCACAGGTCACCTTGATCCATTCCTTCTCCTTAAGTTCAGGAGCCTTATCATACTCGCACTTAAAGCCAAGGAACTGCATATCCTCTGCACAGCAGGTCATAGCCATTCTGCCGGGAACAAAGGCATTGTCAGCCATATCAAAGGGCTTTGCAACCATGGCAGTAAAGCTCACTTTTTTGCCATCATAGCGATCAACATGCTCAAGTGCATCAAGGTAAAACATGCCATAACCAAAGTTGTTAAGTTCTATAGGATCCTGATTAAGGTCAAAAGGAAGATCCTCATCAAGTGTGACATCAACCTCTCCGTTCATATCCTCAAAGATAATGTCTGCCTTCTGATTGATTGCCTTAACATTTCTCTTAAATGTAGCCAGATCCTCTATTCCATCACATCTGTTAAATAAAATAAGTTCTGAATTTCTGATCTGCTCAGAAAGAAGTGACTTCATATTTGTAAAGTAGAGTTCGAAGCTTGATGCATCAATAACAGTAATCTGCTGTTCAAGTCTCCATGCTTTGGGGAGGCGGAAATTCTTAAAATTCCACATCCCGTTAAATTCTATCAAAATTCTCTCAGGATCATACTTTGCCTCAAGAGCCATAAGTGTTGCAGGAGTAAAGTCCTCTTCATCCTCTATAGTCTCAAGAATTGTGTTGGTTGAAGCCAGAAGCTTCTCCTCATACTCATTCTCACCTTCTTCACAGACTATAAGAAGTGTCTGTCCCTTTGTCTTGAAGTAAGGCTGAGCAAGAGTATACCTGAAAAAATCAGTCTTTCCGCTATCAAGGAATCCATTTATTACATAAACCGGTTTCATTTTCTTTTCTCTTTTCCTTCCAAACATTTATAAACCAGCAATCTCCTTTTTTGAAAATGCGTTCATAAGTCTATAGTGTTATCAAAGCTTTCTACGGAACAATTTTTCAAGGTTATCCTGATTAAGTTCAGCTCCGATTACGCAGAATTTACCTGTTACATCTGCTGCACCGTCTCTGACTACAGGCTCGCCGGGAACGTAATCGAATTCAATCCAGCCGCCGTTTTCATCAGGAACCATTCCCTTTGCTCTGAGAACTATGCCGAAGTTGTCCTCCTCCTCAAGTCTTCCGAGCATAGCCTCGATTTCTGCCTTATTGTACTTAGAAGGTGTTTCCATACCCCAGCTTGTGAAAATATCGTCAGCATCATGATGATGGTGATGATCGTGGTCATGGTCGTGATGGTGCTCATGCTCGTCATGATCGTGATGATGTTCATGTTCGTGCTCATCATGGTCGTGATGATGCTCATGCTCGTCATGATCGTGATGGTGTTCATGCTCGTGTTCATCATGATCGTGATGGTGTTCGTGCTCGTGCTCGTCATGATCGTGATGGTGTTCATGCTCGTGCTCGTCATGATCGTGATGATGTTCATGTTCGTGCTCATCCTCATCGTGGTCATGCTTATGTGCTCTGTATACAGTTACGCCCTCTTCATCTGTAAATTTCTCAGAGCCATGGTCATGGTGATGATGATGCTCGTCAGCTTTCTGTGCAAGAACTTCCTTGAGAAGCTCTGCCTCAAGATCATGGTTTCCTTCAAAGGTATCAAGAATCTCTTTTCCTGTAAGCTCAGCAAGAGGTGTTGTAATAATAGTAGCCTTGGGGTTGTGCTCTCTTATAAGCTCTACTGCCTTCTCTATCTTGGCAGCATCTGCCTTGTCAGTTCTGGTCAGAAGAATTGTGCCTGCGTTTTCAATCTGATTTGTAAAAAACTCACCGAAATTCTTTATATATATCTTGGCCTTACTTACGTCAACAACTGTAACTGCGCTGTTCATGGTAAGGTTCTCGCTCTCGTCAGCCACATTCTGGATAGCTCTCATAACATCTGAAAGCTTACCAACGCCTGAGGGCTCGATCAAAATTCTCTCAGGTGCATAGGTTTCCATTACTTCCTTAAGTGAAGTACCAAAATCTCCAACCAATGAGCAGCAGATACATCCGGAATTCATCTCTCTGATATCAATTCCGGACTCCTTAAGGAATCCGCCGTCAATGCCAATCTCACCAAACTCATTCTCTATAAGTACAGTTTTGGTACCTGCAAGAGCTTCCTTTAAAAGCTTTTTGATAAGTGTTGTTTTTCCTGCTCCAAGAAAGCCTGATATAATATCTATCTTTGTCATTTCTATCACTCTCCGTTTCTTTATAATTTGTGAAAAACGGGATATAAAAATCCCTTCATTTTTCATATTTCATATAGAAGTTATTCATCGCATATTTTATCGCCAGTGATTATTATAGTCAACTTATATGACAAGAAACAGATTGTTAAGATCAAGCGTATTCACATATCTCGCGCTTTTAACGAGGCTCATTTCCATTTTGAGAACTTTCTCTTTGACTGCCTTCGTTTCAGTCACCTTCAATCTGAGCACCTTCGTTTAGAATACCTTCATTTAGAACATCCATGTTCCGATCAGCATCATCCATGGATTTCTCAGTCTCTTCATTTGGCTGCTCTGCATTTTCATCCGGCAAGTTCACGGATGATATCTCAGATGATGCGTTATTGTCTGTAGTATTTCCTGAGGATGGATTATCAGGCGATGCGTTATTGTCTGTAGTATTTCCTGAGGATGGATTATCAGATGAAACGTTATCAACCGGTATATTTTCGTAGGATGAATTATCATCTGTAGGATTATCAGGAGATACATCTTCGGATGGCACGTTATCCGCAGCAGAATCCTCGGATGATGAATTATCATCTGCTATATCTTCGCTGTTTTCTGCACACTCCTCATCCGTTTCTTCTGAAAAAGTAAATTCTAATCCTTCGTCAAATCCAAGTATTTCTTCGCTGATACCCAGCCCTTTGAAGGTAACCGCCTTGGATTCCAAAAGCAGATTAGGATTTGTGAAGTGCTTGGGAAACTCTATCACTGCTGTTTCCATTGAGCCGTTTTTGTAGCCGCAGCCGGGTGCATAATAGTCTATTGTATTAGCATTTTTGGTACATGCAAGCACCTGATATGTTTTCTCAACTTTATAGCTCCTACCTTGCTTAGCTTTATCAAGTAATGTGGTTCTGTGAGTGTGGGAATTTTTTTCACTTTCCGCAAGGTTTTTACCGCAAACTGTACAACGTATCCCATGCTCTTTGGTGCCTGAAGAAGTATAGTTCATAAGCTGTGGCAAATACTCGTAACTAATCTCATTTTTATAGCAGCTTTGTGTGTGAACATGTTTTACTGCTTGTGTAAAGCAACCGCCGCTGTGGTTGCACGTCTCAGCTCCTATGACAGTTTTGCCGTCTGTATGCTTATGGTACTGATAAGTTACCTTCTTGGAATTAATTACATGCGCAGGAATCAGCTTTACAGCCTCTATCAGTTCTGCAAATGTAGCATCCTCTGCAGCTTTATAGCCACATAACTCGGACAGTATGGATGCAAGCTTCTTACGATTACTGTCCGAACATTGAAAAACCGCATTTACCTGATCTGCCAGCTGACTGATCTGCTGGCTGTTTGCATCAAGTTTACCGTCAAGCGATATGATACTGTCCTTTAATCCGCCAACATTTGTGCTCATCGAAGTGATGTTGTCATTTATCCCCGTCAGTCTGTTATCAGAGCTTTCCTGAGCTTTTCTGACCTCATTTACACCCTCAATGGCGTTCTTCACATTGGCGTCAACTGTGGTTATACCAGTCTGAGTATCCTTAACGGCTTCATTTACCTTATTAACACCGCTCTCAACGTTCTTAATATTCTCGCCGGCCTTGCTGACATTTTCACTTACCTTATTTACGCCGTTTTCAACATTCTTAATGTTCTCGCCGGCCTTGCTGACATTTTCACTTACCTTATTTACGCCGTTTTCAACATTCTTAATGTTCTCGCCGGCCTTGCTGACATTCTCACTTACCTTATTTACGCCGTTTTCAACATTCTTAATGTTCTCGCCGGCCTTGCTGACATTTTCATTTACATTCTTTACATTTTCTTCGACCTTGCCAACGCTGTCCTTCACCTTTTTAACACTCTCTGAAGTCTTGCCGATATTTTTCTCGACTTCGCCCAGCATGTTTACATACTTTTCCTGTGTTGATTTAAGCTCAGATTCAAACTTTGTTAAAGTCTCCTTGGTATCAACCTTCTCAAGGGACTTAACAATTGTCTCAAGGTTATTGATGACCTCTTTTTGGGACTCAGATTTCTCGCTCTTCTGATTTTTAAGCTGCTCAATGATTCCTGATATGTCAGTTCCTGATTTGTCACATGTCTTTTTAATATCAGAAAGAGAATTTGTGATCTGTGCGAAACTCTCCTTATCCTTGTCAGAATTGTTGCCGCCACCGTTTTTCATATTTTCGCCAAGTTTTTTTACCTGCTCATTTGTGGCTGCAATCTCTGAGTGAATGGAAGCAAGTTCCTTATCAAGGCCGCCGATTTTCTCTACAACCTTGCTATTATTATTTACCGTGTTGTTATTCTTTTCCTTAGATAAAGTTTCTTTCTCGGAAAGAGTCTTTTCAGTGAGTTCCTTCTGCTCATTCTGTATTGTCTGAATATCTTTAACAATTTCCTGGCTGTCTGTCACTACTTTATCCAGCTTTTCAAGGTACTGCTGTATTTCATTAAGCTGATTGCTTGCTTTTTTCTGGACACCCAGGGAGTCCTTACGAACCTCCTGCTGCGCAGCGTCTGCACTGATAGCCGGTGTAGTCACGTAGACGAATGTTCCACAAAAAATCGTCGCTGCTACCACCCCTGCCGCAAGCACAAGTGTGTCATGTCTCTTAAGCTTTTTCAAAAGCTCTTTCATCGAGTTACTCTGTTTAATTGGTCTCATAAAAATCTAAAAACCGCCTTTCATAAAACTTTTAAAAAAATGGAAAATCGTCTCGGAAAAACTCCGGACTAATGATCGGCAGAACGCCGACAAGAAGGTAATATATCATGACATGTTTTTTATGGCAAGTACTTTTTTTATTTTTTCAAGAACCTGCCACATCCAAACATCTCATGTATCCTCATTATGACTGGACGGAATAAAAATTTATGACAAAAAAATAATTAAAAATAATTCAACGATGATCTTTCTCAAGCCTCCTCGATTTTTCGGCAAGAACTTTACCATTTTCATCCAGAATAGTGAATTCCACTTTGCCCTCAGCCGACCTCATCTGCCAGGGCTCGTAAAAACAGAACCAGTATTGATCCAGGGAAACGACCACATCATCCTCATAGATATCTCCGCCGGGGAATTTCGCTATAACCTTTAATTTGTACTCTTTATCAGGCTCTGCATTGGTGATATGAAAATGGACATAAAGCATCTTATTATTCTTAATCGGATTAACGCCATAGTCGAAAATAGATATTTTTTCCTTATTGCTTATCACCAATATCTCTACTGCAAGCTCTTGAAGCTTCTCAAATAATTCCCTGGAATCCTTGTAATCCGCCGCCATCAGATTAGAGATATACGTCTGGGTATCCGAATAGGTGATCTCAGGATTAGCAAGGACATACTGATACTGTGATTCAAGATTCATCCTGGCTGAATCTTTATAGTCTCCCAATTTTTCGAAAAACAGCTGCGCCCTGTAGTAGTGCTTTTGTTCAAACTCTTTACATGCCAGGCGATAATTGCACTCATTTATCATTTCCGGAGCGTCCTTATAATTATAGGCAGCAAGGAAAAACTCTACAGCATCAGAGTATTCCTCTTCTGCAAAGCACTCCTCTCCCACTTTATAGGAATACTTCTCCCTTAGATGTTCAGCATCCCTGAAATCCCCACATCGTTTCAAAATAGCCGCTGCTTTTCTGTAATCCCCCTGCAGGTATTTGATTTTTGCGGTGTGATAACTCTTATATTTATACGCTAATTCCCGGTGAGTACTAAAGAAAATAACTGTACCCGCGCAAACAGGCACAATACTCAAAAGACACAGCAGCAATATAGCTGCGAATTTAGAATTCCCAAACTTTTCTCTCATATCGATTTCCTCTTCCAAATTGATCTCGCGAACCTTCTGATAAGGCGAAGTGGTTTTTATTATTTCGTATATAAAACCACGTACAGTACATGAGTTTATCAGCAGTTCACGAATGTTCCCTATTTTTAAATTATAATAATTTACGGTTCTCCGAACAATACTTTGATATAAAGTATTTACGGGAAAAATTTGCTTGACATAATTTTTTTCACTGATAAAATGCATATGTATGAGCAGGACAAATGATCGCGGCCGCAAGTCCCGAAAGGGCGCGGGTGAGGAAAGTCCGGGCTTCGTAGGGCAGGATACCGGATAACGTCCGGCGGAGGTGACTCCCGGGAAAGTGCAACAGAAAACAACCGCTCTTTATGAGTAAGGGTGAAAAGGCGGTGTAAGAGACCACCGTGCAGATGGTAACATCTGTAGCCATGTAAACCCTATCCGAAGCAAGACCAAAAAGAAAACCATGGGCCGGCCCGGTCCGTTTTCAGGTAGGTCGCTTGAGGCTGTCGGCAACGGCAGTCCTAGATAGATGATCATTCTCGACATAACCCGGCTTACAGGCCTGCTCATATAAAAAAAATAAAAAGCAGTGTTTATTCCTGATAAAGGTGTTTAGAATCTCATTATTTTTCAGGAAGGATAAACAAATTCATCATGCGTTTCCATAAAATACCCGTATTATTTTTCATCATAATTATTATTCTTAATGTTTTTCCATTAGAAGCATATGCTCAGGGTCCCATGCCGGATGAACTTGCAAGGGACATGATCGACTGCAATGCTTTTACCGTTCCAATATCAGAGAATTCCCCGCAGACTGAAGATAGCCTTATAAAAACTGCTCTTCGCGTTCGTCCGTCCACGGTACAGATTCAGGTCGGTTCCGAATACGGAACAGGCAACATCATTTCTATTGATAGCGACAATATTACGATCATAACCGCTAAACATGTAGTTAAAACCTGGGACAACGCCAAAGACAAATATGTGATTTTTTATAATGGTGATGTAGCCGAAACAGACCTCATAGCCACAGATGACTACTACGACGTAGCTGTAATAACAGTAAAGACCGCCGATGTGGAAGTACACAATCTGATAAGACTAAAAAGTGTGGCCCTCGATCAAGCGGTCATGGAATATTATGACAGTATAAAAAATGAAGTGGTCTTTTCCCTTAATTCAGAGCATGTCGTTAACGCCAGGGAAGTCCAGACCTATGATTACTATGGAAAAAATACCGGCATAGGCAGCAAATATATCTATGGCCCTGTTATAAATCCGAACATCATGGTAAATGATTACGGCTATAACATGATCTATGTCAAATGCGAAGCCTTTGGCGGTATGTCAGGCGGCGGTGTATTTGACATAGACGGCAATTACGTAGGAATGCTTGTGGGCGGCTCCGAGAAAAAAGAGATGGTCGCAGTCAGACTTTCCGATATCGAGAAACTACTCTCGTCTCTGGAGTAAAAAGCTCCGAGGTGTCCATTTAGAAATGTGCTGTTCTCGGAGGAGGATGATGATTTTCAAGAGGAGAGCTCTCTTCATTTATGAGTCTTAGAAAATCACACCACAGACGAAAACAAGCATTTGTAAATGGACATCCCAGAGCCGGGCGTAATATTTTTAAACCTTGAAGCAGCTTCCGCCCACAAACTCTCTGGTCAGAGAATTCTTGGGAAGTGTCTGTGAATCCACAGCCACGAAGTAATCAAGGAACTTAAGAAGACGCTTTGCCTCGAAATATTCCGGTTCGTCAGGCCTTATGGCAAAAAGCAAAGGCTCTGCATACTGTTTTAATACTGCAAGCTCGTAAATCTGAGCGGAATTGAACATCTCATCCGCACCTTCCTGGAAGGGGAAGATGTTGAGGTGTTCTCCTCTTCTTACGGAATCCCACATGGCGATGGTGTGCTTAGCAGATGCTCCGCGTGTTCTGGCATCTCTTACTATTCGTCTTATGAGACGTCCGTCTGTTGTGGGAATTCTGTTGTGTGCATCAACGCTCAGAGTTGTAAGCGCACTTATATAAATCTTGAACTTTGACTCAGCAGGAAGAGCATAGCTCATCTTTTCATTAAGGCCGTGAATACCCTCGATAACAAGGACATCGCCATCCTTTAGCTGCAGGAAATCTCCGTTCATTTCACGTTTTCCCGATACAAAGTTAAACTCAGGCATCTCAACTCTCTTGCCATTTAAGAGATCTACCATATCCTTATTAAAGCGCTCTACATCAAGAGCCTCCAGGCATTCAAAGTTGTAGCTTCCATCCTCATTAAGAGGTGTGTCAACCCTGTTTACAAAGTAATTATCAAGGCTTATGGGATGAGGATTAAGGCCATAGGTCTTCATCTGAATTGATAGTCTGTTGGCAAAGGATGTCTTACCCGAGGAGCTTGGTCCTGCGATCATAACAAATTTTACGCCCTTGCGCTCATAGATTTTCTGCGCAATCTCGCCTATACGTCTCTCCTGCAGAGCCTCCTGAACCAGCATAATATCATTAAATTCACCGCGGCAGATTGCATCATTAAGATCACCAACCGTGTCAATTCCCATCATCTCGCCCCACTTTGTGGAACGGTCCATCTCACGGAAAAGCTTCTCTCTCGGTTCGCTGTCAGTGAGCTTGTCAGGGCTCCTTCTTGAAGGAAGGTGAAGCAGCAGTCCGTCATGATATTTTTCCACTCTGAACCACTTTACATATGAGGTGTTGGGAAGCATGTATCCATAGAAATAGTCTCCAAAATCCTCCAGCTTATAGACGTTGACCTCAGAGCTTCTTCTGTATCTGAAAAGTCTTACCTTATCATCAAGACCTTCCTGTCTGAAAATCTCAACTGCGTCAGTAAGAGGGTATCCCTTCTTGGTAATAGGAAGAGCAGCATCCACCATCTCCTGCATGCGGCTTTGCACCTTGGATGCAAATTCCTCCGTAACCTCATAGTCACCTCTTATTCTGCAGAAAATCGCATTGCCGATTTTGTACTCAACCTTGGTTCTGACAGTCTGCTTTTTGATAACATCACGCACCGCCTTTATGAGCATCATAATAGCCGTCCTGGTATAGGTATTACTGCCTATCTCGTCAGCTGTTGTTATAAAAGAAAGCTTTTCATCTCTGTCAACTTTTTTCATAAGTTCACGAATTCTGCTGCCATAAACTACAGCAACAATCTGATTATCATATTCACTCTGATAATCCTTCGCTATGGTCTCAAAGGTCGTACCCTTTTCGTATTCTTTTTCTTTTCCTTCTATCAAAAGCTTAGGCATGTCATGACCTCCATAAGATAAAGATTAATATTACAATCAGACTTTGTCTCATGTTCGAATATATTAGATCAGTGATAAAAACTCAGTCATACATATTCAGCACTATTGTAATATCGTTTATTTTATCCATAATATCATTTATTCTTCCGGTATGCTCATTTTCAGAAAGTTTTAATAAAATTCCGCGTAAAATCTCCTGCTCATGCTCAAGGTATCTGCGCAGGGTCTCATCTCTTTTTAAGATAAGTGAAGGCCCAAATCTGTCGCAGATTCTCATAGCCTGATCCCGTGTAATGAGTGTACCTGCTGCCTTATCTGCGCCTGCTGATTTGTGGGATTTTTCCAAATTGTGAGCTTCTGATACAACTCCTGAAGATTCGCATATTTTTGTCACCGCTTTTTCGTACAATGAATTGGAATCATCCTCGCTGACTCTGACGCTCATAGCCACATAATACTTTCCATCTTCAAATATCTCAGCCTCATCCTCTATGAAAAATCGCTGAATTCTGAGATATTCCCTAAAAAGCCTAAGATCCGACTGAGGCTGCAGGATCATTCTCTCCACGCCTTTTTCACGGGGACAGCCATCCTCAAGGATTCTCTTCATAAGGAGTCCTCCCATACCGGCGCAGATTATGGTCGTGGCATCTCCCTTCTCAAGCTTCTCCATGCCATTTGAGAGCCTGGTTTCTATCCTGCCCTCAAGACCGTATTCTCTTATGTGCTCCTCTGCTCTCTCAAGGGGTCCCTTGTTTATGTCCATTGCAATTGCATGTTCACATACATTTGAATTAATAAGATAAATCGGAACGAATCCATGATCCGTCCCGATATCACAGACGCATGCAGAACTCTTTACGAGCCCTGCAACTGCGCCTAACCTTTTCGAAAGCAAAATATTTTTTGCGTTACTACTCATTATTCAAGCCTTTCAATCCAGATAATCCTTAAGCTTTCTGCTGCGGCTGGGATGACGAAGCTTACGGAGCGCCTTAGCCTCAATCTGTCTGATACGCTCACGTGTTACGTTGAACTCCTTACCAACCTCTTCAAGTGTTCTTGCTCTTCCGTCATCAAGACCAAATCTCAGACGAAGAACCTTCTGCTCACGCTCTGTCAGAGTTCCGAGAACCTCAACGAGCTGCTCCTTAAGAAGTGTAAATGCTGCAGCATCTGCAGGTACAGGCACGTTATCGTCCTGAATGAAATCACCAAGATGTGAATCTTCCTCTTCACCGATAGGCGTCTCAAGTGATACCGGCTCCTGTGAAATCTTCAGAATCTCGCGTACTCTCTCTACAGGTATACCCATTTCCTTTGCAATCTCTTCAGGTGTGGGTTCGCGCCCCAGCTCCTGCAGTAACTGTCTGCTGATACGGATGAGCTTGTTGATGGTCTCAACCATATGCACAGGGATACGAATTGTTCTGGCCTGATCGGCTATGGCACGGGTGATGGCCTGTCTGATCCACCATGTAGCATAGGTTGAGAACTTGAATCCCTTACGGAAATCGAACTTCTCAACAGCTTTTATAAGACCGAGGTTACCCTCCTGAATAAGGTCAAGGAAAAGCATTCCTCTACCAACATATCTCTTGGCAATACTTACAACAAGACGAAGGTTAGCCTCAGCAAGGCGTTTTTTAGCCTCATTTCCCATATAGGAAACGCTGTGAAGCTGCTTCTCATCATAATCCTTAACTCTCTCGTAGGCTTCTGCTTCCTCCTCCTTGACATCAAGGCCTTCAATACCGCCATTTGCAAGGATGCGCTCAGCCATCATACCATCTTCCATCTGCTGTGCAAGGTCAATTTCCTGATCTGCTGTAAGAAGCGGCACCTTACCGATTTCCTTAAGGTACATACGAACCGGATCCTCGATGCTTATACCATCAGGCACGGACAGATCGATATTCTCCATATCAACCTCGTCCTCATCTCCCAGTACAACACCGTCATCATCCGGGATATCAACGTCCACATCATCTTCCATTCTGATGATATCGATTCCTGCGCTCTCAAGCTGTTCAAGAACCTTATCCAGGTTGTCCTCATCAAGGTTGAGGTCTTTTAAGAAATCACTTATCTCATTATAGTCAAGTGTGTTCTGCTTTTTCTTACCAAGTGCCAGAAGCTCTCTGATTTTCTGAAGGAATCTCTCTTTGGTCTCCTCATCAAGCTCAGATGAAGATGTAGGAGCCTTGGGCTCGTTCTCAGCCTTTTTAGCTGCGCTCTTGGCTGCCTTAGTTTCCTTCTTCTCAACTGTCTTGGCAGCTTTTGTTTCCTTTTTCTCTGCCTTATCTATTGTCTTTTCAGCGACTTTCTTCTCTGCCGCCTTCTCAGCAGACTTCTTTGCGGTTGTCTTTTTCTCAGCTGTATTCTTCTCTGCTGCCTGCTCCTCAGTAGCTTTCTTAGCTGCGGTCTTCTTTTCAGCTGTCTTTCCTGCAACCTTCTTTGTTACTGTCTTGGCCTCATCGTCAGCTGTCTTAATAACAATTTTCTTTTTTGTAGTTGTCTTCTTCTCAGCTGCCTTTGCCGCTGTCTTTTTTACTGTGTCCTTTGCCGTGTCCTTCTCTGCTGCCTTACTTGTCTTCTTCTCTGCCACTTTATTTCCTTCCTTTCATATAACTTACGCGTCCAGAATTATCTTAGCTCTAGAGAGCTCTTCCAAGGTTCTCTTTCCTTCAAGAGTGACATTCCACCTCTCAGGTGCATCGCTTGCCATATCTGACAGAACCTTTTCAAAACCAGATTTTTTTATGTCATAGAGAATATCCCGCATCGCTTTTTCCCGCTCATCTTTAGTTTCCACCTTAACAAGGTTAGTATTGAAAAGCTCTGCTACTTCTCTTTGTTGTTCTTCATCTGTAAAATGGTTCATGACCTTCGCAGGGTCAAAGCTGCCATCATCAAGTCCCTTCCACATCTCATCAGCGATGCTTCTATACAGGTCATCTGCAAAGTCACCCGGCTGTATCCATTTTTTCACGGAACTAAAAACTCCAGGTTCATCAGCCAGCCACGTTATCAACAATCTCTGCGGTTTCCTTGAAGGATTTTCCTTGATCATATTTGCAGCCTTCATTGGCTTTGGTGTGCTCTTGGTTTTTACAATACCACCCTCTGCCGCAAGTCCTGCCACAAGTTTATGAAGGTCATCTGCACTTATCATATATCTCTGAGCGACAGCCTCGAGGTAATTCTCTCTCTCCACAGCTTCCGTAAATTCACAGAGTTTTTTTCCTATAAACCTGTGAAACTCGGTTTTCTCCGCGGGATCGCTCATGTCGAATTCCTTTTCCTTAACTGCTATCTCAAAGAAAAATGGATTCTCTGCTTTTTTTATTCTCTCCTCAAAGGCTTCCCGCCCCTCATTTTTGATAAATTCATCAGGGTCCTTGTAGGGTTTTAGATTCAAAACCTTGCCCTTAAGTCCTGCGCCTTTAAGTATCTCAATTCCCCTAAGTGCTGCACTTGTTCCCGCACCGTCACTATCGTAGGACAGGATTACCAGATCCGTGTATCTCTTAAGGAGGTTCGCTTGCTGCGGAGTAAATGCGGTACCAAGAGAAGCCACAGCCATGTTAAAGCCTGCCTGATGCATGGCGATTACATCCATGTATCCCTCGCAGATTATGATGTAGCCTGCTCTGGCGTTCTTGGCATAATTAAGTCCGAACAGATTCCTGCTCTTGTCAAATACCATGGTCTCAGGAGAATTTAAATACTTTGGCTTGCCATCTCCCATGACTCTGCCACCAAAGCCTATGACCTTGGAATTCGCATCCAAAATCGGAAACATGACTCTGTTCCAAAATTTATCATGGGTTCCGTATTTTTCATCGTGAGAGGCAAGTCCCGCCTCTATGATAGCAGCGTCATTGTAGCCCTTGCTCCGAAGGTATTTTACAAGGTCATCGCTTGTGACATTTGAATATCCAAGTCCGAATTTCCTTATGGTCTCATCAGATAAAGCTCTGTCTTTAAAGTACCTGAGGCCTTTTTCACCTGCCGGTGTCTTTAACTGATAGACATAATACTTTGCAGCCTCTTTGTTGATCTCAAGCATTGTCTGGCGCTTATCGCGCATCATACGGGCCTGCGGTGATTCATCCTCCTCGGGGAGTTTCACTCCTGCCCTGTCAGCCAGGGCCTTCATCGCTTCTCCAAATGTTAAGTTGTCATATTTCATCAAAAAGGAAAAAACGTTGCCACCTACTCTGCATCCAAAGCAGTAAAACATCTGCTTAGACGGCGAGACACTAAAGGATGGCGACTTTTCATTATGAAAAGGGCAAAGTCCCACATAATTGGCACCGGTACGCTTCAGACTCACGTACTGGCCGATTATGTCAACGATGTCGCTTCGGGATCTGACCTCTTCGATGATCTCGTCTGAGTATCTCATCTTGCTTACCTGTTTATATAGTACATTTTTCGTATATTAGTTGTTCCGGCTATATGCGTAGCTCTCTGTCACAGTACTTCCCAGCTCTTGGGCACGAAGTACTCGTGGAATCTTGCTATCGCAAAGCGGTCTGTCATGGAGCTGATAAAATCACATACCAGTTTTTCCTTGGGCTGTGAATCCCTCATCCTTTTAAGATATTCGGGCAAAAGCTCCTCGTGATCCATGTAATACTGATACAGTATTTTAATTAAGTTCTCTGCCTTCCCCTCCTGGCCCTTGGCAACAGGATTGGTGTAGACGCTTTCAAACATAAAATTCCTAAGCGCCATAAGTGCATCCCAGACCTCTTCGGACATGACAATATCATTCCTTCCGGAACTGGTCTCGACAATATCATGGATAAAAGTATCGAGCCACTTGCCGTTCGATTGTCCAATAACTTTACGAATGCTCTCGGGGACATCAGATTCCTTAAGAATACCACCGCGAATAGCATCATCCATATCATGATGAATGTATGCAATCTTATCAGATAGTCTTACCACTCTCCCCTCAAGGGTCATGGGCGTAAGATCCATTTCATGATTAATGATTCCGTCCTTAACCTCAAATGTAAGGTTCAGTCCCTGGCCATCCTTCTCAAGAATCTCAACTGTTCTGAGACTCTGTTCATTATGCCTGAAACCGTAAGGGCAGACTTCATTAAGGGCTCTCTCCCCCGCATGCCCAAAGGGTGTATGTCCCAGGTCATGTCCAAAAGCTATGGCCTCTGCAAGATCCTCGTTGAGCTTAAGCGCTCTGGCAATGGTCCTGGCGTTCTGAGCAACCTCAAGGGTGTGCGTCATTCGCGTTCTGTAATGATCTCCATCAGGGGTTAGAAAAACCTGCGTCTTATCCTTAAGTCTTCTAAAAGACTTGGAGTAGAGAATCCTGTCTCTGTCCCTCTGGAAACAGGGGCGGATATCACAAGGTTCCTCGTCATTTTCCCTTCCTCTGGAATTCATGCTGAGTGTTGCATATGGACTTAGGTTAAGCCTTTCTCTGTTTTCTAAGCTTTCCCGTATTTTCATACTAAAAACTCCTCACTTTATCTATATTCTGCGGTATTTTGACATTTCCTTTTTTTATTTTTCAAAAAACAATAATAAAAATGGCTATGCCTTAAAAAGTAATATGCACCATGTGTTTGCTGCCATCTTAGAAAAAAATCGGCTGCCGCCAAAAAAAGCAACAGCCGATCATGATCATTCCCAGTTTCCCGATTCAAATTGCGCATTAATCCAAGCGATGGCCTCTTCGAAGCCCTCTTCTGTAATCTCAAATTTCTCCGATATCTTCTTCTCATCCTCTGTGTCAAAGCAGCTGTAGGGCTCAGGCCAGACCGTCGCCATAAGCCTCGCCTCAGGATCTCTCTGATCCACAGGCGTAAAGAACACGTTTTCAAGCGGTTCTCTCGCAAGGCGGTAGCGCATGCCCTTGTAGCTCCCAAAAAAAGCCTCGCCATATTCATAATGTCTTAGATTGAAGAAGGTCTGTTTCTCTATTGCCATAAAATCCTCGTAATTAAATAATGTTGTTTTTTAGAAAGTGTACTTCCCGGTTTCCTTGTGGTTTACCACATAGTAGGCGGTGTTTTCCTCGGGCTTTAAGTAAATCTGAAGCTCTCTGATATCAGTAAGCTTGTGGCCCGCTGCAACATACTGCTCGCGTATGAGCTCGGCAATATCCTCAGTCCTTACCTCATAGTCCTTGTACTGTATGAAAAATTCTGTCTTCGAAGCCTTCTTCGCGTTATTTTCTGCAATATCCTTGGTTGCTGCCTTAACAGCTTCCGCAGCTTTCTCGCTTTGTTCCTTTATAACCTTGGTTGCAGGAGCAGTTCTCTTTTTCACCTCATTTATTACAGGCTCTGCCTTCTCCATCACATCCTTCAAAACAGGACCGCTTTTTTCAACAACTTCATCAATAACGGGCTCTGCCTTTTCCTTAGCCTTCTCTAAGTAAGGCTCTGCCTTTTCAACATAAGGCTTTGCAGCTTCCGTTACATTTTTGGCGATGTCCATGATTTTGTCTGTAGTTGTCTTTTTAGCCATTTTTCATACCCTCCCATAATTCACTCCTGCCATTATAGCCGGTAGTGTTAGTTTTTATATTATCTGAATGTGTTCATAAATTTTGCAAGTGGTCCAACCGCATCCTGGAGATCCTTAATGCCCTGATTTAATCCATCGAAATCAATCTGGGACATTTTTTCAAGAGAATCGGTGAGAGTCTTGCCGTTTTCATTGAGCATGGCATTGATGTTGTCGCCGCTGGATTTAAGTGCCTCTGCCATTTTATCTATATTTTCTATCGTAGCCTCTGCCTTGCCAAGCGTCTCATCCGCAGCAACTGCTGCCTGTTCAACCTTATCAAGTGTACTTATAACCTTGGGAACTACCATAAATATAGCAAATACGACAACTGCCGCGATCACAACCACCAGTAAGGTCCTGATTCTTTGCAGCTTATAGCTCTTTTCGGAGTTTAACGCTATTTTTTTTAACAGTTCTTCATTTTCCATAGTAATCCCCCTTTTACAAACCTTGTAACAACACTTTGCCCAGGCTGATGCAGATATATTAAGTATAGCCTTATAACCGGCAACTTGCAATTAAGTTCGTTGCCTACTTGATACATTTTTTCGTAATTTTTTATGCAAATTTAAGGATATCTATACAGATTTTTATAGGGGTTTGTGCTAACTTTAAAGGTAACATATAGTATATTGCTCTTTTTGCATAATAGCTCTATTTTCCCGCATTCGTCATTGTAGTAGAACAGAGCAATATTAATTATTTTCCTTTGCTTATGAGGAGGGCATTATGAGCGAAAAGCCTGTAAAAATCCGCAGAAGCGGAAAAATCAGGAACAAACTGCTAATCTACATTGTTCCTATCGTAGTTATCACGATTGTGACTCTTGTAGTCATCGCTACAACTATGTCTGAAAAGCGTATGACAGAGCTTGCAACGTCTAACCTTAATTCATCAATTTCCAACCAGGCCAATAACATTGAGTCATGGCTGAATGAAAATCTTGAATTCTTCAAAACTGCCAAGCAGGGCATTGAAGGTCTAAATCCCAATGATGAAGAGCTTCAGAAACTTCTTGACTCCTACTATGATTACAACAGTAATTCTCCGGAAGGTCTTCATATCGCTACAGCTGACGGCAAATTCATCAAGCCCACTGAGTCTGCGCTTGAAGAAAACGATCCCACATCTTCTACCTGGTATAAGCAGGGACTAACCCGTGCAAACATGCAGTACGGAACTGCTTATAAGAATGCCGAAGGTCAGAACGTTGTCAGCGCTGCTGCCATCATTACTTATGGCGATGACTCCATAAAGGTCATTTCAGCCGACGTTACACTTGAGAAAATAAGCATCATCGTTAACTCCGGTGTAAAGATGGACAAGGCCAGTTCTTTCCTCGTAGATACTAACGACAACACAATTCTCGCTCACAGAGATACTTCTCTTGTGTCCACAACCCTTGGATCAGACAGCAGCAACAAGCTTATGAGCGGTGTTGCTGAAGCCATAAATAATCAGAATTATGCTACAAGAAAAATCGACACATATTATGTAGCCTTCAAGGAAATCAAAGGAACTGACTGGGTTCTCGTTTCATACATTGCACAGGATGTAATTCTGGCAAGCGTACAGGAACTTGGTAATTACCTGATAATCACAGGTGTTGTAGCAGTCATCCTTATCATTGTTCTAATCCTGTTCGTAGTCAACAAGGTAATTGCTCCTCTTGCAGGCATCACCAAGAGCATACA
Source organism: Butyrivibrio sp. NATIVEDY162 (assembly GCF_045999815.1). Lineage (GTDB taxonomy): Bacteria > Bacillota > Clostridia > Lachnospirales > Lachnospiraceae > Butyrivibrio. Next base: position 1,354,494 of record NZ_CP172573.1, read on the forward strand.
TGCAATGAGCGAAGGTGACTTCACTATTGAAGTCAAGCAGGAAAGCGATGATGAAATCGGTGTTATGAGCGGAAAGATTGCTGAGTTCGTAGATAGCATGAGGCATATGCTTTCCAGTATCAGTGCAGAATCCGAGAAGTTGAAACAGGAATCCGAGACTTCTGATTCCGTATCAAAGGATATGTTCAGTGCATCTCAGTCCCAGGCTGAGGCCATGCAGCAGCTGAATGAAACCGTTGACCAGCTGGCTATCGCCGTAGGTGATATTGCAGAGCATGCGACCACTCTAGCTACTGTAGTTGCAGATACAAGAGACAATTCCGGAAAAGCAGACGAAGCCATGAAGGAAACAGTTAAGGTTTCCCTCAAGGGTCGTGATGATATGGAGAAGCTTTCACACGCTATGGAAGGCATCCAGACAGCTAACAACAACCTTGTTGATGCCATTAACGAAGTTGGAAAAGCATCTGAAGAAATCACCAATATTGTAAGCATGATTGCTGAGATTGCCGAAGAGACCAATCTCCTGTCCCTCAATGCCTCCATCGAAGCTGCCCGTGCCGGTGAAGCAGGTAAAGGATTTGCAGTTGTTGCAACTCAGATCGGTAAGCTTGCTCAGACAAGTTCCGAGAGTGCAACAAACATTTCCAACCTCATCGCTGATGTACACAGACTGATCGATGAAGCTGTCGGACAGGCAAATGCAAGTGCTGAAAGCATAGAGAAAAACAGCGAGCTTATAGGTGTTGCTGTTGAAACTTTTGATCAGATTTATACCAATATTCAGGCATCCAACGCCTGCATAGAGGAAATGATCAGAGATGTACAAAAAGTAGATGATGTAGCAACCAATGTAGCTGCCATTTCCGAAGAGCAGGCAGCAAGTGCTGATGAGATACTGGCAACCTCACAGAATATGGTTGAACAGGCAAAGAACATTTCCAGGAACAGTGAAGATGTTGCTAACAACTCCCACGAGCTTGCAAACACATCTGACACTCTTACTTCCCATGTTCAACAGTTTAAGATTTAAGAGGAGGTCTTATCGTGAAGAAGAATATTTTTACTAAGATATTAAGTATCGCAGCGGCATTTATGCTGACTGCAATGACCATCACAGGATGCGGAAGCTCCTCTTCCGGTGGTGGAAATACTAACGGCGCAGGTGTCAAGGTATTTTTCTCGACTATCACTCTTGATGACTTCAAAGAGCTTATTATGAACTCCGTAGCTGACACAGGAGCAAAAGCAGGCGTAACTGTAGATCTCGGTGCACCATGCGCTACTGTTGATGAGCAGGTAGCTCAGATCCGCGACGCTGCAGCAAAAGGATATAATGCAATAATCTGTAACCCTGTAGATACAGACACTGCACTTCAGCTTGAAGTTGCAGCAGGTGATATTCCGATCATTTTCACCAACTCCCAGCCGGGCGAGGATCACCTTACTCCCGACAAGTATATCTATGTTGGAAGCTATGAAATTGATGCCGGTACAATGCAGGCTGAATATGTCTGGAACAAGCTTGGAAAACCCGGATCATTAAATATTGTTATATTCCAGGGCCAGCCCGGACATCCCGCAGCAACTGCAAGAACCAAAGCTATCAAGAAGTACTTCAAAGACAATAATGTAAATGCCAATTATGTATTTAACGATACAGCTTATTGGGATACAGAAAAGGCCGCTGCAGGCTTTAAGACATTCCTCAAGACAGGCCAGCCCTATGACGCAGTTATCTGCAACAATGACTCAATGGCCATCGGTGTTGTTCAGGCCATGAACGAACTTGGAATAGACACCTCTGCAGTTCCTGTAGTAGGTATTGATGCCACAGTTGACGGCTGCCAGTCAATCCTTGACGGCGGCATGCAGTTCACAGTTCTTCAGTCTGCATCAGGTCAGGGTGCAGCCTGCATTGAAGCAGCTATCGCTCTTGCAAAGACAGGTACAGTCAAGGATGTGGAATACGTTACCGACGACCACATGTATGTGTGGGTTCCATTCTCCCCTGTAGATAAGTCCAACGCAGCATCGGTGAAGTAACGCCGGGGAAAGATAATACGGGGTACCATAGCTTAAAGTAGTACGGTGCACCATAGTATATATTCAGCTCCACCCTCATTACGCTTCGCGTATAATCGGTTGGAGCCGAACATATACTATGGTGCACCTTATTTTTTTGATTGCACTTGGGTTTGGACGTTTATTCTTTTCAACATGATCATCTTTGTCCAAACCAATAGATATATCCTCTGAAATAAGTGGAAGCCTGAATTTAACCGACTTTATCCATTGCCCTACCGGTGTCTTGTCCTCATAAATGTTAACCTCACTGATAATCTGTTCTATAAAGTCTCTTCTTTCCTGCTGATCCATCTTATCAATATACTTATCAATATAGATGATAGCCTTATAAACATTATCTACAGACATTTTATCAGCAATAACGGTCTTTCTTTTGGCTCTTGCATCCATGATAAGATTCTCGAGTTCTTCAATCTTATCATAAATCTTGTAAAGCTGCCATTTATCCGGATCATATGAGCCGTAGCGGCTTTTAACATCGTTCATTCTATCAACGATGCTCATCAAAAACATCGGTCACCGACTTATATTCAGGTTCGGGAGCATTCTCCGCTAATAAACTTAATCCAATTTCATTAAGAAGTGCTTCTATTTCCTGATTAAAATCTTCATCTGAAACTACCGGCATACCAATCTTTTTTAATATATCTTCAACTGTTTCATGACTTATGATTATCTCCCTGTAAATACAAAAGCATTTCATCTGCAGACAAGCCATTAGCAAATATGCTCTTATAGTCCTGCATCTCGACGATATAATCGTCCAATGAGCAATTTCCATAATCTTCAAATAAGCTCAGAAACTCTTCTTTCGAAATTGGGATTTCATTATTATCTTCATCAAAAGTAAAGAACTCAAAAATGTACTCGCCGTCTGTCCCATTTTTAACTTCCGATTTCATGAAAACTGAAGCTGATTCTATTTTCCCATCAAGAAGCTTACTAAATGAATAGTACTGAACGCTTCCTGCTCCATCTACGGAATTCATAAGGATATATCCATGTTTTGGATAATACGAACAGGTTCCGTGATACCACCCAGGCGTAAAATCCAAGTCAACAATCTGATCATTATGATATGTATAGATCGTCCCTATTCCATCTATATCATCCTCTACCGCAAGCTCCGGGATTTCATTATCATCAATATATATGAGGCTGTAGCTAAATTCGCCCATTAGATCAAAATCAACATCAGTAAGTGAACCTTTCTCATGATTTTGTGTTGATTTTATAGTTGTGATATATGCCTCTTTCCATTCCTTATCTGCAGTTTCATCATATATATCATTAATTTGTTCATCAGTTTTCTCATTAATTACACCTGATACATCTTTATCCAATTCAGGAGCATCCTCCACTAACAACCTGCTCATTTTCAATTTCAGGATTCTTCTTACAGACTCATCTATCCTGTCTTTGGTTATTCTTCCCTCGTTAACTGCAGCCAGGACAGCCTCGTAACAGGGGATTACGTCCCCTGACATAAGCAGCATGTCACACCCAGCTTCAATAGCCAGGACGCCTGACTCTCCTAAACTGTAATGCTCGCTGATGGCTCCCATGCCAAGAGCGTCAGTAATCACCACTCCATCGTAGCCCAGTTCCTGTCTTAGAAGCTCTGTCACTATCTTATAAGATAATGATGCCGGCGTATTATCTCCTGTAATCTTAGGAGTTGAAATATGGGACACCATGATAAAATCAGCGCATCCGTCCGCACCATCTTTGAACGGAATAAGCTCACATTTTTCCAATTCTTCAAGTGTCTTATATGAATACGCATATCCTTCATGAGAATCTTCTGAGGTGTTACCATGTCCGGGAAAATGCTTATAAGTAGTCAGTATCCCAGCATTCTTCAGTCCATTAGCATAAGTCCGTGCCATACGTGCAACTTCATCAGGGTCGGAACTAAATGACCGGTCTCCTATTACAGTATTATCTGCATTTGTGAATACATCTGCATCAGGAGCAAAATCAGTATTAAATCCCAAATCAGCAAGGTAGCTGCCGATATAGTTCGCTGACTCGCTGACAGCCTCTTCGCCTCCGGACTGAGCTACTTGATACATCGGTTCTATTTTTTTGACACCGAAAACCTCCTGGTTTCCAACCCGGAGTACTCTGCCACCTTCCTCGTCTATCCCAAGAAAAACAGGAATACCTGTTGCCTCAGTTGCATAATCCTGTGTGTCCTTTAATAATGCTTTAGTCTGTGCCGGATTCTGAAGGCTTCCCGATGAATAGTAAAGTCCTCCCACCGGAATATCATCATATTTTTCTTTGGATATTTTCCCAAACTCGGTAACCTGCTGCTTTCCAGTCAGCCCCTCTGGAGTTGTGAACAATAACTGTGCAACCTTTTGCTCAATTGACATTTTCTCCAAATATATCTCGATATCATCAGAAACTGAATCCTGCCTTGTATCAAGTTCCTCTGCAGGTTGATCCTTTATTTTTTCTGCAGCATTATCTTCATAATCGCTTTCACGAATATCTGAAGTATAAGTCTCATCAGATATAGCATCTTCCCTAATCATGTTATCTTCCGCATCAGATGTATTCTGATTTAATTCCTCTATGGAGCTTTCTTGTAATGAAGCTGCATCAGAACGATCATTTTCTTCTGCATTTTTGCCACATCCAATAATACAAGAAATAAGCATGATCAAAATAACGCATTTCAAGTGCTTGCGCACACTTCCAATATCATCTTGTTTCATCATTTGTTTATTATTACTCATCATATTCACAAATATATCCTATACTCCCAGGGTATATAGCAGTAATATCTTCAGGAATATCATTAAGATAAAATCTATCTTCACTTTTCCTATAGAACATCTCCAAATAAGCCTCTATCTGATCATCTGATCCAAAGCCGGGTTCTCCCTGAAACCACATGGCATCATACTTCGCATTATCGTTTACAGATTCGTCCCAAAAGGTTCCATCTTTTTTTATCCAATAGTATTTGTCATAATCATTTGCATCAGGGTCTCTTCTTCCGCCTATGTAATAGGCTTTCTCTACATGATTTTCTCTTCTAATCTGATCACATATAGCTTCAAATTCTTCCTGCGAATTGATATGAGCAAGATAACCACCCTTTGTAATACAATCCAGGTAAGCGTATGTCCATGTGACATCACCCACTATTATTTCGTATCTATGAATTGACTCATCTTCCGTTTCGATTACAGGAGTACTATTCCTTAAGTAAGCATCCGAGAACTCATACCGCATATATGTAATACTGTAGCCATCAAAAACACTTTCTTCGTTTTCTTTCACTTCAAAAAATGCTTTTCCAATGACGGGTATACCTTCTGCATTTTTCTCATATTCGGGACTTTCAAAAGCTCCATCCTCATTAGTGTACATCTCAAATTCAAGTTCCCATTCACCACCATCTTTTTCCTGAGCCGATAGCATATCGCCCAAATACGGCCCCATATTTCCTGCCTCTCCATAAATATACACACAATAATCCTCAAACAGATATGAAGTGTATTCTCCATTTTTTAGAGCAAACTTTTCAAAGTTATCATCGGAAGTCAGATTCGTATCGGCAGTTGCAGAATAAATGTATCTTTTAAAACCATCCTTCGACATCCATACATGAGTACCAATCCCATACCAATCAGCTTCATCTTCATTTAAACTGTTCAAGAAACGCTGCTCGGTTGCTGAATCTACGGTGGTAGTCAGTTGGTTCATAACCGTTTCATCATAAGGATTAGCTGAAAACGCCAGCATAGTCTTAAGATCATCAATAGTCAGATCGTGTTTATCATCGTAATTACAAGTAAAAACCGCCGCTTGTTGCATCAAGTCTTTAAGATTATTACATTTTTCAAAATCAACATTGGTATCTTCTTTATCTGTTACAACATTATCCTCACTTTGGGATTCTTCAGCTACCATCTGGACAGATTCAGCAGGATCGCTATTATCAGCGTTAGACTCTATTTCTGTATTTTCATAATTATTGGCACTGACTTCAGCAATGCTTTCTACATTATTTTCCGCATCATTTCCATTATGCTTAACAGCAATAGCAACTACAATGCAGATAACGACAAGCACACCAACAGCTCCGGCAATCAGATACTTTACCGGGATAGTCCTGTTTTCTGCTGCTGAGTGATCATCATCCACTTTTTTGTCTGACGCATTACCGCTGTTTATCTTTTTTAGCTCAGTTCCGCACTTAGGACAGAATCTGGCATTATCACTTATCTTTGCACCACAGTTTTTGCAAAACATGTCTACTCCTTTTGATGCGAGCCACCAAAAAATTATCGAGACCCTTTCTTATCACTTTACATAGTAATCTTCCGGTGTAATAATACTCACAGTTATAGGAACTGAATTCTATCCCTTTTTCCAACAAAACAGATACTTCCCTCGATACTCTCTCCACCTTATCTATATCGCTTGATGTAACCTGTATGCTCTGGGTAGGCCTGTAGCCATCGGATTCCTCTCCTACACGATTTCCATTTGTATCATAGATGTTATGCGTTTTTTCGCTTATATTTATCGCATTGAACTGCATCTCGTCTTCCGTGATTCCATTATCCAGCAGGAAACTCTTAACTGTTTCTACATCTTTCTGAATCTGGTTGTATGCTGCAGTTGATGTTGATGCCTCTGCGCAAAAGCTCCCGGACCACTTAACCAGGTCCGAAGTAAAATCAACGCTTGCTGATCCGGTTGCAATTATTGTGTGCTCCCTGTTTGATCTGAACATATAAAGACCGCAGGCCATAGCTGCTGCACTTAGCACAATACAAACACCAATTATTAATGGTGCTAACACCATTCCCTTTTAGTCACCTTATTATCATTAATAATATTTTCACCCATTTTTTCTCCTTTTATGCTAAAACTCATCTGTATCGGTAATATGCTGCCTATATGAACAATGTTCATTTATTGGATGTATTCAATTTTTCTTTATAGAATCACATATAAAAACTCAATTAACATAAATCCATAAAACAGGACGAACATTATTTGCGATATGTACGGAAATATCAGTCAGAGTTCCATCTGAGTCAATGTACACAGCAGCACCATTAGGAAAATTTTGCGTCCTAAGCCACCATTTGCATTCACTGAAAATTTGTTTTCCCATGGCATAATCTGTAGCATAGCATATTCTATCATTAGCACTCTCAAAATACTTTTCAGCCTCATCATAGCTTAAAAGAAATACTTTATCCGATGATGTATTATCATGTTTACTCGTTTCACTCCATTTTTCATAGTATGACCATGCATCATGAGTGGTATTATTAACGGTCACTATCAACTCCCTCTCTGCATCCGTAAACGCCACATTATAGAATTCACCATTCAGCCATCTTCTTAAACTACATAATACCCATTCCACCTTTTTTTGTTCCTTATGGTATGGCTTATAATCAAGAGCATATTTGCTTATAGCTAATATGCCGTACCTTCCATCGTTATCAACTTTAGCTTTGTCCAATACAAGCCACTCAATATCCTCTGTTCCATCTGATAAATCGTTGTTCTGCTCATATTTTCCAAAAAATATATAATCTCCTATTTTCGCGTCATTAAAACGATAATTAGTATTTTGAGTCTCTGTATAATCCTCAAGCTGAGATTTTTCCTTTAGCTCTAAATCATTTTCACTATCCTCAACTATATCTTTCTCCTTTGGAGCAAAATCATTTAACCCGTACCATTTTTGAACCATTAGTGATTTTTCACTGATAGTTTCTGCATTAGCTGTAATATACTTTGCTAATTCATCATATACATGATTATCAATTCTATAAGGAAAAAAAGTCACCAATGCATAGCCTGGCACTCCCTTGATATTTGATTCAATACATTTATAATTTACTTCACATTTCTCGCCACTATCAGATATAAAATACGAATGACTCTTATTCTCAACTTGTATCTGAGTAAACAATTCAGACTGGCTATCCATGATTAAGAACGGAATGAAAAAATCATTTTTATCCTTGTACCATATCTCACCTTCCTTAAACATAATTACATTATTAGCATCCATGGGAATATCAGCGCGTACATCTATAGAATAAAACTCATTTTCATCGTGATTTATATATTTAAACTCGCATTCATTCACAGAAAAACGTTGAGGATCATAAGTTGCATATGGAAAGTTGACCAAGCCATCCCCAAAATCAAAAATGCCTTTATAATTCCTGGGAATATCCTTTTTATTTATATAATGGTCAAACCCAATTGAATAAACTCTAAAACTGTCTGCCCTATCCTCAAGCTTAGATACTTGTTCATTCAATAGCTCACTTATACTCTTATAATCTTTTGTAGTACGTATTTTATATGAGAATATTCCAAATGCAACAAAAGCCACCACAATAATTGCGATACACGCAATAACTGTACACCAATCTTTCGTTGCACATCTTAAACTCTTTCTATCATTTGAGGCTTTTGGGGATTTCTTACCGATTTCAATAGTGACTTTTTCTCCGCACACCTCGCAGTATGTACTGTCATCTGATATCTTTGAGCCACAGTTATTGCAATACATTCTTACTCCTTTTGATGAATTTCACTGCTAAAGTTCACTTTAATACAGTTTAGTTGAACAATGCTCTAATAGTACGCATTCCATTGGCTAATCCAACATGTATTTTGATATCAGGTCTTCTATACCATGACCTTTAAAATCATTAATAGTAATGTAAACCCAAGTCGGCTCTTTACTATTTACTCTCATTTTTTGCGCTATGATAATTCTATTATAACCATTAAAACCATAGTCCACCCTAACATAGTCTTTGCCATTAATTTTATATAACTCAACCTTTTCACCTTCCATAATGATCCCATTTCTTTCACGCACTTCATCAGCATTTACTATATATGAGAATGGTTGAGGTATATCTTGAACTAAATCATCGCTAAAATTGAAATTTATTGTTATTCCTCTATCTTTATCGCTCCATTGACTCCCACGATATAGTCCGAGTCCGGCAACATTTGTTATTTCTAATGGGTCAGTTGTCCAACTCACATCCGAGACAATATCAATATTTAAAGATGTGAATACACTATCTGGATAATAGTCATATATTGCTTCTATTTTTTTATTAGATTTATCTTCATCTTGTACATTAGCTTCTTCAGATTTTTTACTCTCTGGGGAATCTATCAAAACACTATAAAAACCATTATCTCTTTCAAATCTTAATTTGGAATATTGGGCTGATTCATCTTCAGAATAAGGAAGAACCTTATTTAACAGATGTTTAATATTGCTATTTGCATCTGAACCATCAGTAAAACACTGTACCTGATGCCAATTATTATCTCCTATATCTAAATAAATATATATTTCTCGCGTTATATATTGATTTTTATATTTTGCATCAAGTATTAAGATTGATGAATCACTATTACGGTATAATGTCACATTCTCTTTATCATTTATAACTTCATTTAGTATAATCGGATTTAAATCATGGCTAATATCTGTTATTTCATGATTAATACCCATATTTTTGTATTCCAAACTCCCAAAAATATCTAATTGTACCTTATCAATATCATATCTAACAAATTTATAATCTTGTAATAGCTCTCCATATGTGTACTCATTTTTTTCACTACTTGCATAAATTATATTAGCTGTGTCATCAGTAATACTTTTCGATTCATCTGCTGATGATAATATAGAATCAGATTCTAACATCACATCTTTGTTTTCTTTTGGTTCTTCTCCAGCAGGATCATTACCCATCCACATTTGTACATTATCTTCATTTTCTTCTATTTTATCTTGCGTAGTAGTATTATCTGATTCATACAAAGAAGACGCATTTTCCACATCACTACTTTCATCTACATGCGCACTGTTTCCTATCCTTGAACTTATATCGTCTTTTCTTCCGTCCAATGAAAAGAAAACCAAAGCAATTAAAATACCAACCACAGATACAGTTCCTGCTATTAGCCATGACTTTATGGAAAGACTTTTTCTTCTTTTTCTAACACATTGTGTATTTGTTATATTCTTAGTGTTTTCATATATTATTTTTTCTCCGCAAACTTCGCAATATACACTATCATCCGCTATCTTTGCTCCACAGTTTTGACAATACATTCTTTTCTCCTTTTGCTACACACGTTAGAATTCCAACTAATAGAATAAGGCTAGTTCCCAAACAGCTTATCCTTTATTCCATCAATAGCATTGTCAAGATCTTCATTACCGGTGGATATTCCAATATTACTACCATCAGAATCTTCGCCACCAAGATTAATGCTTAAACCTATACCACTGTCGTCAGAACCATCTCCGCCAAGGTTAATATTTAAGCCAGTTCCACTTGACTTATTTTTAAGTTCCTCCGGGTCTTCTCCCTTCTGTCGAGTAAGTTCGATCTTCTTACCATACAATTCAAGAGTCAGTCTGTTTGGACCATCCCACTCATAACTGACAGGTATTGAAGCAGAAACCATCAGAACCTTAACATTTAAGGACATCGAATTATTGCCGGATAACGAATATGAAAGTGCATCACTTCCAAGGGAAACAATTCCTGCTGACTCTGATACAACCACTGCGCCATCCTTGGTAAATGCCAATTTTGTCCCATTACCAAGTGTTTTTATGAATGTATATATTCCCTTCTCTGTTGCATCATCCATATTAAAGTCGGATTCATTAACATTCTGAAGTGCTGATACTCCCCATACACCTACAACAGTGAACCTGCTTAGATAAAATATGAATGCAGCTATTCCAATGACTGATACGGTAAGCAAGGCACCTACTATATTTCCAACCTTTACTTTCTTCCGCTCTCTAGGCGCACTAACTTTTAGGGATTGACTGGCAGTTGCTTTTTTTGAAGTATTATTACCTTCTGAAAAGCTAGTAATATTATTAGTTGACGGAGTATGTGCCGTCTCACTTTTTGAGGTCATTTTTACCGCTTCGCTTTTTGCTGCCAGTCTCTTGTCTTCCGCGTTCTTAATACTGGTTGAAATAGACTCTGATGCTTCAGATGCCTTTTCAGAAATCTTTCCACCAATTTCAGCAGCCTTTTGTCCAAGTACTCCGGCGCCATCCTTTAGTTTGTTAAGATAATCCTGGGCCACCTCTGCGCCATCAGTTTTTGCCGTTAGGCTGTTACTTTTCAGTTCAATCCCTGTTCTTGATCCACATTTAGGACAAAAAGCTGCGTCTACCCTCAGCTCTTCTCCACATACTTCACAATATTTCATGTTATCTTCGCCTCATATAATCACAATTTATATCCACAGCTTATGCAGAATACGTCATCATCATTAAGCTTGGTTCCGCACTTGGGACATATTTTTCCTGCTTTAACCAGCTCAGTTTCAAGCTTGCCCTGACTTGCTCCGCATTTATTGCAAAAAGCACTGTCTATAGGAAGTTCCGCTCCGCAGCTCTCACACTTGCGAAGCCCCCTGGAAGCCAGCTGTTGTTTCTCGGTATGATCAGTTTCTTTTTCATTTTCCTTAAGCTGCTTAATCAACTCTGCATATGGCGTGGATGACATATCTTCGTCTTTGTTTACTTCAACAAATTTTTCACCTATGCTTCTGATAATCCTGATTTTCTGCGCCTTGAGCTCGCGTAATTTTTCCTCATACTCATCGACCGGCTCTGCTTTTACCTGTGGTTTATCAAATAATCCCATTTTTCACTCCTTCCTTAGTGTAACGAGAAATGTGCAATATAGCGTTAATTTTCTAAAAACACAATAGCACTCTTTAAAATCATTCATTTATAAACTATTCATCCTTGCTTTTCTCGCCATTATCTCTATATCTATATTCAGTTTACTTTATAGATGTAATCTTATTTCTAAAACTTTGCTAATGTTTCTCTAAAAAGGAGATAAACACTTTGAATGTTGGAGACAGAATAAGACACTTTCGTGAGTTGAAAGGATATTCAGTAAATAAATTAGCAAACCTATGTGGTATTTCTCAAAGTTATTTAAGAGAGGTTGAGTTAAATAATAAGAATCCGACTGTTGAGATGCTCAGCATTATCTGTGAGCCATTAGAATTATCATTAGTTGAGTTTTTCAGTGAAGATACTAAATTAGATGCAGTATTTATGGATTCTCCGCTAATATGATCAATATATAAGCTTTCACCGGAGCAACGAGATAAATTGTCAATATTTATAAATTCGCTATTGTAGCTCTATAGAATAAAACCAGTAAAAAAGCATTCCAAAGATTATTCTCTGGAATGCTTTTATTATCATATCATCTTAAAATGCTTAAGTGCTTCCTCAATAGCCTTTTCCTTATCAGGCGAGCACTGAGGCTGCTTTCCGTCCGATTTTCCTGTCTGATTATAATTCTCATGCTCAATAATTCCGTGTTTTCTCTTTACCTGTGCAATATAGAGATTGGTTACGCTGAACTCGTAATTATTCTCCACCCATTCTCTGATCTTATAATAGGTGGCTTTTGCCAGCTCTGCATAAGTTCGATCACGGAAATCAAAGATTTCCTATCTCACTTATCTGCACTGGTAATCTTCAAGTCATTCATAGCCACTTCAACTTCAACATGATTCTTAGCTCCTTGAAGTTTGGACAATAAACATACCGTCTCCAGGGTAGTGCTTGTTATATTGTGAGTTTGCCCTTTTTAAAGTGTTTGCGGCAGAGAGCAATATAGCTTTCATTGCCACCCATGAAGACCTGCTCGCCGTCGCGGACAATTTTGCCGTTATAGATTCTGGCATTGCATGTTGCCTTTCTTCCGCACCAGCATACTGTCTTAACTTCCTCTATCTTGTCCGCAATTTCCATAAGGCGTGCTGACCCCGGGAAGAATTTTTCCTGGAAATCAGTTCTAAGTCCGTAGCAGATTACAGGCACTTTATCAAAGTCTACAATGTCAGATAGCATATCTACCTGCTCCGCTGTAAGAAACTGAGCCTCATCCACTATGATAGCATCATATTTTTCTATCATCTTGTGCTTTCTGTGATACTCATCAAAGAAATCCTCCACAAGCATACACTCAGCCTGAAGACCTATTCTGGATCTTATTATTGTCTCACCGTCTCTGTTCTCAAGTTTGGGCTTTAGAATAATTGAGTTTTTCCCTCTCTCATGATAGTTGTAATTAACCATAAGTGCATTGGCTGTCTTAGATGACCCCATTGCACCATATCTGAAATACAGTTGTGCCATATCTCCTCCTCAGCAAAGTATTTAATATGCTGTAAGCATCATAAAAAATTCTGCAACTTACAGATGAGTATCATTACACTCTGCCATCCATCTTATCACAAATTTAAGCCTTTTTTTAGAAAATTTAAAGACACTGTACACAGGTGGTACATATCAATATTTATAATAGAATAAAGGGGTTTCTTATTATCAAGGAGGGTATATATTATGAAAATCTTAAGATCATTTATGGCAGCATTTATGATAGTTTTGCTGTTTGGAAATACAGCACTTGCAGCAGAAAGTACCACTGAGAAGACAGCCGAAGCTGATAGTGCTGTAGAACAGGCCGGCGGAACCGCTACCTCTGACGTTATAGTTGTAGAAAACTGTTATGAATTTAAATCTTCATACGGATACAAATATTTTATTGCAGTATGTTCCAATAATTCTTCCGCAAAACTTGACGTTTCCTGGGATACAGTAAGCTTTGATGAAGGTGGCAGCATTCTGGAAACAGGTTCTTCCTACAATGCTTACGTAGAGCCGAATCAGAACTTTGTACTGTATGCTCTTTTCCTGAACTCCGAAGAGGCAGCAAATTATTCCTACACAATTCACTATGAAGAATCAAGCTATATCATGCCTGCTTGCAGCGATGTCAATCTTGAAGCTTCAGTATCAGGAAACGGAACGCTTACGCTTAAGGCTACTAACACAAGCGATACCGAGATCAGCACCATTCAGGCAGCTACATTGTTCTTCGATAAAGAAGGTACACTTGTTGGATTTGAGGATTCCTACATTGTAAACAACAATTACAACGTAGAAGCAGGTGAAACCATTGAAAAAGATGTCGCAATCCCTGAAGGCACTGACAACTACGAAACCTATTACACGGCATACAGGTGGTAATTTTTAAATTAAAGGATGGCTCCCACCGGAAGAATTTCTCATTTTCCGGTGCAGAGCCATCTTTTTTGTCATTTTATATGATGCCAGGGGTGAAAGTATCTTATGCCACTGACCAATGATACAAATTATTCCTCTTCTTCAAAACTCTCGTAATTCTAAAGCATTCGGAATCCGCTAATGTACTACTCAAATTGCCAATTCCTCATTTATTCAGCATCCCAGACATGAAGTCTTTGACAGCTCTGATCACAGCAGGAAGATCGTTGTCATAGCAGTGTGTATCGCCGGGGATGAGCTCCAACCTGCAGTTTTTGTAGAGCTTTGCTGCATCTATGGAATATTCTACCGGAACAGCTTCATCCTGATCACCATGTACGATAAGAACAGGCTTTTCATATTTTGCGGCAGCGTCCTCGATATGGAGAGTCTGTGCTACTCTGATATAATTGCCACTAAGCTCCCGTCCGTCCCATGATACAAGCTTGTCAGGAATATTCTCGGGATCAAAAGGCTGTCCAAGAAGATTTCCTTTTCTTGCGCCATCTAGTATTACAAGAGCAGGTGAAAGAGGAATAAGTGCCTTAATCTTCTCTTTCTCCATTGCAGCCAGAAGCATAGCTGTCAGGCCGCCCTGTGAATGTCCGCAAAGGTATATATCAGTAACAAAATCGAGTGTCTTTACATAGTCAATGGCAGCCATTCCGTTTGAAAGCCATTTATATAAAGTGTGGTTTTTAAATTCTCCTTCGCTGCTACCATGTCCATACATATCTATTCTAAGTGTAGCAAGGCCTAGTTCATTCATAGCCTCCTGCACTGCAACAATGTGCCTCTCTTCCATATGTCCGGTAAAGCCGTGAATAATAATACAGATCGGGCATTTTGCAGGATTTCCTGCAGGCATATCAAGTTTGATATTAAGTTTAATTCCGTCATCAACAATGTACATTTTAATCTCATATAATCCGGTCAATTCATAAAAACAGCCGGATAAGTCCTTTCTCCCGGATGTACCGGGCTATTTTACTTTGCAAAAAATATCATCGCATCCAGAAAAATCTCCTCATGATCAAATGCAAGATCCTTGAGAGTTAAGCTGATGTCACCGCTTTCAAGAAGATAGCTTCCGCTTTCATTTTTTATGGAAAACCATTTTGCATCTGCTGCGTCATCACCAGCCTTTGGCTTAATGTCATTTTCATTCACGCAGGCGAGATAAGCTACCGAAACCGTCCAATCTCTGGGATCTCTGCCGGGCTTACTGTACACTCCGACAAGCGCCAGCTCCTTAGTCGCCATCTTTATTCCTGTTTCTTCCTCAAGCTCTCTGGATGCCGTCTCCTCGATTCTTTCTCCGGCTTGTGAAAAACCGCCGGGCAGAGCCCATTTTCCAAGGCAGGGGTGATTTCCTCTCCTTATAAGAAGAATCTTATCTGCATTTTCTCCCTTTGCAACTACGCAAATGTCCGAAGTAAGTGAAGGTTTCTTCCATTTATCCGGATTGTAATTCTGTAAATATTCGGTCTCGGTGAGGCCATTTTTGTCTCTAAGTTCTTCGCTCATTTTTATACCTTCCTACTCTATATTATCGTTTTCCGTAAAAATATGAATCTTCACTCCACCCTCTATGCCTTCAATACTTCCGTACAAAGGAGCCGTTTCAAGAAACTCAAGTGCCTTGCTGTCAGTAATCACCATAGGCTTTGTAATGGAGTCAATTTCACCTTTGAAGCTGCCGTTATTCTCTATGAAAATCCTGCAGGCATTTCCTTTATAATCCGTTCCGTCGAGAATATATCTGGCAGAGAGAAGAACTCCTTCTTCCGGTTTTTCCTTCTGTGTATCCACACCTCCGGGAAGTATGGTCCCTTTAAAATATTCGGATGAAGCATCTCCATCAAACAGAATCATTCTGGCAGTTCCGGCTTTTCCCTTTACTTCATTTATAGCTGTTATCTTTACATCTATTGTCAAAACTTCTTTTCCCATACCGTAATCCTTTCATACATTCAGTTTGTTTTTGCTTTTTTTAATCATATCATCATTTTTCCCTTGTTCATTATAATCGAAAAATGTAAACACTACCTGACTTTTTTATGTATTTCATGAAAAGAATGTCGCTTATTTCCTCTAATATCAAAAAGACTCCCGGATTTTACTCCGAGAGCCTTTGAAAAATTATTTTACATATGCATTTGTCTGCTTCTGAATCTTTCTAATGATTTTTCTCTTAGCAGAACCCTTTACGCCTTTTACCTTAATAACTGATCCGTTACTAATTTTCTTAAATGCAGCGCTTTGTACGTTAAGCTTCTTATTAGCTTTTATCGTAATCTTTTTAAGCTTTTTGCACTTGAAGAATGCTTTTCTTCCAATCTTGGTCACGTTAGCACCGATTGAAAGTTTGCTAAGCTTTTTGTTGTTCTTGCAGGCATTTGGCATAATCTCAGTTACAGGATATGAAACTCCTTCAACTGTTACTATGTTGATTGTTCCCTTCTTCATCTTGCCGATTTTCAGAACCTTCGCATTGCCATCAATTCCGATGTAGTAAGTAATGCCCTTTACTGTAACCGTCATAGGAAGATGTGAGTTGTTCTCAGCATTTGCATCTGTAGCATTTGCCTGGTTATTGTTCTGAGAATCTGTCTCATCGCCGTTGTCTTTTGCATTCTGGCCTTTGTTCATAGAATCGTCATTGACGTTCTGGCCATCGTTTACCATGGTACCTTCTTCACCATTCTGGTTGTCGGCATTTTCCTGACTACTTCCAGTCTCAGTATTTGTAGGTGCAGGAATCTCATCAAGGTTTTCACCGCTGTTGCCACCAGCTGTAGAACCGTTGTCATCATCATCAACATCATCTGTGCCATGAGTTCCATGATTAGTATCAGGTGTAGGAACCGGATCCGGTGTTGATGCACCCTGGCCGGGTGTTGCGGTTCCCTGACCGGGTGTTGTTCCCTGGCCCGATGTTGTTCCCTGGCCCGGTGTTGTTGTTCCCTGGCCTGGGGTTGTTGTTTCCTCACCAGGTGTTGCTGTTCCCTGGCCCGGTGTTGCCTCTCCCTGGCCCGGTGTTGCTGTTCCCTGGCCGGGTGTTGTTCCCTGGCCCGGTGTTGTTCCCTGGCCCGGTGTTGCTGTTCCCTGGCCCGGTGTTGTTCCCTGGCTGGGTGTTGTTGTTCCCTGGCCGGGTGTTATTTCCTCGCCGGGTGTTGTCTGTCCAGGATTTGTTTCCGGCTTAGTTTTATTTATCTGTTCAAGATCATCCTTTGCTTTAGCAAGGTCTTCCTTTGCTTTAGCAAGGTCTTCCTTTGCGCCAGCAAGCTCTGCGACTTCTCCGTTACTCTCAGCTGTTTCAATAGCTGTGTTTGCTTCATTTATAAGCTCCTCAGCATTTTTTATGTTCGCATCTGAAGAATCATTTTTTGCAGTTTCAACTGCGCCTACTGCTTTGTTTACTGCTTCTTTTGCTTTTGCTATTGCAACATTCTGTCTTGCATCATCAAGATTGTGGTTAGTACCATCACTATCTGCTGCTTGTATTGCGTCTTCTGCTGCCTTGATATTCTCAGCTGTAGGGTCAGATACTGCTTTCTCTGCTGCTTCCTCTGCTGCTTTTTTGGCCGCTTCGGTTTCGGCCTGCTTCTGGACATCTGATTTTAATTTATTAAGCTCTATTTGTGCGTTCGCAAGCCTATTACTCTCAGCCTCAAGCTCAGCATTTTCTTCTCCTGCTATTTTCTTGGCAGCTTCAATTGCTGTGCCTGCTTTAGTTATAAGATTCTCAGCATCTGCTATTTTTGAGGAATCATTTTTTGCAGTTCCAACTGCTTCTACTGCTTTGTTTACTGCTTCTTTTGCTTTTGCTATTGCAACATTCTGTCTTGCATCATCAAGATCGTGGTTAGTACCATCACTATCTGCTGCCTTTATTGCGTCTTCTGCTGCCTTGATATTCTCAGCTGTAGGGTCAGATACTGCTTTCTCTGCTGCGCTTTTTGCTGCATCAGTTGCTGCCTGCTTCTGGATATTTAATTTCAATGCATCAAGCTCTTTTGATGCTTTATCAAGCCTTTCACTTTCAGTCTTAAGCTCAGCATTATCTGCTCCTGCTATTTGCATGGCAGTTTCAATTGCTGCGCCTGCTTTAGTTATAAGATTCTCAGCATCTGCTATTTTTGAAGAATCATTTTTTGCAGTTCCAACTGCGCCTACTGCTTTGTTTACTGCTTCTTTTGCTTTTGCTATTGCAACATTCTGTCTCGCATCATCAAGATCGTGGTTAGTACCGTCACTATCTGCTGCCTTTATTGCGTCTTCTGCTGCCTTGATATTCTCAGCTGTAGGGTCAGATACTGCTTTCTCTGCTGCATTATTTGCTGCTGCAATTGCATCTGCCTTGGTCTTTGCATCCTCTGCAGTTTTTATATCATCAGTCGCAGCCTTGAGCTCTTCATCTGTTGCTCCGGCATCTTTTGCTGTCTTTACTGCTGCGTTTGCTGCATCGATCTTTTCCTGTGTAGGGTCATCTTCTGCTTCCTGCGCAGCCTTCTCTGCTGCCGCAATTGCATCTGCCTTGGTCTTTGCTGCCTCAGCTTTTCCTATATTTTCAGTCGCAGTCTTAAGATCATCATCTGTTGCTCCGGCCGCTTTTGCTTTTTCTACTGCTGCGTTTGCCGCATCAATCTTTTCCTGTGTAGGATCTTTTACTGCTTCCTGCGCTGCTTTCTCTGCTGCTGCAATTGCATCTGCCTTAGCCTTTACTGCTTCAAAGACTTTTTCTGCTTCAGCTATTTTTCCTCTTGCATATTCAAGGTTTGAACTATTTGCGCCTTTGCCAACTGCATCTGATAAAGCTTGTTTAGCATCACGAATAGTACCTTCACCAGGAGTTTCTACTGCTTTATCTGCTTTTGCATTTGCATTCTGTATTGCTGTAGCTTTCTCAACATTTGCATTTGCAGTTGACAGATCATTTTCAGATGCTCCATGGTTATTTATAGCATTGTTTATAGCATCATTAGCTTTTTGTATATTCTCATTTGAAGGGTTACCTACAGCAAATACTGCAGCATCATTTGCTGCTATAATTGCTTTCGTTTTTTCGTCTTCTTTTGCTTTATTTTCTTTAAAAGCTTTAATAGTACTCTGTGCATTTCCAGCTATTGTTGTAGCATCCTCTACTGTTTTGGTGATAGTAATAATGTCATCTAAAATGTCATTAACATATTGAATACTTCCATCATTGCCTTTGCTCTCTACAAGTTCTTTTGCTTCATTTGCCAACTCACTTGCAGTAGCAACAGCATCCGATGCTACTTTTGCTTTTTCAATCGCATCTTCTGCTGCCTTTACTGCTGCATTTATATCTTCTTCTCTTGAAGAAGATGAAAGATTGGCAGCCTTATTCATTGCATCATAAGCAAGATCATATGCCTCACTTGCAAGTTTATCAGCAGCTTGTTTTGCATCATCTGCTTCTGTCACTTTCGCATTCAATTCTTTTGTTGCTTCAGCTGCCGCTGTATTTGTAACACTTGAAGCTGTCTCTGCAAGATTCATCACAGCGTTTAAAGTTTCCTGAATAGTTGTGACAGAAAGACTATTTGCACTGTCTACAGCACCATTTGCACGAGTACTTATAGCTGCGGCAATATCCTGAAGGCTCTTAGTTACATCTTCAAGATCCTTAGCATCTGTTTTACTTGATAAATCAACTGCTTTTTGGGCCAGTTCTTTGGCATTACTTGCAGCTTCTTTTACTTCATTTATTGCATTTGTAGCATCACTTATCTTATTATATGCCTCTGTAATCTTTTCATTAGCTGTTGAAATCTTTTCATTGGCTGTTGTTATTGAAGTATTGTCCTTATTCTGTGAAGCCGTATTGGCAGCTGTATTTGCTTCTTCTGCTGCTGTATTTGCTTCACCCACTGCTTTTTCTGCTTCATAAATAGGTGAGGTTACCGTTTCTAAGAGCTTCTCAGCTTTCTCTGTTGCCTCTTTTGCAGCAGTTATTGCTTCCCTTGCTGCCTTCTCATCAGCTAATTTCTGAGCTGCTTCTGCAGCTTTTTTTGCATCAGCATTCTTTATAGCTGTTTCCACAACTGATTTTGTCGCATTGGCTGCTGTTTTAGCCTCGTCAGCCTTACTACCTGCATTATTTGCTGCCTCTTTAGCACCATCAACTTTAGTAGACTCTGCTGTCTGATCAACTACATTTACAGTATCATCAGCAAGTTTTTTTCCGTTTATTGCAATCCCTGATACTTTCTCTGCTTCATCAGCTGCATTGTTAGCTGCTGTAATTTTTTCAGTAGTAACCTCTTCATTCTCTCCAAATAGTCCAGCCGCAGCATTTGCCACAGATGCAGCATATTCAGCAAGATTTGCTGAAGCATTAGCTACTCTCGTTGCTATTGCAGTTGCTTTGTCAGAATAGTCCTTTGCATTTTCGCTACCTGCATTTATTATCTCTTCAGCAGATGCTGTTGCTTTATTTGAAGACTCAATTGCTGCATTGACTTTTTCTTCTGCTGCCTTGATTGCTTTTACAGCATTATTAATATTTTCAGGACTAGGTGTAGTTTTAGCTGCCTCTACAGCTGATTTGACTGAATTAACTGCCTCTTCTGCCGTATTTGCAGAACTTTCTGCATTGCTAATCGTATTATCAAATTCTGTTTTCTTAGCTTCTAAAAGATTATTTATACTGTTTAAAGCCTCGGTTACTTTTTTTGTGCCATTTGACTCAGATCTACTTTTTGCACTTTCAGCCTTATCGAGAGCTTTACTAGCTCTATTTATTAATTTCGAATCTTTTGTTTTTTCTGCAGCTATTTTTGCTTCATTACCTTTCGTTATTGCACCTTCAGCATACTTAACAGCCTCAGCTGTAGAAACTGATAATTCTTCTAATCTCTTTTTAGCATCTACTAATTCTTTATATGGAGAAGAACTGTTTAAATCACTTTTATATCCACTTGCTGCAGTGCCATCAGCTTTTGCCGATGCAGCAAGTTCTTCAGCTGTTTTTACAATTTGCTCTGCTACATTAACTTTTTCCTCAGCATCCTTTAAAAGGGCATCCTGATCCTGAGTAGTGCCACCCTGCTCTGTAGTTCCCGGATTATCGTTATTACCTCCCTGCTGAGTATCGCCTTGATTCCCACCTGAATTTTTTGATTCAAGGTCTTTTCTCATTATATCCACAAGGGCTACAGCCCCGTTGTAAATCCTTTCTGCTTCATCTGCGGATTTTTTAGTATTAGCTTGAAATACTTTCACCCAATCATAGCAATTTTTAATATATGCATCATTGTATTTTTTATAAATATTTTCCAACTCATTTACATATGTAGGCATATAATTATAAACATCTCTTGACTCATTCTTTGCTGCCAGAGCTATTTGAAGCTGGAGGTTAGCCTTCTCTAATGATTCGTTAGTGACAGTATCCATCATTAGTTTCTGAATTGTCTTATATGCAGACTCTCCATAGTTATACAATTCTTGCGCACTTGCTGAATAATCAGATGCGTTTTTGTACTCTTGATATGCTTTAGCTCTAGCATTCAAAAGATTTTGATCTACCTGTGGTGCCTGCTGTTCCTTAGCCTTCATCTGAATCTTGATATTCTTTATGGAAATAACACAACCATTTTTTCCCATAAATCCAATTTTGCTGAATGTATAATTTTGCTTTTTAGGCTTAACAGTAATTAAACTTGTTGTTGTATTTCGCTGCTGATCAGGAAAGTCTTCATTACTGCTTTCGTAATATGTATTTAAATAGCTGTACAATCTAACATATACGGGAGTTGTCTGCCAAAACGCTTCTATAGTAATACTTTCTACATCATTAACATCAATATCCCTGCCAAGTTCAAATACATACTCATCCCATTTATCTCCCGCTTGGGTCATAAATTGTCCGTACTCAAATCTCGTCTGCATTACCTGACCATTTCGATCAAGACCGCCCTTCCATATAGTACCTATTTTACCCTGCGGAAGGTTCCATCTATTGTACATACGTATATTTTCATAATAGTATGATTCCCCATTTGCTGCCTCTGCGCTAATAGGATTTACGCCTATCATTCCTATCATTAAAGCGATAGAAAGCACAAATGCGATTATTCTGCTCCTCTTCCCACTCATCATTACTTTACTTCCTTTTATCAAATCATATTTAACGGATACCATAACAATAATATTCGTTTCCATGATTAGTTTCAACTATTTTAATTAAAATCATCACTTTGAACAAATATCAAAGAAATCTAAAATAATTCATGCGCTTTTTAACTAAATGTTTAAACTCATATGAATAAATTGCGTGAGACGTGTTTTTACCAATTGTACGCAAATTATTAAAGCATAATTGTAATATCCCGCTATAACGGTTAAGTAATTTCCTCCCGGAAGCCAATTTGAGATGTAGAATCGACACCATTTAGAGATAGCGTAACCCGGATCAAGAACAGCAAGAGCTGCCGTCTAATTTTTCTCGTGAAAAACAGTAGTGTACTGCAAAAGCAAGAACTACCCTGGAAAAGAGAAAAATGAAAAAACCAGTGTACTGCAAAAGCAAATACTACTCTGGATAAGAGAAAAAGTGTAAAACCAGTGTACTGCAAAAACAAATACTGCCCTGTAAAAGAGAAAAAGTGAAAAAACCAGTGCACAGCAAAAACAAGAACTACCCTGGAAAAGAGAAAAGTGAAAAGACCAGTGTACTGCAAAAGCAAATACTACCCTGGAAAAGAGAAAAATGAAAAAAACCAGTGTACTGCAAAAGCAAATACTACCCTGGAAAAGAGAAAAGTGAAAAAACCAGTGTACTGCAAAAACAAATACTACCCTGGAAAAGAGAAAAGTGAAAAAAACAGTGTACTGCAAAAACAAATACTACCCTGAAAAAGAGAAAAAGTGAAAAAACAGTGTACTGCAAAAGCAAATACTACCCTGGAAAAGAGAAAAAGTGAAAAAACAAGGTAGCAAAAAGAACCGGTTCATACGAACCGGTTCTTTTTGTTATCCAGTGCGGAAGAAGGGACTTGAACCCTCACGATGTAACCATCACAAGATCCTTAGTCTTGCTCGTCTGCCAATTCCGACACTTCCGCATTCAGTTGTGTTCCGCTGTCTGTCAGCGACAACTTCTATATAATAACAAATTCTCAGAATAAGTCAACACCTTTTTTCAAAAATCGTTAAAAAATTTATATTTAGTAACTTGTAAAACTAAATTCCACCCCTTTAACACACGACATGGAACTTACTAATTCCAAACTCGGGTATGGAATTTACTAATTCTTATTGATATCATCCATAGGTTCATCCACATATGCTCTCCGGCATTAAGGAGGAACTTATGGAATCCACTAATAAGAACAAGCATCTTGATTTAGACAAGCGTTATGAAATCCAGCATGGTTTGGATGACTCTCTCAGCTTTAAAGCCATTGGAGCTGCGATAGGAAAAGACTGTACCACTATTTCAAAAGAAGTCAGAGCACATATAATATATGAAAAGAAGGGCGCTCCTTATCGACCTTTCAATGACTGCGCCAACAGAACACACTGCACTCACTATGGGGATGCCTGTGACGAGTGTACCAGGAAAAACAAAAAGAACTGCAGAAGCTGTGGATCATGCATACCTGCATGTCCGGATTATGAGAAGGAACTCTGTCCTCTTCATACAAAGCCTCCATATGTATGCAACGGATGCAGCGTGAGAAACACATGCACCCTTGAGAAGCATCTTTATAATGCACGCTATGCGCAGAAAGAGTACGAAGACTTAAGGAGTGAATCCCGATCCGGCTTCAACCTCACAGAGAAGGAACTTAAGCAGCTCAATTCAGTTGTAAGTCCCCTCCTTATGAATGGGCAGTCAATACACCACATCCTCACTAACAATCCTGACAAGATACTCCGCTGCGAAAAGACCATTTACACATATGTGGACAACGGACTCTTTGATGGCAGGAACGTTGATATGCCAAGAAAAGTCCGCTTCAGAGTAAGAAAGAACAAATCTGTTCCACTGAAAGTTGATAAGGCATGCCGAAAGGGGCGTACCTACGATGATTACTTAAAATATCGTGAGGAGCATCCGGAACTTCCTGTGGTGGAACTCGATTCAGTTGAAGGCATTAAGGGCGGCGCCGTTCTCCTGACAATACACTTTGTTCTACAGAAGTTCCAGCTTGCTTTTCTTAGACCGGCAAATGACTCACAATCGGTTATAGACATCTTCAATGATATATATGACCTTTTAGGAAAAAAGCTTTTCATGAAACTCTTCCCTATCCTTTTATGTGATAACGGAACAGAATTTTCTAATCCTGAAGCACTCGAATACAGTTCTGATGGCGAGCTGCGCTCAAGAGTATTCTACTGCAATCCATCAGCTCCAAACGAAAAAGGAGCTTGTGAGAACAACCATGAATTTATAAGAAGAGTCATTCCAAAAGGAAAAGACATTGGGAAGTATACTCAGGAACAGATTGACCTGATGATGAATCACATCAACTCCTATAGCCGTCCCGAGCTGGGAAACAAACCACCCTATGCAATGCTCTCATTCATCTATGGCAAGAAGGTATTAAAGCTTTTTAGATTTGAAATCATAAAGCCTAATGACATTATTCTAAAACCTTCACTGCTCAAAAAGAATAATTCATAATGGAGCGGGAACGGAGTCAAGGGACAGTACGCTGGGCGCCTGCGCCCGGGCAGCCCTTGACGCAGTGACACGGATTATCCTGAACTAACAGACAGCAAGCATGCTTGCTGTCCTGCTTCCGGCGAGGACGGGTCTGGGCAGAGCCCAGTTAAAGGGTCAAGGGACTAGTCCCTTGCAGGTTCTTAGGGCGGAGCCCTGAGCCTCCGGAGGACGTTAATCATGTCTCAGCCTGTATTTTGATCATTAACTATTAAATTCCGAGGTTTCTGCGGAGCAGAAACTTCCATTTCATAATAAAAAAGCCGGAGTTCTGCGTAGTTGGATGACTTTCATACCTACTTCTCTTAGGGGTGGAATTCACTAACTCTTAACAGGACAACGTGAACTCGACTTCTGATTGTCATACGCATTTTTCCGACTTTTGTGCTATTATAGCCGTAAATGTGGATAAAATCCATCATTTTTGTAAAAAGAAAACTCCACCCCGTGGAATTTACTCCTACAAGGTGGAAGTTACTCTTACAAAGTGGAATTAACTATTACAAGTCACCAAAATTTATATTTATTCTTTTATCCGATAATACAAGCTTTTTATCCAAAATTCGCCCCGATTATTTGTGAATTAATCCCACTAATCATGGGAACTAAATGTAGTATAATAGTTTCTATCGAAACACTCGGGAGGATTTTTTATTTATGAAAGAGTTAAAACCAATTACCAACAAACTCCTGTGGATCTTCGCACTTGGTCAGTTCGGCTGGAGTCTTCTGTCCGGAATTGTGTCAAACTGGATGGTCTACTACTACACAGGTATTCCAAGTGAGCAGAACCCTAACACAGGACTTTTTGCATCAGGAATCACACAATCACCTATTTTATTCAAGTTAACGCTTTTTGGTCTGGTACTTGCAGCAGGACGAATCTTTGATGCCATAACAGATCCCCTTATTGCAGGCTGGTCTGACAGAAGCGACTATAAGGGAGGAAGACGTATCCCTTTCATGCGCGCTATGGCAGTTCCGTTTTCACTTTGTACTATAGCTCTCTTTGTGCTTCCTCAGACAGGCAGCATTGGACTTAATGACACAGTGCTTTTCATTCTGCTTATGGTGTTCTACCTGTTTATGACAATGTTCTGCACACCTTACAATGCTCTTATTGCAGAACTCGGTGATACACAGCAGCACAGAATAAATGTATCAACCTTCATATCATTTACATTTATTCTCGGTCAGAGTATCTCCTTCCTTCTTCCTAACGTGGCAGGAGCCCTTGAGGGAATGGTTGGTCAGAAAAACTCAATCCGTTTTTCAGTTGCCATAATGTCCGCTATTGCTTGCATTACAATGCTTATACCCGCTTTCTATATAAAGGAGCGCGATTACATTGATTCAAAGCCCAGTGAAACAAAGCCCTTTAAATCACTTGCAAAAACATTCTCAAACGGACAGTTCAGACGCTTTGTCTACAGTGATGTTATTTACTTCTTCGCACTTACTTTATTCCAGACGGGTCTTGCATTCTATGAGACTCAGCTTATGGAAATCGAGGACACCTGGACTTTCCTTTTGACAGCAACAATGACAGCTATCAGTGTTATGCTTTACCCTGTAGTAAATATTCTGGCTAAGAGAATGGGTAAAAAGCCCCTCATCATCACAGGCTTTTTCTCCTACTGCCTGGTATTCGGAATCACAACAATGTGTGGCAAGGGTCTTCACTGGGGCTTCATTATAGCAGTTGCTGCTGCAGTTCCCATGGCCATCCTTGGAATTCTGCCTCAGGCCTGCGTTGCGGATGTAGCTGAAGTAACACGTCTTGAGACCGGCGAGGACAGAAGCGGAATGTTCTTTGCAGCAAGAACCTTCGCCTTTAAGATGGGACAGGCTATCGCACTTGTGACATTTACATCGATCACAGCTTCACAGACAAAGCAGAGCTACAGAGTTACAGCGCTTATCGCATTTATCACCTGTTTCATAGGTGCAGTTATTTTCTTTACTTATAAGGAAAAAATGATACTTGAAAGAATCAGAGATTTAAAGGTTGGTCCAAGAAGAGCAACAAATCTCTCTGACAAGCTAAAAGCATAAATCTGCAAACACTTTTGCATAGTCAATAACATAAAAGGTTAGAACAAAGAGTCGCTCGCGACTCTTTGCGCGCTGGTGCGCGCAAGCTTTAGCTTGCAAAATTCATCTGCGCACCAGTCGCATCCTTAGCGGAGCGTTTTTGTATCATAGGAAAGCATTTTCCTATGATATAAAAAATCATCCCGGTCAGTAGATTTCTGATCGGGATTTTCTTTCTTATCAATAAATTCTCTTATCAGTATAAAAAAGTTCACTCAGTTTTTCCTGAGATAGTAACTCCTTCGCACTGAATGTACGGAACCACCATCATGCCGTTACAAAGCTGTTCTGTAGATACAGCCTTAACACGGTTAAACATGTCGAACAGATTGGTGCTTATCATTGTCTCTATAACAGCGCCTTTTATCTCGCCATTTTCCACATAGAAACTGTTCTTGGCAACGCCTGAAATCTCACCGTTTGGTCCAGGCATTCCGCAGGAAACAGAGCCGACGATAAGTCCCTTTTTCACAGATTTGACCATATCCTCATATGAGACATCACCCGCCTCAATTACAAGATCCACAGATGAATTGGCTGCCCTGTTAACCTTGCACTTGTTTGCTGCATAAAGGGAAGTAGCAAAGCACTTCAGCTCACCCTTTTCAATAAGTGTGTAGTCCTCTGACCTGAAACCGTCCTGGGTGTGTACTTCATTAACAATTATCCGCTTATCCCAGGGGTTAGAGCTGATGGTTAACTTATCCGATACCACACGCTCTCCCACTTTATCACGCCACACGCTGGTGCCACCAATGATTGCAGAATCGATTACGGTATTGCCAAATGTGTAAAATAGCATCTGAGACACACAGGCAGGAGTAAAGATAATCTCTCCAGTAAACTTCTCCTGAAGGCTAATGGGGCTCAAAGAATTTTCAGCATCAGACAGATCTTTCTCAATACTGCCAAGAGTAATAAGCTCTTTATCAAGATTGTCAAAAACAACACTTGTGCCACTTATTCCTGTGGTCTCGTCTCCATCAGATCCCGCAAACTCTACCATTATTGAATAATAGCCTGCTTCAGTCTCATCCAGGGTTCCATTTGTGTTTCTGAAAGTAGAATAACTTTTTACATATTTTGCGCAGATTTCCATAACCTTGATTTTCTTATGTTTCTCTGCAATAGCTTTTGAAAGTTCCTCGATTCTCTCCATGAATTTATCGATGTCAGGCTCTAAAACACCCATCTTAAATTCCTGAGGCTCCATTCCGGGCGCTATATCAAAGTTCTCGTCTTCATCGCCTGCTTCTGCGGATACAAGTGCATCATCTATAGCTTTTTTCACATCTTCCTCTGTGCACTTATTTATACTGCCAAGTCCGCGCTTGTTGTTTCTGATTACTTTTACCGAAACATCCTGATCAAACAGGGTTCTGAAAAGTGTAAACTTTCCATCCTTCATCGTGATCTCATTGGTTTCAGTTTCGGATATAGTAAAATCAGCCTTAAGGCCGTCTATGCCTTTTACGTATTCATATGTCTTGTCTGCAATATCCCTAATGTTAGCCATTATCTACCTCCGATAGTAATCTTGCACTTGATTGCAGGGCCGCCCATTGAAACCGGCATAGCCTGCTTTTTCCCACAGGTTCCCGAAGGACTCCAGGTGACAGTATCAGAAACCATGTCCACTGTTTTAAGCATGTCGAAAGCCACACCTGATACTGTAGTGTCAAGAATTGCTTTTCCAAGTTTACCGTTTTTAATCTCATAGCCCATTGTTATTCCAAACATGAACTCGCCTGTAAGATCTGCCTGGCCATTACCGGTCTGAAGCAGGTAGTAGCCGTCATCAACAGAGGCTATCATGTCTTCAAGCTTATCTTTGCCGGGAAGTACACAAGTATTCCTCATTCTGATAAGCGGCTCATCTGAAAAAGCATAACCTCTGGCATTTCCACAGGGCTCTACTCCATAAAGTGCTGCACTCTCCCGGTCATGCATGTAGCCTTTGAGCACGCCGTTTTCTACAAGAATCGCATCCTTAGCAGGTATACCCTCGTCGTCTATGTATACAGGGAGTGGTGCCTTCTCGCCAAAAGCTGTGTGTGCAAAGTCTGTTATGCTGATAAGCTCAGATGCAACCATTTTTCCAAGGTTAGGTCCTGCCACTGAGCCTCCCTGAACAAGATCCGCCTCAACAGTATGACCTACTGCCTCGTGGGCAATCATGCCTGCTACGTCAGGATGAAGGATAACTGTTTTTACACCTGCACTTGCATATACGCCCTCTGCCTTCTCCCGAAGCTGTTTATATAATTTGTCAATTTTTTCATATATAGATGTGAGGTCTGCGAAGTTATCCTCTATATGACCGAATCCGCCAAATGAATCTGCCACTTCAACAGGCTGTCCCTCTGCTGTATTTATGTTAAGCGCAACATAAATATTACACCTTGGGTAAGATACGTGACCATCAGCTGCATCAGATGTCACAATTATCTTCTCCATGGTATCTTCTCTGTAAGCAACGGTTCTGCTCAGAAGATCAGTATATTTTCCCTCTATATAGGCATCAATTTCCTTGCAGATATCCACAAGTCTTTTCTGCTCAAAGTCAATTATCATTCTGGGAGATGTGATGATCTGCGGAGCTATTCCGGGATATGCATTTTTCTTCTCCGAATTGTATTTGTCGAGGTATCCGGCGTTCTTGGTAGCCGCCTCTATTGTTCTTCTTGCTGCTTCCTCAGAATATTCCGAAGTTGAAGCAAAACCATAAGCCCCATTTAAATATGCTCTTGCACAAATCCCACTCTCTTCAGATCTGGCATTTGCAACAAGATTGCCATTTTGAATGACTATTCTGCGGAATCTGCTCTCCTGGCCTCTAAGTACAGTCTGCATACCGGCATCAAAATAGCTCTTTTGTTTCGTCAAGATGTCTTCAAGCATGTGATTTCCTCCTGGTTTTTGGTGTTGAGGTGCGGGGAAAACAGTATTTACCCAACTCAATTAAATTGCATGCCCCAGCACACATATATCATTGTATATATAAATTAGCTAAAATCAAAGCATTTTTCAGAATATTTTGAATTATCTTTTCAGGAAATGCGGGAGTGTTTTTATAAAAAAAGCTGCCCGGTTTTTTCCCAATGTCATTAAGTTAGCATTGTAACATGAGGGAAAAGTTTTAAAGAGGATGTTGGAATTGTTCCAGCATCCTCTTTTTCCATGGTTATTTACACAACAAATAGACGGATGGAAATCCGCCTGCTGAGCATGTGTAAAATCTATAGCTTTATGCTACTCTATATAGGAAACCTCTGAAGATTCTTGCAGACTGGTATCTATCTCGATGCCGATCTGGTCTAATGGGTACAAGATTTCTTGATATGATGGTTTCCAAATCAGGTGGCGATGTAATACCGCGGTAAAATTTTCTGCACATGTGAGCTGCAACCGAGAAGTTAGCTCTGTATATATATTTTCTTTGCTTTTTCTTAATGACTACGTGCGAGGTAATCATTTCTGCAAAGTTATACATTGTGAGATGTGCATAGATTTCTTGCTGTATGCATTCCACCTTTTTTGAATGAAAATCAAGCATTCCCATGGTGTATTTCAAATCCCTGAAAGATGTTTCAATTCCCCATCTTGAAGCATAGAGTTTCTTTATTTCCCCAGGAGGATATTTTTTGGAAGGAAGATTGGTTATGATTGTTTCGTAGGTATCTTCCGACAGAGGAAATCTCACGATTCTGAATGATAGCTTGTAAAAACTTGTCGGTTCCGATTTCCTGTTTTTTATTGGGAGATAATCAAAAACTTTAGTTGTAGATATAAACTTATAGTGATTTTTATCTTTTAATAGTTCCTTAACCTCATTTGTCTGTTTTCTAGTTAGATTCAATTCAATATTCACATCATAGGAACTGGCATCTGGTAATATTAACCCTTGTTTTATACCGGTGGGGCCATCTTTTATTCTGAAAAGAAAGTACCATCCTTTTTCCTGGATGTGAGACTCCCACTTCCCATGCCAATAATTCCAGCAATAATTTTTTCCATAGTTAGCTTCCTTTTTCTTGAAAAGTTCTTCTCGGAATCGACACAGAATGACTTGGCATTAGCTGAAACTAGCTTTATTTGTGCAACCAATAGATTCTTTACTTGTTTTGGGTTCATGTGCACCTCCTTGAAATTGAGAATTATGCTTACAATTTCAAGGGCCGCTTTCGCTACCTCTAAATATAATCAGTAGCGAAAGCGGCCGCACTTTTCAGCCCTACTGTCAACTGTTTTTTCAGAAAAAAAGACCCCTATACCATTTCTGGTATAAGAGTCTTATTGTCGTCGCCCTTAACTTAATGACATTGCACCTCCGGGGTGTGGTCCTTTAGTGCATTGAAAAAGGGCAGTACTCTGGGGTGCTCCTCCTTGAAAACATTGAATTTTTGCTGAAGTTCCATGATTGCCATGGGATTTATATTTGGCATGTTCTTATCTCCTTTAATTATTCATGAATATATATATTACACCATTTTGGTGATTTCGCAATTGCTCTGTTATGGATAGACAGAATTAAAAATGCAGCCTGCAGGTCACAATTTTAAGTGTAACTTTAGTCCGATTTAATAGGCATTTTATATATTTGTTGGATAATTAAAGCAGGTTTAGTATGACCCGCGAGGAGAAATGACATATGTTGGAGTGGCTCGAGTTTTCCGATATTATTGGCATCTTAATAGTCGTGTATGTCTGCGTGCTTACCTTGAATAATTCTTACCTTCGTAAGGATATCAGGGTAGGTATAATCTGTACGGGCATTGCACTGGCTATTTTGTATATATTAGATATGGCCTGGTATGCGTGCATTTATTTTCTCCCGAAGTCAAGTAACACAGACTTTATCTTGAATGTGATAACTTGTATAGTGTATCTGATGATCCCGGTTGCTCTCAGTTCGTTTTTCATAGTTTACACTCTGAGAAAGCGGACTTTCAGGAATAATCTCGCTCTTGTCTTCATCTTTGCCCTGATCATCGCAGATATAGTAAATATCTTTTATCCGGTTTTCTTCTATCACAAAGATTCATATATGTATTACGTTCCCTTGGGGCTTGTAATGCATGCTATCTGCTATGCAGCTTTTGTTATTTTGTTGTGGGACATGATAAGAAGCAGATTCTTCGATTATGAGGATTTGTTCCTGGCTACATTTGTGGCACTGACCATGCTTATCGGATTTTTTGCATCCTGGATCAACTATGACCTGAAAACGCTATGGGTAAGTCTCGGGATATCATACCTGCTGATGTATCTGACGCTTTCTGCTCTGTTCAACAAGGTGGATGTTATCACGGAGCTACCCAACAGAAATGCCTATGAAAAGACTTTGTCCCGCATCAAAGATAATTACAGATCAATTGTTTTGATCGATCTTAACGACCTGAAAAAATTTAACGACACCATGGGACACAAGGTGGGAGATCAGTACATTTATGCGACCGCCAGGACTTTGTATGATGCATTCAAAGGAATGGGGATGTTATATCGCATAGGAGGCGATGAATTTGTCCTTATTTCCAAATGCAGCAAGCCGGTGCTTAAAGGCACAGTTGAAAGCGTACTCCATAAGGGAAAATGCGACGAAAAATATGGTGATTTCAAGATAGATTTTGCCTATGGTATAGCAGAGCGCCTTGCCGGCGACAAAGTGGGAGATGTGATCGGCAAAGCGGACAAACTCATGTATGAGAATAAAAAAATATTAAAGCAGGGAACGCCGGCTAGCTAAAAAACCACCAACTTATTACGGTCAATGTCATTAAGTTAGCATTGTAACATGAGGGAAAAGTTTTAAAGAGGATGTTGGAATTGTTCCAGCATCCTCTTTTTCCATGGTTATTTACACAACAAATAGACGGATGGAAATCCGCCTGCTGAGCATGTGTAAAATCTATAGCTTTATGCTACTCTATATAGGAAACCTCTGAAGATTCTTGCAGACTGGTATCTATCTCGATGCCGATCTGGTCTAATGGGTACAAGATTTCTTGATATGATGGTTTCCAAATCAGGTGGCGATGTAATACCGCGGTAAAATTTTCTGCACATGTGAGCTGCAACCGAGAAGTTAGCTCTGTATATATATTTTCTTTGCTTTTTCTTAATGACTACGTGCGAGGTAATCATTTCTGCAAAGTTATACATTGTGAGATGTGCATAGATTTCTTGCTGTATGCATTCCACCTTTTTTGAATGAAAATCAAGCATTCCCATGGTGTATTTCAAATCCCTGAAAGATGTTTCAATTCCCCATCTTGAAGCATAGAGTTTCTTTATTTCCCCAGGAGGATATTTTTTGGAAGGAAGATTGGTTATGATTGTTTCGTAGGTATCTTCCGACAGAGGAAATCTCACGATTCTGAATGATAGCTTGTAAAAACTTGTCGGTTCCGATTTCCTGTTTTTTATTGGGAGATAATCAAAAACTTTAGTTGTAGATATAAACTTATAGTGATTTTTATCTTTTAATAGTTCCTTAACCTCATTTGTCTGTTTTCTAGTTAGATTCAATTCAATATTCACATCATAGGAACTGGCATCTGGTAATATTAACCCTTGTTTTATACCGGTGGGGCCATCTTTTATTCTGAAAAGAAAGTACCATCCTTTTTCCTGGATGTGAGAAAGATTGTTGTAACTCTCATATCCCCTATCTGCCATCAAGAGAGCATTATGTAATGGCGATCTGTCTACCATCTCTGTAAGAGCCACATCCTCATTTCCAAATTTTGCTTTTTGTATAACCGCATCCAGATAAAGTTGATGTTTAATGTCATATAGGACGTTTAAATGAACCATGTTGTATGGCTTCTGCCCATTTGTCCCAGGAAAAAACGAATCAGCATCGGTAGGGTCTGTTGGAATCTGAATCTTTGATCCATCGACCGCCAAAATAGGTAAATCAGCCTTGAAAGAATCAAAAAGTTTCTTTGAAAAGAGGCGGAATACAGTCTCAAAAGCCTCAACAGATACCTTACACCGTTGCTGACAAAATGCTGATGATGTCGGCGTTTCTGAACTGTCGTTAAAGAAATCCACCAATTCATTTGTGAGACTCCCACTTCCCATGCCAATAATTCCAGCAATAATTTTTTCCATAGTTAGCTTCCTTTTTCTTGAAAAGTTCTTCTCGGAATCGACACAGAATGACTTGGCATTAGCTGAAACTAGCTTTATTTGTGCAACCAATAGATTCTTTACTTGTTTTGGGTTCATGTGCACCTCCTTGAAATTGAGAATTATGCTTACAATTTCAAGGGCCGCTTTCGCTACCTCTAAATATAATCAGTAGCGAAAGCGGCCGCACTTTTCAGCCCTACTGTCAACTGTTTTTTCAGAAAAAAAGACCCCTATACCATTTCTGGTATAAGAGTCTTATTGTCGTCGCCCTTAACTTAATGACATTGGGTTTTTTCCGAGCAGCTTACCTGTTTTCAATATTTAGTTTTTCCGGGTTCAATTTAGTCCTGAACCTTGAGAGGAAGCAGCTGTAAATCTCTTGTGCCAAAATACAAGCTGTTTCTGATCATACCTATACGATAAAGACTGATAATGTAGTAAAGTGATTTTGTGACTGCAACGAAGCCAAATACCTCTACCAATTCCTCTACTGTAGGCGGATATCCTTTCCTTCTCGTATAGTTCCCAACAAATTCCGCTATGTACGTATCGTTATTTTTCATATTGAGTCTCCTTTTTGCGAGTCATGAGTACATACTAACGGTGAAATGTTTCTATTTTGTGTGGCATTTATAAAATTTTTATAAAATATATTTTATGTATCGGATATCTCATTAAGATGTCGTATCTCATCAGCCCTGGCAATGATTTTTTCCTTCCACTCATCATCTTCTTCATCTAGCTTGTAAGTCCTGTAACCATACTGGCGGCCCAGAGAGCAGACTATCTCTTCATCATCTATGTGAAGTGATATGCGATACATGCTGGGGAGCTTTTGGGGAAGGGTTGTTGCATGGTCCCTCTGAACCTCCTTAAGATGCCTTGTTCCATTCACAATTCCGTCAAACTTTACGCCATATAGTCTAAACAGGGTCTTTATATAATTTTCACTGCGAAAAGATGATGTATATACCCAAACCTCATAGCCAAGCTCCTGGAGCTTGTGAATAAGCTCGGGCGTTCCAAGGCGAAGTCGTTCCTTGAAAAACTTATTAAAAGGGAACTTCAGAGGCGGCTCCGTCTTATGGGTCTCCGGGAAGACAAAGAGAACCTCATCAAGATCAAATGATATACGCATTTTATCATTGCTATTTTTATTATTCATAGGTTTCCACTTCCCCTAAGTCTGTCAGATGACCTCATCCAGAATCTTCATAACCTGCACAGACCACTTCGGGCCCTGTTTCTCGATTTGAAACTGATCAAAATCTCCGGCGCCCCTTACCGTTCTGACAATCATCTCATTGTCGATAGTTATTGTCTCTTCATATTTCTTCTCAATCATCTGTTCTATCTGCTTTTTGGAGTCCTTGTCGGATGCTGTTTTACGGGCAGTACCTGTCACTATGCCGTCAACATCCACAGAATACTTCTTGAATAGCTTCTGGATGTAATCCATAGAATAGTATTTTGAACTAAATACCCAGACATCATAATCATTTTTATGAAAATAGTGGAATAACGCGGGCACACCAAGCCTTACTTTTTCAGGAAAATCTTCACCGATAACAGACTTTGGAGCTTCTTCAAAAGTTCCATCATCACTTTCAAAAATGACCTCATCAAGATCAAATGTAACGCGCTTTGTTCTCACAGATTTATTCAGCATATTTACAATGTCAGAGAGCTGAGTGATGTTTACTATTTTAATCGGAATCTTGTCAATTCCCGAAACTATTGCAGCAGCCCATCTGTGATGGCCGTTTAAGATCATATAGCCATCAGGGCGCACTTTCTCAACCTCCAGAGGTTCTTCAAAAGGCTGCTCTCCTCTGGCCATCGCTTCTCTGAACTTCCTGGAATACTCGTCAATGATCCTGAAGCTCGGTCCGACCTTGTCGATGCAGAACTCATCACTTGGATTTGGATGCAGCTGCGAAGTCTTCGCAGAGGTAGTGACAAGGCATTCAGCCCAGGACGCCTTCACCGGAACATATACTCCGCTGTATTTTTCCAATTCGCTTTTAAGATAGCCCATAAATCCTGTATCTGCCATATTCCGCCCTCACTTTTCATAAAAACCTATTTATCATTTCTTGGTTCCAGCGCTTTTTCCTCGTTTTTGATTTCCCAATGAATAAGGAATGTCAGCGTAGCTCTTAATAAGATAATTGCTCCGAGTATCCCCAGCTCTGCCCACTCACGTACAACAACAGTCCTAAGCACCTCGCCGCCAAGCTTAAACTCAAGAGCAAGGGCAATTCCCTGTGCAAGGGCAAGTCGTATGGAATTATCCTTCTTTAGCCAGAAAACAAAGCATTTGACGGCAGTATACACAAGTATGCATATGCCGAAGAATTCCAAAAGAAGCGTAGAAAATTCAACTATATAGCGCAGCACATTTTCAGCACCAAGATACAGCTCTTCCATTTTCCCTCCTCATAAAGGGCTATCCATAGAAATCAGGCAATTCCCAATGTTGTTTACGATAAAATATATGCTTCACTTAATAACTATTATATCATTAAAAAAGCTAATGCAACATAACAAAACAGATGCGACGCATGGATGCATGATAATATCTTAGCCGCATTTCTTCTTAATGTACTATAATAGTTATAAAGTGATATCAAACGAGGGGGATATTATTTTGAAAGCACAAAGTGATAACAGTATTATATCTATTATTTTTCGTAATTCCGTCATCAGTATTATAATCGCCGTGGTGGCAACCATGCTTGGAGTTGTGATAGACGGCATCGTAATAGGGCATTTTCTCGGCCCTGAATGTATGGCGGCATATGGTCTTTTTACACCCGTCATGAATCTGGCAACGATATTCAGCAGTATAATGGCGGCCGGAACCCAGGTGGTCTGCGCACAGCGGCTTGGTGCAGGTGATGAAAAAGGAGCAAGGCGCAGCTTTTCCATCTGCATTATTTTCACTCTTATAATTTCCGCAGTTCTGCTGTGCAGTCTTCTGCTCTTTAGAACAAAGCTTGCCGTATTTCTCGGTGCAAGAGGAAACTCTGCACACCTTCTTCCGCTGCTGTCCGAATATATTCTTGGGGTTTCTTTTTCACTTCCCGCAGTTATTATCCTTTTGGAATCCAACTCCCTGCTGCGTCTTGACGATGATGCTACGCGAATTGTTTTCGCTGTAGGGACCATGACAATACTGGATATTGCAGGCGATCTTCTTAATGCCCTTGTTTTTCGCGGAGGAATGCTCGGAATGGGATTGGCTACGACCTTCAGTTATCTGGTGGCACTCATCATTGTCCTGTTCCACTTTACCAAAAAGGACATCATCTTCCGATTTTCAGCAAAGGGACTTGACCTCAACGATCTAAAGGACATTCTCATGACCGGATCTTCTTCAGCTGTGGGCTCCGCGTCCACAACCCTCAGAAACTACACACTTAATCAGATAATGGTTGCGACTATTCTCTCCAGCACCGCCGTTGGAGCTCTTGGCGTGCTCTCCACAATTCAGAATTGCACCTCCTGCATCCTGATCGGTGTGGGAATGACCACCTCCATGATAGGCGGGATAATCCTGGGCGAGCAGGACCGGATTGCCGCTGAAAAGTTATTAAAAACTGCTTTTTGTACCGCATTCTGCATAGCCCTGTTCCTGGCAGTTGTTATTTTTATATTTGCCGGTCACATAGCAGGTGTCTTTGGTAATTCCGACAGCACTCAGATGACAGCGCTTGCTGCAAGAGGTCTTAGAATCTTTTCTCTCAGCATTGTCCTGTACGGAATAAACAACGCGTTTTCTAACTTTTCACAGGGACTTAGACAGATGAAGATTTCAAACCTGTGCGAATTTCTGCAGAATTTCTTATACGTGACAACAGCTGCATTGTTGCTGAAAAATATACTTGATACAGATGCAGTATGGTTCGCATATTTAATAGGCGAAAGCTGTACGCTTCTTACAATAGTCATTATGGCTGCCGTTCGTAAGAAAGGTTTGCCTTCAAAGATAAAGGATTTCATTTTCATAAAAGAGCCCTTCGGTGCTCCTGACAGTGAAATTCTGGAGCTGTCCATAAGTGACAGCAGCCAGGTAATTCCGGCATCTTTTGAAGTTAGTGAGTTCTGCCAAAGCAAAGGCACAGACTCCAAGAAAAAGCTGCTCCTTTCGCTGTTTGTTGAGGAGCTTGGAAATAATGTTGTGACTCACGGTTTTTCAGATAGCAAAACCGAGCTATTGGAAATTCGACTTGTTCATATGGATAATGACTGGATTTTAAGACTGCGCGATAACTGTAAGGCATTTGACCCGACAGAGTGGATAAAGCTCCATGAAAACGACGATCCCACTTCCAACATTGGAATCCGCATGGTATGCGGCATGGCAAAGGATGTAGGCTATGTAAACACTCTGGACCTGAACATATTAACACTAAAGATATAGGAATTTTTAATATTTATTTAATCCTTGGCTCAGAACAATAGCTGATATAATTATAAAGAGAAGGAAAGTGAATATTATTTCGTTACCCATGGAGGAATAGGATGATTTCACTATTTGTATCTTTATTAGTTCTCTTGTTGGGATACTTTTTTTATGGCAGGCTTGTGGAAAGGTTATTTGGTCCCGATGACAGAAAAACCCCTGCTACCCTCATAAATGACGGCGTCGATTGCGTACCTTTATCTCAGCCAAAAGCCTTTCTTATTCAGCTGTTGAATATTGCGGGAACAGGTCCTATTTTTGGTGCTCTCATGGGTGCCTGCTTTGGGCCTGTAGTCTTTTTATGGATAGTGTTCGGCTCAATCCTTGCAGGTGCTGTACATGATTATCTTAGCGGAATGATATCTTCGAGAAATCAAGGCGCATCGCTTCCGGAGCTTACAGGAAAATATCTTGGCCGGGCGGCTCGAATAATTATGCACATTTTTACAATATTGTTGATGATTCTTTGCGGAGCTGTTATGTGCACGAGCCCGGCAGCGCTTATAGCAACTATTACTCCATCATTTTTAAACAGCCAATTCTGGGTTGTTGTTATTCTTATCTACTATATTTTTGCAACATTACTTCCCATAGATCAGATAATCGGAAAAATTTATCCCATATTTGGTGGTGTTCTGATAATTATGGCTATAAGCATCTTAGGAGGTATATTATTTGGTGGCTATCAGATCCCCAATATCCATCTTGAGAACCTTCATCCCGACAATCTGCCAATTTGGCCATATATGTTTATAACAGTAGCCTGTGGTGCTATATCCGGTTTTCATGCCACACAGTCTCCAATCATTGCAAAATGTATCACCAATGAGAATCAAGGCCGCAGAATTTTCTATGGAGCCATGCTGACAGAAGCCACCATAGCGCTTATTTGGGCTGCAGCAGGCGTTGCTTTCTACGGGTCCACTCAGCTTTTAAATAATGCTATTACAAGTCTCGGGCAGTCAGGAACGGTATATGAAATCTCAACAAAAATGCTTGGTAATATCGGTGGAGTTCTTGCTATCGTTGGAGTGGTGGCATGTCCCATAACAACAGGTGACACTGCTTTCCGTTCTGCCAGAATTATGGTTTCCGAGTTAACCCATCTGAATCAGCGCAAGATAAAGAATCGCTTGTTAATAACTTTTCCGCTTCTTGTAATAGGAGCTATTCTTACGCAACTTGACTTCAATATCCTATGGAGATATTTTTCCTGGGCAAACCAGACTCTTGCTATGATAACCCTATGGACCTGCACATCATATCTGCTAAAAGAGAGTGATAACAAATATAAATCCCTGATAACCGCTCTCCCGGCAACATTTATGTCTGCAGTTTCCTTGACTTATATCCTGATGGCCAAAGAGGGGCTGAGGCTATCTGCAACTATCGGTTATCCCGCAGGGCTTATCTTTGCTGCGATATTGTTTATTGTTTATATTTGGAAACTTTTCAAGGAATAAAAAAGGAACCGAACACTCTATTCGATTCCTTTTCCTAGTGCGGAAGATGGGACTTGAACCCACACGACATAAGCTGTCACAAGATCCTTAGTCTTGCTCGTCTGCCAATTCCGACACTTCCGCAAATATAAGTTATTAAATTTGTAGCTCTAGTCTTAACAACTAGTGCAGGAAAAGGGACTTGAACCCTCATGATATTGCTATCACACGGACCTGAACCGTGCGCGTCTGCCAATTCCGCCATTCCTGCAAGCGACAATAGGTATTGTATCTATTTATGATGCTTTTGTCAATACAATAATTCCAATAAAATCGCAAAAAGTTGCTAATATTGTTAACAACTGATAACTTGATACTTTTCATACAGTTCTTCACACATGCTGCGCTGAACGTAAAAATGTTTAAAGCAATGTGCCAAATATATTCAAGAGGAAATGTTATTTATGATAAACAAAAAATATATCTCTTTAATTACACTTATAACCGCTATTCTTATAACATCATGCGCAAAATCCAGCGCATCGGTACAGCCGGCAAATAAGCCCGACGCATCTAAAAATATTGACGATGAAATGGTTAATGATGGGGATTTTGATGCATCGGATGAATCGATTGCTGAGGATGGGACTTTTGATGAGTCGGGTGAATCGATTGTTGAGGATGGGGATTTTGATGCATCAGATTATTATACATATGAAGAATACGATGGCAATCTCATCATAGCGGATGGGACACTTTTCCCCATGCTTAATTATTCTGACCGTTTTGATGAATATTATACCAATGAAGGAAGTGAGATTCAGCGATTCTGTGTCTATGTTGAAACTGATCATGACACTGACAATGACGGGAAAGCAGACCTTGTCAAAGCTTTTGTACAGGTCCCCGCTTCTGCAGTAAATGGAATATACAAAGCAGCCACTATCTACGATCCCACTCCTTACGCAGCAGGTACTGTTGAACCATTTGAATCATTTGGAGAAAACTCAAGTGAAGATGCATATCTTGAGAAACCCTTCGATTACGATAAGCTTTATCAGGCAGGTTCAAAAAGAAAACCTGCCGGTGAAATGAGCACAACAGAAGCCGCTCTCAATGCTGACCCCGATGACTGGAACTATATTATCGAAAACACAGGGCAACAGGGATATCTTTTTGGAACTTATCTTGATTACTACCTTGTGCGTGGTTATGCCATCGTAGAAGCTTGTGGCATAGGCACCTACGGTTCAGAAGGCTTCGAACTATGCGGTACCGATCTGGAGCGTGATTCGCATAAATGTGTAGTTGAATGGCTGACCGGTGACAGAATTGCCTATACTGACAAGGAAAATAATATTCAGATCAAGGCTGACTGGTCAAATGGCAAGGTCGCCATGACCGGAGTATCCTATGGCGGCACGCTTCCGTATGAAGTAGCAACTACCGGAGTTAAAGGCCTCGAGACCATAATTCCTTGTGCCGGGATTGCCTCCTGGTATGACTACACCAATTCTCAAGGTGTCTCAATTACTCAGGATAGTGCATATAAGCATTATCTGGCTTTTGAAAATTGTGGTGGAGTTTTCCTTGATGATGATTGGAAAGTGCTCAATGATGACTATCGCTCCTGGTTGTGGCAGGTCAGACATGACGAGGAAGAAACCAATGGCAACTATGCTCCGATATGGGCTGCGTCTGATTACTCTGAAGACTATGAAAAAATAAACTGCTCAGCGCTTATTGCTCAGGGTCTAAACGATATAAATGTCTCCCCAAAGCATGCGAAGCTTATGTATAATGCCTTCAAAAGAGCCGGAAAAACCGTTAAGCTTTTCCTCCATCAGGATGGCCATAACAGTCCTGCTGTCATGGAAGTAAATGGTGAGCCCTGGCTTGAAATAGCAAACAAATGGCTTGCTCATTACCTCTATGATGTTGATAACGGCATTGAAAATATGGCAGAAATCACCGCCCAAAACAATATCACGGGAGAATACGACACATATGACTCCTTTGGTGAATATGAAAAATGTACAGTTTTCCCGGAAAATAACGAAGAAGAAACCACAATTACAAGTGAGGGGCTTGGCGAATATACAACTTACATTTTTCCTGCGTCAGAATATACCTTAGAAAACCAGGAAAAATTCTATCTTCAGATGTCTCCCTCCAATTTAGCAATATACGATGTAAATATTCCGGATGGAGCAACCATTTCAGGAACTCCCGAAGTGCATACCAGATTGTCCACCAAGCATAACGACCTTGATGGACTTATGATCACGGCAATCCTGATGGATACTGTAGAAGAAGGTGAACAATTCGATGCGTATATATGCACTTCCAGCGACAATGTCTCATCAGTTGAACTATATGATCTGGATGTAGGCGGCGGAGCACCCTCTGCGACAATAGAAGAGTTGAAAAAGACACCCACCAATGCAAAATGTGTAGCCTATGGATGGACTGACCTCGCTAATCCCGGCTGCGGCCCCAACGGCTACGAATACACAGGATGCATGGATATTGAGGCAAACAAGTTCTATGATTACACATTTTACATGACTCCTACTGTATACACCGTAGAAGAAGGGCACACGCTCAAACTCCTTTTGATGACCTGGGATCCATATCGCGTTTTCCTGGATGAAAGCTTTTCCTATGATCAGGACATTCCTGAACCCCTGGACGACTATAACTACTCATATGTAGTTGACAATGAAGCTCTGTATGCAAACCTTCCTCTTGTGGCAGAGTAAAGAGCTAAATATTTTAGTATAGTTGTTTTTGTATTCCTCGACCATATTGCTAAACTATGCTGTGCTCTGCCACGCTCTCAGTCCTTCTTTTCGTTGTAGTGCAACGACGAGGCGTATCCTTAAGCCTCTCGGCAACATGTAAAATATCTAGTGTTTTGTCTGGATGACTTTTGATTTAATTACGAAGTATCATTCTCAATAGGCTAGGAATCTGAATGAGTCGTAGCGGTGGCTACGGCGATTGAAGATGACGATGCATATTGAGAATTAGACAAGTAATTAAACAAATTGTCATCCAGACAAGACACTAAGTACTCCCTTGCGTTCATATCATCTTCTCTGTTTTGATGGACGATAATTTCAGGCTAAAAATCGTGAACTTTTGCAATGATTTTTATTTAAATAGAATGTCCGCTGTATCGTATAGATCATTGTACAGCTTGATCTTCTGGGTATACTGAATCAAAAGAACAAGCAATACCAAAAGACTCACAAGAACCACAGCCAACATAGGTGTGGATGGCGCCATTAAAAGTCCCACAATCGCCATAACAACAGAGATAATGGCAGCAGCAATGATAATAGTTCTTCTGAGAAGGTCCTGTTGCAAAGCCTCCATTAAATAATTAAGCTCCTTCTTCTCAGTAAGCATCTGCTCATCTGAAAGAAGATCAAGCTCAAGTTTCTCAATTCTCCTGATTCTGTCCCTTATTCTTCTGTCCATGTCCTCCCCTTTCTTTTTTCATAGATTCCTGTTTTTCCTCTTTTACCCGCAAGAAGTCATAGATTCCTGTTTTTCTTCAGAAAAACGGGAACCGTATTGGACCAGGTCCTCGCGAAGCGAGGGGCGTGTCCTGCCGAAGGCAGGATTTTTGCGGGCGATTTCCGCTTTTGCCCGCAAAAAGTCATATATTTTCCAAACATCATGGATACTCTTATTCTAAAATTGCTCATGATTTTTTCAAGCGCCGTGCATGTTCTCTTATTTTTTTAAATACATATAACTTCATGTTTATAGGAATTCAGAACACTGATATAATCTGCCGATTTATCATGTTGCTCGCTTCAAAGCCAAGTGGCGAAAATGCCTCAGGATCATCCATAGTGCACTCTCCACAAACATCAACAGCTATAATGTTATCTTTGTAATGCTTTTTAATGGCGCTAAGACAATCACACAGTTCCGCTGCTCTCATCTCGCCCTGATCCCAGTTAGTGTGTAGTTCATCCCCGGAAAGCACGTCTTTATCCACAGAAATATATACATCCGAAGAAGTTTTGTTGCATCCTTCATCGTTCAGCATCTTATAAAAGGCCTCGCAATTTTCAAAGTAGAAAACTCTTCCCTCTGTCTCGGGATTATCCTGAAAAGCCTCCTCCATTAGCTTTTTATCTGCACCTATTATATACACATTAGAAAGCCCGGGTATATCATTTATAGCCTTGAGTACCCAGCATCCGCAGGAGAGTATATCTCCGTAGGAAGTCCATTTCATGTCAGGGTGATGGTCAAATACCACAAGGTCAAAACCGGCTTTTGCAGTGTTATCCATTCCGGCCATCAAAATTCTTGACATATAATGGTAATTACCGTTATCAAAAAATCTAATTTTGATACTGTCTGATTTATTGTTCGCAGCCTGCGTGGGATTTTCATTGGAAGTGTTCTCGTTTTCCTTCAGAGTGCTTTCGTTTTCCTTCAAAGCACTCTCGTTTTCCTTCAAAGTGTTCTCGATTTCCTTCAAAGTACTCTCGTTTTCCTTCAGAGTGTTCTTTGCCCACACTATTTTTTTACATATCTCCTCGTAAGCATAATCATCGCAGATACAGTTCGTACCGGAAATATCCTTCATATCAACATAAAGAGAACGGGAGCCCTCTTTTTTATAAAAATCGAAGCTCTCGTTCTCATAAATTCCCGTAAAATCGTATACTGTAATACTCATGATCATTTAGCAATCATTTCCTTCA
This sequence comes from Butyrivibrio sp. NATIVEDY162, assembly GCF_045999815.1. Classification (GTDB taxonomy): domain Bacteria; phylum Bacillota; class Clostridia; order Lachnospirales; family Lachnospiraceae; genus Butyrivibrio. The sequence continues at coordinate 1,399,321 of NZ_CP172573.1, forward strand.
GATGAAGGAGTGCGTCCTCCTTAATGATACATTTTCCAGTCTCTTCAATATGAGTCTGCTCAGGTGAGTTCATCATCAGCTCCTCTGCATACTCGAGTCCGCTTCTGCGAAGATCATAAACAGCATTCTCTCCGTCAGGTTCAAGAACAAGAGTTACATAATACTCATCCCCCTCTTTATAAAGCTTGGACTCTGTAATCGGAAGACTGAATGAAACCTTGGCAAATCTGGCAGCGGAATTGATATCCTTAAATCTGGCCATGTATCTCTCTGCATTAACTATAGGCTTTGCCATAGCCTCTATCTGAGGATTCTGCTCCTCGTCCTGATCGTAAATCTGCTCTATTAATTCCGAAACGTGTCCTATCATCTCATTCAAAGCCTGTCCCTTATCAGAACCGATCTTTGCCTTAATCTGATCAACTCTCTCCTGAGTCATCTCCTTAAGGATGGCTTCAGCCGAACCACGTATTCTGTCTGCTGATTTCTGAATGTCCTCATTGGACATTTTTATGGCGAAGATGCGCACACTTCCATCAACCATCATGTTCTTACTCATCATGAGTACTTCTGTTTCGGGATCGTATCCCAGCTGCTCGCCGACTTCCCTGTTCAGCTGTGCCATAAACGGAACGCTCTTCTTCTCTCCATTCATGATTGCTTCAGGGGTGAGGCCGATTTCACGAAGTTCCGATGCAGCAATACTGCATTCTACCGTTGTATTATTCATTTTAACGATTACCATATAGCCTCATCTCCTTTCCGTTTGAAAAATGAATTGCTATGAATAGTGATTATACTCCATAATGTTAGCACTGTCTAGTGTTGAGTGCTAATTGTCGCAAAATTCACTTTCTCTACTTATATTGTACTATATATTTCGGTACAAATCACCATTTTTATTACATAATTCATGAACGAATATTTAATAATATAATTAACGCTATTTGAATATTGTGCTGTTTTGTATGATTTTGGATTTTTCTTGTGGGATAGCTTGATTTGTTATTTTGCTGTTTTTCTGCTGTTTCCTGCATTTTTCGGTATGGTTTGAGAATGGTTGGCTGCTTCTTCTCTGCTACCTTCTACACTTTTTGGCATGGTAGCAGAATGTTTGGCTGCTTCTTCTCTGCTACCTTCTGCACTTTTTGGCATGGTAACAGAATCTTTTGCCTGTTCTTCTCTGCTACCTTCTCCACTTTTTGGCATGGTAGCAGAATCTTTTGCCTGTTCTCCTCTGCTACCTTCTCCACTTCTTGGCATGGTAGCAGAATCTTTGGCTGCTTCTTCTCTGCTACTTTCTGTACTTCTTGGCATGGTAGCAGAATCTTTAGCCTGTTCTTCTCTGCTACTTTCTGTACTTCTTGGCATGGTAGCAGAATCTTTTGCCGGTTCTTCTCTGCTACCTTCTCCACTTTTTGGCATGGTAGCAGAATCTTTAGCCTGTTCTTCTCTGCTACTTTCTGTACTTCTTGGCATGGTAGCAGAATCGTTAGCCGGTTCTTCTCTGCTACCTTCTCCACTTCTTGGCATGGTAGCAGAATCTTTAGCCTGTTCTTCTCTGCTACCTTCTGTACTTCTTGGCATGGTAGCAGAATCTTTGGCTGCTTCTTCTCTGCTACCTTCTGTACTTCTTGGCATGGTAGCAGAATCTTTGGCTGCTTCTTCTCTGCTACCTTCTGTACTTCTTGGCATGGTAGCAGAATCTTTTGCCGGTTCTTCTCTGCTACCTTCTACACTTTTTGGCATGGTAGCAGAATCTTTAGCTGGTTCTTCTCTGCTACCTTCTGTACTTCTTGGCATGGTAGCAGAATCTTTTGCCTGTTCTTCTCTGCTACCTTCTCCTCTTCTTGGTATAGTAGCAGAATCTTTGGCTGCTTCTTCTCTGCTACCTTCTACTCTTCTTGGTATAGTAGCAGAATCTTTTGCCTGTTCTTCTCTGCTACCTTCTCCACTTTTTGGCATGGTAGCAGAATGTTTGGCCTGTTCTTCTCTGCTACCGTCTCCACTTTTCAATATGGTAGCAGAATCTTTTGCCTGTTCTTCTCTGCTACCGTCTCCACTTCTTGGCATAGTAGCAGAATGTTTGGCTGCTTCTTCTCTGCTACCTTCTCCACTTCTTGGCATGGTAGCAGAATCTTTGGCTGCTTCTTCTCTGCTACCTTCTCCACTTTTCAATATGGTAGCAGAATGCTTGACTATAGAATTACCCCCATAGAGTGGACACCATGAAAAATAAAATTTTTTGCAGTATTTTTAACGTGAATCCAAAACGCGGACATGGATCAGGCAGTATATTTATGGCAGCAAAATCCATGGCATTAAAACGCTTCTCAAGAAAAGTTGACATGCACCAACAAAAACCTTATGCAGCCTCAAAATAAACACACTCCCTCAAAATAAACACACTCCCTCAAAATAAACACACTTCCTCAAAAAACACACTTCCTCAAAAAGCATGCTCCTACGAAAAAAACGGCTCATTTCATAAGAAAAGAGCCGTTTTATCAAGAAATCCCCAATACTATGAGTAATCTTTATCGCTTAAGTTGCCTTAGCTCATCAAGAAGTGTGTCAGACACCGTAATCACACGGCTATTAGCCTGGAAACCTCTCTGGGTAATGATCATGTCGGTAAACTCATTGGAGAGGTCTACGTTACTCATTTCCAAGGTTCCTGATGTCATGTAGCCGCCATCATCTGTTACCCACATAACGCGAGCAGGTCCTGAGTTTCCGGTAACAGCGTAAAGGTTTTCACCCTCCTTGGAAAGGCCAGTAACATTGGCAAATTCTGCAACTGCGATTTTTCCTGCCACCCTGTTCTGGCCATTACTATAAAGTCTTGTGATTGTGCCATCTCTGCCAATCGCAACGCCGTTCATGTCTCCCTCAGGATAGCCTTCACCATCACCATTTATCTGGCCTCTGTAGGTTGCAAGGGATGAACTGCTCATTCCATTAAGTGGTGCATAGTTTGTTGTACCGGAAAAATCTAAAGTGAATCCACCGGCTTCAGCAGCATCGCCTGCAAAGGTCAGCTGAATCTGCCCATTTGCTGCGCCATTGGCGCTGACAAATTTTCCTGTAGCGGGGTCATAGATAAGGTTAACTGATGTATTCTCAGCTATTCCACCCTCGATGGGCTGGTGATTTTCATCCATTATCATTGTAATGTCAGCCCGATATGTAGTGGGATTATCATCACCTGCATCCGAGAAAGCCATTCTGACTGTGTAGGTCTTTCCATCTGCTCCGTAGAATTCAAGATCAACCTTGCGTCCGCCGTCAGCGGAAAGCTGAGGGTCGGTCCTGCTGATATTTCCTGTCACTCTGGCATAGGTTGTAGGTGCGCCTGCCATTTTTATAAGGTTCCCCTCTTCGTCTATAGGAAGAACCTGAAGTCTGTTTCCTGCTCCGGCTTCCAGGACTTCGCCCACTGCTCCGCCATCTTCACCGGGAGTTACTCCACGCACATAGAAACCATCTGCACGAGTAACAAGATATCCCTGGGCATCTACAGTGAAGGAACCGTCTCTTGTGTAGTTCATTTCACCGCGCTGATTCTCAACAACAAAGAAAGAATCGCCTGTGATACTAAGATCAAAGACATTGTCAGTCTGCTGAATTGATCCCTGTTTTCCTATATTTGTCATGATAGAGGAGGTCTTCGCACCAAGACCTATCTGCTTGGCGTTCATGCCCGCTCTCACATTCGAGGGACCTGTTGCTTTTCTTGCATTCTGATATAAAAGATCCCCAAAGGTGGTCTTCTGTGCTTTATAAGATGTGGTATTTACATTTGCAACGTTATTACCGATAACATCCATCTGTATCTGGTGTGTCTTTAATCCGGCAACTCCGGACCACAATGATCTCATCATAATCTCACCACTTTCCCAAATCTGCTTTTCTAATGTGCTCAGGCCAATTCATCATGGTTAAAAGCACTCATCATAAAGAAGCATAAAATATTGAATTTCTTCAGAAATTCAATATTCGTATTGGACCAGATCCTTGCAAAGCGAGGAGCATGTCCTGCAGAACGCAGGATTCTTGAACTTATTTTCCGTTTTGCGTTCAAGAAGTCATACATATACCTACATCTCTTATTTCGGACATCTGTGGAATTATCTTTAGGAAAAATTGTTATATTATTTTATTTCGTTTGGTAATTTTTCTATTTTGGAGCGCAAGTTTTAGCATATCTTCCGCTTGGCACGATTTACAAAAATGATATGATTTCTCCCAAAAGGTAACAGAGTAGAACCAGCTGATCATTCTGCTACCATATCGAAATGTGTAGAAGGTAGCAGAATATAACAAGTCAACTGTTCTGCTACCATGCTGATAAATGCAGAGGTAGCAGAATAAAACTAGTCAGTTACTCTGCTACTTTGCTGATAAATGCAGAAGGTGGCAGAATATAACAAGTCAGCTGTTCTGCTACCATACCGAAAAATGCTGAAGATAGCAGAATAAAACAAGTCAACTGTTCTGCTACCATATCGAAAATGGAGAAAGTAGCAGAGAAAAACCGTATAAACTACTCTGCCACCATATTGAAAAATGTAGAGGGTAGCAGAATAAAACTAGTCAGCTGTTCTGCTACCATACTGAAAAATGCAGAGGTGGCAGAATATAACAAGTCAGTCGCTCTGCTACCATATCGAAAAATGGAGAAAGTAGCAGAGAAAAACCGTATAAACTACTCTGCCACCATATTGAAAAATGCAGAGGTAGCAGAATATAACAAGTCAGCTGTTCTGCTACCATGCTGATAAATGCAGAGGGTGGCAGAATATAACTAGTCAGCTGTTCTGCTACCATGCCGAAAAATGTAGAAGGTAGCAGAATAAAAACAATCAACCACTCTGCTACCATATCGAAAAGTGTAGAGGGTAGCAGAATATAACAAGTCAACCATTCTACTACCATGCTGAAAAATGCTGAAGGTAGCAGAATAAAAACAAGAATAAACCAGTCAACCACTCTGCTACTATATCGAAAAATGAAGGTAAATAGGTTAAATAAGTAAAATAAGGTAACTACGTGCAATAACCAAAGTTCACTTAGGAGGCATCATATCAGGATTCAATCCGCTTGTGCGACAGCTCCCTTTTTGCAATGTCATTATTAAAAATCCTTTGCACTTCCGTTATTGAACTGCAGCTCCTGGTTCTTGATGCTGACTCTGGTACCGGGTGCAATAGAAGTTGTAAGGAAAGCGTTAGAGCCTACTACCGAATCATGACCGATAACAGTCTCTCCACCGAGGATTGAAGCACCTGCATAGATTGTTACGTTGTCCTCAATTGTGGGATGTCTCTTTGCTCCCTTGAGTGCCTGCCCGCCTCTGGTGGATAGAGCACCAATGGTAACGCCCTGATAAACCTTGACATGTTCGCCGATGATTGAAGTCTCACCTATAACAATGCCGGTTCCATGGTCGATCATGAAGTATTTGCCAATTGTAGCACCGGGGTGAATGTCTATTCCGGTCTTAGAATGAGCATACTCAGTCATGATACGAGGAATTAGCGGCACCTTAAGAAGATATAATTCATGTGCCATGCGGTTGATCGCAGTTGCGTACAAACCGGGATATGAGAGAATGATCTCTTCCTTACTGAACGCGGCAGGGTCTCCGTCATATGTCGCCTGAAGGTCAGTATCTATGAGTGCACGTATATGAGGTATCTTTTTGAAAAATTCCTGTGTGATACATCTTGCCCCACAGGTCAGAGTCTCATCGGATGCATTTTGGTATTCCTCGCCATGCCTGAAGGCAATAGCTACCTGCTTCTGCATATTGTAGATAACATCCTCGATAACCACAGCTACACGGTTTATATCATTGTAGCTCCTGTATATCTTGTCCCTGTAATAACCGGGGTATAGTACTCTTGTCAGCTTTTTTACAATATCTATAACCGCATCCCTATCAGGCTGGTTAAAAATATCCATCTGATCGACATCTCTGCCTTTTCCGTAATCATCTATGATCAGATTAACAATATTCTCTATCTCTGATCTCAGATTCTGTCTCTCACCTATATCCATAGTCATCTCCCTTTAAAACTGTGTATTTCCCACCATTTAATATCTACATATTTTCTAACATGCAATATCTGCATATTTTCCATATGCAATATCTGCATATTTTAACATGCAATATCTTCATATTTTCTAGCATGCAATATCTGCATATTTTCTAGCATGCAATATCTGCATATTTTCTAACATGCAATATCTGCATATTTTCCATATGCAATATCTGCATATTTTCCATATGCAATATCTGCATATTTTCCATATGCAATATCTGCATATTTTCCATATGCAATATCTGCATATTTTCTAGCATGTAATATCTGCATATTTTCTACATGTAGTATATGCATATAATGCAAATCCCGCCAAGCACTCTGTTCACTGCCTGTTTCTGCCAATGCGCTATATTCACCGCATATTTCCACCAATCATACTTCACATAGCATGTTCCAGCAAGCACTCTGTTCATCGCCTGTTTACAACAAGCACTCTGTTCATCCCCTATTTACAGCGTCTTTACCATTTTCACTTCAGATTTCTTGCCGTAAATCTTTTCATCATGTGCAACTCTATATGGAACAATATAATAATAGTACTTCTTTTTACGCGCAAGCTTTTTATCGGTATATTGTAACTTCAGTTGATTTGTGACTGTTCCAACCTTTTTAAATCCCGATCTCCTGCTGCCTGATCTGTAAATCTCATAGCCCATGGCGCCAATGCCTTTATTATATATAAGGTGTGCCTTTTTCTTTTCAGCCCGAATATCTACCCATGTGACCTTTTTAGGTGCGTAATCCTTAACCTCTGCCCCGATTGCCTTCAATGTTTTTTTATAGGAAGACAAATCCTCAGATGAAACATCCACTGTGACCTTCTTGGTGGTGCTTATGGTTTTGGTGTAATCGGAATCGTCGGTGGTGTATGCAAAAAGCTGCACCCAGTAGTGCACCCCGTTTACCTTGGCATGTCCGAAGGCACACACATTATAATTGGTGCTCAGCATATTTCTGCGGTGTCCCTGTCCCTGATAGTACTGATTGGTCTCCTGAAAAGCTTCAAATGCCTTTTTAGCGGTTTTATAGCCATAAGCTATGTTTTCTCCCGCATATGTAAACTTGTAGTTAGCATCGGACATAGCGCTAAAACAGGTCTTGCCGTTGGGTCTCTCATGGTTGAATTTGATAGCAATCTCAGCTGCTCTTAACATAGCAATCTTTTCAAGGCTATAGTCATATGCAAGTTTGCCAATGCCCTGTGTGTAGACCTTCTGCGTGTTTTGCGGATTCCAGCACCAGGTATCCTTCCCTGTCCTGAAATCATTTACCATCTTCTGCATCTGCCTTGCGGATTTCTGCGCATATTTTATCTTCATCTTAAGGCGGGATACCAGAAATCTTGAAGCCGTCTTCGGAGCTGACTCCTCAGATACTTTATCGCCGTCGAAGGCCTGGATCATATATGTGTAGATTCCACCCTCTTTCATGGCATCAATATCAGTATATGAAAAGACATCGCCACCAACTTCAGCAAGAAGCTCATAGGGATCAGAACTTTTCCGTCTTCTGAAAACATGGTATCCCGTAGCACCCTCGCAAGGCTTCCAATATACCGTAAGGCCCTTATAGTCATTGGAAACGTCCTTTATGACAGGCTTTGCAATTTTATTTTGTGTGGTATTTTCTGCATGAACAGCCATAGGCTCTGATACAGGAAAAATCGGAGCAGCAAGGAGCGTCAAAGACAACGCAGCTGCCAGAATTCTTTTACTGTTTAATAAACAAACTTTTTTCATAAATCCCCCTACTATTTAATTAAACCATTTCCTTCATAATAATACTGCTCATGCCTTTTAACAAGTTTCATAGGTGCTTTAGTTCTTTGAAATAGTTCTTTAGCGTTTTCATACCAGGAATGATAAAGCCAATGTACACCGGGAATATTCACTACGCTGGGATTTTAGGCATATCAGCCGGAGTGCTCACAAGTCTTGCAACTGTATTTGCCTTATCAAAGCTTATGGGACTGTCTCACGAGAGTTATGTTACTCTTCTTCCCAAGTCCATCACCACCGCTATCGAAATGGGCGTTTCAGAAGAACTGGGAGGATATGTCACAATCACTGTAGCTGTTATTGTTATAACCGGTATTCTCACAGTTATTTTTGCAACTATGTTTGCAGGATTGATCTAAGGGGAAAAGTTTTTCGAAAAATTTTTTTGAAATTTTAAAAAAAGTTGTTGCTTTTATCTTCGCACCGTGATAAGATACCATTTGTCGCCGGGGTGTAGCGCAGTTGGTTAGCGCGCTATCTTAGGGAGGTAGAGGCCGCGAGTTCGAGTCCCGCCACTCCGACTATTGGAGCTGTAAGTTTTTCTTACAGCTCTTTTTTTGTCTTAGCACCTGTAAGTATTCTTGCAGCTCTTTTTTTGTCTTAGCACCTGTAAGTATTCTTGCAGCTCTTTTTGTCTTAGCATCTGTAAGTTTTCTTACAGCTCTTTTTTTGTGTCCTGCGGATCCGCTTATAAGGTGGTGCCGCAAACAGTAATATGACATAAGAAGGCCCCATTTATGGCAGGAGTCATGATGCCTTTTATTACTTATAATGCCTTTGGCAAGACACGCCCCTCGCTTTGCGAGGACCTGGTCCAATACGATTATCGTTTTTCTGAAAAAAAACAACAATCTATAAGTTTCCACTTTTGCCATAATCACAGCCCCATTTTCCCAAATTAGTGTTGTAAATCGTTTCTTTATACGCTATTATTTGTGAATGAAAAAATTTTTGGAGGGAAATCATTATGACAAAACAACAGGTTTCTAAAAATGCAAGCATTCTTTTCTTAATCTCACTTGCTCTGAACATTGCAATTGTAGTCGCAGCATATATCCTTGCAAAGTTTGGGATCACAATGGGCATATGGGCTACAGTCCTTGCAGAGGCAGCGCTTTTTATTCCTACACTTCTCTACCTTACCAAAAACGGTGAGCCTGTTCTTAGCACTCTCGGCTTTCACAAGATCAAGGTTTCTACTATTTTTCTGACAATCCTTCTCAACATTGTCATAACACCTATATGGATGTTCGGTAATGTATTTTCACAGTTATTTGTACCAAATGTAGTTGCTCAGGGTGTTACTTCCATGATGGAGAATTCAGCAGGCCCCGTAATTCTGGTCGTTTCACTGCTGCCACCTCTGTTTGAAGAAATGTTCTTCCGTGGTCTTTTATTTAACAAGTATAAAAATGTATCAACATTAATAAAGGCAGCACTGCTTTCAGCATTCTTTTTCGGTATCCTTCATTTGAATCTCAATCAGTTCTGCTATGCGTTCTTACTCGGTGTCATCTTTGCTTTTGTTAACGTAGCAAGCGGCAGTATCGTGACTTCCATGATAATGCACTTCCTTATAAATGCAGGAAATGTTCTCTTACTCTATGTATCAAGTCTTGCAATGCAGATGGTTGGACAAGACGCAGCTGCTGCAGCTACACAGACTCCCAGCAAGTCATATCTCATGACTTTTGCAGCTGTTTTATTGGTATTGTCTGTCGTAGCAGCATTTCTTGCAAAGCTTATCATGCAGTCTATTGCCAAGAGAGAAGGTCATCTCGAGGAATTCAATTCCATATTTAAGAAGAACAGTACACAGTCAGAGGAAACAGTTCATATCTTCCGCACAACTCCTTCACTTTTCTCAACAGTACTCGGAGTTGTATCAATTGCAGTGATCTCTTTCTACTTGCCAAACGTATTCTAATTAATACATCAACCCCTATTTTAAGGGCATGCAGAATGCTGGCAAAATAGGGTTCCCCGGGATTCTGAATGTGGGAATTTTGATGTAATAAATCATTTCAAAAAGATTATGGTGAATGGCATTTTAGTCTGTCGTTCACCATATTTTTTTGCTAAGATGTAGTTTATGAATACTACAGATAAAAAACACTTAAATCTAGGAATATATGCCCACGTTGACGCCGGTAAGACCACTCTCTCAGAGGCGCTTTTGTACCTCACGGGAACTGTCAGGAAGTCCGGTCGCGTGGATCATGGTGATACCTTTTTTGACACTTATTCGCTTGAGAGAAAAAGAGGAATCACCATTTTTTCAAAACAGGCGGAGTTGGATTTTTCAGAAAAAACTCACATAACGCTCCTTGATACACCGGGACACGCAGACTTTGCGCCTGAAACCGAGAGAACCATGAAGGTGCTGGATCTTGCCATTCTTATCATCAGCGCTTCTGACGGTGTTTCCTCTCAGGTGCAGACCTTGTGGAAGCTCCTTATGCACTATGGGATTCCGGTACTGTTTTTCGTGAATAAAATGGACCAGAACCTGGCTGACAAAGATGTGGTACTGGCAGATATAAAAAAGAGACTATCCGGCCATGCTATGGATTTTTCGAACCTATTCATAGATAGCTCCCTAAATCTCGACAATGTCAGTTCCGGCAATGCTAATTCCAGTAATGCCAATTCAGGTCATATCAATTCCGGCAATGCCACTTCCGGACAAGGATCCGGTTCTGCTGCCGATTCCTTGGTCATAGACAAGGCATTCTTATCATCTGATGATTTTCAGGAGGAGGTTGCAGTCTGCGATGACAGGTTGCTAACAGCATATTTAGAAGAAGGACAAGCTGTCTCAGAAAAAGATATTACAGAGCTGATAGTATCAAGGAAACTTTTCCCCTGCCTCTTTGGAAGTGCCCTTAAAATGGAGGGTGTTAAGGAGCTGATATCGCTCATAGAACATTTTACAAAGCAGCCCTCATATCCTGATGAATTTGCAGGAATAGTCTACAAGATATCACGAGATTCAAACGGAACAAGACTCTCTTGGATAAAGATAATGGGTGGCACTTTGCATGTGCGTGATGTGCTGTCGATGGAAGTAAACAGAAGCCATGGCTCTTCACAGTCCACAGGCAAAACCAACTTTTCATCAACAAAAGCGGGTTATTCCAACTCTTCATCAACAAAAGCGGGTTGTTCTAACTCTTCATCAACAAAGGCGGGTTGTTCTAACAATTCATCATCAGAGGCAGGTAGTACTAACAATTTATCTGCAGACATAAAAAGAGCAGGCAGCGTCAACGAGAAGGTTGACCAGATCCGCGTTTATTCAGGCGAAAAATATGAACTTCTGCAGGAAGCAAAAGCCGGTCAGATTGTTGCCGTGACAGGACTTGATTCATCATATGCAGGTCAGGGTCTTGGCGCTCTAACGGGAGAAATCACAGGCGTTCTGGCACCCATCCTCTCCTCAAGGATCATTCTTCCTGAGGGCGCAGATACTTTTAAGGTATACAGACAGCTGAGCGAATTGTCAGAGGAGGAGCCACTTTTATCAGTAAAAAAAGAAGACGAAACAGGCGATCTCTCAGTACAGGTTATGGGCGAAGTTCAGATGGAAATCCTAAAGCATCAATGCTCAGAGCGCTTTTCACTTGATATTGATTTTGGACCGGGAAGCATTGTATATAAGGAAACTATCAAGTCACCTGTTGAGGGCGTGGGGCATTTTGAACCCCTTCGCCACTACGCTGAGGTACATCTGCTGCTCTCTCCCGCAGAGCCGGGAAGCGGTCTGTCCTTTGATGCAGACTGTCCTGTTGATGACCTTGCAGCAAACTGGCAAAATCTGATTCTCTCCCATCTGGAGGAATTCAGGATCAGAGGTGTCCTTACAGGTTCGGAAATAACGGATATGAAAATAACCGTCATAGGCGGAAGATCCCACATCAAGCACACAGAGGGAGGGGATTTCAGAGAAGCCACCATGAGAGCCGTTCGTCAGGGACTTATGATGGCTGATAGCATTTTGCTGGAGCCCGTCTACGACTTTGTAATTGAGCTTCCAACCGATGCTGTGGGACGCGCCATAAGCGATATTCAGAAAATGAGTGGTACCACCAATCCCCCGGATCTAATGTCTGATGGCAGCTCTGTTATTACAGGCTCCGTTCCCGCTTCTGAACTAGGCGATTACGCCAGTGAGCTTTTATCCTACACTCACGGTCAGGGTCGCCTGAACCTGTCACTTCGCGGCTATGAGCCTTGTCACAACGCTGAGGATATCATCGAAGAGAAGGCTTATGATCCGGAGCATGACTTAGAGCAGCCCACAGGAAGCGTTTTTTGTTCCCACGGAGCAGGAACTGTGATTCCCTGGAATGAAGTGCGAAGCCATATGCATGTTGATACAGGATGGTCACCTGATGGCGAAGGCAATGAAAGCAGCGCCGATACTGACCTTACCAGAATGGGCGATGCCTTGAAGAGCTTCCGTGCAGATGAAGTGCGAAAAGAGGTAGAACTAACCTACGAAGAACGAACCAGGGCTTATAATGCCACCATTCAGGAGCTTGACCGTATCTTCGAGCGCACCTATGGTCCTGTTAAGCCACGATACGATGCCAAGGCAGATGAGGAGCGAAAGCGTAAAGCTGCCAATAAGGCTCCCGAAAAGAAGTTCAAGGCAGCAAAGCAGTATTCTCCGGAAGATTCATATCTTCTGGTGGATGGCTACAACATTATCTATGCCAACGACGAGCTTCGCTCTCTTGCGGATTCTGATATGAAATCTGCCAGAGATAAACTCATGGATATTTTGTCAAATTTCCAGGGCTACAGGCGAGAGACAGTTATTCTTGTTTTCGATGCTTACAAAGTTCCGGGCGGAACAGAACATGTTTTAAAATACCACAATCTGGATGTTGTTTTCACAAAAGAAGCTGAAACAGCGGATCAGTACATAGAGCGCACGGCTCACGAATACAGTAAGAAAAATCGCGTGACCGTCGCAACCTCCGACGCCATAGAGCAGGTTATAATCTACGGTGCCGGTGCAATGCGTATGTCCGCCGGCGATTTTTGGTATGAGATAAAAAGAACAGAAGAAGAAATACGGGATAAGCTTTCTTAAGGCTTATCCCGTATCCTGTGTATCCGTGATCTGATTTTTCCCGTTATTCTTGGAACGGTAAAGATTGCTGTCAGCTTTTTCCAGAATATCGCCCTCTCCTGTTCCTGAAGCAATGCCTATACTGAGAGTTATAACCTGATCATCACCAAAGGGCCAGCTCTGCATCTCCATATATTTTCGGAGACGCTCGGCGATTGCATGCGAATAGGGCACTGCTTTTTTATCAAGAAGCATTACAAACTCCTCGCCGCCATAACGGAAAGCATGTACATCAGTAGTTTCTTCCTTTTGAAGAAGTTGTCCCAGTCTCCAAAGGACCAAATCTCCGTTCTTATGCCCATAGCTGTCATTTATCAGCTTGAAATCATCTACATCGATCATTATTATTCCATATAGCTGCTTTTTCCTCTGTGCCCTATGAAGATAATTGTTGAAGCTTTTTCTGTTCAGAATTCCCGTCAACCCATCATATCTGCTTCTTAGCACCATAACAACCAGAATCACTATGACAATAACAACAAATATGAAAGATAAAAATATGGCTCTTGTTCTTACTATCATTTGCCATTTTGTGCGCTCATTTCTGTCCATTTCCCGCTTTGAATCGCTCACGGTGTCGTCGATAACATTTGAGTATGTCACATTCTGATTTTCAAACAATTTGGCATACAGCCCGTTCACAATCCTGTAAAGTTCTTCCCTGATGCTTTCATCTGTAGGCGGATACTTTTTCTGTAGCTCTAAAATAGTATTGAGCTCAGCCTTTTCGTAACCGTTTGCCTCGCACAGATCCATGTATTCTTTGATGACACCTGCTACTTCCTGCTCCTTTTTCTTAAGCTCATCCTCACTTATATTGTCCGAATCTTCAAATATCTCAGCAGCCTTAAGCAATGTTCTTACATGGTAATATGGGATTATCATGTCACGCAAAAAAATTTCCCTAAATATGTCGGTGGTGAACATATCATGTCCGTCCCACTTATCAAGCAAGGATCTGCATTGGTCATATCTGCCCTCATACAGGTAAGCTCTGGCAAGCCACACATCGTCAATCGCTTCGTAAGCTGTTTCATATGCAGCATCATCTGCCATATCGACCATCTCCTGTGCCTTATTCAGATACTCCTCCGCCCCGGCATAATCTCCATCATAAATTGACATGATTCCTTTCATGCGATAAGCATAGCTTTTAACCTGTATATTCTCGATGTCATCAAAATCCCTTATGTCCTCTGCTTTCTCAATCATGCTTTTAGCTGAATCCGCTGTGTAATTGTTCAGGAAAAAATTGGCAAGATCCAGGTACACGTTTATCGCATAGTCTTTGTCATTGCTTCTTTCAAGGAAATATAGCGCATAGCCCAGATATCTGTAATAGCTCATAATCTCGCCATTTTGCATATAAATAAGACTTGCGCGCTCATAGAGCCTCCCAAGATCAGCATTATCAAGATTACCTTTATCAATCATTCCGAGAATAGCTGACAGCTCATCATCCATCTTGTCCCAACTGTATGACAGATCTACAGAAATGAGCTGCTGTACTTCTTCATGATTATTTTTCCTCTCAAAGCCTATATAAACACGATGAATAAGCTGGATTGTGAATAGTCCAGCCAGAAAAATGATCACACTTATTATAATTTTTCGGATATATTGTTTATTCATCCACTTATACAAATCCCAAGGATAAGCTTCTAAAAAATCACAACCAGAATATTTACTTTATTATATTAGACAATTATTAAAATTTCGTTTAGAAAAAATAGTATTTTTAGAAAGTCATTATGACTCTTGTCAAATGCGCTATTTCTTGCTATTATTCTAATTGCTTGTATGCAATATATTTTTTCGAAGCGGTTTAATATTTTGCGGCCGAAAAAAGGCAAATATACGCCAGCATTTTTATATAGGAGGAATAAATAATGAGCGAACAATTAGTTACTGCAGATATGCTCGTAGGCGAGCTTATAACAAAACACCCTCTTGCAGCACAGTTCCTTATGGAGTGCGGTATGGGTTGTATTCACTGCCCTGCTTCTCAGATGGAATCTCTTGCTGAAGCATGTGCAGTTCACGGCATTGATGGTGAAGAGATCACAGATGCACTTAATGAATATCTTCTTGAGCATAATGCTTAAGCTGCTTGATTTATGAGAAAAAGCAATTTTAATGAAAAACAGACCATGCGGTTTACTAATCCAATAACCGCTAAGGTCTGTTTTTTGTTTTACAAAGTTTTGCTTTAAAAAAGTTATTTTTCAAAATGCAGTTTTTCTGCCTTGAAAGATTCGATGTGGTTCATATCATTAAAAAGTTCAAGTCTGGGGATAACCATCTCTCCCACTTTTCCATCAAATTCAATAACAGAAACCGAGCATACGCCGTATGGCATTGAGGTGAGAACAAATGGAAACGGAAGGCTCAGCACATGAGAAAACATGATCGCTCCCGAACCGCCATGGGCAAACAGAGCGATGGTATCATCATTTTTCTCTTTGCAAAGATACAGGCCGTCTTTTCTTACAAGGCCGTACTTCTCAAGAAGCTCGTCAAATTTCCCGGATATCATGTTGTAATATTCCATGCATTTATTATCTTTGAAAAAATGATGCTGATCCCAATTATTTTTCCCGACGTAGTCCGGCGTATCAGTAAGAACTCTGTAAGCCAGAGTCCATGGATGTCCGTCATAAGGAATAGGATCTGTCACCTCCCCGGAGGTTTTGCTGTCGTCTTCTGTTTTTTTTACATCGCCCCAGTCTATCTCATGCATAAACTCAAGGATGTTCACATCAAGCTCGTGACTCTCTGCAGTGTAGGAAGCTGTCTGCCTCGCTCTTCCCATTGGAGAAGCGTAAATCGCTTTTATATCCTCATCCTTAAGTCTTAATGCTGTACTTATTGCCTGCTTTTTGCCATTTTCTGTGAGGCAATCCTTTTCGTAATTTGGTTCGCCATGTCTAACAAATATAAGTCTCATTTTTCTCCCCGCTATCATTATTTAGTGTGTCTTCTTTTTTGCATATCTTACAGCATTATATTCTATACTTCTACTAAAAGGTTGTTAAGATTAAAATTATTTGTATATATAACATTTTTCGAAAGCTTCATTATCATTTTTATTCCAAATCCGTTATCTATACTTGATTTCTCATTTACCTTCTCATAATAAAGGGTAGGATCAAAATGCCTGCAGGTATCCTTGATGCTTACCGTAACGGTCTCCCCTGATTGAATGAGCTTTACCACGACCGAGTTCTGCTGCCCGGGACTAAAGCCATGTTCTACAATATTTTTCGATATCTCCTCAACAAAAAGCGAAATAAAACAGCATTTTCGTTTCAAAAGCCCCTTATCCATACAGTAATTGTAAGCGTTTTCCGATGCTTCCGTACATTCTGCGAGATTTTCCACAGTAAAAATAAGATATTCAATATACTATATTGTGATACAATACCAAAGGAAAAAATATCAGAATAGAAAAGGTACACTGGCATGAACCATAATGACAAATATTACACACTATCACATACACTGATGCTTCTTGTAGCATCCTTCCTCTGGGGTACGACATTTGTGGCACAAAGCCTTGGGGCTGAATATGTCGGCGCAGGAACCTATCTGGCACTTCGAACCTATATAGGTATTCTGTTTCTACTTCCATTTGTGCTGTATAGAGACAAGGCGGAATATAAGAAAGCAGTGCATGCAGATGATGAGCGTGCTTCGGCTTTACTTAAAGAAAAACGCCGCAATGAGATCAGAGTTTTCATAAAAGGCGGAGTAATGTCCGGTCTTTTCATATTTCTTGCAAGCTTTGCACAGCAATACGGTATTGCGTATACCACCGTTGCAAAAGCAGGTTTTCTGACGGCTCTATATGTGGTATTTGTGCCGATAATAGCATTTTTCTTTGGACGCAAATTCGACAACAAACTTTGGATATGTATTTTTTTGTCTGTAGTCGGACTGTATCTTCTATGTATGAAAGGAAGTTTTTATCTTGAGATGGGAGACGCCATGATGGTGCTCTCTGCCCTTGGTTTTTCAATACAGATTCTGGCAGTTTCCAGATATTCCAAGCGAATTGATCCTGTGAAGCTGACTCTGGCGCAGTTTATAGTGGAAGCCATTCTCGCCACAGTAGTTATGGTTATTCTGGAAAAGCCTGACCTAATGTCTATCCGCAGCGCTCTTCCCGCCATTTTGTACGCAGGTGTTTTTAGCAGCGGCATAGCCTATACCCTGCAGTCCCTTGGTCAGAAAAATTTAAATCCCGCCATTGCTTCAATAGCCATGTGTCTCGAGAGCGTATTTGGAACACTCTCCGGCTGGGTAGTTTTAGGACAAAAGCTCTCACTTCGCGAAGGTGCCGGATGTATCCTGATGTTCGGAGCTATCGTGTTATCTCAATTTATGGGAAATGATGAAGATTGACATTTTTTTAAAAAACGCTTACACAATTTCATTTTTTCTGTTATAATCCACTCTTGCTGATAAAAATGAAGATTTCACGGTATTTTATTGGAAACGCACATCCTTGACGGTGATAACGAACAACACTGAGGTCTTCCCTGTTTAAGAAAGGAAGGAACCCCAATATGTTACCACAGAACAAGTTACAGGATGTGTTTTTTACTGCCTTAATGGCATTTGTCATGGTCTACGCCATGATCTGCTACAACATTTCACTTAATGTGGGCGGCCTTAAAAACTTCGTTTTTCTTGCTGCTTTTTCAGAGATACTGATCATGTGGCCGATTGCGGTTATCGTCGAGCTTCTGATTGTTGGAAAGCTTTCAAAGATCCTCGCATTCAGATTTGTTACTCCCGGAAAAGATTCGCCAATAATGCTTATACTTGCGATTTCATCCATGTCAGTTTGCCTTATGTGCCCTATCATGAGCTTTGCGGCAACAATTCTCTTTAAGAATGCAGGCTCTGAATTTATCGCTGTATGGCTTCAGACCACTGCCTTCAATTTTCCTGTCGCACTCTTCTGGCAGCTGTTTTTTGCAGGCCCGCTTGTCAGAAATGTTTTTGGCTTGATCATGAAGAAGATTGGTAAACAATAAGCTTTTCATCTAAAGATGAAGGCTATGCATAATAATACCCCGAAGCGATTATCAAGCGCTCCGGGGTATTTAGCTTTTATTCATATTTTGCTTTAAGTTACAATTCTATAAAGCAAAGACGCGAAATGTCGTGTACTGCCACGCATACCATAATTATTTCTGAACAAGATTGATTGTATATGTAGCACGCTCAGTTGTCTTATTCTTCTTGTCATAATATGTTACTCTGATATATGTTGTGGTTGATGTAGCCTTTGAAGAGAATGTAGTTGTCTTAGCATTATAGCCGCCCATATCCACCGCAGAATCATCTACCTTTGAAAGCTTAATCTTTTTTCCATTATTTACTTTCTTCCATGTACAGGTAGCACCATATTCATTTGTATCTAATGATGAATTTGCGACCGTATATTTTGTGCTGGTCCAATCCTTTTCAGTCTTTGTCTCAATTGAAGGTGTACCAACTTCAATCTTCTTAAGCTTGAAATCCTTGTTCATTGTAACCTTAAGCTTACCGGACTTAAGTGTAGTTGTATTATTACCATAATTCTTAGCCCAAAGCTTATTCTCAGCTGCTTTGTCAGAATCAAGTGACTGTGCAACAGTCTTTCCTGCATAAGTAATATTCTTAATAGCTGCGCCATCTTCCTTAGCTATTACCTGGAAGCTCTTCTGAACAGTTTTGCCATCTTTCATTACAGCATCATATGTTACAGTATATTTTCCAGCCTTCTTGGCATAAAATCTTACTGTATAATTACCATAATCATAACCCTTAGGAGCATCCGTATCTACCTTATCTTTTTCAACCTTTGCAAGCTTTCCGTTGACATCTCGGTAATAATAATTTCCATCCTTATCGGTAAAAGTTCTATAGTCAGAATAGAAATAATCGTTTGTTTTGGGGTTATCCGG
This sequence comes from Butyrivibrio sp. NATIVEDY162, assembly GCF_045999815.1. Lineage (GTDB taxonomy): Bacteria > Bacillota > Clostridia > Lachnospirales > Lachnospiraceae > Butyrivibrio. The sequence continues at coordinate 1,418,306 of NZ_CP172573.1, forward strand.
GTCTGTATATTCACGTTGTGAAATAACCTTTATCTTAAGGTTCTTCTTATTTGATTTAAAGTTAGCATATTTCGCAACATCAACAGTTGTAGAAAATGATTTTGTCTCATTATAAGACTTTGTTGCAATTGTAAATGTTTTAAGCTCTGATTCTAACGCATTTATAATTTTATAACTGGCTTCATCCTCTTCATCAGCCTTCTCAACTACAAATGACTCTTTTGTATCCTCATTTGTGTATGTATACTTATATGCATCAACCTGCTCAGTAATAGGTTTATCTGCCTCGTAATCATAACCTATTTCTTTTTCTTTAGTACCATCCTTCTCACGAGTCCAGTTTACCTCGGCATTAGCGGTAATGGGCGCTACCATAGTAAGGGACAGTGCCAATGCGAGCGCAGTAGCACCAACTTTAGAAAATCTACTCATAAATTTTACCTCCATCATAAGATATGTTTTTGGTTTACGTCATTTCGAAGACGTATTTTTGTGACAATTCCGATTCTACTTCCGCACATATTCAAAGTCAACACAGTAATCATGCGGCTCTTCACCGATTTTATAAAGTTTATAATTTCTTTATAATTACCTATATATCGTAATCTCAGATGGCACAATGACTTATCGAATCAGAATCATAAATCACAAAAACAAATCTCCTTACAATATTTTATATTTTTAATATTTTTCTAATGAAGTGAAGTATTAAAAATGAGTAGTTTAAATTTCTTCTACATAATTTATATAATCAAGTCCTGTCAGGAGCTGTATTATCTCGATATGTGAGCGCTTTTTGTCAAGCTCCAGTTCTATTATAAGAGCAGTATCAGAATCCATAATGGTCTTTTCCTTACTCTTATTCATTGTGATCACAGTAAAGCCCTGCTCATTTAGATATTTATTCAGTTTATTGACGCCATGATTCTTGTTGATCTCCACATAGAGGCTTATGAATTGGCTGTGCGCCTCAACTCTCTTACTAAAGTGCATGAGAACAAGGTTTGTGAAAGCTATAAGAAGAAAGCCGGCAACACCCACAACCAGATATCCTCCGCCTATGGCCATTCCCATACAGGCGGTTACCCACAGTGAAGCAGCTGTCGAAAGACCTCTTATCTGTTTTCTTCCTGTGACAAGAATGGTTCCTGCTCCAAGAAAACCTATACCGCTGACTACACCCGCCGGTATTCTGCTGACATCAGCGTTAAGCCCCGGCATCATGGCAAAGTACACATTAAGTGCAGCCGCAACCGCAGAGCCAAGGCTCACCAGTGCAAAGGTCTTAATGCCTGCATTGTGATGTCTTGCTATTCTCTCCCAGCCCACAAGGCTACCAAGGATAGTTGCTATGAAAAGGCGCAGCACAACTGCTATATCATTTGTGCCTTCTAAAAACTGAATCATATTATCCATCATATTTGCTCTCCTTTGCAGTCCTGATTTTAAGATATACTTTTTAGTTATTTTTGTAAACTAAAAACCCTGCTGCCTCACATTTAATGATTGGCAGCAGGGTTTAATTATTTCTTATATCGACATCACTATATTCATGAATTCCTTATACTTCCTGGACAGGTTCGGCATGGGAATGATAAGTTCCGGCATGTATCTCATTTCACCGTCCTCAGTTATATAGGTTCTCTTGTCCTGATTAACTATGAAAATCTCGGAATCAAAATCCCAGGTGTAAGAGTTGTAATCAGTCATGAACTTTTTCTTTGGAAAAAACGGTTCGAAAATCTCCTTCCTGACAGCCTCCATTTTTATGCTGTCCTGATACTTCTTTGCTCTGATGTGCACTATCTCGTTAGTAAAATCAACAGTAACATTTTTCATTATACACTTTCCCCCACATTGAAAATATATATATAAATGATACCAATTTTAGTGATTTTTTTCCATTATATTTAATCACCAAAAATGATTGGGGGATATAATTATATGAGCTCCGCTATCAGTTCACTTACAGGAACTATACTCTTTACTCTTGGAGCATTTTCACCGCAGAAAAACAGTCCTTCCTCTGTGTTGCCGCGCGCTGCGGATATCAGCGCCCTACTAATGCAATAAGGAATGTTATCGCCTTTAGGACATGCTGTAAGGCAGCTGTTACATTTTTTGGCAAGATAAGTTTTTCCCTTATCAAGGTTCTGAAGAAGGGGCGTATAAATCGCTCTGGCAGGCATGCCTACAGGACTTTTTATTATGCGTATGTCCTCTTCCTTAGCGTTAACTATCACCTGCTTGAAGGCTTCGTCCACATCACATTCTCTGGTAGCAATGAAACGTGTTCCTATCTGCACACCGTCTGCTCCCGCCTCCCTTGCTTCATCGATATCTTTCTTATCAAAAATACCCCCGCCAAGGAATACAAATATTTTCTTTTTAAATTCATCTTCAAAGGGGTTGATTGCTTCCTTTACTTCAGAGAGAATCTGAAGGTTAGGCTGACAGGTATCACCTGCAAGATCTTCAGCAGAAAAGCCAAGGTGTCCTCCGGCCTTATGGCCTTCTATAACCATAAAGTCAGGAAGAATCCCGGCACGTCTTACGAAATTTTTGCAAAGGAGCATCGCAGCTCTCTTGCTTGAAACAATAGGCGCAAATAAAGTTTTGCTGCCCTTTACCAGTTCTGCGAGATTAAGGGGAAGACCCGCTCCTGATATGATGGCATCTGCACCTGCTTCAATGGCTGCCTTCACAGTTTCCTCATAGTGACTTACAGCAACCATGATATTTACGCCGATAAGTCCGTTTCCTTTTGATATTTCTTTCGCTTTTTTTATATGCTCCTTAAGTGCACGAATATTGGCTTCAAAGGGATTTTCAAGAAAATCCGGCTCATTAAATCCGATGTTTACTGAGCTGATAACTCCCATGCATCCTTCTCTTGCGACACTTCCCGCAAGATTTGACAGTGAAACTCCAACTCCCATTCCGCCCTGGATGATTCCATGAGCCAGTTCTTTCCCATTAATAAACATTTTTTCATACTCCTCTTTCAAGGCTCGCCCCGGTCAGATGCCAGGACAGTTACCCATTCTCTTCATTCATGTACCAGAATCCGGCAGCTGTCCATTTGCTTCCAGGGCCAAACCACCTATCAGGTGAAGGAGTCCTTGAAAGCTTCTATATCGAGCTCCGGCATAAGCTCATTATTAATAATATCAAGCATTTCGTTGAGCTTTTTATAGTCCTCAGGCGAAAATCTTTTCTCGCATCTTTTCATGATGATTTCGAGATAATCCTGATTAATCTTACAAAAATCGAGATATTTCCTGGTTGGTCTAAGATGAAATTCTCTGCCATCATCCTTGGACTGCACCTTCTCAACATAGCCCTTCTGTACAAGGCACTTAATCCTGTGGGCAGCGTTAGGTGATGAAATATCAAGCATCTTAGCAAATTGAGCCACAGTAGGCTCCTCCATTGCCATTATTGCCTCCATGCTGAAGGTCTCAACGGTAGTTAGCGTAGCCTCTCTGTTTTCAAAACGCGAATAAACCTTCATAAAAAAATGAAGACGCAGCTTATCATATATGTGGCTTATAGCATAATTGAACATAAACAAAAATCCTCTTATAATTTTTTCTTTGATTATAACATATCAAATTATAGAGAATGTGATTTCTGCTTTTGTTACAACCACTCCGTCTACAAGCGCTTCTGCCTCGGCAACTCCCACAGGTCCTTTGCATCTTACCATCTCACAGCGAAGCTCAAGAACATCTCCGGGTGTGACAGGCTTTTTGAAGCGTGCATTTTTTATGCCTCCAAAAAGTGCTATTTTACCTCTGTTCTCCGGAAGTGCAAGGGCTGCCACAGCTCCTGTCTGAGCAAGTGCCTCTATTATAAGGACTCCGGGCATTATCGGCTTTCCCGGGAAATGCCCCTGGAAAAAGGGTTCATCCATGCTCACACATTTTCTTCCAACCGCCCATACTCCGGGCTCGTGATCGATTATTCTGTCCACAAGTGCAAATGGATAGCGGTGGGGAATTATCTGTGCTATCTCTTCTGCGGAAAGTGCCTTTTTTTCTTCTCTTATTTCTATATTCATAAAGTTTCCCTCATATTTTTTTGATTTCATGCGCAAAATGGCCCTTATGTACATAACTTTGTGATATGGCCTTTTTGTGAGATCAGGCTTCGAATTTCTTAAATATCAGGCAGGCGTTATGCCCGCCAAATCCCAAGCTGTTACTAAGAACATACTTAAGGTCTGCCTCAATTCCTTTTTCGGGAACATAATTAAGGTCCATATCGGGGTCTGTCTCCTTAAGTCCAACAGTTGCAGGGACAAAGCCATCCTGAAGAGCCTTCACGCTGAAAACAGCTTCAACTCCGCCTGCGCCGCCAAGAAGATGACCTGTCATTGACTTGGTACTGGATACATAGAGCTCTGCAGAATGATCTCCAAACACAGCCTTAATTGCTGCAGTTTCGTACTTGTCATTAAGGCTTGTTGATGTGCCATGAGCGTTGATGTAATCAATGTCCTTTTCAGATATTCCGGCATCCTTAATTGCAAGCTGCATGCAGGCTGCACCGCCCTTTCCATCAGGAGCGGGGGAAGTTATGTGATAGGCATCGCAGTTACTTCCGTATCCCACAATCTCAGCGTAGATGTGGGCGCCTCTTTTAACTGCATGTTCGTACTCTTCAAGCACCAGAATTCCACTTCCTTCGCCCATGACGAATCCATTTCTGTCCTTATCGAAGGGGATACTTGCCCTCTCCGGGTCTGCTGTGTCAGAGAGTGCCTTCATGTTCTGGAAACCTGCAATTCCGAGAGGCGTAATACTGCTCTCAGTTCCGCCGCAGATCATGACATCCTCGTATCCATCTCTGATTCTGAAAAATGAATCACCTATGGCATTACTGCCGCCTGCACATGCTGTTACGGGGCAGGTACACATTCCCTTGAAGCCGTGAGCTATTGCAATTCTTGCTGCTGCCATATTGGATATAGCCATGGGTACAAAGAAGGGGCTTACAAAGTTGTAGCCTTTCTCTTCAGCTTTTCCATGATTTTTCTCTATCTCATCAAGACCGCCTATTCCGCTTGAAACGATGACTCCGCATCTGTCAGCAGGAATCCCGGAAACAGGTGTATTGAAGTTAAAGCTTCCATCTGCTTCTTTGCATAATCCCGCATCCTCGATCGCCTCTTCAGCAGCATACATTGCAAGCTGTGTAAATCTTGCAATATGGCGGAGCTCTTTTTTATCAAGCTTTGCTGCAGGATCAAAATTTTTAACCTCTGCTGCCACTGTTACTTTGTAACCGGTGGTATCAAAGGAAGTGATTTTTCCTATTCCGATCTTGCTGTTTCTAACATTCTCCCAGCTCTCTGCTACGCTGTTGCCGGTGGGATTGATAGTGCCAAGACCTGTTACGACTACTCTTCTTCGCATAATTTTCTCCTATATATATGTATGGATACAAGGAAGTTCCGCTCTCGCTTCGCTAAAAAAACAGGGAAGTTCCGCTCTCGCTTCGCTCGCCGGAACAAATTAGTACACCAGACTCGAAAAGACCTCGTCAGGTGATTACTTTTCACAGCCCTCCATCGACGCCGAGCACCTGCCCTGTGATGTATCCGCTGTTTTCATCGGCTAAAAACAGTACCGCGCCTGCCACATCTTCAGGCTCTCCCATTCTCTTTGCGGGAATGGAAGCTTTTATTTTGTCCTTTTGAGCATCTGTGAGAACTGCTGTCATGTCAGTAGCTATCATTCCGGGAGCAACTGCATTGACTGTGATATTCCTTGATGCAAGCTCCTTTGCAATGCTCTTGGTCATTCCGATGATGCCGGCCTTGCTTGCGCTGTAATTGGCCTGACCTGCGTTTCCGTGAACTCCTACAACACTTGATATGTTTACGATTCTTCCGTAGCGCTGCTTCATCATGGGCTTTGATACGAGCTTACTCATAAGGAATGCTCCGCGCAGGTTTGTTGCGATTACGCTGTCAAAATCCTCTGCGCTCATTCTTGCAAGTAGCCCGTCACGAGTAATTCCCGCATTATTTACAAGTACGTCTATCTGCCCGAATTTATCGGTCACGTTCTTTACCAGTTCCTCGCAGGAATTCTCATCCGATACGTCTCCCTTATAAAGGACGACTTCTGCTGCCCCGTTTTCCATGCAGAGTTTCTTTGTTTCTTCTGCAGCAGCTTCATTTCCCGCATAGCTTACGACTACGTTATAGCCCTTCTGTGCAAAGCCTGTGGCTATGGCTCTTCCTATGCCACGGCTTCCTCCTGTTACAATAACTGTTCTTGCCATCTGTCTTCCTCTTATTCTGCCAGGTGGTTACCGGCCAAAAAGCTCTTTATCTCATCTGAAGTTTCCAAAGTGGTGCATTCTATATCGTCCACATTCATAGCCTTGGCGGTTCTTTTTACAAATCCGGTAAGGGCTTTTCCGGGGCCGATCTCAACGAAGCTTCGAACGCCATTATCGAGTAGATACTCTATAGTCTGTGTCATCTTAACTCCGCTCTGCACCTGCTTTTCCAGAAGCTCCTGAACGGTTTCGTCCGCTGCACGCTCAGAACCTTTTACATTAAAAACTACAGGGATTTTCTCATCGCTAAACTCGATATCCTTGAAGTACTCCCTTAGCTTATCTCCTGCGGGGCTCATGAATTTTGTATGAAAAGGTCCGCTTACGTTTAGTGGCATGCATCTCTTTGCACCGCTTTCTTTTGCAAGTTCAGCTGCTTTATCCACAGCCTTTTTCTCGCCGCCTATTACAATCTGTCCGGGACAGTTGTCATTACATATGGAAACAACTCCTTCAGGCTCAGCTTTGTCTACACACTTTTGAAGTTCTTCTTCCGAAAGTCCCATAACTGCTGTCATTCCCGCGTCTACGCCCTCTGCTGCCTTAGTCATAGCTTCTCCTCTGAAAGCTGCAAGTCTGACTGCTGTCTCTGCATCCCATACTCCTGCAGCATGAAGAGCAGAATACTCACCGAGGGACAGTCCTGCAAGATAATCAGGCTTTATTCCATTCTTATCTAAAATAGCGGTAACACCTGCTGCAAAAGCCACCATACATGGCTGAGTATATTTTGTCTGATTAAGCTCACCATCAGGATCTTCAAAACACATCTTCTTTAAATCAAACGAAACACCGGCCTTGTCGTAGACTTCACGAAATTCATCAAAATCACGGTATAGGTCTTCACCCATGCCCTTATGCTGGCTGCCCTGTCCCGCATATAAAAATGCTGTCTTCATCTCATTAGCTCCTCAAAAATCTCTTTAACAGGTTTTATTTCCTTTAGCTGTCCGCAGGTCTGTCCCGCCATGAGGCTTCCGGTATCAGTATCACCTTCAAAAACAGCTCTTCTAAGGCTTCCAAGTGTGAACTTTTCAAGCTCCATCACATCTGCTCCGGCTTTTTCCTGCTTGATGTATTCACGTGTCATTTTGTTCTTCAAAACTCTTACGGGTGTTCCGCCAATTCTGCCTGTTACTATGGCATCAGTACCTTTTGCTTTAAGAACTGCTTTTTTATAGTTCTCATGAATAGGGCATTCCTTGCTTGCAAGAAGGCAGGTTCCAACCTGTATTCCGCTTGCTCCAAGTGCAAAGGCTGCCTTGACCTGTCTGCTGTCTGCGATTCCTCCTGCCGCTATTACGGGAACACTTACAGTATCCACAGTCTGCGGAACAAGTGTCATTGTGGTCATCTCTCCAACATGGCCTCCGCTCTCGCAGCCTTCAGCAATTATCATGTCAGCGCCGCTCTTTTCAAGAGCCTTTGCAAGTATGGGAGCAGCTACGACAGGGATCACGGTTATGCCTGCTGCCTTCCACTTTTCCATGTATTTGGCAGGATTGCCAGCGCCGGTTGTAACAACCTTCACGCCCGCCTCAACAACAATGTCTGCAAATTCGTCCGCTGCAGGATTCATCAGCATTATATTCACGCCAAAAGGCTTGTCGGTCTTGCTCTTGCAGATCCTTATTTCTTCCCTGAGCATGTCGGGTGTCATTCCGCCAACGCCTATGAGTCCAAGTGCACCTGCATTAGAGCAGTCCGCAGCAAAGGATCCGGTGGCAATATTCGCCATACCGCCCTGAATGATAGGATATTTTGTTCCCAGTATTTCGTTTATTTTTTTCATAGTTCTCCTCTGTAAGTGCCACACTATTTATTATTCAGTGCTTCTTCCGGCATAGCGGATTACAGCCCCTGCCCAGGTAAGTCCACCTCCGAAGCCGACCATCATAAGAAGGTCTCCTCTTTTAACGTCACCTTCCTTTACAAGCTCATCAAGCGCTATCGGAACGGAAGCTGCGCTGGTGTTACCATAGCGGTCCATATTTTTGTAGAATTTATCAGGATCTGCCTTCAGTCTTCTTATGACAAAATCTATTATTCTCTCATTTGCCTGATGACATATGACCTTATCCATGTCATCAAGTCCAAGACCACTCTTTTCACTGAGTTCACCGATGCATCTGGGTATAATGGAGGTTGCAAATTTGAAAACATCCTGCCCCTGCATGGTCAGTTTGCTTGGCTTTGGACCTGCACCGTAAGCCATGATCTCATAACCGCCTCTTGTTCCAAGTGTTGAAGCATATACTTTTTCATCAGACAGGGTAATCACCGCTGCCCCTGCTCCGTCTCCAAAGAGTACGCAGGTGCTTCTGTCTGTCATATCCATGAGCTTCGATAGCTGCTCACAGCCAACAATCAACGCATGCTTTTCACCTGTCCCGTTCAGCAGGCCTCTTGCCACCTCAATTCCGTATAAAAAGCCGCTGCATGCAGCGTTTATGTCAAATGACGGGATATTTTCCCGAAGTCCCAGATGTCTTTGCACCATGCAGGCCATGCTGGGTGTAGCAAAATCCCCTGAGACAGTTGCACATATGCAGACTCCTATATCCTCGGGACTCAGCCCTGAATCCTTAAGTGCTTTCCCTGCTGCCTCAATAGCCAGAGAATTGGCACACTCGTCTTTATCACAAAAAAATCTTTGCTTTATACCTGTTCTGGTGCTTATCCACTCATCGCTGGTATCAACTATCTTCGCAAGGTCGTCATTAGTGACAACCATGGATGGAACCGCCCTTCCGGTTCCTGTTATCTCAACATTTTTCATATGATCATCCGATCTTCCTGTACTTCATCTGCCTCTCGCTCTTGCAGCCTGACGGTGAGAGTGTCATAAGCTCCTTAAGGCTTGCATAGAGGGCTTCATCAAGATTTTTGAAAACTTCACTATAATCTCTCTGTGCTCCGCCTATAGGTTCCTTCACGATTCCGTCTGCTACTCCTGCCTTAAGAAGGTCATCCGCAGTAAGCTTCATGAGCTCGCAGGCTTCCTTGTGCCTGTCTGCATCCTTCCACAAAATGCTGGCAAAGCCCTCAGGACTAAGGATGGAATATACTGCATTTTCCAGCATTAAAATCCTGTTGGCGACGCCTATTGCAAGCGCTCCGCCGGAGTTCCCCTCCCCTGTGACAACTGCAATTATCGGCACATGAAACTGGCTCATCTTCGCAAGATTAGTTGCTATAGCCTCACCCTGTCCATGCTCCTCAGCTTCCAGTCCGGGATATGCTCCGGGAGTGTCGATGAAGGTTATTATTGGTCTTCTGAATTTTTCTGCTTGGTTCATAAGTCTCAGGGCTTTTCTATATCCCTCAGGACATGGCATTCCGAAGTTGTATGCCATACTTTCTTCCATAGTGTGTCCTTTTCTATGTCCAAGGACTGTCACCGGAATTCCGTGGAATCTGGCAATTCCACCATATATACTTTTATCTTCATCAAAAAGGTGATCCCCTTTCTGTTCGAAGAAATCAGTAAAAAGTCCCTCTATAAAATCATCAATATGCGGTCTTTTCGGATGTCTTGCGAGAAAGACCTTTTCATCAGGGGTAAGCTTTGCGCAGTCCTGAAGCAGGTAATCGCGGAGCTGCTTTAGTCTGTCTATCTCAGTTCCGTGATAAGCCCAGGCTTCGTACTCCTCTTCTATTCCCTCAAGAACTTCATCACATTCAATGGCTGTATTTACCAGCTCTTCTGTCTCCCCTGCGGCCTTTTTCTCAAGTGCGCTGATTTTTTTATCAAGTTTTTCAACCGACTTTAAAACCTTTTCAAGCATTGGTTCCTCCTTTGTAACAAATTAAGGATTTACATATGCAGCTCAATTAGTTTAATGAGTGTATCCCTCATCTCACTTCTTGGAACGATTTTATCCACAAAACCGTGAGCTTCCAGATATTCACTCCTCTGAAATCCCTTGGGCAACTTTTTATGAATAGTCTGCTCAATAACTCTGGGTCCTGCAAATCCGATAAGGGCCCCCGGCTCAGCAAGAGTAATATCTCCAAGAGATGCAAAGCTTGCAGTTACTCCTCCCGTTGTTGGATGTGTAAGAAAACTTATGTAAAGTCCACCCACAGCGTTGAATTCCTCTATGGCTGCAGCAGTTTTTGCCATCTGCATAAGGCTGTAAATTCCTTCCTGCATTCTGGCTCCGCCGCTGGCTGAGAAGATGATAAGCGGAAGCTTTTTTTCAGTAGCATACTCAATTGCCCTCGTCACCTTCTCTCCGACAGTGCTGCTCATACTCCCCATAAAAAATCTGCTGTCCAATACTATGGTCACAACTTTATGCCCACCGATTTTTCCTGTGGCAGTAACAGCCGCTTCCGGAAGTCCTGTCTTTTCAGTCTGGAGTTTTAGCTTATCTCTGTACTCCGGAAAAGCCATGGGATCCTTGGGCTCCATTCCTTCGTTCAGTTCCTTGAAGGTTCCCTTATCCAGAATAATTGAGAGTCTGTAGTATGCACCAATTGCTCTGTAGTGTCCGCACACAGGGCAAACATAGTAGTTCTTTTGCCAGTCCTGTTTAAGGGCTCTCCTGTTGCAGGCCTTGCATTGTATGAAAACCGGTTCCTTATCTTTTTTCAGAAAAACCTCACCCAGATCCTTCCTTACTCTTGCGGGAAATGATAATGAGTCAAGAAATGTTCCCATATTGAAGTCTCCTTTGCCCTCAATCTCTTGTCAGTGCTAAATCCGGCTAACCCCAAGCAGCGAATTACTTGTTTGCCTCGATAGCCTTAAGCACATCCTCTACTGTTGCAAGCTTTGCAACTTCTTCATCAGGAATTTTGATTCCAAGACGCTCCTCGATCTCCATGTGAAGCTCTACAACGCTGAGTGAGTCAGCGCCGAGATCATCAATAAGTTTTGCCTCAGGTGTGATCTTATCCTCATCAACTGCAAGAATCTCTGCTACAAGTCCCTTAAGTTCATCAAAAGTCATTTTTATTTCCTCCGTTTTAACTAAATTTCTTTTAACTAAATTACTTTGAAATAATAACTTGCAAGTTTCCATTTGTCAACATAGTATTGAACTCTACTTTTTGGCGTATTTTTATCAGTTTCCATGCTTACTGATTTTATTAAGAAAATGAAAGTTAATTTTTATTAATTTTTTTCAAAAAGTGCCGATATAAATGAAAGTTTAAAACATTTAATTTTCCTCTAAACTTTTCCCAAATTCATCTCGATAATAATAGTGAACGCAGAAAAACACATGCACAAAACGGCCGATTGCATGAAACATAATTACTTGATATCCACGGAGGTAGTCATTATGTATATGTATGAATTGTTTCTTGCAAAAGATATCAACGGAAAGAATATCCGCTTCATAGAGACAGATCACAGGGCAGACGACCTTGAATTATGGCTCAAAAAGCTTGTAAAAGACAATACCATCACAGAAGACGTAGCAAATGCAGTTACCTTCGTTTGGTAATAGGTAATTAAAATAAAAAATCGTATAAATCCCACGATAGAACACTAATTACTCGCCAGTCGAAAAACAATAAGATCAGTCAGCAGAGTAACGAAAATAGAGGGAATTCAATATACAAAAGGAACTCGGCATCGCGAAGCCTGAGTTCCTTTTTAGTTGCTTTAACTTACTAAAACTTCCCATACCCAACTCCCCTGCGAGTCCCATTTCTTCTGCTGGCGAGGCTATTAAACCAGGGTGAGCTTTGTATATATGCCGCCCCAAGCATGTCTAAGCTCTATGCCTTGGAATCCATCGTTTCTCCGGTGCTTGCTCATTATGCTCGCTTTGTTTTCTAAAATACCGGCTGCCACTTTTTTATGGGCATGCTCCGAAAAAAACTTGCAGGACGCCTTTATATACTGTAGACGCGTCCTGCTTCAAACAGTTTTCTACGCATGCCTAAAGTGGCATTACCGGTATTAGAAAACAAACGCTCACATACAATCGCCGCACCGGAAAAACGAATGGTTCCAAGCATAGAGTGAGTTCTGCAGGGCGGCATATGTTTATACAAACGATCCCTGTTTTAATGACAAGCCGAGCGTAGAAGAAATGGAACTCGCAGGGAAGTGTATGTGGGAAGTTTTAGTAACTTACCAATTACTGTTACTGTTCACACCTTACGGTGCTCACAGCAACTGGATTTGCCCATTCCAGTTGCCTTCGGCAAAGGGGCAAATCCTATATTCAAGACGTAGAACATTCTCACGCTCAGCGCAGCAAGTGCGCAGAGCTGTCTGAACAGTAACCAATTACTTCATAGCATATTTATGCTTTTTTAATTTGAACCACTTATCTGCTACAACCTATACTAAAGTTAGATTCTATAGATTATTGAGCGCATCTTCCTTTTTGCGTTCAGGAAGTCACGTTTTTTCAAGTAAATGAGGGGTTTATCATGAAAAAGAAAATAATAGCATTGCTTCTTTTAGTAACTTTGACTCTGTCGGCATGCGGAGCTGCAAATAGTAATGCTTCCCAAACAGGATCCACCGCAATTGCATCTGATGAAGACGCATCTATTGGCACTGCCTCCGATGAGGGAGACTCAGATGCTGCCACAGATACCGCCGTAGATGCTGTCAAAGATACCGCCAAAGATGCTGCCACAGATACCGGCAGTTCTTCTGCTGACGCCACCACTTCTGAAAAGGGCCAGGCGGATAATGAAGATTTCTCAGACGGTGACATTAAGCTGTTATGGGATGACAGCCGGGTTTATCTCACGCCAAAACTTGGCTCCAACTCTGTGCTTCCAACCTACTCTGTCAAGGGCTATGAGGATGTACCTTTTGTAAAAGCAACCAATTATCTTGATATTATTTTTGAAAGATCAGCCTATTCCACTCTCGAAGATGGTGTTTTAAAAGTTCACAGGAACGGAACAGAAGCTGTAATAGATCCGGAAGCGGATACCATATATTTTGAAAACACTTCCAGGTTCCGCTCGATTGGCATCATTGAAGGTTCCCTTTTGGATTTTGAGGAATTAAACGTAGTTTCCGCATCTGTGAAAAATTCCTCGTCTCAGACAGAGTCCACTCCCCTGACTGTTTCCTTAAGTGATTATCATATGCCTGTATTTCTGTTTGAAGATGATATCCTGATGCCGTTTTTAGCACTTCAGAACACCTTCGGTGCGGTCACTATGCGCAATTGGCTTGCATACAACGGCAAGGATTATTGTAATCTCTATATTGCAAACAACTATCTGGTTGAGAATTCCGACACTGAGATAGATGAATCCCCTTTCCTGAGAATGGCTTTCAAGGGTCCTTTTAGTGAAAAGTCAGAACCTTCACAAGATTATGCCAACTACAGTTATTACTCAAACTGTCTTCTGCTCGATCTGTATTATGGTCATAAGGACGAAAAAAACATCACAACTTTTGATGAGTATTTCACAAGGCTCAATATAAAGCCATCGCTTTGCTCCACAGATATTTCCACAGTATCCTTTGCAGAATGTCTTGTATTTTTTTATCTCTTCGATTCAGGACATGATGCATTTTTGCCGGTAAGAAGCGTATTTGGTAAAGTAAATCTTGAGGATACTTCAAAAGCTGAAGAAATCATAGATGATATCAAAGATTCCGAAGCAGGAAGTCAGCTGTTTGAAGATGAAGAAGAAACTGAGGATAATGATTCTACCGATGCATTGGGAGATGCCGTTCTTGGTGTCCTTTTCGAAAAAGGTTTCAAGGTTCCTGAGATTGCACCTCTTTCTGCCTGGGGTATTTATTTAGGTAAGAAAAAGCCGGCAGATTACGGATCGGAGCGCCTTGATTATGTAGATGACACCGCAATTATTTATTTTGACGCTTTCATTGATAATATGGACAGAAATCCTTCATTCTATCTCGAACCAATAACAGAAGATGATTTTGCAAGCAGTAGCTTTGCATTTTTCTATAGCTGCTTTGAAGAAATAAAGACTCACAAAGAGGTCAAAAATGTCGTTTTGAATGTTTCTTCGAACGGCGGTGGATATGCTGCCGCACTTGTATCTATCCTGGGCTTTTTATCAAAGGATGGTGAGGTGACCATAACAGATATGGATATTATCTCAGGCAGCTACAGAGAAGAATGCTATCACGTAGATACAAATCTGGATGGTATCGCTGATGACAATGACGGGTATGGCGATCAATATGACTTTTTCATAATGACCAGTCCCAGTTCCTATTCATGCGCCAATGCCCTTCCTTACTTTGCACAGCAAAACGGTCTGGCAAAGATCATAGGTACAAAGCCCGGCGGAGGTGACTGCATAGTAGGAGGCTATTTGGATGCCTATGGATATGGCGGTTCATTCTCAGGAATGCTCAAGCTTGGAAAACTCGAAAACGGAGAGTTTGTCTCCAATGAAAAAGTAACTGAGCCTGACCTTAACATGATGCCTTCATTACTTGATTTTAACAGTGTTCCATGGTTTGATCCCGAGGGTATCACAGATGCTGTACATCAGTGCAAAGAAGGAAAAACCGAGATGACATACAGCGCCGAAGATAAGCTTGACGCATTTGCTGAAGCGTTAACAATTCTTTTGAATGTGGATGATGAAGAGGACTCAGAAACAGAAACGGAAGAATGATATAAGGATTTTTCAAGTGATATGGCCAAAACCGGGTAAAAAGTTTTAGCACATGCAATAAAGTAGGAAGGATCTGTTTCCTTCCTACTTCTTTTTTGGATATATTTTATTTTTCAGTCTTTCTTCAAATTCCTCAACCGGAAGTGGTCTGTCAAAGTAGAATCCCTGGATGACATAGCATCCGACCTTGTTAATAAAATCAAGCTGATCCTGCCTCTCAACACCCTCCGTCACTACCTCCATGTTCAGTCCCGAAGCCATATGAATGATATCCCTTAAGATTATCTCATCCTTCCATGAAAACTCGGGAGTATTTATGAAGGATCTGTCAATTTTTAAGGTGTGGACCTTAAATTCTCGCAGGGTTGCAAGGGAGGAATATCCTGCACCAAAATCGTCGATAGCGGTGTTGATTCCTCTGTCATGAAGGTTACTTATGAATTTGGCCAATTCGCCGTGTTCCTGCTCATCCACAGTCTCTGTAACCTCAACCTCGATATATTTTTTATCCACTCCGGAATTGATGATTATCCTGTCGATGTTTTCTGCAAGATCGGAATCTACAAGATTTTTTCGTGAAAAATTGACTGAGATTGTAACAGGCTCCATACCCTCATCTATCCATCTCTTAAGGTCTTCGCAGGCTCTTTTTAGCACATAATAATCAAGAAGTACTATCTCACCGTTCTGTTCAAGAGGCGGTATGAAAATTCCGGGTGAGATCATCTGCCCGTCATGCTTCCAGCGCACAAGTCCCTCAGCGCCTACAAGTGTGTTGGTTCGGGAGTCTACCTTGGGCTGATAGAACACCAGAAATTCCTTGTTTTCAAGTGCCTTCTGATATTGTTGAAGTACTGATTTCTGTACAGCCACCCGCTTTAACATTTCTTCCGTAACACTGACTACAGGAATATGAAGGATGTGTTTTGCATGCTGAAGTGCTATAGAGGGTCTTCCGATAGCTTCTCCGGGATCCTCAAAATCCTCCTCGATATCCCAGAGTCCGATTGTAGATGTAATTCTGACCTTGTCCTCTCTCCCATCCTTTGTAACTGTCACATCTATTCCGTTCAGAAGACGGCAGAATTTCTCTTTTCTGCACTTATGGATAAGGGCTACAAAGCTGTCTCCACCAAGGTGTCCCAACACTTCATCCTCATCAAGAAACTCTTTTACCTTCTCTGTAAAGCGGACAACTATATTGTCGGCGACCTCAAAGCCGTACTTTTGATTGATATTTCCAAAACCCTTTAGGTTAAATTGAAATGCAGTAAAATCCTTGATGGTGCCTGTGGTTATTTTTTCATAGACCTCATCAATGTATCCCCCTGCATTGGGAAGCCCTGTCAGATAATGAACTTTTTTATCATCTATATTTTTTCTGATATTTTCTGTCATTATTATTTAACCATTTCCATCTCGTATGTAATGATATATTCCCCCGATGGATCCTTCTCTTTCCATTTTTCAACAATCCGCTTTATAACTAAAATGCTGTTGTTTGTTTCTGCCTTTAGCAGAAGTACCCTTACATGACTCTTGCCATGTTGCGAAGCTACGTCACTTCCCCTCAAGGACTCGCAAACCACTCTATAAAACATATCACCTATATCTCCCGGAAGTGATTTCTCGTCACCATTTTCCGGGGTGATGGTAAAGACAATGAAGTGATTGCCTACCTGATAATTGTCTTCTACTCTGCACAAAAATCTGTAGATCAGCTTGAACTGCTCGGCATTTAAGACAAATGCACCTTTTCCTCTGCTTCTCTCTGCGAGTATCATCATATCCTGACCGATGTCGGAAGTTATACTATCCATCTCTACAACATCTGAATCTGAGTCAACAAATATGCAATGCCCGTGTTTTCCATTTTGCTTTACGTTATACAGAGCCTTATCGGCTTTTTTGTACAAAGTTAAAAAATCCGTTCCTTCCTCCGGTGCGAGAACCGCACCGACTGATGCCCCAAGGGGAATGTTCATATCCTCCCCCATGAACTCTCTTGCGGATTTCAATAATTCTTCATTTATGTATCTTGTTTTCTCGGCTATCGATTTTTCATCCAGGACATTCTGACAAAATGCTATGAACTCATCACCGCCCATTCTGCCGGCAATATCATTATTCCTGATTGCTGATCTTATGATCTCAGCAAATCTGATGAGAATTTTGTCCCCCATGCTGTGCCCGTACAAGTCGTTCACCAGCTTGAAGCTGTCAAGGTCTATCATCATGAGAACGCCTCTTGTTTCTCTGCACATCTCACCTATCTCGGCCTGTGAGGAAGCTTTGTTCAGAAGACCTGTCATGGGATCTGTCTCAGCTGCCGCCTTTAATCCCTGTATCTTCTCTACATTTTTCAGGATGTTCTCAACGCGCTTAATGAGCACATCTGCACGAAACGGCTTTCTTATAAAATCCACCGCTCCCTGCTCAAAGCCCTTCCCCTCTGTTTCTTCATCTTCATCAGCCGTCATGAACATGACAGGAATGTGCTCAGCATACTGATCCTGCAGCGTACTCTGAAGCTCAAAGCCTGACATTCCGGGCATATGCAGATCTGTCAGGATCATGTCCGGTCTCTCATGCTTGTATTTTTCAATCGCCTCAGCTCCTGAAGTTACGCAGATAGTCTCATAGTGAGGTGCAAGTATGTGCTGCGTCATCCGCAGTGTTATTCTCTCATCATCTACTATCAGAATCTTCTTCATAAATCTCCTGCTTTTAAGTACAATCGCCTGGTTTTATGTTCAATCACCGCTTTTAAGTTCAATCGCCGCTTTTATGTTCAATCGCCGCTTTTATGTTCAATCGCCGCTTTTCCAACAAGAATTCACACAAAGACAGCACACCAAAAGAAACGGTGGTATACTCCGCCTAAATATATTATAGACTTATGAATGTGAAAAATGCAGAAATGAAGTAATATTTTATCGTTTTTTTATATTGGGTGTGTGGGGTGGATATCTTTTTGTTTTTCTTTTTCTTCCAGTTTGCTTATTTAGACTTTTTGGATGAAAAAAAGAATGCATTGTGACGGATTTTCTTAGTTATGATGTGTTTTTGTTCTTTTTATCGGTAGGTATTTACTTTTTTATTTGTTTTTTGTTTGTTTTTGTCTGTTTTTTGTTTGTTTTTGTTTGTTTTTGTCTGTTTTTTGTTTGTTTTTGTCTGTTTTTTGTTTGTTTTTTATCTGTTTCAAGTTTGTTTTCTTCTCTATTCATACTTTTCACATGAATTTTAGTTTTCGGATGAATTATTTGACGTTATTATGATATATATTATTCATATTTTCATTCATCTTCATCTTTTCTTTCAAAAATTACTGTTTTGGATGAATTAAAAACTTGTTTGCGTGTATATTTTATCATTATATCGTTGCACCTTCATCCACATTTGTGTTTTTCACTTATTCGGATGAATTCCATTCTATAACTTGATATTTTCTAGTTGTTATTTCGTTTTTCATTCATCCATTTTCACTACTTTAACCAATTTAGATGAAAATCCATCTAAATTACCAAGCTACCAAGAAAAATCCCCCGTTATATAATCAAAAAATCTAAAAAAGCCACAATTGCATGTCAAACATTTAGAATCAAGCTGCGTTGCCTGCACTGAAATTCTAAAAACAAATCCCAGTGCACAACTGCCTGTTGGGGCCTTTGTCTACACTGGGATTAAAAAACACATATTTTTCTTCCCGTTGCAAAAGAAATGACAATACACCGGGGAGAATAACAAATTTGCAGAATCAATAAGTTCCTTTATACAGCACCTGTCTTTTAGCATTTCAATGCTGCCATTTACATAACTTTATAGTATTACTCACTTAAATAGTGTTACTCACTTAAATAGTATTGCTCACTTAATACTATTGCTCACTTAATACTATTGCTCACTTAATACTATTACTCACTTAAACAGTATTGCTCACTTAATACTATTACTCACTTAATACTATTTCTCACTTAACCCTAAACATGTGGCACAGCTTGGCGGTTGTCTTCCTGCTGCCGAGCTTAACATGTGCAGTATCGGACAAAACTGTATAGCCATCAGTAAAGCCCTGGTTCCACTCCTGTATCTTTTCCCAGTTTTTTACATGATTACCACAGATTCCAACGCAGGCTCTGTTGTAGCCCTGAGGGAAAGTTATGGTTATACTCTTTGCGTAGGAAACATAGTAGTTGTAGACGTTGCCTCTCCATTTAACAGCTTGAGGTTTGTAGGGCTTCCAATCTGTTTCTACAACTTCACAATCCTTGTAGTTGTCTCCTTCTGCGCCATCTGTGACATTTGTCTTTAGATTCTCACCTGTTCTCTGATCCACATAAACTACGTCAACATAATCTTTGAAATAGTCACCCTGTAATCCCTTATTTCTGCGCTCCAGGAGCTTTTTGGCTACTTTCCTGCTCATAGCCCTGGGTAGCTGAATCTGTATAGTAAGAATAACCTTAACATCTGAGCTGCTTCCAGAGCTGCTGCTTGAACTTCCACCTGTCTTTGCTCCGCTACCACTGCCCAGAGGAATTCTTCGATATTTCGTTATTTTGGCAAATAGCTTCTGATATCCACTTCCTCCCGGAAGCTTGGTATAAAACGGTGTCCAGTTTCCAGGCTTTAGATTATAGGAAACTCCGCTTCTCTTAAGATCCATAAATTCTGCATGGACAGTTGTTGGAATAGCTGCAAAGAAAATAACAGTGCAAAGAATCATAGCTAACAGAACATTAACCAATCTCTTCATTGATAAATCCCCCTCATTTGTTTATCAATATCTCATAAAGCATTATCAATATTGCATAAAGTATTATCAATATTTCATAAAGTACTCTACTTATATTATATCGGTAATTTCATAAAAAACTTTATGCAAATTCCAAACAAAATTCACTACATCGGTGACATTAAATGCTTATTACACCCCTATTTTCATGGAAAATACTTAAAGCAAAATTCAGCCAGCCACATAATCTCTACATTTACACTTCCAAAACTTTGGCGATTGTTTTTCCTTTACACTTCCAAAGTTTCGGCAATCATCTACCTTTGCAATTCCGGAACTTCAGTAATTATCTTTCCTTTACACTTCCAAAGTTTCGGCGATAATCTTCCCTTTACACTTCCAGAACTTCTGCAATTATCTCTCTTCTCCTGTCTCGAAGGAGCAATAGTTTGTTGTATTTATAGTACTCCTCGGAGCCTTCGTTCTGGATGAAGTTGAGGCTGTAGTGACCTGCGTCAAGCCTGGTAAGAAACAGAACCATCTCCTGCTCCTCTCCATATATCTGCTGAAGGAAAGCAAAGCAGTTGGACAAATGCATTCCGGTATTCTCTGCAGATTCCCTTCTCTTAAGCTCTCTAGCGCTAAACCAGGCCTTTATGAGGTCTCTGTTATCCTCTGTCTCAGAGCCCGCAAGCTCTCTTCCGAGATTTTCAAGCGCCTGAATAGTCCTCTTCAATATGATTTCTGAAGATTTGTCCATAAGGTGCTCTCCGGCTTTTTTCTCAAATTCCTCGCGCAGCTGTTTTGTGCGAAGCTGGAGCCTCTTATAAACAGATTGTTCCTCTGAAAAGATGTTGCCCTTAACCAGATCAGTGATTTCACGCTGAAGCTTCTTCTGAACGGCAAGCTCGCCCTCATACGCCTTAAACTCCTGATTAAGTCTGTCTATCAGAAGATTTATGATGCTGAGTTTTTCATCAAAAGGTGCCTTGCGCAGCTTATCCCTCTCCTCAGGAATGCTGCCCTTGAGGATTTCATCAATGTTATAAACATCCTCGTACTTGTGGTAGAGAGCATAATACATTGCAAAATCTCTGGCTACCTCCGGCTCTTGAAGGTACTGGATTGTGACCTTTTCATCAACATCAATACCCAGCTTCTCATATGCTCTGATCAGCTGTGAAAGGTCTTCCCAGCCTCTGGCTGTGACAAATCGCTTGCCCTGGATATCATTTTTTAT
The DNA here is from genome assembly GCF_045999815.1 of Butyrivibrio sp. NATIVEDY162. GTDB lineage: Bacteria > Bacillota > Clostridia > Lachnospirales > Lachnospiraceae > Butyrivibrio. Next base: position 1,439,227 of record NZ_CP172573.1, read on the forward strand.
TCTGTAAAAATTGTCCTTGTGAATATCCAGATAAGCCAGGATTGAGCCGTGAACTCCATTGATATCGGCATATTCCTTGAAGGCCTCTAAATCTTCCTCAATATCGATTCTTTTTACACGGTCAAGCGTTACTATATCAAAATCTCTGACTGCCTTATTATACTGCGGCGGGTTTCCTGCTGTGACTATGATAAAGCCCTCGGGCACTCTGTGGGCACCAAAGGTTTTATACTGCAAAAACTGCAGCATTGTAGGAACAAGAGTCTCAGAAACGCAGTTTATTTCATCAAGAAAAAGAATACCTTCCTGCACACCTGTCTGATTGATTTTGTCGTAAACCGACGCAATTATCTCACTCATGGTATACTCAGTAACTGAGGTCTCTTTTCCGCCATACTCCTTTTGGGATATAAAGGGAAGTCCGATAGCGCTCTGCCTGGTGTGATGAGTTATGGTGTAGGATACGAGGTTAACAGAAAGCTCCTCTGCTACCTGCTCCATGATGGCAGTTTTGCCGATGCCCGGAGGTCCGATAAGAAGAATCGGGCGCTGTTTCTGCACGGGAATGAGATAGTTTCCCATTTCATCCTTTTCCCTGTATGCCTTGATTGTGTTGATTATTTCCTGTTTTGCCTGTTTGATATTCATGTTTATACTCCATATTTTTTAAGTCTTATCGTTCGTAAATATACTTCCAGATTTTTTACTTATGAAGTTTTATCCTTCGCAAATACTTTCCAGTTTTTTACTTATGAAGTCTTATCCTTCGCAAATACTTTCCAATTTTTTTACTTATGAAGTCTTATCCTTCGCAAATACTTTCCAATTTTTTTGCTTATGAAGCCTTATCCTTCGCAAATACTTCCAGATTTTTACTCATGTATTCGGGAACCATAACTTTTTTCAAATATACAGCTGTATTGCCCAGTTCGGCATCTTGTCCGCACCTGTCTGTTTGTCTGACGGAAAAACAAAGGCAGTATCGTAATCCGTGGGGTTCTCCGGGTAGTCTCCAAATCCATCGGTAAAATACATCAATCCGCGAAGATGCTTTAGCTCGCCCTTTTTCCTAAGGTCATCTACATATGAAAAAACCGGCCTGAAATCCGTTCCATAGCCACCCGATATCTCAAATCTGTCAGCATATCTCTCCATGTCCTCGGGATGATTTATTACAATATCATTTTGCACCTTGTTGTCGCACTCTATTATGTGGACATGTATCTCCCTGAAAAAGTTCTCACTCTGCCTGAGAATTCCCGCTGTCTCATTAAGAAAGGACTGAACCAGCTCCTCAGAGCATGAGGCCGACGTGTCAATCGCAATTACCAACTCATCCACCCTGTGTGTCTCGCTGTACTCATTTTCCTCGATGAGGGGCATGTTGCCGTATATCTCCATGCCATAATTATACAGACCATAATCAAAGGAATCGGGATCTATCCTGATCTCCTCACGCACCACAGCTATCTGATTAAGAAAATCCGTGTAGTATACCTTGTCCTGAGTATCCGCCTTCAGATAAAATTTAAGGCTTCCCGTCTCAGTACTCTTTTCATCACCGAGACTTGCGATGTCGCTCTTTATGCGTTTTGCAGTATTCTTCCAGGCTTCCTCAATTTCCTTTTTATTGGCTCTTCGAAATCTCATCTGCATCTGCATGTCGATGTCAGGTTTGTTTTCTTCCTGAGGCTTTTCATCTTCCTTAGGTAGTCTCTCCCAGAAACCGTGATCGTCCATTTTGAACTCGCGCACAAGGCGGTTCCATGTATCTTCCGTTATGAGTAAATCTTCATTCGAGCTTAACCCTTCGGTTGGCATTATAGAAGCTTCACCACTGTAACTGTCAGTATCTTCGGAAACTCCTGCGTTCACATCATTTTTCCACTGGCAGTGAGTCTCCAAAAAACTATATATTTTCTCAGCAGTCAGAACTTTAAGTTCTTCCGAAAGTGTCTTATACCAGCGATCCCTGAGGTCTGAGCTCACTCTGTAAATGCATTGATAATCCATTGAATCCAGAATATTTTCAACTGCAATATCACACGCAAGGTCCCAAAGCTCAGAGTCCGGATATTCAGAAGCCCTGTACATATGTCTGAACATGCAATGCATCAGCATGTGCAGATAGGTCCTGTTCATCTTGCCCGGATCTTCAACATAAGTCTTAAACACATAATTAGGATTGTACAGCACACTGACTGCATCAGTACCGACAGATGTGGTGGACATGTCGCGCCTTATTTCAAGCACTGAAAGGGCAGGCGCCATAAATCTCATAGATAATAGCAGTTCAGTTTTTACACTGCTCCATATTTGATTTCCAAGTTTTTCCGATTCTTCTACACTTCTCATACCTAATAAGCACAAAGCCTCCGGGATGTGATTTATTTCTTCATTTTCTACCGTTTTAATTTCAGATAATTATCACTTCATGCGGACAGTAGGATCCTAAAAATCCAGCTCCAGGAAGTCTTTCCCTGAACTGTTTATGACACTGCTGTCACCAGCATTTTTCACATCCATGTCATTTCCACTGTAATCCATCAGCATACTAACTATTGCGGTGATACCCATGTCAGCAGCTATATGTGCCAATTTCCCGGCATCCTCTTTATTTATTAGCTTTCTATCAAGATAAAAAGCTATATGCTCCTGTGCATTATTAAAATAGTCCTCGAAAGTGATTTCAGACTCTGCCGCCTTAACATTTGAATTCTTGACTAATTTAGTCAAGCTTTTTAGAGCATGGCCGGTAAGCCAGTTTTCATAAGCATTTCGGGCTTCATCTGAAAGCTCATATGGCATAAGGAGTCTTGCCATGGCTATCATCTCTGCGGTTCCCTTATCATCTGCCGATACCTTTGAAAAAAGATTATCGTACTCTCTGAATCCTATGACATCACTTTTAACACATTCGCGGTATGCATACCCGGTTCCCTCTATAGCGAACTGGATTGTTCTCGCCATGGTGTTTTCCACAAAATCATAATTAAATCCCGGAAAAACCATAAGAGCATCGCCATCATCAAGATGTATCCTGAAGGTAAGTCTTCTGTCATTGTCCTCCAAAATGCGTCTTATGATAAAGGGCTTTCCCCTTTTAAGCGTAACCTCTATCTCGGTCAGGCTCTCACACTGCCTTGTTCCGCCGTCAAGGTACTCCTCTATGCTGTCACTAAGTGATATTTTCTTCAATTTTCCACAGTTATGAAAAGCAAACCCCAGAACGGTATGAATGGTATCAGGTATGGTAACCTCCTCAAGGTCTTTTCTTGATGAAAAGGCATGGTTACCTATCACTCTGACAGGAAGCTCCATATTATCAAAGCCGGCATTACTTTTAGGGATATCAAGGCTTTTACACAAGCCCTCATATCCCTTAACCGTTAAATATCTGTCTTCTTTTCCAGTTATACTTTGTCTATTCTCAGTTAGTTCAAAAACAAAACTCATTTCAAATCTCTATGCAACAGTATTTCTCAAAAGATGAAATAATATTAGCATAATATAGTTTTTTTACCAACTAATCATATTCTATTTTTAAATTCAGCTTAGTTAATGTAACGACTACACCCAACTCACTTTTTTGTAAAAACAAGCTCTGCTCCATCATAGTCTATGGTCAGCTTGTCACCCTTAAGAGTATAGTTGTAGGTAAAGCTTCCATCATCAGCCATAATTACCTTGTCGTCCCATAAAATATTGAAATCATCCTGAATACTCATAGTTCCGGTGTGATCCTCTTTAAGGCTAAGTGTCCGCTCAAAGGTCAACTCTTCGCCTTCTATCTCCTCAGTTTCCTTAAGTACATAATCTCCGGGAATATCCTTATACATGGTCTGAGGCTTGAAGTTTTCAAACTGTATGGAATCAATAATCATGGCAAGAGCATCACTTGCAGCCATGTCCATCTCCTCATCACCTGATTTATGAGTAAGAAACATGAACTCTAATGTTCCGCCGTTATATTCTCCTAATATATAGCTTTGCTTAAGACCTGACCCTTCCTCAGGATAAGTAAAGTCAATCCAGTATGCCCAATTCTTTATAGAACCCGGAAAATAGCCGCCTGTAACTTCTGCTTTAGTATCACTTCCCTGGGAATCTTTTATCTCATCCATAACCTTGTCTGGAAGCTTATCTTTGATGTAGCTTATTACAAGGCAGTTAGTTCCTGCCTGTTTTCCTGTGTAATTAAAACTAATTTCATCAGCGGGATCAGTATTATCCTGAACCTCTATTACGCCGGAATCATAGCTTACAGACCAGCCGTCCTTACTCTTGAAGGTCTCCCAGCCTACATCAGCGACATCTTCAGAATCTGCTTTGTTTTCTGCGGATGCTGCTTTTGGCACCTTATCTTCTGAAACCACTATAACCTCGGATTCATCTTTATTGTTATCATCTGCTGTACTAACTCTTCCCATCATTCCGCAAGCGGTTAAACTTGTAAGCATAAGCGTTGCCATAAGCATTGTCACTATTTTATTTCTCATGAAAAGTACCTCCTAAAGTTGAGCCGGACATTTATAAAAAGGTCACAGTACGACGGTGTACTGACTTATCCATAATTTGATTATAGATAAACATGTCAGCACACAAATTTCCTCTGTACTCTAATTATACTTATGCATCAATTTAATTCGATGAGCCATTTCGAATCATTTGATTAACTTTTCATAAAATTCAATGTAAATAGTATGAACAGGAAACGCATGTCCTCAATAAGATAATGAGTTTTACATATCATAAGGTTCCTATGGAAACAACAAAAATGACGATCAAAAGTCAGCTAACGCTTTTAAATATAAAAATAATCTCAAATTCAGACAGTCAATGCATCTGATGTTATGCTACTATAGATTGACATGGGAATAAATGAAATGCTAGGAGGAAAAAGGTATGAATGATGTTGTTAAGGGGAGAGTAGAACTACTTGTTAAAAACAAAGCACTGCTTCAAAAGGATTTTTTCCTGGAGAACGGTCTTATAACTGTAATTGCAGGGGCAGCTTTTGCAGAAAAAGACAAGACAGCTGATCCGGATTTTGTTAAAGAGTGCAGAGAACTGCTTAGAAAAAAGAAAGGACCTTTCTCAGAAATGAGGGGCAATAATGAGCTCTTGATTTCTACCAAGATGGCCCTAAGCGGCAATCCGGAGCAGTACATTGATGATGTTATTAAGGTATACGACAAGCTTCAGAGCGGAAAGATCTTTGGCTCAAGCTATAGAGTGCTTGCTGCTACTTCTGTATGCGATGCCCAAAAGGTTAATGATGCGGATAAAATTGTTGAGAAAACAGAAGCTATACTTAAGGGAATGAAGAGTGCTCATCCGTTCCTTACATCAGATGAGGATACAGGGTTTGCAGTTCTTCTGGCCATGACAGAAAAAGGAGTCGATCAAATACTCACAGAACTTGAAGAAAGCTATGAATGCATTAAAAAGCACTTTGCTTTTCATGATAATGCTGCTTATTCACTTGCTCAGGTTCTTACAACCTGTGAAGGAGACATAAATGAAAACAGCCAAAAAGCCATAGAGCTGTTTGATGCATTTAAGAATGCAGGCTTTAAATATGGAAAAGAGCACGAGCTTCCTTCACTTGGAATTTTGGTAAACCTTGGTAAAGATACTTCTGAGATAGTATCTGAAGTTATAGAGGTTGTAGAGTCCTTCAAGGGACAAAAAGGATTTGGAATGCTTGATATGAGCCAGCAGACAAAGCTCATGCTTGGAACAATGATAGTAGCTTCTGTCTATAATGAAAATCTGAATACAGCCAATACTTCTGTGGCAAATGGAGCGCTTTCCATACTGATTGCAGAGCAGACAGCCTTGGTGGCTATAATTTCAGCTTCAGCTGTAGCAGTAGTTTCATCTTCGAATTGAACAAATATAATAAAAATGGGGCTGTCGCACTATTAGTGTGACAGCCTTCTTGGCACCCAGCCCCTCAGGCATCTGCACAGAAATGTTTGTGTTCGTCTGAGGGGCTGTTATGTCAATAAATATCTTCGCATAACACAAAAACCAGACTTCGAAAAGCCTGGTTTTTGCTGTAAAATATGTTTATGCGACTAAACAAAATCTTACAAGGAGATTATACCGTTTCTTCCTTGTATCATCAAATCAAACTTCCACTAAGATAAAACCATGGAGTCATTTACTTCATCATTTCCTGCTTCCTCGAACTTCTGAAGCAGGTCGGCAACTTTGAGATTTTTCTTCTCCTCGCCTGATACATCATAGATAATCTTTCCTTCACTCATCATGATAAGTCTGTTACCATGTGCTATGGCATCCTTCATGTTGTGGGTTACCATAAGTGCTGTAAGACCGTGCTCCTTAATGATGTTTTCAGATATATCAAGGACCTTCTTGGCAGTCTTGGGGTCAAGTGCCGCTGTGTGCTCATCAAGAAGAAGGAGATCCGGCTTTTTAAGAGATGCCATAAGAAGTGTTACAGCCTGTCTCTGACCACCGGAGAGAAGTCCAACCTTGCTTGTAAGGCGGTCCTCAAGACCAAGGTCTAAGGATTTCAGAAGTTCCTTGTACTGAGCTCTCTCTGAATTGTTGATTCCGCTTCTAAGGCCTCTGCTCTGTCCGCGTCTTGCAGCAAGTGCAAGGTTCTCCTCAATCTGCATTGTAGCAGCTGTTCCCATCATGGGATCCTGGAAAACACGACCTATATATTTTGCTCTCTTGTACTCAGGGAGCTTTGTAATATCATGACCGTTAAGCACGATGCTTCCTGAATCTATGGGCCATACACCTGCAACCGCATTAAGGATTGTAGATTTTCCTGCGCCGTTACCACCAATGACAGTTACAAAATCTCCATCATTAAGTGTGAGATTAACTCCGTTAAGAGCCACTCTCTCGTTGATTGTTCCTTTATTGAAAATTTTAACCAGATTTTTAATTTCTAACATATTTTTACCTCTTCGCTTGTCAGTACTTTCAGATAAACTGTCTATTTCATCAGATATCCATCAAAATATATTCTAATGTCCCTTATCTTTGCTTAGCCTTTATTCCGAGATACCCCTGAATTGCAGGAATTCCAAGGAATACTGCAACAAGTACTGCACTTAACAGCTTAAGGTAGGTTGAAGGAAGTCCGAGCTGAAGTACTACAGCAATTACGATGTAGTAGATGATAGCACCAACAACTGATACTCCCATTCTTACTGCAAAATTGTGTCTTGATCCGAAAATAACCTCGCCGATGATAACTGCTGCAAGTCCGATGACAATCGCACCACGACCTGCGTTTACATCAGCATTACCCTGATACTGTGCATAAAGACCACCTGCAAAAGCGGTAAGACCATTACTTACAACAAGACCGATTCTGATGCATCTTCCTGTATTAATGCCCTGAGCTCTTGCCATGTTCTGGTTACAACCTGTTGCACGAATAGCAGATCCGATCTCACTTCCAAAGAACATGTAAAGAAGAAAAATGATAATAGCAACAATGATCACGCTCATGAGGATTGAGTAATTTATAAATCTAAGGCTCACAATAAGAGCATACTGATCAACGCTTATAGCCTGATTGGATTTTCCCATGATAGCAAGGTTAATGGAATAAAGTCCAAGCTGAGTCAGAATACCTGAAAGTATCGGAGGTATTTTCAGCATGGTGTGCAAAAGACCTGTTATGTATCCGGCACACATTCCTGCTATGAATGAGCAAATAAGAGCAACATAGACGCTCTGCCCAGAAAGCATGAGCATTACACAGGTGGCGCCACCTGTACAGAATGAACCGTCTACTGTCATATCAGCATAATCCAAAACCTTGAATGTCAGAAAAACACTGATCGCCAGAATCCCCCAAATAAGTCCCTGTGCAACTGACCCCGGCAGTGCATGCAATAATGAAACCATAAAAAATTACTCCTTCGCTTATAAATTATAAGAAGGTGCCCAAATTATGCGAGCACCTTCGCTTTTTTCATATAGAAATCGATAGATAAAACCTGAAATTACTCGCCCATCTTGATCTCTTCAAGGCCATCAAGAAGGCTCTTGTCGAATTCGATAGCTTCAACTGTCTCAGGGTTGTACTCACCTGTGATACCACCGTAAACAACAGGCATCTCTGCAGGGTTCTTGCCATTTACAAGAATGTCATAAGCCTGCTCTGCTGCTGCCTTGCCAAGTTCATAGTAATCAATACTGAGTGTTGCAAGACCGCCGTTCTTACACATATTCTCTTCACCGCAGATAACAGGAAGCTTCTCAGGCCATGCTGCATTCTTAACGATGGACATGTTATCAGCAATGGTGTTATCTGTAGGAATGTAGAGACAGTCGCTGTTTGCGATAGCATTTGTAACAACTGACTGAATCTCGTTGGAATCAGCAACTGTGTATTCCTTGTAGCCGATGCCTGCTTCATCAAGTGTCTTAGCTGCAAGGTCTACCTGGAACTTGGAGTTTGCCTCTGATGAGCAGTAGAGAATACCTACCTCCTTAACATCGGGAACAAGCTTCTGAAGAAGAGCGATCTGCTCATCGATAGGTGCAAAGTCTGAAGCGCCTGTTACGTTTGTTCCGGGAGCATCATTGGACTTAACAACACCTGCTGACTCATAGTCTGTAACTGATGTACCAACAATCGGAATATCTCCTGTAGCAGCTGCAACTGCCTGAAGTGCGGGAGTTGCGTTTGCCATGATAAGGTCATCTTTATCATTTACGAATTTAGTTGCGATAGTAGCGCAGTTAGCCTGCTCCCCCTGTGCGTTCTGATAATCGAATTCAACTGTGTATCCGTCTGCCTCAAGTGCCTCCTGAAGGCCTTCCTCGAAGCCCTTGGTTGCAGCATCAAGTGCGGGATGCTCAACAAGCTGGATAACACCTACATGAAAAGCTGTGCCCTCAGCAGGCTTCTCAGCAGAATCAGTTGCATCAGCAGCCTCTTCTGTGCTCTCCTCTGCAGCTGCATCCTCTGTCTCAGCAGCTTCCTCTGTGCTTTCCTCAGCAGCTTCTGTACTCTCTTCAGCAGCAGCCTCTGTGCTCTCTTCTGAAGCAGCCTCTGTAGAATCTTCTGTGGCAGCGTCCTGTGTAGTTGTGTTACCGCCGGCTGTACGTGCGCAGCCTGTCATACTGAAAATCATTGCTCCGCTAAGAATTGCGGCCAGAATCTTTTTTTTCATACTTTTCTCCTCCTAAAAATCGTTTGTCCTTCATCCTATACCTTCAAGCTAATTTATAAAAAGCATATCCGGTACTCTTTGTATTTAACACTTTAAACTGTCAAAGTGTTCTTGTAATATAATAGCGCAAACCTTAAATTTGGTCAATAAAACTTACATAAAAAGATTTAACCGAAAAATAAGGCTTGCGCCAAACTTCATATACTGTTTCAGAGCACAATCTCAAACATAGTAGAATAATCCGATTCATTTTCATCCATGAGCCTGATTGTTCCTCCATGTGCCTCCACTATGAGTTTTGCTATGGAAAGTCCAAGTCCTGTGCCCTTTCCGCTGGTTCTGGCATCATCCCCGACTATGAAGGGCTTAAATATCTCTCCGCGGATACTGACCGGCACTCCAACTCCATTGTCTCCAAGGTGGATCACCACCTTTTCCCTTACCTTCTTCATTTCTGCACAAATAAGCGTTCCCTTTGGATTGGACTTTACGGAATTGGCTATAATATTTTCAAATACCCGCTTTAGCTGTGCTTCATCAATGGGTTTAAGTATCTTTTCCTCCGGTATATCAATTTTCATCTCATACCCTGCTATGTCAAGCTCATCATATTTAGCTGCAAGATATTCTCTGAAATACTCACAGATGTCGCACTCCTTTTTGTACAGCTGAAATTCCGGATGCTCGAGCTTGGAATATTCATAAAAAGTGTTTATCAACTCTGAAAGAATATCCGCCTTGCTGCTTATGGTATCAAGATACTTTTTCTGTTCATTTTCAGGTACCATTCCGTCAGCAACAGCCTTGGCATAACCCTGTATGACCGTTATCGGAGTCTTAAGGTCATGGGATATGTCAGCAAGCATCTTTTGTCTCTCTTCTTCGAGCTTTTGCTTTTCTTTCTCTGCATTAGAGAGCTTACCTGCCATGTCATTAAAAGAATCCACTATATGTACAAATTCTTTTGGTCCTGAATAAGATATCGCCACATCCTTGTTGCCGCTTCCAAGATCAGTCATGGCATCTTCAAGCATATTTATAGGTCTTCTGACTGCAAGAGCGGTATTGAATACAAAGAACACCACAAAGGCTGCCAATATCAAAAGGAACACCAAAATAGCTGTTGTATATATTTTTCTGTATGCATTATTTAAAGAAGTATAATTAAAATCCTGATGGATCAGCATTGTGCGTTCCTGCTCATCATTGGTAGTAAACTCATACTTCTGCAGATAAGTGTCTCCTCCGTTTTCATACAGAATCTCAAACTCTTTGTCCGAAATATGCTTTAAGTTTATTCCCGAATCTGAATATACCACGTTTCTGTTTTCATCAAGGACCGCAACCCCGATAGTGCCAAATTGTTCTCCATCCTTTGCAAAGACAGTTGAATATTTTTGCAGCACGTACCCTGTTGTCTCTCCGTTATTGCCCAACACGGAATCTATATAGTAGTAGGTGTTGCCCAAAATATCAGGGATTAATTCAAGTTCCTCCCTGCTATACTTTTTGGTTTTTGATTTATCACTTGAATAAATTACCTGCGCTTTGTCATCGAGGATCTCAAAATAGCTGTTCTCGCCCACGTTTCTGCTAATGTTCAGTTTATCGTACTTCTCACTTAGCAATAAGTCCCTGTTACTGATGATTCTGTTGGCATCTATAGTGACATTTGTTCTGGTCAAAAAGTCATCCGTTATCTCTACAACAAGAAAAGCAAGCAGCAGAACCGCTGCAGCAAAGAATAGATAATACCTGGTGACAAGCGAATAAAGCGTTCCTCTTTCACGCTTCATCGAAGATAGAATATTTTTCATTATTTATTGCGCTCCATTTTATAACCAAGCCCACGCACCGTTATAAGATATTTGGGATTTTTGCTGTCATCCTCAATCTTGTCACGAAGCTTACTCATATGCACCATAAGAGTATTGTCATCATTTTCATAGTACTCTCCGTTGACATGCTCATAAATCTGAACCTTGGTAAAAACCCTGCCCGGATTTTTCATAAGTAGTGTCATTATCTTGAATTCAGTGGGAGTAAGCTGAATCTCAGTGCCGTTCTTGGTAAACTTCACCTTGGACAGATCCAGTGACAGCTCGCCTACAACAAGCACCTCACTGCCTGAAGAATCACTGCTTCCGAAATTATAAAAACGCCTTAGCATGGCATTTGCCCGTGCAACAATTTCCAGCGGATTAAACGGTTTTACCATATAATCGTCTGCACCGATATTAAGCCCGAGAATTCTGTCACTATCCAAATTTTTGGCAGAAAGAACCAGGATTGGAATATTGTTTTTCTTTTCACGTATTGCCCTTATAACCTCATATCCGTTTAACTCGGGCATCATAATATCACAGATGAAAAGGTCGGGCTGCTCCTTTTCTATCATAGAAAGAGCAGTCTTCCCATCCTCTGCGGATATCACGTCATAATTTGCATTCTCAAGATAAAGCCGAAGGAGAGAAATGATGTCAACATCGTCCTCTGCAATCAGAATCTTGTATTTTTTATCATTCATATCTAAGTGCCTCTATCGGATTAAGCTTTGCAGCCTTGTTGGCAGGATAGTATCCAAAGAATACTCCAAATGCCATGGAAAACAATACACAGAATATTATACCGCCTGCGGAAGCACTTCCGCTATACCCCATCATCTTCGAAGCTACTATGCCAAATATCTGTCCGACAATTACTCCCAGGATACCTCCTATCAGGCAGACCACAACCGCCTCGGTTATAAACTGAAGTCTTATGCAACCATTGGTTGCCCCGAGAGCTTTTCTGGTTCCGATTTCCCTTGTTCTCTCAGTTATGGACACGATCATGATGTTCATAACTCCGATTCCTCCCACCAGAAGTGAGATGGCGCCTATTGCCGCAAAAGCATAAGTCTGAGTATTCAGCATGGACTCCATTGACTTGATTTCTTCCTTCATGCTGTAGGCGTAGGTCTCATAGGTATCGTTTTCTTTATAGTACTTTGTATTAAGATAGTTCTGCATGTCCATGGACAAAATGCCCTGGTCAGCTCCGCTCTTTGCAACAACTTCAAGCTCATCATACAAGGGCTTTTCACGGAGTTGTATCATTGCTGTCTGAAGCGGAATGTATGCGGAAGTTCTCACATCTTTCCTGGATTTTCCGGCATCCATTCCTCCCGCACTGCTCTCTGAATATTCATAAACACCGATTATGGTGTAATTGTAATACTTGTTGTCTATTACTGCCTCTACAGGCTGTCCGAGTGCGGCCTGCGGATCAGAGTCAAGCATATTCTCAACGTATCTGTCTGATACAATTATCACCTTTCGCGACTCGCTTTGTTCATTAGGCGAAAAACCTCTGCCTGCAACAAGCTTAACCCTGGTCTGCTTTAGCGCAACGCTATTTACACCCTCAAGGGATATATTTGCATACTTTTTCCCTGTTTCTATTTTGACTTCGCCCACGCCTTTCTTAAGAGCAACACCCTCAACTCTGTCTGAAAAGTGCTCCGAAAGGTCGTTTATCATATCATCTGACAGATAATCCCTGTCCTTCATCTCTCTGACATAGACATCGCCTGAAAAGTCGTAGTCATCAGTCATCTTCTGCATCACGTAGACACTGATATTATTTACACCCATATCTCCCATCTGCCCCATGACGGATTTATTCATGGCGTCTCCGACGGTCATTATGGCTATGACTGATGCTATACCTATTATGATTCCAAGCATCGTCAAAAAGGTTCTCATCTTATTCGCAAGAAGCCCTGCCAGTGCAAGTTTCACATTTTCAAGAAGCATATCTTACCCCCATCCTCTCGTCTATGAACATTCCGTCCTTTAGCGTAAGTATTCTCTCTGTTTCCGAGGCAAGCTCAGGTGAGTGCGTTATGAAAACTATGGTAATTCCCTGCTCCTCGTGAAGCTTATGAAAAAGATCCATGATTTTCCTGCCTGTGGCAGAATCAAGTGCTCCAGTAGGCTCATCTGCAAGGATTATGGAAGGACTGTTTACAAGGGCCCTTGCGATTGCAACCCTCTGCTTTTGTCCGCCTGAAAGTTCATCTGGAGTGTGGTCAATTCTGCCTTCCATTTCCACCATCTCCAGGAGCTCCATGGCTCTCTCTTTTCGCTCCCTTGCCTTTATGCCTGCATAGAGCATCGGAAGCTCCACATTTTTGAGCGCCGTTGTCCTCGCTATAAGGTTATAGGTCTGAAAAACGAAACCGATCTTTTTATTTCTGATATGCGAAAGCTCTGTGTCTCCTGCTTTACAAACGTCAACTCCGTCAAGAAGATATGAGCCCTTAGTTGGCTTATCCAAAAGCCCTATTATATTCATAAGCGTGGATTTTCCTGACCCGGAGGTTCCTACTATAGAAACGAACTCGCCTTTTTTCACATTAAGATCTATGCCATGAAGAATCTCAAGCTCATTTTCGCTACCGATATTGAAGCTCTTAGTTATTCCTCTTGCCTCTATCATGCTTTCTGCTGTAATTATTTCTGCCATTATTCTGTCACACTTCCCGGATCTGTATCTGTCATCATGAAGTCATCATAGGTTGGCACAACAACGCTCATGCCTTCCTCTAATCCATCGCCCTTTATTTCCACGTAGTAGTCTGTCTTTACGCCATAGGTTACAGTGATGCGCTCGCCTGAAGGTATGGCATTTCCATTTTCATCAAAAGCTGCCTTCTCCACATACAGGCTTCCATCCTCAGCTGTCTGGACGCAGTTATCGGGAACACTTAAGGTGTTATCTGACTCCTGCTGCAGGATTGTAATCTTAGCGGTCATTCCGATCCTTAGTCTGTCTTCCATTCCGCCTTCAATTGACACTTCGATAGGGTAGTCACTTGATGTGCTTGCGGAACTCTGCTCCTGCTCACTCTGAGATGCTGCGCCTTGCGGAATCGGTGATACAAATGAAAGTGTTCCATCCATCTCTTCATCCACAGAATCTGTTTTTATCTTAACCTTCATACCTTCCTTAATATCGCAGATGTCATATTGATCCACAGTGGCCGTAACCTTGTATCCACTGTCATTCTGTATCAGGGCTATCTCATTACCGTTATCGTAGATACCGCCTTCCTTTACACCTACTGAGGTCACAAGGCCGTCGCAGGGCGCTACTATAGTTGCACTTTCAAGCTCCTGTTCGTACTTATCAACCTCCTGCTGCGCCTGAATGGTATTTGTCCCCTGGCTTAACTGTGTCTCTGCAAAACTATCCTTGGAGTCAGCTACTGATTTATCATTTTCTCTCTTCTGATCTGCAGCTTCTTCCTTTGCTTTTTCAGCGCTGTCCTTTGCTGTCTGAATAGATTCCTTAGCTGTCTTTGCATCTCCTTCGGTTTCAGCCTGTTTTGACTTTGCTTCAGACAGGTTAGTCTGAGCTTCCTCTAAGTCACTCTGCTTGTTTTCAAACTCTCTCTTGGCACTTTCATTTTCGCCCTGAGCCTTGTTTACCTTCTTTTCCTTTTTATCTCTCTTTTTCACAGCACTGTTGTATTCCGATTCTGCCTGAGCGATATCGGTTTGAATTTTATCGAGTTTGACCTTTGAATTGTCATAGTTCTTTTTAGCTTCGTCATAAACGCCCTGCGCAGTTGCAGCATCTGTCTTTGCTTTATCAAGAGTTTCCTGCGCCTTAGTAAGCTCCTCAGGGCTTGCATCAGGATTTGAATCAAGCTCTGTCTTTTTATTTTCCGCATCCTTTAGAGCAGTATTGGCTGCTGTAAGACTGTCTCCTGCTTTATTAAAACTGTTGGCTGCTGTAGTAAAATCGCCCTTTGTAAATGCTTCATAATCAGTTTTTAAACCGCTGATCTTTTCGGCAAGATCTGTGGCATCTCTGTTGGCATCATTGTATGCTTCCTGCGCCTTTGAAAGCTTCTCCTCGCTTTTTGTCACATCAGAAGATGCAATGACTGCCGCGTCCTTTGCACCGTTTGCTGCATTCGTCTTTTCGTTTACATCGCTTATAGCACTGTCATTTGCAGCACTTGCAGTATCCGATGCACTTACAGCATCCGTGTAGGCTTTGTCAGCTTTTTGTGAATCTCTCTCTGCTCGCTCTATCTGTATCCTGGCTGTCTCTACAGCAGCATCATAATTTCTCTGGGCTGTAGCGAGCTCCAAGGAATCCTTCTTCTTTGCAATTTCAAGGGCATCCTTTGCCTGCTGAAGTGACTTCTCAATACTTGTAGTATCAAGTACTGCGATGACATCACCCTTCTTCACCCTGTCACCGACTCTCACCTTTAATGAATTAATCTTTACTCCTGTCAGCTCACTTGCAACACTTTGACTATCAAGAGCGGCAATTGTGCCATTCAGGCTGATTGTCTTTTTTATGTCCTGCCTCGTAACTTCTGCTGTTTCAGTAACATTGCTCATGTCTTCCGTATTTGCACTTGCATGAGATATTCTTGTCACAAATATCGTGCCGGCGGTTACAGTTATGATCAGAATTACTGAGGTTATTGCTATAATTACTTTTTTCTTCTTGACTGATATCTCTTTCAGCTTCATGGATTTACTCCTTTGATATTTTTAATTTTTAAGATTTTTTCATTAGGATAGGTTTTGTTTTCCTCAGAAAAACAAGAATCCTGCCTTCTTACAAGCAAAAGTGATGATACTCCCTGCACATAAAAAAAGCCTTTGCATAACCTTAAGATTTCTTAAGATTTGCAAAGGCTAATCTACCGATCATTGTATTTGTTACTAAAGCTTTCCCACATCCCAAACCCCTGCGGGCTCCATTTCTTCTGCGCTCGGCTTACCATTAAAACAGTGGGATTTTGCATAGACATATGCCGCCCTGCAGAACTCGCTCTATGCCGGGAACCATTCGTTTCTCCATTGCGGCGATTGTATGTGAGCGCTTGTTTTCTAATGCCGGCAATGCCACTTTTGGCATGCGTAGAAAGCTGTTTGCAGCAGGACGCTTCTATCTATATAAGGGCGTGGTCATAACAATAATATGCGTCCTGCAAGTTTTTTTCGAAGCATGCCTAAAAAAGTGGCAGCCGGTATTTTAGAAAACAAAGCGAGCATAACGAGCAAGCAACGGAGGAACGATGGATTCCAAGGCATAGAACTCAGACATGCTTGGGGCGGCATATATACAAAATCCCACTATTTTAATAGCCTCGCCAGCAGAAGAAATGGAGCCCGCAGGGAGTTAGGATGTGGGAAGTTGTCGTTTTTATTTGCGTTTGTAGGTTCTAAATGTATATGTAGTGTCGAAGTATGCCTGTTCTTCGCTCTCCTCAACAAGCTCCCAGTCAGGGTCCTCGTCCAGGTTTGTAAAGAATCTGTCTGCCTCGAAGGTGCGGTCAATCTTGGTAACTATGCAGGTATCTGTCATTGGAAGAAGCTCTTCATATACCTTTGCACCCCCGATGCAATATACTATGTCAGTATCGTATTCTGATATTGCTTCCTTCAATTCATCAAGATTATGAACAACAGTAGCGTTTTTTACTACATAATCAGGATTGGTTGAAAGGATGATATTTTTTCTTCCTTCAAGAGGCTGCTGCCCGGGGAAAGTCTCCAGTGTTTTCCTTCCATACACAAGAACCTTGCCCATTGTCTCTGCTCTGAAGTTCTTCATATCGTTAGGGATTCTGATAAGAAGCTGCCCCTTATTTCCAATCCCCCAGTGTTCGTCTGCTGATAAAATTATTTTCATATACTATTCTCCTCGTTATTCTTTCACCTTTAGATTGCTATCGGTATATTTGTGATCTGTTCCCCTGCCACTTCATAATTCTCAAGTGATACATCATTTCTTGTAAATTCATAGAAATCATGCACGCCAGGATTTAAGTGGAATTTCGGTGCAGGCTTAGGCTCACGCTTTATAAGTTCCTTAATGATATCCACGTGTCTGTCGTAGATGTGAGCGTCTGCTATAACATGTACAAGCTCTCCCACATTCATATCACATACCTGAGCCAGCATATGTACCAGTACAGAATATTGGACCACATTCCAGTTGTTGGCTGCAAGAACATCCTGAGAGCGCTGATTCAGGATCGCATTGAGAGTCAGCTTATCATCACCCTTTTTCTGTGTAACATTAAAGGTCATGCTGTAAGCGCAAGGATACAGATTCATCTCGGACAAATCCTGATGAACATAAATGTTTGTCATTATTCTGCGGCTGAAAGGATTGTTTTTCAGGTCATAGATAACCCTGTCCACCTGGTCAAACATGCCTTCCTTGTATTTATGCTTAACACTCATCTGGTAGCCATAGGCTTTTCCGATTGAGCCGTTCTCATCTGCCCACTCATCCCAGATATGACTGTGAAGATCATGTACATTATTGGACTTTTGCTGCCAGATCCAGAGCATCTCATCCGTCGCACTTTTAAGTGCTGTCTTTCTAAGTGTCATGATCGGGAATTCCTCAGCGAGGTTATATCTGTTTACAACTCCAAACTTCTTGATGGTATAGGCCGGAGTTCCATCCTCCCAGTGGGGACGCACCTTCTCGCCCTCAGTACTCGTGCCGTTTTCAAGGATATCCTTGCACATATTTATAAAAATCTCATCAGCTTTACTCATTTTTTCCCCGCTTTCTGATTAATAATTTTTCAGGTTCCCCCGATATCTTTATAGGTCTGTTCTTTTGTCAAAGCAAACTTCACCAGGCACAAAAGAGTCTCGCCAAGTGTTATGCACAGCAAAAGGGAGCACATCCAAAGGACATACTCCCTATAGTATACTCAGTATTCATTTTTTCTTCAATTCAGTTCTCCCACTTATCGCACAGAGCAAGGATCTGGTCTGCAAACTTGGCTTTATCCTTGTTGGTCATGCCCTCACTTCTGGCAATAATAGCGGTAAGTCTTGCGCCTGCTGCCTTAAGCCTTGTAAATACATCAGATACAATCTTACTTGTCTTCTTGATCGCAGGTACGGGAATACCCTCTTTCAGAATCTGACCGGAGATCAGGTCAAACTCTGTTCCGCTGTAGGGTGCATAGGAATCAAAACCGTATTCATCCCTTAGGCAGTTGGCAAAGGCAGTGCAGGATGCATCATCTCCGTGAACCACAAAGACCTTCTTTGGCCTCTCCGTAAATCCTCTTATCCAGTCAAGAAGTCCGTTTTTATCAGCATGGCCTGAGAGTCCTGACAGCTTGCATATCTCAGCGCGAACATCGATCACCTCGCCGAAAAGTTTTATCTCATCAGCGCCTTCCAAAATCGCACGTCCCGTTGTGCCAATTGACTGATAACCCGCAAACAGGATTGTGGATTCCTCTCTCCAGAGGTTGTGCTTTAAGTGATGTCTTATTCTTCCTGCTTCGCACATACCTGATGCAGAGATTATTACTTTAGGTGTCTCTTCCTCATTTATAGCCCTTGATTCCTCTGTTGTTATAGCGAGGTTAAGTCCCGGGAAGGATATTGGATTGATATGCTTTTTCACAAGTGCAAGGGCCTCTTCATCATAGCAGTCAATCGCATGGTCGCTGAAAACCTCTGTCGCCTCCACTGCCATTGGTGAGTCCACATAAACAGGGAAATCATCTACTGCCGTTACCAGATGTTCCTTTTTAATTGTCCTTAGAAAGTACAGTATCTCCTGTGTTCTTCCGACCGCAAAGGAAGGGATGACCACATTTCCGCCTCTTGCAAAGGTTCTGTTAAGTATTGCCGTCAGCTCGGCAACATAATCAGGCTTCTCGGAATCGTGATATCTGTCTCCATATGTAGACTCCATAACAACGTAATCGGCTGTTTTGGTCTGTGCAGGGTCTTTTAAAATCGGCTGATCATGGTTTCCGATATCTCCGGAGAATACTATCTTTTTCTGTACTCCCTTTTCAGTTGCCCATACCTCAATGCTGGCAGAGCCAAGAAGATGACCGATGTCAGTAAATCTTATGGTCACCTCATCGCATACCTCAATTTTCTTGTTGTACTCGCAGGGAATGATGTGGCGCAGCGTATTGTCCGCATCCTCCATAGTATAAAGCGGTTCTATCTGCCTGATATCCTTGTTGCGCTTGCCCTTGCGGCTTCTCCACTCTGCCTCCTGCATCTGAATATGTGCGCAGTCACGAAGCATAATATTGCACAGATCCGCAGTCGGTCGTGTCATATATATTTTTCCGCGAAATCCTCTTGAATACAGAAGGGGGAGATTCCCCGAATGATCAACATGAGCGTGTGTCAGAAGCACGAAGTCTATCTCGGCAGCGCTCACGGGAAGCTCAGCATGCTCAAAGGCTATGCTTCCCTGTTCCATACCGTAATCCACCAGAATGTGCTTATCGCCAATCTCCAGGTAATGGCAACTACCTGTAACAACATGGTCCGCACCAATGAAACAAAGTCTCATAAGCACCTCCTAACATTATGCCGTATATATATATCTGTTCCATAAAAACAGGCTATATCATTTTTTCTTAAGCAGCTTTTTGTTCTCGTACATTTTTGTATCTGCTCGTGTAAAAACAGAAGCTACGTCTCCATTTCCTTCATATTTCGCCATTCCGCAGGCTATAACAACTCTTCCACCGGCATTGGCCTCTTCATTGCGCTTTGCAATAGCATCTACCAGAGCATCTATGTTTTCATAGTCCTCGCCCTGCGATATTACAGCGAATTCATCGCCGCCAATTCTAAATACCGGACTGAATTTGAAAATCCTGCATATTGCACTGCAGGCCTCACGGATATACTCATCTCCTGCCTGATGACCTTTAGTGTCATTTATCTTTTTAAGGTCATTCAGGTCCAGTATAGTAATAGCAAATTGTACATCATCCTCCTCCAAAAGCCGGCGGTTAAGTTTCTTCTCAGCTTCCTTGTAAGCAGTTTTGTTTTTTACGCCTGTCAGCGCATCTGTACTGGCTTTGGTCTGAACCTGTTCAAGGCGCTCCAGATACTCCTTCTTTATACGCATGGCATCGGTAACATCCTGACACAGTCCAAGAAGGCATTGTCTTCCGTTGTTGTCGGTAAATTTCAGCTTCGTCGTCTGGAACTGCCTCTGATGACCGGTTGCATCCGGCACATTCTCATAGAATATATACGTTTTATCCATCGAGAGTGCAATCTTGTCATCCTCTACAAAATGATTGGCCGTATCCCAGTCGAATATCTCAAAATCAGTCAGCCCCACAACCCCATCCGGAGTTTCTTTATGTGCATAATCGGCAAAAGCCTGATTACATGCAAGATATTTTCTTGTATTAACATCCTTGGAAAAGGTCATTGCAGGCATATTTGTAAGGAGCGCAGTGACAGATTCCTGCAGCTCTGCTATTCGTCTTCCTGCGTCCGCTTCTTCCTTCAGCTGGGCATTTTCTTTTTCAAGTCTTGCGTATGATCCTGAAATCGAGCTGCTCATGGCCTGTTTTAGTCTGATATCAAAAATCCTTCTCCCAAGTTCGTCTCTTAATTCCTTTCCAGAATTGTCACCGGAAGTCACTTCCTGCGCTTTATAAACTCCTAAGTCCATGTACCATACAAAGGCAAGCTTAGCCCCATTATCCTTGATCACATGGGTGCCGTAGCAGTGTATGATTCTGTATTCTCCGTTTGTTTTCCGGCGAAACAGCACATCATAAGGATCGCCATCCTTAACAAAATTGTAGGAGCTTTCCGTTAATGCAGCCAGATCATCCGGATAAACATCCTGATACATGTCTTTATTCAGAAGTTCATACACTTCTGTCTTTGACATTCCTTTAAATCCGAACATATCGATAAAGCCCTGTGAAAGAGCTATGGTAACTATCGCTCCATTTACCAGCTGATACACTGCAAAAGGTACCCGGCTGTTTTCCATAAAGGAAAGTTCTGCGTCACTGTATTTGTATTTTTCCAAGAGATGTGCCCTCCTGTCAGATACAAAAAAACTAAACCTATATATTACATTTTATCATGCACAAAGCTTTCATTTTAGTTATTTCCCAATATTTAAGAAACAATTTACTTTTAGAATTTATCGATTTACTCCGCAGGTTCTCCAACATATTCTTTCCACTTATTAAATTCCTTCTCAAACTCCTCCATATTCATTGAGTCCTCGTAAATCCTGCAAAATTTGTATCTCTGTGAAGCTATCCCATATGCTGAATACTCACCCTCAAATTCATTAATTTTGGACATAACATAACCATCGCCATTCATTATTGACATTGGTATCACAATAGCATGCTCCAGAATAATACTCTCCGCCTCTGCATATGTCTCCATTCTCTTTTCAATATCCGAGGTGATATTCGAAGCTTCCTGAATCTTTGCCTGCCATTCATCATGGATTTTCTTCACGTTTTCATCACTACAAAGGTGCCAGAACATATACGCACCCTCATCGGTAAAGGGCTTTGTCCAGGTACTGGGATCGTCATAATCCGCGCCCCACCTGCATTTCATAAATGCATACATTCCGCTTCTTCTGGCAGGAATAAGATACCCCGTATCTCCACCCTGCTCAACTATTACATCTATAAAGTCCTCGCCAAGAGTAGCTTCCAGTTTATTCTTGATGTAGCGGGCCTCATCTTCCCAGCCCTCCAAAAAAGGATTGTAAGGCATAAGCATCTTTATGGGAAAAGTAACTCCTGCTTTTTCGAGCTCTTTTCTTGCTTCATTTCTGTAGTTCACAGCCTTCAGAATACTGTAGGTATTTGCATCCTTATATTTTTTCAAAGGCTCCAGGTCTATATAGTCCTTGCCGTTTACCACAATCGCCCCACTTGGTGTAAATGTATTATTCACCAGGGACTCAGGCTCATAGGGCTCATATATCTTTGCAATATTGGTCTTGTTTATCGCACACAATATAGCTTTTCTGAAATTTTCATTTACAACTGCCTTCTCCCAGTTCTCAGGCTCATATCTGGAATCGAAATTGGATTTAAAATTAAATGCATAAAAATATGAAAATGAATAATCCGGTCTCGATCTGTGTATCTCGTCTTTCATCTCCGGGTTTCCCAGATAATGCTCAAGCTTATCCGGGCGGATTACAGCTTTGTCGATGCTCCCTTCCATATATCTCTCGGGACCGATTGTTCCCGCTTCCGTGTCATAATAATTTTCCACTCTGTCTATATACACATTTCCGGCGTCCCAGTAGCTTGGATTTTTTACAAGGATCTGTTTTTCAAGCGGCTGAAAATAGCTAAGAACATATGCTCCGTTGTACAGAAGGTTCTTGTTGTTTCTGGCAAACATGCTTCCAACCTCATTAAGGTACTTCCTGCAAATCGGAAGATAGGAAGTATATGTCAGAACACTCGGAAAAAATGTGCAGGGCTGCTCAAGCTCGTAGACAAGGGTTTTATTGTCCAAAGCCTTGACGCCTATATCAGAGGGAACAACCTCCTTTGGAGGATTTTCATATGTATCGGGCGCAAAAAGATACTTAGTATATTCGTAGTATTTTCCTGCGTTCTTAACTACAGAACCTGTAGTATACATATATTGGCAGTCGGAATCGTTTGCAGCATCATTTACATATTCTGCAGCTGCAACAAAATCATCCGCAATTACATCTGCGTAATACTCACCCTTATAAGTGACCCAGGTGATGTCGTCTCTTAAATGAAAAGTCCATTTAGTCGCATCCTCGTTGGACTCCCAGCTACTGGCCAGTCCGGGGAGAATATTGCCCTTTGAATCATAATCAACTAAGGAATCAATGACATTGGTGCTTATAGCTGTATCGATAGCTGATATGGTTTTCAAATAGTTAAGCTCATATACCTCAGATGAGTACAAAGTTCTGAAAACTGAAGCATCTTCCCTGTAGGCATTCTCCAAAATATGATTTTCAAGGTCCGGAAGTTTCCCACCGCATCCCCCAAGAATGCTGCTTGCGAGGATGGGCATCAATAAACAAAGGGCTGACATTTTCTTCATCCTCGCATCTCCTTTCCTATTGACTCATAATACTTCCTCTTGCTTTCATACATTTCCTCCTCGGCTTCCTTTATGACTACAGCAAGCTTTCTATCAGGAGTAGCCATCGAAAGTCCGCAGGCCACATGATATCCTGCGTCAGAAATTGTCTTCTCAACTTTTTCCATGTCCTTTCGGACCATATCTTCATTTCTGTCATATCTGAAAGCAACAAATTCGTCGCCGCCGATCCTGTAGGTATTGGATTCTCCAAACTCCTCGCATATAGCCTTGGCAATGGTTTTTAACATATTGTCACCTGCAAGGTGTCCCAGATTATTGTTTATGTCATGAAGTCCGTTTACATCAAAATAGATGCAGGCAAGACCGTCTGTGCCCTGCTGCAGATGTTCGCAGAAATACTCATATCTGTTGCGGTTCTGAAGTCCTGTAAGAGCATCCACATTGGCTCTTCGCTCTATTCCTTCAAGTGATCCTGAGGTTATTTTCAGTATAAAAAGGAAATACGCAATGAAAATAACAGCTGCCACCAACAGGTAATAATTCAGAGCTCTGCTAAGGGGCTGCATCTGCGCATAAACATCATCCTCCGGAACGCTGACCACCATCTCCCAATCAGCAAGATTCATGGGAAGAAAGCAGTAGTATTTTATTATCCCTGTTGATGCATCTTTTCCTATCGCATATCCGCTTCTGCCGGATAGAATAGAGTTTTTCAGATTATCATCCACACTTATCTCTGACACATTTATTTCCACGTCATTTAGATTTTTGCCGACTCTTCCTGCAGCATCAATAAGGAAAACTCCACTGCTCCTTTCAATCACTGATACCGTTGCATGTCCATCGTAAATTTCAGGTGCCCATGCATTCATGATATCTTCAGGTGTCGTTGTACCATACAGGAAGGCTATGGTCTCATCGTTTCTTCTTATAGGAACAAAGCTTCTTAGATCATATACCCCCTCTCTCTCAAGGTCCTTTAAAAGAGTGGAAATATGCTCACCCCTGGCCTTTATGCTCTCAAAATCCAGCACCCCGGTAGCATCCAGATCCATGCCGTTTATTCTTATAACTTTATTATCAGATGTGAGAATAGCTATATCTGAAATAAGCGAGTTTACATCGTACATATTCAGATACATATTGACTTTTAGTGAATGTAAAGACTCGTCAGATGACGAAATGATATTTGCAATGATGCGGAGCATATTTCTGTCCGCACGAAACTCGCCTTCGATTGACTCGATGGTTTCCTCGGTAGCACTTTTAAGCTTCAAATAACTCTGTTCTCTGGAATATTCCCTTATTATGACCACATAAATTAACGAGAGAAGCATTAAGGATGCTATAAGTATGATAGTCGCTATAAGACTATATCTTTTGTATGTATCCCGATTTTTATATCTCATATACTACTTAATTCCGTGCTTAAACTCTCTGTGTCTTGCACGCATAGGCGATTGTTCTTTGTTTTCGTTCGGAAAGACACGTTTTTCTGAGTAAAAACGATAATCTATAACTCTCCCGATGGTACTATACTTCACTATAAAAATTGTAGCATAGTGTTATTTACTATTTATTAAAAAATAGAGAACTTTTTCTAACGAAATTAAGTTAATTTCGGTTACGTAATATGAGTGAAAAGAAAAAATGTAATCTAAATTTTCCTGTCGGATGCCATAAGAATACAGTTTCCGCCACCCTTACACGGAACTATTCTGGTATATTTAAATATTCTCTTTAGATTCTCATTCACAAGATGAGTCTGCATGGATATCACATCCTGCGCCTCATTTATCATGTTGATAGCATATATTCCATTGGGATTAAGAAGAGAATATACGCTTTTTAGTGCATATTCTGACAAAATACCCATCGAAGCTTTGCTTCCTGTGTAAGCATCAAAGATTACAAAATCATATTTGCGATAGGTCTTAACGCTCTCTGTAATGAAATCAAGGCCATCCCTGATTATCACCTCTATCCGCTTATCACTAAGATCAAGTCCGAAATACTCCCCTGCAAGTGTCACGTATTTTCTGTCTACCTCTATAACAGTGATTGTGCGCTCAGGATGTCCTTTAAGATAAATCCGCGGAAAAACAAAGCCGCCTCCTCCTATGAGAAGGCAGCTATTTAGCCCGGTGTGATGCTCTGTTATCAACTTCAGAGTTTTCATATAATTAAAAAGCGGATCAATGTCACCATAGCCATCAAGATACATACCGGATTCCCTGACACCATCGTATAGCAGAAGTCTTACAGCACGGTGATTCTCTATAGTATCCTTTATCTCTATATGCCTGTCCGCAGAACGGAAGCGCGTCCTCGGAAATAAATATAATGAAAGCTGCTCCAAAAGAGTCATTGACATATCCCCCGATTACCGAATGCTCGCAAAGTTTATCGAAGATCAAATTGTCCAAGGAACTGTGTAACCTCAGTCATATAATGATCAGGATCATCGAATACTCCCTTTATATGTTCGCAGTCTATATGAACCTCAGTCTTATCGGGACTTGCCACGTTATCATAAACCTCCATAACCTTTTCAGGAAGGCAGGTCTTGTCCTTATCAGAGACAATGATCATTGTGGGAAGCTCATCCTTAGCTACCTGTGCAATGGTATCGCCATCCTTGTAGTCGATTCCGTTAGCTATTTTCATATAGGCACCGCAAGTGAACATAAGATAATCAGATACCGGCCCGTACATCTCCTTAGGATCGTCATCTCCAAATATAGATCTGAGCATATACTCCATCCCCGGTACCGGGCTGTCGCAGATAACTGCATCAGCCGCATCAATTTCTCCCGGTGTTACGTTTGAAGCGTAGATAGCGGTAGTCTGTCCGCCCATGGACTGACCGTGCACAACTACCTTTTCCTTGCCGAGAGTCTCTCTGGAATATTTTACCAGCGCCTTTACATCCAGAGACTCATTTATGCCAAAAGTTACCTTCTTATCAGGATTTGAGCCGCATCCTCTCTGATCAAGAGCAATTACGTCATAGCCTCTGTCAAGATACTGCTCTGCCAAAGGATATGAAAATACACGGTCTCCGCCTGCCCCGTGAACAAGAATTACGCACACATCTCCGCCATTATCAAAATATGTTGCAGGAACTTCATTACCATCCTCTGCAGCAGCTGAGATTTCCTTTCCAATGGACGCATATTTGCTGTTAAAGCCGTCAAGATCATATCCCCATTCAGCAAGCTGCTTTATGCTATTACCAACAGTATCATTATTTTTGTTTTGGTAAAGCACCTGATCTGTTATCATAGCCCCCATTCCAACAGATAATCCTATAACAAGGACCACCACAATAATTGCAATAATTGACAGTACTTTAGTGATTTTTTTCTTCTTCATTTTTTGATTCCCCGCTAACTTTTTTTATATCCCCTCATGTATTATTAAATACATGACATCTTGAATCAAAGATTCAAGATGCCTTCAAATAGGCCATTCCAATGCGACTTCGTCGCGGGCCTATTTGCCTCCTGAATCATGTTCTCACGAAACCCGCAGCTAGTGCGGGTTTCTGAAATATCATTCAAGAACTCATACAAAATAAATACTATCAAAAAAATGCCAATAAATCTTCAATTATTTTTAAATGTAAAATCTGTTCAATACTCATCAAGGAAATGATGCTTAACACCTTTTTTCTTGTATGCGATCACCGTATCCAGATTGACGTTTTCAACACTCTTAAAAATGTTAGACTCCACAAAGGGATTCACCTCTTTTAAGCTTGCAATGAGTTTTTTCGTCTCAAGTCTCTTGGAGGATGTTGTTCCGTCCTCATGGCATGTGGAGCAGGTCTCTGTAAAGTGGCATGCGCACTGCAAAAAATGAAGGTCATTATAATCACGCCAGGAACAGATGTCGCTCTCTCTCACAAAATAGAGAGGTCTAATGAGCTCCATTCCCTCAAAATGTATACTGTGGAGCTTAGGCATCATGGTTTGAACCTGTCCTCCGTATAACATTCCCATGAGAATCGTCTCAATAACGTCATCATAATGGTGTCCCAGTGCTATCTTGTTGCAGCCAAGCTCCTTAGCCTTATTGTAGAGATAGCCTCTTCGCATCCTCGCGCAGAGATAGCAGGGATTTTTCTCTATAGTATCCACCGCATCAAAAATATCACTCTCAAATATGGTGACAGGTATCCCGAGAGCCTTGGCATTACTCTCGATAAGTGCCCTGTTCTCCTTATTGTATCCGGGATCCATCACAAGAAAAGTCAGTTCGAAATTACACTGTCTGTGTCTTTGAATCTCCTGGAAAAGCTTAGCCATAAGCATAGAGTCTTTTCCGCCGGAGATGCACACTGCAATTTTGTCACCTTCCTCAATAAGTTTGTATGTCTTACATGCC
The DNA here is from genome assembly GCF_045999815.1 of Butyrivibrio sp. NATIVEDY162. Lineage (GTDB taxonomy): Bacteria > Bacillota > Clostridia > Lachnospirales > Lachnospiraceae > Butyrivibrio. The sequence continues at coordinate 1,466,705 of NZ_CP172573.1, forward strand.
TTTGCAAAGGGTGAAAACAGCTGCTTGTGGTATTTCTTCTGAATGCTTGACTCAGCCTTTTTGCGTCTCTCTTCCAGATCATCTGTGTCTGATATCTTAGAGCACACGTATCCTGTATATCCACCCGACAGGCTGTAGCAATCCCATCCTGCCAGAAAACCGGTATCATCCAGGTCTCTCGTCTTCCTGCCAAAATCGCAATAAAAAACAAGCTTCTTGTCAGCAGGAAGCATCGCTATTTTTTTCTCTGCCTCATCTACATTATCCAAAGATATAGCAACAGCATCAGGGATCATCCCGTAATCTCTGACCTGTTCATCTCTGATATCAATAGCCACATATTCATCTTTGCCAAGCTTCTCAAATTCTTCTAAAGAGATTTCCTTCATCTAAAAACCTTTCTACTTAATTATTCATAATGAACCAAACAGCGCCCACCATTTAGATGATGAGCCTTTTTAACATACCGCACAAATACTGTCTAAACCAACCCTTAACATCAATTTTTACATCATTTGATTCTAATACCCCAAATAAAAATCCGTCAATCAATTTCTATATCCGTATACCCCTCCTCTCAAGTCAGCTTTTTGGTAAATAAAGATAAATTTTATATTAAAAAACCGTTAAAACCATTATGTGTGCTTATTCTGCGAAGTATAATCAAGAAAAGACAAAGTTTATTGTTTACCCTATATTGGAGGTCTCAAGATGGAAAAAAACAAGATGAGCGTTATTGACAGTGTCAAAACAAAGCTGATTGCGGTGATGATGGCAGTTACGGCTATTCCGCTTGTTGTTGCGATAATAGTAAGCTATGTAACATCTACTAATAAGGCTTTGGCTGACGCCCAGGAATCGCTTGAGTGGCAGGCCTGGTATGTACATAGTAATTTTGAAAAAACAGTAGATGTTAATCTGAATATGATAAGGAGCATCGCCAGCAACCCTACAATTGTACAATATGTTATTGGTGAAGCCGGAATTCCACTTGATGCAGTTCAGGCTACTCTTTATCAGTACGATCAAGTTATGGGAGATGATCAGAATACAGCCATCACCAATGATCAGGGTATGCAGATTGCAAGAGGAACCGGAGATTGTATAGATGTATCTGAACGAGAGTACTTCAAGGAAGCAATGGCAGGCAAAGTGTTCATCTCCAATGTTACTGTCAGCAAAACAACAGGAAGAAGAATGATAACCTTCTCTGCACCTATTAAGAATGGTGACAAGGTTATAGGCATTGTTCATAGAAACTATGATCTGGATAATCTTCATGAGCTTTTGGCATCAAATGCTGAGACTGCATTTGTAGTCGACAGAAACGGTATGGTTTTAGCTCATGCGGAATATGAGATTGGTGAAGGTAAACATGATGAGGTAGATGTATCATCCTCAGAGTTTTATACATCAGGACTTGACCAGGGCTTTTATAAGTCACAGACATCATTTGGCACAAACTATATGGCTTATGTAAAAGAGCCAAAATCAGGATTCGTAGTTGTCACAGGAAAAGAAGCCGGCGTTATTATGAGTTCAGCAAGACAGTCTGCCATAATCGTTATTGTTGTTGGCATCATATTACTTGCTATCGCTATTGTCATTTCCTTTATGATGGCTAAAAGCTTCACAGATCCCATTAAAGCTGTTGATGAATCCCTTGAGGCATTGTCAGATGGACGATTTGTTAAGGTTAATAAGCATGATAAGAGAAAAGATGAGTTTGGAGCTATCTCCAAGGCGACAAATACAGTTATAGAAAAGCTTGATCAGATTGTTAATAACATAAAGGAATCTGCTTCCAATGTAGGAAAATCTTCAAATGAGCTTTCGGATATGGCTAACCAGATTTCCCAGACAGCAGAGGATGTATCCAATGCCGTTCAGGAAATTGCATCAGGTGCTACCCAGCAGGCAGATGAGATACAGTCAGCATCTGAAAATGTAGGTAGAATCGGCGATGCTGTAGCAGGAGTCCAAACTTCTACAGACGATCTGTCGGGCATAGCTCAGAAGATGAAGGAGGCTTCAGAGGTTTCCAGCAAGTCACTTCATTCACTTCAGAAATCTTCTACTGAGATGACGGCTAAAATTGATGACATCTCACAGACTATAAGAGCTACCAAGGATGCTGTAAATACCATCAGTGAAAAGGTAGAAGGAATAACCTCCATAGCAACTCAGACTAACCTTTTGTCACTTAATGCTTCTATAGAAGCAGCGAGAGCAGGCGAAGCAGGCAAGGGATTTGCAGTAGTTGCAGAAGAAATCGGCAAGCTTGCTGAAGATTCCAAACAGATGGCTGATGAAATCAGAAAAGAGATGGAGATGCTTCTCGAGCAGTCAGATGCAGCCGTTACAGCAGCCGAAGATGTAAGGCAAGGCAACAATGATCAGCAGATTGCTCTTGGAGAGACGCTGGATGCTGTTAATGGAATGCTTGAGGACATCGGAAGCACAGTAGGAGGTGTTCAACTCATTTCTGAAGGCGCCGATACCTGCGATACATCTAAGGATGCAGTTATAGATACAATGAGTGCTCTTTCTGCTATTTCTGAAGAAAATGCTGCTTCCTCTGAGGAAACAGGAGCTTCCATGCAGGAGCTTTCAGCTACTGTTACAACACTGGCTGCTTCTGCTAACAGTTTAAGGGATATTGCAGAAGAACTTAATGAAGAGATGCAGTTCTTTAAGTCCTAATACTTAAAGCATTTATAACATGGAAGGCTGCCGCACTTTTTGTAAGTGTTGCAGCCTTTTTCTCGCTTTTGTTTTTGCAGAAGATGGGGTGAAGCGGATCCAGAAAAAGGTCCGGGGGACCTTTTTCCCGCTGAACCGACCGACGATGACCGCCAGGTCGAGGAGACCTTGAACCCTGGGTTCAAGGGACTCCTCGGCATGTAACAAAAAAGGGATAAGCCCAAATTGGCTTATCCCCTTTTTGTTTCATGCAGAAGATGGGACTTGAACCCACACGCCTTGCGGCACAGGAACCTAAATCCTGCATGTCTGCCAATTCCATCACTTCTGCTAACCTAAATAATATACAGCCTACACATAGTTTCCGTCAATGCATATTTTCCTATTTTAGATAAAAAATGTTAAATCCTTTATATAAATTTCATGCAATTATTCTTATCACATTTGGCGACTTTTTAATCAATAAATTATATAATTAATACGAAGTCACTCATACAGGAACCATTCCATTAAGGAGGCCCCTATGACTAATTATTTCAACCCTAAAAATCTGGTATCAGAAGATATAGATTACAATTCTTTTCCTATACATAATCGGAGAAATATCAGCAAATACCTCAATTCCATACTGTGGATATGTGTTTTGACAGGCCCCGCTATTGCAACGGGAATATGGCTTGGCATCTTTTCAGCTGTAACATACAGAACCTGCGCAATAATTACAGTGTTTACTTTTACTATTGCTCTATTGCACTTTTTTATTATAAAAAAGCATCCTGATTCTATTTTTTCCAGTTCACTTGCCCTTTTGGCGTTGGAGATTTTGATTGCCTATATGGATTACTCTCACATCGACATTTGCATTACATGGTTTTTCGTTCCTCTGCTTAGCATTTTTTATTGTGACATCAAAATTTTCATGGCAGCTACAATATCCAATTATATAATAATGATTATTTCCCTATGGTTCTCCTCACCCTTTTATTCACAGTATAATCTTGAGTACCATACTTTTATCAGTTTCTTTAAAAGCGCTATTTTCGGTCTCACCATAGAAACAGTGATTATGACGATAACAGGTTACACCCTTGCAAAAATAGCCAGAAATTACTTTGACAATCTCCTGCAAAAACGTAAAGCCAACGAAGAGCAGATTGACATGCTCAATTCTCAGATGAAGATACTTGGCGCCATGACAGGAATTTATAAATATGCAAATCTCCTTGATTTTAATCAGATGACAGAAATGTCCCTTCTCGATACCTCCTATAAAACTCAGACCATTAATCTGCTTGCTCATGCTCACAGCAGAATGAATCACATGCTTAAAAGACGGGTTACTGATGATTATTTTGAAGATTTTCAGATATTTACAAATATGCGCACCCTTAGAGAAAGGCTATTCGGCCATTCCATCATATTTGGCGAATTCATGGACAAGGAAACAGGATGGTTTCGCGCCCAGTACATACCTGTTGAATCAGATGAACAGGGCGTTCCATGTCTGATAATCTACACTGTCCAGGACATAGATGCAGATAAACAGCGTGAAGAAAAACTGATAAACCTCTCTCTGACAGATGCTTTGACAGGGCTTTATAACAGACGCTGTTTTGAAAAAGACATTTCACCTTATTTGCAGAAGGCTCCGGAGCCTGATCTTGCCATATTGTCAATTGACTTAAACCGCCTGAAATATGCCAATGATACAAAAGGCCACGCAGCAGGTGACGAACTGATAAGAGGAGCTGCTGAGAGCCTTCTTGCCTCGATATGTACCTGCGGAAAGGTTTACCGAATAGGCGGAGACGAATTTTCAGCCATAGTTCATACAGATAATGTCGAAGAGCTAAAGAATACAATCGATAAAGCAGCATCCAAGTGGCATGGTTCACTTATTGACACTCTAGCCATGTCAATTGGTTATGCAACCGTCAAGGACTATCCTGAAGCTGATATCAACGAGCTTATAAAAATAGCGGACGATATGATGTACGACGAGAAGAATCGCTATTATATTGAAAACGGTCTTGACAGAAGAGGCAAGAGAAATTAAAAATGTCCCAAATCCTGCTCGAAAGTGGGATCTAGGACATTTACAGAGCCTCCGCTATAGCCTCTTTGGGAATAGGGCACACATAGCCGGTAGCTGTTCTTTTCTCAAACTCTTTTCCTGCCTCAGTCAGAAGTTCAGGTTTTTCAAACAGATCAATTGCTGCAGCACACAGAACCTTGCCTGCATGTACTGCCGATTTGTGGCCTATCTCAGACCTTGCAGAGGATACGTTCTGCCAGCTGTGTCCCGGGCATCCGTTTGGCCAGGCGGCCACATGTATCTGCGCCGTCGGGCAGTTCCAACTGACGTCACCAACATCTGTTGATGATGGTTCAAACGCTTCTTTCTGAAAATGAGGTAATAAAAATTCGTTCATTCCAGCGCTGTATTCCGTACAGTCACTTGAACTGCCTTCTCTCTGCATGACTCGTGCATTCTCAGCATATTCCGTATCGAAATCAGAGCCAATACCCGGTGCCTTATCCCATCCATCGTAGGTCTTTGCAAGCCGGGATGCAAAGCTTCTCTCTTCTTCAGAGTAGGAAGGAACACCCAGTGCTTCAAAATTTTTGTATAGTACTTTTTCCAAAATCCTGTTTGTCACCGTATCTGACAAGCCATCGACAAACCTGCGGTCATAGGTCGTCTCCGTCATGAGAGCAGCACCTTCAGCTATCTTATCCACTCTCTTCTGAAGCTCCACAGCCTCAGCCACATGGTTTGATCTGACCATATAGAGAACCTCTGCTTTGGGCTGAACCACGTTGGGGCTGACTCCACCTGCATCTGTTATGGCATAGTGAACCCTTGCCTTATTGCTCATATGCTCTCTTAAAAATTGAACCCCAATATTCATAATCTCCACAGCATCAAGTGCACTCCTTCCCTTTTCAGGAGCACCGGAAGCATGTGATGCTATCCCATGGAAGGTATACTGAACCTGAATACATGAATTCGAAGATCCGGTCACAACTTCATTGCAGTCCGCAGGATGCCAGGTAAGTGCAGCATCCAGTTTTTGCCACTCTCCGTCCCTTGCCATAAATGCCTTGGAAGCACATCCCTCTTCTCCCGGACAGCCGTAAAGTATAACGGTTCCATTATCAGCAGAGGTTTTTTCTCTATCCCCTTCCACTTCAAGATATTTCTTAATACCTATAGCCGCAGCAAGAGCCCCTGCGCCCAGAAGATTGTGTCCGCAGCCATGGCCGCTTCCTCCATCAATGATGGGCTTCTTAACAAGAGCGCCGCCCTCCTGTGACAGCCCCGAAAGGGCATCATACTCAGCAAGTATTCCTATCACAGGTTTCCCGCTTCCAAAAGATGCTTTGAAGGCTGTAGGTATCCCGCATATTCCTTTTTCAACAATAAATCCTTCTTTTGCAAGGACCTCGCAATATAAATCGCAGGACTTATACTCCTTTAGGGATAGCTCTGCATATTCCCAGATTTTATCCGCAACATCACAGATCAAATCTCTTTTTTCATCAATTTTACAAATCGCCTGCTCTTTTAAACTATCCATAATCATGCCTGCCTGAATTTATTACAGTACCTTACTTAGAAACTCCTGAAGTCTCGGATGCTTCGGATGATCAAAAATATCCTCCGGTGTTCCGTGCTCTAACAGCTTACCATCTGCCATGAACAGCACTCTGTTACCAACTTCTCTTGCAAATCCCATCTCATGTGTAACTACTACCATGGTCATGCCTTCTTTGGCCAGCTGCTTCATAACATCAAGAACTTCTCCAACCATCTCGGGATCGAGAGCCGAAGTGGGCTCATCGAACAGCATAACTTCGGGCTCCATCATAAGTGCCCTGACGATTGCTATACGCTGCTTCTGGCCGCCTGAGAGCTGTATTGGATATGCATCAGCTCTGTCCTTAAGGCCAACGCGGTCAAGGAGTTCCAAAGCCTTCTTCTTTGCTTCCTCCTCAGGTACGTGCTTTACCTTAACAGGTGCCAGAATCATGTTCTGCATAATTGTCTTGTGCGGGAAAAGATTAAAGTGCTGGAAAACCATTCCCATCTTCTGTCTGTGAAGATCAATATCAACCTTCACCCACTTACCGTTTTCATCCTTGTATTTTTTCTTTGTTATATCAACATCATCGAAAAGGATAGCACCGCCGGTTGGTTCTTCAAGCAGATTAAGTGAGCGCAAAAACGTTGACTTTCCGCTACCGGAAGGCCCGATGACAACCATCACATCACCCTTATCAATATCTATTGTCACGCCATCAAGCGCTTTGATTTTGCCGAAATTATAATGTTTCTCAAGGTCTACAACCTGAATAAGCTTATCTCTTGTCTCCACGGCTCATCCTCCTTTCAAAATATGCGATCACCTTACTTGTCGGGAAGCACAGGCAGAAATAAATTGCAGTAGCTACAAGCAACGGCTCAATGATAATGAAAGTAGCTCCTCTTACTGCATTTACAGCTGACATTATGTCCTGTACACCGATCGTATAGGTGATGGCAGATTCCTTGATGATAACAACGAACTCGTTTGCTATCGCAGGAAGAATATTTTTAATAGCCTGCGGAAGTATGATGTATCTCATATTCTGGAACTGACTCATTCCAAGAGACCTTGCCGCCTCAGTCTGTCCTCCGTCAATTGATTGAATACCGGAACGCATAATCTCGCACAGATACGCACCGGAGTTCATTCCAAGGGCAACTACACCCGGAAAAAATCGCTCGAATTTTATAAAGCCCATGAATGTAAAACTGGGAAGCTCAATAAGCGCACCAAATACTCCGTAGTAAATTATCGCAACCTGTACGATAACAGGTGTTGATCTCAGAATCTCAACGTAGGCTGTAGCCAGAAAATCAAGCGGGTTGAATTTTCCGATAGCAACTCCTATCCCTTTTTCACGCTGATGTCCATCCTTATCAAGTCCAAGGAATGCAAGCGGATAAAATCTTGACATCCTCATGGCTGAAAGAATAAGAGCAAGCACAAATCCAATGGCCACGGTGAAAAGAGAAAGCATCACAGTAACCAGCATGCCCTGCCAGAACAAACTGGCATAAGGCGAGATCTTAGAAAAGTTATCAATCTGAATAAAACTGTCCATATGGTTTATTATCTCCAATTTTCATATATTTTGGTCAAAAGTTCCGTTCCGGTATCTATCAAGCTAAATCACAGAACGCAGCTCATGGCTCTCACACCACTGATCCTAACGTATACTACAGACTTACCTGAATTTAACTATAGTATATCGCTAACAAAATAAAAAGAATATACTGCGAAAAAGTCACACTTCATAAAACGATATTCTGCATAAAAAGCTATAATGCGTAAAAACTTATTCTGCGTAAAAAGTTATAATGCATAAAAACTTATTCTGCGTAAAAAGCTATAATGCATAAAAACTTATTCTGCGTAAAAAGCTATAATGCATAAAGTAACTCGGGAATGCCATGATTCCCGAGTTCTCTATTTTTTCCGATTTCATAATCGAAATACCGTCTGACTTTTTAAAAATCCAATCAGTCCTCAAGTAATCCTTCAATGATCTCGCCGCTAGCCTGCTCGTTGGCAGTAGCTACAAACTCGTCCATTTTTCCTTCTTCCTTAGCCTTAGCGATAGCATTGTTAACTGCTGTCTTAAGAGCATCGTTACCCTTGCTGATGCCGATAGCTGATCCCTCTGCTCCTTCATAAGGAACATCAAGTACTACGCAAAGCTCAGGATAATTCTTAGCATAGCTCTCAGCAACTGCTGTCTCTATGTAAGCGCCGTCAAGTTTTCCTGCAAGAAGCTCAGCGATGATGTCTGTAACCTTGGTAAGCTGGATAATCTCTGCATCAGGGCTGTTAGTCTGAGCAAGGTCTACCTGAATGGAACCTGTCTGAGCACCAACCTCGATGTCAGAAGAGTTGGTATCCTCAAGGCTTGTGAACTTATCCTTGTTAGCCTGTGTGCATACGAATGACTGACCGCCTTCGTAATAGATATCTGAAAAGTCCATAATAGCTTCACGCTTCGGATCGGGTGAAAGACCTGCAACACCAAGATCAACAGCCTTGGTCTGAAGCTCCATGAGTACACCGTCAAAATCAACCGGTACTACTTCAAGCTCAAGTCCAAGTTCATCTGCTATATACTGAGCAAGTGCGATATCAAAGCCTGCAAGCTTGGGTGTTCCGTCCTCACCTACTGAGTAGAACTCATAAGGTGCAAAATCAGGGGAAGTTGCAACTGTGAGCTTGCCGGGTGTAACAGTAGAAATCTCTGCTGCAGCGCTGTCAGCCTCTGTGCTCTCCTCAGCTGCATCTGTGCTCTCTTCTGCAGCTGCATCAGCACTCTCCTCAGTGCTATCAGCGGCTGTTGCATCAGTTGTCTCAGCTGCTGTGTCCTCTGTACTCTCAGCCTCTGTGGCTGTGCTCGCTGCATCATTAGATGCTGTATTTGCTGATGAGCCGCCACAAGCTGTCATGCTAAATGTCATAACTCCTGTCAAAATAGCTGCGATAAGTTTCTTCTTCATAATGTTCCTCCTTAAAAATATTCATATATGCATTGCATAATGTATAAATATTCATTTCTTGTACGTTTTATACATAATAATACACTTGATGTATTTTATCAACCCCTAATAATTAAAAATAATCAAGAAATCTGTCTCAGATACTACAAGCACTCTATTTCAATGAATTTCCTTACATTATTTCATGACTTCTTGAACGCAAAGATGAAAAAGCGTTCAAGAATCTATAAGTGTGATCAGGTCCCATTCACAACGTTCTTCTGTTCTGAAGGGCAGCATCCAATCGCTTGCTCCCGATGAAACATACAACAGTGTATTCGGTTTTTTGAATTCTCCAAAGGCAGGGAGTTTTAAGAAAAATCTGTAAATGAACTGAAGAGGCCACAATTGACCTGCATGAGTGTGGCCTGATAGCTGAAGGTCAGTTTCCTCATCAGCAAGCTGCTCATTATCATAGGGCTGATGATCAGCCACTATAATTGCCGGTATGTCTGCATAAGGATTATTAAGATCTCCCCATTTTTTCCTGGCGTCACCTGCACTTAAATCTTCTCTGCCAAGAAGAACCAGATCATCTGAGACCTTAACAAATTCATCAGACAGAATATGTATACCGGCTTCGTTTATAGCATCTGCAAGCTCCTCATCACTGTAAGTTCTGCCTCCTGCAAACTCAGCCTCCAATTGTCTGTCATGATTGCCATAAACAAAGTACACGGGAGCCTCTATCTCTGAAAGAATCCTGTATGTGTCTGTCATCTCTTCATAGGAACTAAGCTCATCCGTTATATCCCCACCCAGAATCACAAACTCGGGATTAGCCGAATTGATACTTTTGCATAGCTCTCGCAGACTTTCTACGGACCTTGCAGAACCTGAATGAAGATCTGCCACAAATGCAAAAGTATGCGGCTTTGCAATATCATCCACAACCCATGTATGTTTTTTTTCCACATATTGATTAGCATTTATATATCCGAACAAAAAGAATATGCAGCTTATGCATGTAAAAAGAATCGCGTGTCTCTTGACGTTATACGAAATTTCATCCTTCTTTTTGCCTGTTATTTTTGTTACCAGACTAATCACACTCTCCAAGATGCCGGAAATAATATCCCCAACCAGAATCACATATAGTGCCACGAATATCTCGCCATGTCTATATACAAACACGCTTTCTATGGCAACAAAAAGAAGAGCTGTTACAGGTATCAAAAACAGTTTAACAATAAAAAGAATTAAACGGATTATGAATGCGTTTCTCTTGCGAATGGGCATTTGAAGCAAGAAGAATACTACTCCGATTATTATTGTCTCAACAATCCAGGCAATCAGAAGTCCATTATGCATATGCAGACACCTCCTGCGAATATATATTGTGCTTATCCTCAACAGTACATATACATCACAAGTAAAACATACCATATTGCGTTAATTAATATTGTTAAAAATGTATAAATTTTAGAATCATCAAATGCATATTTCAATAAAACGGCGTACCCATTTTGCTTGAACGGCGTACTTTTCTTTATACTGTTAAATGTAACTTTTAACAGTATATTAACAGTATATTAGGAGGAGACTTAAATGTAGAGTTACTCAACGATCATTGATGCCAAAGACCTTAGACGCTCCATTTATATACATTTTCATGCTACCATCCAATGTTTCCCTGATAGTAGCAGAATCCTGACTGCCATTCCTTCTGCTACCATCAACTGTTCCCCCGATGGTAGCAGAATCCTGACTGCCATTCCTTCTGCTACCATCCACTATTTCCCTGATAGTAGCAGAATCCTGACTGCCAATCTTTCTGCCACCATCAACTGTTCCCCCGATAGTAGCAGAATCCTGACTGCAAATCCTTCTGCCACCGTCCAATATTTCCCTGATAGTAGCAGAATTCTGACTGCAAATCCTTCTGCCACCGTCCAATATTTCCCTGATAGTAGCAGAATTCTGACTGCAAATCCTTCTGCCACCATCCACTATTTCCCTGATAGTAGCAGAAAAATGTTCACCCAAACGAGTTATTATAAACAGCTGCATCAGATATTTATTCAAACAGCGTCAATACCACGCCCTATCAACACAAACTAATACTCCACGAAAGAAAAAGAATATTATTATCAGCACCTGCCCTTGTAATTGTGGCCACAGCGTGTACATCAATAATAGTATCCACTAATCCTATTTTCCCATCTCCAATAAAATGCATCGCCATAATTGTCAAAAAAAGTTCCTGCTGCAATTATCATTTCTTTACAAATCTTTCTTATCTTTCTGCCCTCCTTTTTATCTTCGCACAAAAAAACACACCCCAAGAAAACTCAGGATGTGTCATATTCTAAGTATTTAAACAATGATACTAATTTAGCCTGCTGCCTGCTATCTGCTCAAGCCTGGTCAGATGTGTCATAGCTGTCAACCCCTCAATTAACAATTCATGTCCATCAATGACACAATTATACATCATGCGCCAAGCAATATAACCTATAATGTAGCATTATTTGATGTGGTTGTTAAATACCGGTTTCCTATTTACCCATATGATCGTAGTCTTATATCCCTGCTTATCCTTACAAATAAGATGAAGATAATCCATCTTAGAGAGATTGAACTTTTTGTCAGAATACTTCGGAGTTTTCATATTTTTGGTCTGGTAATTTCCCTGTATAAATGAATATCCTTTTTTTAACTTGAATCTTACAGCCTGTTTACCTTTTTCAACCGCATATCCATCTGCATACTTACCGCTCACCCTTACATTATTCGTATCAAATATGCTCCTATACTCTTTTTTACCTATCTTGAATGATTTGAAGGGATTAGTATAATTTACTACTTTGATCCGCGCCCGGCTTTTGTATGTCTTACCTTTATGCTTAAAAGACACATATATCGTAGCCTTGCCACATCGAAGATATGATACATCAATTAAATGATCTCCATTGGGATACTGAAAAAGCTCAGCCTTACAAACAGATTCATTTGAACTGGTGACTTTTATATCGCTTACTTTATTTGAGTGAAGAAATCCAAACCCTAATCCTACTTTTGAGCCGACATAACACAGGCTCTTATCCTCGATTTTGATGCCCTGTTTTATGATCATGTCTTCCATGTCAGGTCTTTTAGCAGTGGCCGACATTGGACTTAAGAGCACAGCCAATAAAACTACAACAGATGTTACGATACTGAAAATCTTCTTATTCATTTTTCGTTTCCCATTTATACTTTTTTCATAACCCTATATGTTGATTATACAGAAAATATATAGCACCAACAAGGATTTATGGGCTTTTTATGGTGGCTATACAGATCGCTTATTAACGTTATTTGACTTTAGCGTTAGTCTGCTTCTTTATTTTTTCAACCATAGAAATTTTGGCTTTTTTCTTTAGCCCCTTTACCTTGATTGTGCAGTCTTTACTTACTTTCTTGAATGCAGACTTTCCAAGAGTAAGTGATGCATTAGCCTTAATTGTCACTTTCTTAAGGTTTGGACAATTGTAAAATGCCTTGTTTCCTATCTTTGTGACAGTCATAGGAATATTTACACTCTTTAGCTTTTTCATTCCTTTGCAGGCCTTGGAATTAATTTCTGTTACAGAGTATGTCCGATTCTCGTATACAACATTTGACGGCACGGAAACCGTCTTAGCCTTTTTATCCTCTGTTTTTACAAGGGCAAGCGTGTCATCACCGTTTATGCGGTAAACCTTTCCTGCACTCGTAAACTCTGTCCCTATTGGAAGAATTGCATTACTCTTCGCACTTTCAGCTGTTTCTACTGCTGCATTCTGCGTTTGCTCAGTATTTGCCGTATCAATTCCAGGCTGACCCTGCTCGTTTTCCCCGCTATTTACTGGCATTTCTTCACCACTTGAAGGGTTAGCATTTGATTCCTCTATGAACTTAGCAGTCAGCTTCATGCTCTCAGATATAGAGATGCCATATTCTGCTTCTGATGATAACAGATTACCGGATTCATCATACCAGCCCTCAAATGTATTACCCTCTTCTGCTACAGCGTTTAGAGTTACATAGTCACCAGGTGTAAGGTTAGCAAAGCTATCTGCAAAGCCATTTCCTATTACAGAAATATCAACATTCAAATTACCTATCTCTGTTTCACTTATCTCTATCTTAGGAATTATATTACCATCCTCATCTAAAAGATTATATGAATTGATGCTATCATTCCCAGTAATATCCATCGCATATTCTTTACCTTTTGTAAGCGGTACATCCTGATAATATATCCTTGGCCCCAAAAGTGTATCACATTCTAACTCTGACACTGTATAATCCATAGTTCCATTGTCATTACCAGTAAGAATAATATGATAATCACCAGTACCAGGGATATAGACTCTTTTTGAATCGCCTTCAACAGTAGCAGTAACACAAGTGCTTTCTGTAATTATCTCATTATCGCTAATTTCGCCAACGACATTTCCTCCATCATCCATTACTTTTATATCTACCGGACAATTAATAATTAGTCGAAGCATCGTTTTATTTCTTAATAATTCTTTTTCTGATACAGTATTCATAGCCGCCATGTAGGTTTCTGACTGGTGACCATAAGCAAAGTGAGCTCTCCAAGGTAATAATCTCGCATCAATCGCACCATGTTCTAATAAAAAGGCACTTGTTATTAGTCCGATGGCACCATATTGACCATCCAAAGCTTTGTAGAAAGAAGTTACTCCCATAGCATAATCCTTACTCATAATACTTGCCAGGGAATGTTGATATAATTGTCTTAATGTATATACCGGAATCAAAGTTTTCACCGTACCCCCTTGCGCCTTGTCGTAATATTGATTAATATTCCAGACGCGATCTGTCACACTAGTAATATAATCTGTTACTTCATTCATTCCTTCTTTGTAAGGAAGATATGTCTTATCATAACCAGGCACGAAATAATTTTTCCAGTCCTTTCTTAAATCTGCCAAATACTGATTATATTTAGCAGCCGACTCTGCATTACTGCGACTAGGCAAGGAAAATGTATATCCATATCTCCCATACCCCCAAAGACTAGGAAGAACTTTTGTTACAAAATCCTCAGGATTAACAATGTTGTAAATATTCTGATATCCCCCTAAGCGCTCATACGGTGCAACATGAGAAACATTAGGTGTAGCAAATGTATATACAAAAGTATTTTCTGATTGAAATAAATCTGCTTTGTAATTATTATCTATCTTATAACCTACCAAATTTGCTACAGCTGCGCCCCTGCTATGACCAGTAACAAGGAGTTTTATTTTTTTCTCATGAAAATCATGCTTCCCCATATAAGATAAAAGGGAAACCAATATTTTATTTGCTCCTCTTTCAAATCCTTTATGAATGCCATCCCTGCCGGGTTCAAAATTGTCATACCATTCTTTTCCATCTGTTCCTCTAACAAGTACAGTGATAAGGACCGTGTTTTGATCTAGTGGAACATTACCTATCCAATATGTAGCTGTGTCCCCATTCTGATCCTTATAGTACAAAAGATCTGTATCACTATACTTATACCCTAAATCTTTAAAACAGGCTCTTATTGTATCCGTGTTTTCTGAATATGCCATTGTAGACAATCCACATGCAAATTTCGCGATCTGGTGATTATATTCCGTTGTCGCCTTGAAAAACTCGCTTTTATTTATAGATAAACTTACATAACCCGTTCCTCCCTTATCATTACTCTCATGGATAAGCATGCCATTTGCGTTCATCACAGGTGAAATAGGAGTATCCTCTATAATGGCATTTGAAGCATTTATATAACGCGAAGAGCTTTCTGTTATATATCTTGTCTTTTTATTATCATCAGCTTTTCCATCAAAGTTATTATCTATACAAAATTCTGTTGGTAGTTTTATTCTGGTGCCGACTTTTTTAGGAGAGAATATTTGATAAAGACTTGTGCATCCATCAAGCATTCCATCCGTTGAACATTTATTTGATATAGTAAAATTGCTTATATCAATGCTTTCAAGAGAACTACAATCCTTAAACATATTATCCATACAGGTAGCACTGGAAGTATCAAGCCCACTGAGGTTAAGTGATGTAAGTGATCCACATCCTTCAAACATGCCATACATTAATTCTATCTTTGATGTATTATTTATGTTGCCTAAATCAACCGAATTAAGTGACTTACATCCACTAAAAAAGCCACCCATATCTTCAATCATAGAAAAATCAACATTGTTAAAAGTAATTGACCTCACGTTACTGTAATCGGAAAAGAAACTAAAGCCTAATCTTAAAGTACCTGTAAGTAGTATAGAAGTTACTTTATCCCTAGTAGAGAAATCTAAATATCGGATAGGATAAATATTTCCAGTTATACTAAGTTTTCCACTGGCATCAACACTATATGAATATCCTTCAGGGCAAATGGTAGGTTTTACTATATAATCACTTTCACCATCATTATTTTTTGTACTATTTAACACCTTACTATCTTCAATCGGAATACTTTCCTCATCAGAAATTACGTCATCATTATTAAAATCGTAATTTTGCTCCTGCTCCTCAGAAGGCAAACCAGTCTCTTCACTGCCACTGACATCTTCTGGCCTAGGTTCTTGAACTTCAAAATCCTGCTCAGTAGGAGCTTCTTCATTTTCAATATATTCCGTGTCAGAGATTTCCGATGACGGTGTTTCCTGATTATCAGATGATGGAGATACTTCTCCCTCATCCTGAGTCTCAACTGATGTTTCCGGCTCAATCCCATCTTCAGGACCCGATTCTTCTGATTCATCCTCTGCAACATTGGAAATATTTTCTGATGCATCTGGAGCTGGCTCAAATTCCAGTTCTTCTGCAGATGCAGTAATAGTGCCAGACATAAAAGGCACACTTGTAGAAACTAATGATAATGCCATTAGTATAGCCAAAACCCTTTTCTTCATTTAACACATCCTCCCACACAATCAAATCATGCGCTCAAATTATCATAATGTATTGTGTAAAATCTTTAAATTGACAATATAAACAAAATAGGTAAACGTAAATTGATGAAAAGCCACAGACAATTGAACAGTTCCCAGCATTTTTAATTTAACCTTTCGCCGCCAAGGCGTATTTTTTGCCAGGTCCACACAAGAAAAGAATGTCGCTTGCGACATTCTCGCGCCGAGCGCGGTTGCAGCATGCAACATATTCCTTTCACGCGATGTGCAGATCACTTGGCGAGGTTTTTTCGAGCCTAGTGAAATGTCATACACAGTAGTGCGCATCCTCACGGAGTGTTTTTTATATCATAGGAAAGCAATTTCCTATGATATGAAAAAAGCACTTGCAGAACGCAAGCGCTTCTCTCATCCTTAATTATTATAGAGGGAACTATATAATAGAGGAAATCATTTGGGACTTTATTGTCTCATATTTAGCGTCACAAAAGTGTCACATCGCTCAATATCAGTATTTAAGCCACTCTCAACCGTTTTCGTAATATATAATTACCACAATCCATCAGATAATTGAAAAAGTTTTCCAAGAGTTGGCTCTGCCCAGCTGTACTGATTCATGTATTCACCGGTAAATCCGCTGTCATTTCTCTTTCCATCCAGGAAATCAAAATAGTCACAGTCAAAATAATTCTTGTTGATCCCGGCTTCTCCTCGTCTCCTTATCAGTGCCTCAGAGCAGCCACACTCAGCAAATATCCTGGTCATATCTGCAAAAAGATTTCTCATATAAGATCTGTGACTTCCTGCATCATCCTCGTCCTGCCATATTCTTTCCATAATCTGGTCAAAGGTTCTCATAGCTCCATTTGCATCTATCAGGACAGCCAGAAGCTCTCTTGTCTTGGAATATACAAAATCCAGCGGAACACCGTTTTCAGTGAACACCTCAAACTCTCCGAAGGTGTGGACACGAAGTTTTGTTACTTTAGGTTTTGCCTGAGTTGCAATAGGAAATCTCAAATGCTCAAATTCAGCCTTGACCTTGGCTGCAGTGACCGGTTTTAGTATATATCCGCTTGCATATAGCTCAAAGGCCTCCTTCATATATTCCGAATATCCTGTGACAAAAATAATATTTATCCGGGGATTTTTTTCCTGGAGCATTTTTGCGATATTTACACCATTCTCAGTTCTCATCTCAACATCAAGAAATGCAATCTGTGGCTCTATTTCACCAATCCTTTCAAGTGCCTCTTTACCACTGGTAAATCCATCCACAACAGCAGTTGGGTCAGCTTTTTTTATAGCATTCATGCACCCCTCAAGTGCAAGGTCTTCATCATCTACAGCAATTATTCTCATCTTTCAATTACCCGTTTACTTTATTGGTTCATTTCTGGGAATTTTAATGACAGCTCTGGTTCCCACTCCCTTAGTACTGTCTATAATAAGGAGTCCGTTACACATCGCGATCAGCCTCTCCCGGAGGTTGTCTATTCCAATGTGAAGGCCTTCACCCTGGTCCATATCATTTGGATCAAAGCCGACTCCATCGTCTTCCACAACAACATAATAATATTCTTTGTCTGAAAAGCTTTCAATACGAATTGTACCACCGTTCTCTTTTTTATGGATACCGTGCTTAACAGCATTTTCCGCAAGAAGCTGAACAGACAGCGCAGGAAGAGAAAAATACTCATCCCTTATGTCATACTTTATGGTAAGCTTGTCTCTGAATCGCATCTTTTCAAGTCCAAGGTAATTGGTTACATGCTCCATTTCCTTCCTCAATGGTACGCATTCCGCATGCTCTATGCTTCTCAGATTTCCACGTAAATAATCTGAAAAACGTCCAATGGCCTCCTGTGCCTGTTCGGGGTCCTTTTCACACAGAACATATATGGAGTTAAGTACATTGTATAAAAAGTGCGGCTTTATCTGACTTAAGAGGATTTTGATCCTGTCTCTGGAAATCTTGTCCTCCTGCTCCAGGATAAGCCTTTCCTGTTCATATTGGAAGGTGTTGTCCATGTAAATAAGGGACAGACAAAAGCTATAAGGCAGCACTTCAAGGTCCGGCACAAATGATCTTATTCCAACACCTATTATCGGAAAAAATACGATGGACAGCAGGCTGAAAATATTATCATTTCTCAGATACTGTCTGTACACGATCATGTAAACCAAAGACAGCAGCATAATTGAATAGCCGCCAACCTGTCCGATAAAGTACAACGCACCTTTCTCAAATGTGTGTCCTTCATATGTGACAACTACTCCCTTGAAAAGTGAAATAACCCAGAATACCGAATAAATGATGATAAGAGGCATAATGAAGCCGCGGATTTCCAGCTTTTTTCCGCTTTTTCTGGAGATATAGTATGTAACATATAAAGAATAAAAACCAAGTAGAATATAAAATCCCACAAAATACATGGAATATGCAATCTGAAGGAGCAATGTCAACAGTTTCTCATCCTGAACAACACATACAACTATCTTGGCTATAAGAACCGCTGCCAGCATGATCGTGTCAGAGAAAAGCATATTGGTAAACTGATGTCTCTCCTTACTTGTTCCCTTCTCCATGTGGAAATCTCCAAATAGCTTTATCACCATGATCGCCATCAGGAAGGAAGATATTCCTATATTTACATAATCCATACTGTGATCCATATTGTTGTCCTTTTATCTTTTTTGTTTGAAATATTGTTATTCTACTATTCTTTCTTTGCTTTGAATATTATTGTCCTTTAGAAGAAATTATTCAAACTTATCATATCTTTTTTAAAATACCGAAGCAAAAATACAAATTTTTTTTTGCCCTCAAATGCAGTGTTTATAAGGCTTCTGTCTTAATATAACAATTTTTAAAATTTTTTTCAAAAAAAATGTTGACATCCTTATAGGGACGATATATACTTGTACTTGCGTTGCGGGTCAGGTAATGAACAGAACGCTTCCAAACGGGGTGTGGCTTAGCTTGGTAGAGCGCCTGGTTTGGGACCAGGAGGTCGCAGGTTCGAATCCTGTCACCCCGATCAACTAAATATTTTACATGCGGGTGTAGTTCAATGGTAGAACACCAGCCTTCCAAGCTGGATACGTGGGTTCGATTCCCATCACCCGCTTAACAAAATAACCTAGGTCGTGTGACCTAGGTTATTTTTGTTAAGCGAGCGGAGCCCTCGAACCCATGGTTCGGTCTCCGCTCCGCTCCGGTCAGCGCTAAGCGCTCGTCCCCCGGACGAGCAGCGCCCCATCACCCGCTCTACAAAATAACCTAGGTCTTTGACCTAGGTTATTTTCGTTAATAGATAGACAAATTACTTACCCTATTATTCATATACGTTATCCCTTCACCTGCTCTTTATTCTCCCCCACCCTTGCTTAAACCTCCAAATATGTAATTCGTATGAAAGTTAAAGTTAATATTTTATAAGCTTCATCACAGAAGCCATCTAAAAGGAGCTGCACTAATGCGCAGCTCCTGATCTTATTTGATATTTAGTTAGTTTATTTCAACTCTATTTGCCCCTATTCACCCTATCCTATCGAAGTTCCTTAAGAATAGGAAGCATGTTCTCAAGAATGACTTTATATCCATTTGCAAAGAAGTGCATTCCGTCAATTGCAAATTCTTCCTTCAAATAGCCTTTTTCATCCATAAGTCCGTCATTTACATAGATCCATTCAAGGCCCCTCTCCTCTGCAAAAGCCTTCACGTCTTCATTTGCCTGCTTGATTCTCGCATTTGATCTGTATCCAAGAACCTCCTTCATATAAGGGAGTTTTTCACCAAATTCCGGATTGGTGGGATAATAGCTAAGAAGAGTAACCTTTGTATCCGGAAGTTTTTCCTTAACTATGTCCAGAATCTTACCGTAATTATCCAGTAGTTCTTCCTTGTTATATTCAGGACCGCTTATGTCGTTTGTTCCGATGTTAATAAAAATATATTTAGGCTCAAGCTCCAGAATACATGCATCAATATTTTGCAAAAGCTCTGTTGTTACGTATCCGCCAATACCTCTGTTGTATATTTCAAGCGGAATATCAATTTGTCTTTGCATCTCATCTATTGGAAACTGCTCCATAAGACTTGATCCCACAAACAGTATCTGTCCCTTCCTGGCAAATTGGTTTAATCTTCTATAACGCTCTACCTTTAAAGCCTTTTCCTTTTGAAATTGTTCATCCATTATTTTCTTAATCTCGTTTTCCATACCTTCATCTCCCTATATATTATGTTTTCACTTACTAAATATCTTGGATTCTTAAATTTTTCTATTTATTCTCTTCAGATTATGATAGGTTCCCCATAGCACTGAACACCGCCGCGAAAAACTTCAATGTCTTTGCCATCAATGAGATTCCTGTATATGCCATCCTCAAGAGGGACACGCACATTTGAGGTTGCTGCTGCAAGAGCAAATATTCCAACCGCTTTTCTGTCACCTTTTGTAATTGTAGCAACTACCGTATCGTTCATGGTTCTAGAACATTCGAATATTCCATCTGTAAAAATGTCATTTTTCTTAATGTCAGACAGAGACTTTATAAGCCCTGACATATCAATGCCACCTTCAGGCTTAAGGGCTATAGTATCCTTATCAAAAAGACTCGGAAGGTGCGAAGCGCCAAATTCCTGCCCTGCGTATACAAAAGGCATGCCCTTCTGGAAAAACATAAATGCCGTATAATTGCGAAGCTCTCTTTCGTCGGGAATAAGGAAATGAGCTCTTGTCTGATCATGATTTTCCAGGAAATGAAGCTTTACATAATTGTCAGGATATATTACTTCCTGACGGTTTACGCCTCCAAGATATGCATCAAGGCTCTTCTCTCCTTTGCAATATGCAGCCAGATCAGGATACACATCATAGTCATAGCTCACATCAAAAGCGTGGAAAATCTCCGCATCACTGTGCGCCGTTATCCCTCTTCCTCTCAAGTGGGTTATGAAAGAGTATTCTATGGATTCTGCAAGCCATATGCAGTCAGGACGGACAGTCGCAACCTCTTTTCGTGCTCGGTCCCAAAATGCCACGGGCACCATGGGCGCAACATCGCATCTAAATCCGTCAACCATCTCAGCCCAGTACTTCAGAGTCTCTATCTGATAATCCCACAAGCCTTCATTGGAATAATCCAGATCGATTATGTCACTCCAATCGCCTACACGGTTTCCAAAGGAGCCATCCTCTTTGTGATAAAACCACTCAGGATGCTCTTTTGACAGAACAGAATCCGGAGAGGTGTGATTATAGACTACATCTATTATGCATTTCATGCCCTTCTCATGAATAGCATTGACAAGATTCTTAAAATCCTCCAAAGTTCCGAATTCAGGGTTAACTGCTCTGTAATCACTTATTGCGTAAGGTGAGCCAAGGCTTCCCTTGCGATTTTTTGTTCCGATGGGATGAATCGGCATCAGATACACTATGTCTGTACCCAAAGCCTTGATTCTGTCAAGATCCGCCTGAACCGCGGCAAAGTTTCCATCCTCACTGTAATTACGTACAAAAATCTGATACATCATAAGATTTCTTAGGTTTTTAGAAGTATTATCAGCCACTTAGGTTCCTCCCATTTACAATAGAATTGTTATCAATTATAGCATAAAACATACAACTTAATTACTTAAACTTCCTCCTGCAATCCCCAGAAATTCCCGGCAACCACCTACATTCACCTGCAATTACCTGTAATCCCCCTGAAATTCCCGGCAAGCCACCTGAGATCCCCAGAAATTTTCCTACAAGCCAACTGGTAAAAACAAGAGAATTTTTCAACAATATAAAAACACAATCCGATTCAAAATAACTAATCAAATAATCACAAATTTTTAATAGAAACTTTCGTTGTTAACCACGCTCCCTGATACTACTATTAAATTAGGATTCTATATTATGAGGTGGATTATATGAAGCGTCAGATTTTCCCCCAAAAAATGCGTTTGTTCATGCCAATTTTACTGGCTTTACTTTTCGTTCTCAGCGGCTGTGGCAGTAAAGATGATACGCAATATTACACTCATCTTTCTGAACTTGAGCACAAACGAATCGGTGCACTGACCGGCTCCATTGAGGCTATACATGTCAGAGAGCGGCTTCCAAACGCCGAGCTTGTTTTATATGATGCATACAGTGATATTCGTGAAGCTCTGATATCAGGAAAAATCGATGCATATGCGGATACCGACGTTATTGCATGGGCTATGGTTGCAGAAAACCCTCAGCTTGTAAGCCTTGAAGAGCCTATTTCCGAAACCATGGAAGGCGGTTCCATTTTTCCGAATACAGCCTCAGGAAAAGCGCTCTGCGACGAATACAGTAATTACATAAAAGAGCTCAAAAAAGACGGTACCTTCTATGAGATTCAGAAAATATGGCTTGGCTTTGACGAAAGTAAAAAAGTCGTACCGGACGTCTCCACACTTGAAGGTTCTAAGAGAAAACTACTTGTAGCACTCGATCCGACATCAGTACCTTTTTGCTATATAAAAGATGGTAACGTTGTAGGTATTGATGTTGACTATATTTACCGTTTCTGCCATGACAAAGGGTATGCTCTCGAATTTAAGCAGATGAATTTCAGTTCCATACTTCCTTCTATCATCACAGAAAAATGCGACCTGGCATGTGGAGGAATAGTCTTTACAGAAGAACGCGCAGAAAGCGTATTATTTGGGGAGCCTACTTATGAAGGCACCACTGCTATCGTTGTGCTTAGAAATCCCGCCCTCATTGAAAAAAATGATAGCAATAACTTTCTTGCTGATATAAAAGACAGTCTGATAAAAAACTTTATCAGAGAAGATCGCTGGCAGCTTATTCTTTCAGGACTTGGTGTCACGTTGGCGCTTTCGCTTTTAAGCGGGTTATTTGGAACCATTCTTGGCGGTCTGTTTTGCTATCTTCGCATGAATAAAAACCCCGTTGCAAAAGCCATCGCCAATGCCTATATCCGTATTTTCCGAGGAACGCCCATTGTGGTGCTTCTCCTGGTTCTTAATTATATTATCTTTACCACCAAGAATTTCCCTGCATTCTGGGTATGCGTAATAGGTTTTTCTCTTGATTTTTCTGCATATACCTCAGAAATATTCAGGAAAGGCATAGAAGCTGTGCCTGAAGGCCAGTCAAAGGCTGCAACAGCCATCGGCTTTGGACCGGTTCACGGTTTTATTAAAGTTATCCTTCCCCAGGCCCTTATCAATATCCTTCCCGTTTATACCGGTCAGTTTGTAGCCCTGGTAAAGCTGACTTCCGTAGCCGGCTACATCTCTCTTATGGATCTTACAAGAGCTTCTGACATCATACGAAGCCGCACCTATGAAGCCTTTTTCCCGCTTATATTTACGGCGGTCATCTATTTTTTGCTCTCTCTAGTACTTATTTTGATTCTGGGAAGTCTTGAAAAACTGGTACAACCCTCCACCAGAAGTATTAAGGAAATTCAAAAGCTTCTTGATGCCAGAGCAGCCGGAAAGCTCTCCACACCTGAATTTGGTTTGCCTTTATCAGACAGCGAAGACAAGCCCCTTCTGTATGAGATAAGGCACCTGAAAAAAGCCTTTGAAAACTCCGTTCCAATAAAGGATATCAGTTGTGAAATACGAAAAGGCGATATCATCTCCATAATCGGTCCTTCAGGAACAGGAAAGAGCACTTTTTTAAATACGCTCAATCAGCTTATCCCTGCCACCGATGGTGAAATTCTGTTTAAAGGGGAAAGTATTCTCGCCCACGGCTACGACCTCAAAGGGCTGAGAAGAAAGGTCGGGATGGTATTCCAGTCATTTTACCTGTTTTCACATCTGACCATTGTAGAAAATATTATGCTGGCACAAATGGAGCTTCTTCACAGATCAAAAGAAGACTCTTTCATGTACAGCATGGAAATGCTTGAAAAAGTAGGGCTTGCCGAGAAGGCTCTGCGCTACCCCGCCATGCTCTCAGGAGGCCAGCAGCAGCGCGTAGCCATTGCAAGACAGCTTGCCATGGATCCGGAAATGATACTGTTTGATGAACCCACATCTGCCCTTGATCCAACCACAATCGGCGAAGTTTTGTCAGTAATACGAAAGCTCGCTCAAAGCGGCATGACAATGATGATCGTCACACATGAGATGAAATTTGCAAAGGATGTGGCAAATCGCGTATTTTTCCTTGACCAGGGGCTTATCTATGAGGAAGGAACTCCCGATGAGATATTCCTTCACCCCAAAAAGGATAACACCCGCAGATTCATCGGTCATTTGAAGGTACTATCAATAAAAATCAACGATGACAGTTTCGATTATCCGGGTGCACTTACTCAGATAGAAACCTTTGGCCACAATCACCTTCTGGATAACACCATGATCCGCAAAATGATGACCATTGTTGAAGAACTTGGAGTAGCAATTCTTGTGGAACATTTTAAGGAAAAAGCCGACGCGCAATTTGACTTTGAATATCTGGAGGCTGAAGGAAAAATGCATTTAAAGGCATCCTACACAGGAAGTGATTTTGACGCGCTTACACAGGGTGATGCCCTCAGCACATCTCTTATTAAAAATGCGCTGTCGAATATCGCCTGTACAACCGATGAGGACACAAATGTAATTGAGGGAGACCTGTTTTCATAGGCCTCCCCAAGTGGCATCATCATGATTTTAAGACTTTAAATGCCTTACGTCCAAATATTCCGGGACACCATCTTTAAAACTGATCACAGGCTCACCTGCTATTAGAGGTCTAAGGTAGGTGAGCATTTCTTTAGTCACATCATTACCCTCTTTATTTATCCAGTTATCCGGGACGTTTTTCACAAGGTTTGCCGTATCATGGATATCCTGATAGTCAGTCTGTGTGCTGTATGGTGCATCGCCGGTTCTTTTCAGAGTCACCATGACTCCGCTCTTTCCTTCCATTGAAAGCTGAAGTGCATATTTTCCCTGCTCTGCGGATTCATCAAGATCGGTAAGAGATGCAAGGTGCGAAGCACATCTTTGCAAAATATTAACCTCAACGGAGCGAACCTTTACGCCTATCCGATTGGCTACAAGGCTCTCAAGGGCTTTTCCTGCACCGCTTAGCTGATTATGTCCAAAATTATCGGTTGATGTTGCAGATGCACTTATATAGTTTCCGTCTTTATCCCGTATACCCTCGGATACAGCCATAACAACGCTGTTATTAGTCTCAAGAAGTTTCTTTACATCCTCAATAAATACATTCTCGTCAAAGGCTCTCTCAGGAAGATAAATGAGCTGGGGCGCTCCTGAATATTCATTCCTTGCAAGGGCGGAAGCCGCTGTGAGCCAGCCCGCGTCACGTCCCATAATCTCCACTATGGTCACAGATTTAACAGGATAAATATATGTATCATGGGCTATCTCCAATATGGAAGAAGCTATATATTTTGCAGCCGAGCCAAATCCCGGTGTATGGTCTGTGCCACACAGATCATTATCAATTGTCTTGGGAATACCTATAATTTTGATGTTGCTGCCAATTTCAGAGGCATATTCCGATAGTTTAAGAACCGTATCCATGGAATCATTTCCACCGATGTAAAAGAAAGCATTAATATCATGCTCATGGAAGAATGTAAAAATCTTATCAAATATTTCAGGCTCATCCTGATGTTTAGGAAGCTTGTACCTGCATGAACCCAGATACATAGCGGGTGTAACCTTTAATTTATCCGTAAATCCGGGTATAGTTTCCTGAAGCTTGGACAAATTTAGAATTTTAGAATTCAAAATGCCTGTAATTCCATTTATGGAGCCATACACGGTATCAAAATACCCGTTTTCCATATTTGCCGAAAGCACTCCGGCAAGTGATGCGTTAATAGCAACTGTTGGCCCACCTGACTGGGCAATGATGCAATTATTCAAAGCTGTACCTCTCCTGATAAATTACTCCTCATTGCTATTTTTATCATAGCAACTTACTAATTCCAACCGAATTAGTCTACTTTATCTCAGAAAAAAATACAACTTTTAATTTGATGAAAAAATTTTTATCTATCATCAGTTATCAGGCTCTCCAGCGTATCAAATATTACATCCGGCTCAACCGGCTTACTGAGATGCGCATTAAGGCCGGCCTGGAGGCTCCTCTGTACATCTTCATCAAAAGCATTGGCTGTAAGAGCTATGATTGGAATCTTCTTGGCATCGCTTCTGTCAAGAGCCCTGATCATAGCTGTGGCTGTAAGACCGTCCATCTCAGGCATTCTCATATCCATCAAAATCGCATCATAATACCACTCAGGATGGGTCTCAAACATTTCCACTGCTATTTTCCCGTTTTCAGCGTGGTCGACACTTATACTCTTCATGGAAAGTACCTTCATCATTATCTTGGCATTAACGAGAATATCCTCAGCCAGAAGAATGTGCCTTCCTTCAAGGGGCGCTTTTTTTATCCCCGCAGAGCTCTGCATATTTTTCTGAACAAGAACCTGTTTGAACTGCTCCATGACAAATGCCGAGTTAAGCGGCTTGGAAATAAAGCTGTCCACCCCTGCATTTGCAGCTTCATCCGGATCATCCTCCCATTGATATCCCGTGAGAATAATGATCGCAGAGTCATCTCCTATGATCTCCCTGATCTTCCTGGTGGTCTCTATGCCATCCATCTGCGACATTTTCCAGTCAACCAAAATCATGTTATAGGACTCTCTTCTTGCATGTCTTAGCCTCACCATCTCTATGGCTTCCGGACCGGATCCCGCTATCTCCGCCTCAAGCCCTAGCTTCTCAAGCTCAAGCCTCGCATGCTCTGAAGAAATCTTGTCATCATCAATTATTAAAACTGAAAGCTCATTAGGATTGATATTACCCTCTACTTCATTTGTGTCCTTTCTGTCAGACTCCATCAAAGTAACAGTCACGGTAAATTCGGTTCCTACACCCTTCTTGCTCTCAACCTCAATCCTGCCGTTCATCATCTCTATGATATTCTTGGTGATAGCCATGCCAAGGCCTGTGCTTCCGTACTTATTGGTATTGGACGAGTCCTCCTGGCTGAAGGCATCAAAAAGTCTTGGAATGAAGTTTTCATCCATTCCGATGCCGTTATCCTTCATGATAAATTTTAATGTGGAATTCCTGTCATAGCGGGCGATCCGCTCCACCAAAAGGCTGACATTTCCTCCGGGCTCCGTAAACTTAACAGCATTGCCAAGTATATTGATGATGACCTGCTTAAGTTTCATGTCATCGCCAATATAGTAATTATCCACTTCGCCCTTGATCTCGCAGTTATACTGAATACCTTTATCGCTGCACTGACTCCCGATTATTGTATTAATCTGACTAAGCAGCTTTTTAAATGAAAACTCTTCATGCTTAATCATCATTCGCCCAGATTCAATTCTGGACATATCGAGAATATCATTTATTATCTTCAAAAGGTGATTGGCAGAACTTCCTATCTGCTCAAGGTAATCCCTTGTTTTATCTGATATTCCAGGGTCACTGAGAGCTATTCTGTCAAGTCCTATGATGGCATTCATAGGTGTTCTGATCTCATGGCTCATGCTTGACAAAAATGCAGTCTTTGCCTTGCTGGCCTGCTCTGCAGCTGCAAGCGCATCACTAAGTGCACGTCTCTGATCGAGGGACTGCCTCATCTCAGTGTCAACATCAGTAAAGCCCACTCCCACTGAATGAATTATATGATCATATCTGTCCTCAGCGCGTCTCACACCTGCCATTCTGAGCATTTCATAGGACTCTTTGCCGTCTCTGACAACAAGATATCTGTATGCAATAATGCGTTCACTTTCAAGCTTCTTCCTGATATTTTCAGGTTTTATGAAATCCAGAAATCCCTGTCTGTATTTCTCCGCAACATAATCATTCGCATAATTTGTAAAAACTTCACTAAATACAAACTGTTCCCCTTCATCAAGGCCATCCTCCAGATTGGAATGTGACCTGAAGCATATTCCCTCGTCTCTATCAAGGCTGACATAATAAACACTTCTGTAATCCGAAGCCAGCGCCGTTATCATGTTATTTGCCCGTCTCTGGGTATGATCAAGATAATCTCTTATACTGCTGTGGACGGCATGGATTTTTTCTCCCATTTCCCTGATGTCATACTCAACTCCGGATCGCTGGTTGCTGCTATCGCCTGCATGTACGTTCCCTTTGTCTATTTTTGTATCCTCTGTTGCACTTTCACAGACGCTGCTTTGGCTTAACCTTTCTGCCTGACCTGAAAGCTCATTTTCAGCTTGAGCGAACAATGGATGATCCCCCTGAACAGTGGCAGCTATTTCTTTTGTGATATCATCCACATCCTTTTCAAGATCGGTTATTTCTCTGCTGATATCATGGACACTTTTCCTGACACCGCCCATGGCGATGATCACAAGAACAGCCCCTATGAAAGCGGATGTTATAACAAAGATCAAAATGGTTCTGGCAAGTCTGGAAATCTGTTCCTCATACCACTGAGCAGAAAAATCGACGGCAACTATAGTTGCCACTTCACCCTTGGAATTAAACACCGGGCTATAGGCGCTATAAAAGGTTCCCCACTGATCCTCATAAGGTACTTCGTCTACAGAGGGCACTCCAAGGCTCGCCTGATATAGTGCATCTGTGTATACAATATCCGAGCCGAATTCCCCGGGATCCTCTACAGTCGGATCTATGGAAAAAGTAAAATGCTTATTTCCCTCATCGTTTATGCAATATATATATTTAAGTTCAATGCTGTCCTGGAAAGCCCTAAGATTTTTCATCTGAGACTCGTATTCCTCTGACCCCGCATCCTCAGCGGTCAGTTTTTCCATAATATCCCCATCCAGCATCGCTGCCGCTGTATTTGCAATATCAAGCATTCGTCCGTTTATGATTGTTTTGATTGAATTTTGGGATTGTTTCATCAGAATAATACCCATCAGCATGTCACCGATGAGAAGAATGGCTGACACAATTATGACTAACTGTATAGTAAGAGTCATCCCTACTTTTTTCATAGAATCATCTCCGAAAAGTCTGTTTCTAACTTTATGATAATTCGACTTTAGTCTATCATAATAACAATGATAATTCTATTAAGTACATATTAAAAATGGCTTAAAAATGGGGATTATGGATTCAATTTGTGACACCTTTAGTGTTACAATAATGTAGAGTGAGTGGATACTGTTCTTCAGTATCAGCTTTAGATTTTCATAAAAAGGATTTGCAGATGTTTACACTTCCGGTTATGGCTTCAATAGCCCTTATGTCAATTGTTTTTGACGCAATAATAATTATCGCCGAACTGATTTTTTTCCTTGTTCTTATCAGGTTCTTATTCTTTAACGGCGAGTTTAAGCAATACAGTCTCTTCGCAAAGATAATCGAATTTATCTTTGTTCTTTTTGCGCTACTTGTCCTGTTCGCGATTTTCCTGTCTGTTGGCCGCTTTGAATAAAAAGAAAACGGACGACTAAAATTCATCTGAGATGAGCCCAAGGCAGCACTTTGGCATTTCCGGGATAATGATTTATCCCGCTACTTTGCTGTATATATAGCACCTGACCAGATAAATCAAAAGAAGATGCACCGGATAGAATGCGTAGAATACGTATTTAAACTTTTTGCTGATAGTTCCCTGTTTTCCGTTATAAGCAGCAATAAGTATAAATGCAGGAAGCGCCCATACTTCCGATCCAAGATTCATGAAAAACAAATATCCTGCAACACAGGCCATAAATCTGTTGCGCCTGAATCCATAAAATATTGCAATAAGGCATACACCCCACCATCTGTAATCCGAGTCAACAACCTGCGCCAGAGCAGCACCGGCAACTACCGGCATTGTATAAATCAGCACGTACAGTGGATTATCAGCAATCATGCCCAGTAGAGCAGCAGGATTTTCCGTAAAGAGATTCTTCTCCACATAGGACATGACCCATATGACAAAAAGGCCTATCAAAAGCGTAAAATACACATTTCTGTGTGTTAACAGCACCTCCTTGTTAGCTGCATAGAGCGCTGCTATGTCTGTTGAAAAAGCATTCTCTTTAACTTTTACCGCAATATCAAAAAAAGGCTCGGATATTAAGCCAAATACTCCCAGATTGATCAGATATTTGGGCACACTTCGGGTATGAATAAGTCCCTCTGCAATCAAAAAACAGTATATAGGAAAGGCCTGTCTCCCGATATGCCTCAGCCAGTGATACAACTCTGCAGACTGCTCAAACTCCAATCCAAAAGGATAGATACCGGCTCGCAGAAAATACAACAGAATTCCCGCCCCGATATGGTCTATCAGCATGGTAACCATTGCCACCAGTTTTATTGCGTCTGCGTTTAAAAATTGTATATTTCTCAGTGAAAATCTTTTAGTCTCTTCGTTAGTATTCATGAAAAAAATTATACCATTATGAAATGCTTCATAAAAACTGTTTTTGCAAAAATATTTTTCTTTTTTATTTTACCAAAGTATGCAATAATGCTATTGGAAAACGATTTCCGTTTTAATTTATAAAAATACTCAAAGAGAAATTTACTGGAATCAGGAGGAAAAATTTATGCCGGCATGGTTATCTAATGCTGTATTTTATGAAATTTATCCGCAGTCCTTCAACGATACAAACGGGGACGGAATCGGAGACATCGAAGGAATTATAGAAAAACTTGACTATGTAAAAAGTCTTGGATGTAACGCCATTTGGCTCAATCCCCTTTTCGATTCGCCCTTTAAGGATGCGGGTTATGATGTACGAGACTATAAGAAGGTAGCTGAGAGATATGGCACAAACGAGGATCTTGTCCGCCTTTTTGACGAAGCACATAAAAAGGATATCAAAATTCTACTGGACCTTGTTCCCGGCCACACCTCAGAAGAGCATGAGTGGTTTAAGAAAAGCTGCGAACCAGACAGAAATGAATATTCTGACAGATATATCTGGACAGACAGTGCATTTTGCGGGATTGCAGGTCATCCCTATATCGGAGGCGAAGCTGAACGTGAAGGATGCTATATGCTGAACTTTTTCAAATGTCAGCCGGCACTAAACTATGGCGTATTGAACAAAACCGAGAAGTGGCAGCTATCCCCGGATCACCCTTCCTGTATAGCTACAAGAGAAGCCATCAAGGACATCATGCGCTTCTGGCTTGATAAGGGCTGCGACGGTTTCCGCGTCGATATGGCAGACTCACTTGTAAAGGAAGACGATGATGTAAAGAGCGCTACAGGAGCTGTCTGGACCGATATCAGGAAAATGCTTGATGAGAATTATCCCGATGCTGCACTCATATCTGAATGGTGCAATCCTCAGTGCGCACTAAAATATGGTTTTCACGCAGATTTTTATCTTGATCACCATGGAAACGGATACAACGTCCTTGTAAGAGACTGTGAAACCGAAGGCGGCGATCACAGCTACTTTAAAAAGGATGGCGGCGATGACCCGGAGAGGTTCCTTGCGGATTATCTGCCCAGATACGAAGGTTCCAAAAAATACGGCTATATCAGTTTTATCACCTGTAACCACGATACTCCCAGAGTAACAAGGGCTCTGGACATCTCTGAAATAAAGCTTGCATACGCATTCTTCTTTACAATGCCAGGCGTGCCATTTTTATATTACGGCGACGAGATTGGTATGAAGTATCTTGAAAACGTCAGAACTAAAGAAGGCGGCTTCCAGAGAACAGGTTCCCGCTCTCCCATGCAGTGGGATAAAAACAGCAAGAACTTCGGTTTCTCCGATGCAGACACAGATAAGCTGTATATTCCCATGGACTCATCAGCGGATGCCCCAAGCGTAAGCGAGGCAGAAAAGGATCCTGACTCCATCTATCACACTGTCAAGGATCTTATAAACTTAAGACATGAGTATGAAGATCTTCAGGCTGATGCTCCTTTTGAGAAGGTTTACTCCGCTAAGGGCCAGCGCATCCTCGTATACAGACGCGGCGACCTTCTTCTTGCAGTAAATCCGGGAAGTGAAGAAGCCCATGTTAATACAAGTTCTTTTGAGGGAAATATCAAGAGTGTTGTAGCCGGAAAACTCATCTACGGAATCGGTCATCAGAAATTTGACGACGATGAACTGGTACTTGGACCACAGTCTTTTGCAGTATACAGATAAGTGAGATTGCTGATTTTTTATATCATAGGAAATTGCTTTCCTATGATACAAAAATAAAAGCAGAATTTTTGCGGGCAATCTTTTGTCAGTAAAAATTCTGCTTTTTTGTATGAAGAAATAAAGCATCAATATATTAGAATTTTCTTAATATACTCTTTGTCCAGGTGTAATGTCTACCGGTTCTTTTATCTTGATAAACTACAATGATTTCTGTCCTTGTTGTCCTCGGAACATAATATCCATCTGTAATTTCTCCGGTAGTTGTATTTGTGGAATGTTCTTTTACATAATTAGTCGGAACTGTATCTAATATAACAGTCTTTCCATTAATGATTTTTTCATAATAGCTTTTGCCTTGTGTAGTTTCTCTTATTCCGTCTATTACATCATTGCAATCACCATTTTTCCTTTATCTCTTGCTCCATGTTCTGGGTGAGAACAGTATCAACATGGGCAGTAGCTCAAGTCTTCCCGCCAGCATATCAAACATTAAAACAAATTTAGAAAAATCTGAGTAGAAACCAAAGTTTCCTGTAGGACCTACCATGCTAAGTCCGGGTCCTATGTTATTAAGCGTTGCTGCAACCGCAGTAAAGTTAGTCTCATAATCATACTCATCAAATGAAATAAGCAGAATTGAGAATATGAAAATCACTACATACATACTCAGGTAAGCCGATACAGACTTAACAACCGTAGAATCTATCGTATGGTCATCCATGTATACCTTCTTTACTGACTTAGGATGAACAATATAAATAAGCTCATTTTTCATAGCCTTAAGAAGGATAAGGAGACGGGACAGTTTAAATCCACCTCCCGTAGAACCTGCGCAGGCTCCAAGCAGCATAAGGCAGGCAAGAAGTGTCTTGCACAGCTGTGGCCAAAGATTAAAATCCAAAGTTGCGAATCCTGTGGTTGTCATGACTGACGCTACAGTAAATAAAGAATGGTGAAATGACTCAAACGGCGTCGCGGTAATCCCCTGCTTATAGATCATCACAGCAATAAGTGTGGCTGACGCAAACATAAGTCCCAGATACAGCTTGACCTCATCATTTTTCAGAGCTTCCTTGGGTCTCATAGTTATGAGGTAATAATACACACTGAAGTTGATTCCGCACATTATCATGAAAATAGTAATTACAATCTGTGATGCTGTGGAAAAATCATTCATGCCCGCATTTGTGATACCGAATCCTCCGGTACCAACTGTAGCAAATGTGGTTGTAAGTGCCTCATACAGATTAAGTCCCGTTATGAGAAGCAGGATAACCTGAGTTGCTGAAATACCGATATAAATCAGATACAAAATCTTAGCTGTCTCACGAACCTTGGGAACAAATTTTCCTACAGAAGGGCCGGGGGACTCAGCGCGCATAAGATGCATGCTGTATCCACCGGACATAGGCATGATAGCAAGGATAAAAACGAGCACTCCCATTCCGCCTATCCAGTGGGTAAAGGTACGCCAGAATTGAACGCTGTAGTACATCTCAACATTTGATAAAATGGTCGATCCCGTGGTCGTAAGTCCGGATATGGTTTCAAACAGGGCATCTACATAGCTTGATGTAACACCTGTCAAAACAAAAGGCAGTGCCCCCACCGCACTTATCAGAATCCACGTAAGAGCAGTTGCCACAAATCCTTCTCGCGCGTAAATAGCCACATTTTGAGGTTTAAAGTGAGCTCCTATGGAACCAATGATAAGACATCCTGCTATCACCAGCAAAAACATCTCAGCACAAAACATCTCTTTGTATATCAATGCTACAATAAGTGGCAGCATCATAAGCAAGCCCGTGATCTGCAATACTCTCGAGAGCAGAAACCGGATCATATTGTAATTCATAATATCTCCTAATGATTATATTTTTTAAGCAAGTATATCCGATATGTCCAAAAGCCCAAGGTGGCTGGTTATAATAACAACCGTGTCTCCGGGCTCTATAACGCTCTGTCCGGTAGGTGAGATGATCTCGCCCTTGCGGTTAATGAGCGCTACCAGGATTCCCTTTTTAAGATGCATCTCAGAAAGAGGTTTGCCAATGACAGCAGACTTTTCATCTACGAAAAATTCCAAAGCCTCAACTTCACCATCATTCATCTTATACAAAGCTTCTATATTATTACTTCCCATGGAATTGCTGATACCACGTACATATTGAACAATACGCTGAGCAGTCACATTCTTCGGATAAATGATACTTCCTATCTGAAGAGTATCGATAATCTCACCGTAATTAACCCTATGAACCTTGGTGATGAGCTTCGCTTTGGGATTGACGCTCTTTGCATACATGGAGAGCATAATGTTCTCTTCATCGAGGTTAGTCATGGTAACGAAGGACTCTGTTCCCACAAGCCCCTCCTCCATAAGTGCGTCCTTATCCGTACCGTCAGCATTGATGATAAGTGCCTGTGGCAGAAGGTCTGAAAGCACCTTGCAGCGTTCAAGATCCTTATCAAAAAGCTTTACATCTATTCCGAAGGAAATCAGTTGCTGCGCAAGATAATACGATGTAGAGCCTCCACCTATTATCATGGCGGAGTGCACCCTTGCAGTGGGCAATCCGATTTTCCTGAAAAACTCTGCTATGCTTCTGGATGCTCCGACAATTGTAAGCTCGTCGTTTGCTCTCAGAACGAAATCACCATTGGGGATGAAAACCTCATCCGCTCTTTGTACAACTGCAATAAGCACTTTGCTTCGAATCTCAGACTGTATTGTCTTAAGAGATTTATTGCAGATTCTGGTATCCTCCTTAACGGTCATATGCACTATTTCTGCACGACCTCTGGCAAAGGTCTCAATTTTTGTAGCTGCCGGGAATTTGAGCAGTCTTGCTGCCTCCTGAGCGGAAAGCTCCTCCGGGTTAACTACAAGAGACAGTCCAAGCTCTTCCTTGATGAAATTGATCTCCCTCTTGTAAATGGGATTATTAACTCTGGCTATGGTATTGCAATTACCGGCCTTCCTTGCTATCAGGCAGCACAGAAGGTTCAGCTCATCATTACCTGTAACTGCGATCATGAGGTCAGCATGCTCAATTCCGGCATCCCTCATAACAAGGTAACTTGCGCCGTTTCCGACAATTCCCATTACATCGAAATTATTAACAAGGCTCTGAATGACATCTCGCTTTTCTTCAATGACCGTGACGTCGTGTCCTTCGCCGCTTAACTGCTCTGTCAAAGCTGCTCCAACATTTCCGCAGCCTACTATGATTATCTGCATAAAGTCCTCCAATTATCATTAGTACAAGACATTATAACACTTTTCTTTATTTTTGTTGATGTTTGGGTAATAAGGCATTAATGGATTTTTTAGAAAGATTTATCCGCGATTAATTGCATTTTCGCTTAATGAAAATTATACTTTCCTTGTAATGAGGGGGTTTGTCAGCTATTTAACTGTTGTTTTTGACTTATAAAAAGTCATCGATTTCCGAGTTCTCCGGAATTAAGAAATCGTATTGGAGCGTACTTAATGAAAGATTTTCTCTATCGCTTTTTTCAGGGAAGATACGGAGCGTACGGAACTGACAGACTTACAAAGAGTTGTCTTGTAGTGGCAGTAATACTGCTGGTGGTGTCTTTTGTGACACCACTTGGACTCATGTATTATGTTGCCGTTATTCTACTTTTTTACAGCTATTTTCGTCTGTTTTCCAGAAATATTCCTGCCCGTTATCGTGAAAACGCGGCATATGTAAATATTACCGATAAGTTTTTGGACTTCTTTAGAAAATTCAAAGACAGTTGGACACAAAACAAATCTTTCCATATCTATAAGTGCCCTAATTGCAGCCAAAAAATCAGAGTTCCGCGAGGAAAGGGCCGGATTGAAATACGATGTCCAAAATGTGGCAACACTTTTCTGAAAAAGTCCTGACCAGCACTATTGTAATCAGAGGGCCTCATGCTAAAGTATTTAGTTGTTTATGCAAGTGAAACAGGGAATACAAAAAAAATAGCGGATGAGGTTTTCTATGCCCTGCCTTCTGACTCCAAGGAAGAACTCAACATCAGAAGCTGGAACGGACGGCATGATGCTGAAACCTATTTCATTGGATACTGGGTTAACAGAGGCACCTGCTCCCTTGAAATCATTGATCTTATAACTTCTCTTCACGGTAAAAATGTTGGATTTTTTGGAACCTGCGGAATGGGCAACGATCCTGCCTATTACAGGTCTATGGAATCAATAGGCAAAGTATGGCTTCCAAGTGACAATGTGTTTCTTGGCTCATTTTTCTGCCAGGGCGCCATGCCTGCTCCCATCCGTGATCGCTACGAAGCTATGCGTGGAAAGGTTGACGATGAAATAATCGACAGGATGATTGCCGTTTTTGATGAAGGCCAAAAACATCCTGATAAACAGGATCTTCTAAAAGCCAATGTTTACACGGATACGGCAATTCACAGAATTCCCAATATGGATAGCTATTACAGGATGCGGGATATCATATAAGCATTAGTGTTTATACAAACGAAGATAATCTAACCTTTTCTGAAAAAGACGTTAATGCCATAATAAATTCAATGTGTTTGTTTCTGCTAACCTTTTTTAGCGGACGTTTGCTATTGCTAACTGTTTTTCTTGACAAATACTGCTCTTGTGATTATACTTTGCTTGAATTAATTAAGAATCTATTCTTGTGGCAATTACCTCTTTGCCCTCAAGAAGCCATTTGTTTTTTTTAGGAAGTGTTATATGTCTAATGTTATTATTATAGTCGTTATTGCAGCTATATTAATTTTTGATATACGCTACATCATTAAGAAAAAGAAACAGGGCGCCTGCATCGGTTGCCCTCACAGCGGAGCCTGTCACAGCGCCGGTGGTTCCTGCCATAGTGCTGGCGGAGCTTGTCACAGTACGGGTAGTTCCTGCCATAGCGCTGGAGGAGCTTGTCATAGCCAAAGCAAATAAGTTCCGCGATAGCGTTGAGACCTGCTGTAACGTGGTTTATCATAGTGTCGGTAGTTCCTGCTGTTTTGTTGGCATTTCCTGCCATAGCGCTGGCGGAGCTTGTCATAGTACGGGTAGTTCCTGCCATAGCGCTGGTGTTGTGCGTCTTCGTCAAACTAAATAGGTCCTGGCATGGCTTGTGTGTGGATTGTCATGGTGTCGGTAGTTCCTGCCATGAGCTGTAGACATAACAATATTTTCTTTGCGCATATACGCACATCTTTTATCGTTAATATGCATATAATCTTCTGCATCATTTAGCTCATTCATCCATTTTCATCAAAACTTGATAATGGGATAACATTTTCAAACAATTCAAAAAGGTATCAGAAACAAATAATCTGATACCTTGCACTTATTGCTCATTTTTTCAGGCAATTAAACATATTCCCGTATATATACAAAATATACTATTCGAAATAGCGTTTGCGCTTCATCCCAAACAAGTTTTTTAGAATTATTGGATGAATTTGTAGCATTTAGTCCTTTTTACCGATCCAATTTCAATATTGACTCGACAGAAATCCCCGGATACTTTTAATATTCCACACCCCCGGGAGAATTCACTGGATAATTTTAATATTCCACAACCCCGGAAGAAATCCCCGGACAATTTTAATATTCCTCAGCCGGAAATCCCATCACAAGATTTTTCAATCACTTCATATGTATTGTTGCCATACTTTCAGAAAAAGCTGCATCAAAATCATCATCCTCCGCTCTGGAGAATACGATTGTATACACCTTGTTTTTCGAGAGCATGATAAAACTGGTCTGATGAATGGTCTGTGCGCCTTCGAGCGTATATGATTGTATTATTTTATATCCGGGGAAGCCATCAATCTCAACATTTTCAAAACTCTCAAGGTTATAATTTATATTCTCACCATATAATGACTCAAAACTGTTTCTCTGCATTGTCTCATATCTGTCACCGGTAAGCTCATTGTAGCTAAACTCCACTCCACCCTCATCATCAGCTTTACCTTCTGCTTTTTCAGCATTGGTAAGCGCCTTTTGCTGTGGAATCAAATGCACATTATAGGTAATATTAGCTGATTCAAGCGGATAGTGCTTATTTACAAAAACTCCGGGAGTATCTGAAGCTTTAAATCCTGCAGGAAGAATAAATGCGCAGCTAAGAGACACAGGAAGGCTGTTCATACTATCTGAATTTGTGCCATTTACACTTTCCTCTGCCTCAGAAGCCTGTCCTTCCACTTCGGAAGTCTGGCTGTCTGCCTCAGAAGACTGCCCTCCGATTTTGGAAGTCTGACTGTCTGCCTCAGAAGCCTGTCCTTCCGCTTTGGAAGCCTGACTGTCTACCTCAGAAGCCTGTCCTTCCACTTCGGAAGTCTGGCTGTCTGCCTCAGAAGTCGAATTTTCTCCCTCGGAATTCTGATCATTTACTTCAGAAGCTTCACCATTACTCGCAGAAGTTTGTCCTTCCACTTCAGAAACCCGGTCGTCATTCGCAGCGTTATTGCCCTCTACTATCTCCTCAAGTTCTGCGCCCACGCCTGCAGAAGCCATACCCTTCATACTCATACCTGCACACGAAAAGGTCATTATGGTAACAAGGAATATAGAACAAAATATGCGATTTCTTTTTTCACCTAATAATTTAAGATAATTCAAAAACATCTATCCAATACCTCTCAAGCAAATAGCTGCCTGTATTTTCATTATCAATTCCTTCGGTTTCTTTCCACTCCCTGACAATATCCTCTCTGGAGTTGAAGCTTCCGAGGAACAGTACTCTCTTTCCACTATTTATAAGCTGCCTGACATCAGCAGGCTTATCTATTACCCCTATTCCGGGAATAATAGTTTCCAGGTAAGCATCTGTCATTGCTCCGTAAAGATACACAGGAACCTGTGCGGCCTTCCCGTTTTCAAGAGTAATGTCACTCATTTCATTAAAATAGTAAAGGCTTAGCGCAGATACCTGATCAAAATTGCAGATGATCACTGTATTTTCATAGTCATCACTCAAAAGCTCCACTACTTTTTCCATATTAACACGTTTATAGAGCTCGTTTCCACGGAAAGCCCAAAAATCTCTGATGCCAAATACAATCATAAGTGCCGAAAGAAGTAAGAACCCCCAAGCCTGAGCACCTTTCACGAGACGCTCACTAAAGAATTTGTTAATGTTCCCTATATTATTCTCACTCAGGCTTTTTTTCAAATTCTCGCCATCATTCTCAGCTAAGCTCTTTTTCAAATTCTCGCCATTATTCTCATTCAAGCTCTTTTTCAAATTCTCGCCATTATTCTCACTCAAGCTCTTTTTCAAATTCTCGCCATTTTTCTTGTTAACGCCCGTCACGGCCCCAACAAGTACCCCCAGCCACAGCGCTCCCATTCCGGGGATCATATATCTGTATGTAAAAATCGGTCTAAGCAGATATGAAGCTGCAAAGCCAAAAGCGATTATTCCTATTAGCGGCATAAAGCAAAGCCACATATACGCATCTCTTAAGTTAGCAAGAACTACAAAGGCAACAAGCGCAAACATTAAGACAGCCAGCACCGTTGCAAGCTTCTCATTGAAGAATCCGGGTTTCATCAAATATTTGATAATGCCGCCAAAGCTTCTAAGGCTTAATGGCTGAATCCAGTAATTTGATGAGACCGACTTCGCTTGAGAGAGCACAACACCTATCCACGGAATGTAGCAAACCACCGTCAGATTGGCACTGATAAGGATAATCCCCAGCTGATAAATATTCTTTCTGACTGACCACACGATCAGGAAAAGATACACCGCCGCCACAGCTACTGCAGCATAGTACTGCGTATAGCATGCCAATAGTCCATATATGAAAATCGGAAACATCTTTCCAAACCTAAGCCCCTTTACCTGCTTTTCCTTATCTGGCTGAATAAAAGGCTTGGCATGAATACAAAGAGCAGTAATAAAAAACATAACCCAGCTGTACATCCTGACTTCAACCGAGTAATCCGCCATTTGCGGCATAGCTATCATTGCGCAGGAAAACAGGCCGCCAATAAAAGCCCCGTAGCATTTTCTTATCACAGTTATTCCGTATATAAAGAGAATTAAAAGCGGAATCACGCTTGCGACCTTGGCATAAACCACAGGAAGTGGTCCGGACGTACACGCCCCTGCAGCAGCTCCATCAATGCCCACCAGGTTGCCTATAGTTGAAAATGCTCTCATAAAAACATGCACAATAATATAATAAAGCGGCGGGTGTACATCCGCCGCTGTTAATTTGACCATCTCAGATATGGGCTTTAGAGCAAACTGTATACTGAACAGCTCGTCATACCATATATCCGGACTAAAACAAAGATATCCGGAGAAGATAAGCATCGCTGCTGAAATAAGATACATTAAAACTCCACATATGTTTTCTGCTGTTCTGAATTTTCCCTTGTTATCTTCTTTTCTCATTTATCTCTCTTCTGTCAATCTTTCTTACGTTAAAGCTCTCTTATGTATATCTCTCTTTATGTAAATCTCTCTTACAGCAATCTCTCCTGCACAAATCTCTCTTACAGTAATCTCTCTTGCGTAAATCTCTCCTGCACAAATCTCTCTTACGTAAATTATACAAACGCCTTCTCCACAAAAGGAGAAGGCATTCTAATGTAGCTGTTTTTATTATTTCTAATTGATGCAATATGTGCAACAGAATTATTATTCTACAGTATCAATAAGCTCAAGTGTATGCTCTTCGTTCATCTTTTTGCACATCTCAACGAACTTATCAAGAGGCACATTCTGAATCTGCTTGTTAGAACCACGAACGTTGATGGAAACAGTATTTTCAGCTGCCTCCTTATCACCGAGTACGATGATGTAGGGATCTTTGTAGTTCTTGAACTTCTTGATCTTTTCCTTCATATTGTTGTCAGAATAATCTGCCTCAACATCAATGCCGTTTGCATAGAGAAGATCTGCAACCTTCTTTGCATATTCGTTGTGCTCTACGCGGATAGGCACGATACCTACCTGGTAAGGGCTGAGCCAGAACGGGAAAGCACCCTTGAAGTTCTCGATGATAATACCAATGAATCTCTCAAGTGAACCATAGATAGCTCTGTGGATAACAACAGGCATCTCAAGGCTTCCGTCCTGAGCCTGATATGTAAGGCCAAAGTTGTGAGGAAGCTGGTAGTCAAGCTGAACTGTTCCGCACTGCCACTCTCTTCCAAGTGCATCCTTGATCTGAAGGTCAATCTTAGGACCATAGAAAGCGCCATCACCTTCATTGATCTCGTAGCCGCCTTCGCCATATTTCTTATCAAGAATGCTCTTAATAGCTGCCTCTGCTCTGTTCCAGACCTCAATATCACCCATGAAGTCATCAGGGCGAGTTGAAAACTCAGCTCTGTATGTAACACCGAATGTCTTGTAGATTTCATCAGCAATTGAGATGATATCTGCAATCTCATCCTGAATCTGTGACTCCATTACGAATGTATGGTCATCATCCTGTCTGAACTCCTGAACACGGAAAAGTCCGTTCATCTGACCTGACTTCTCTTTTCTGTGAAGTACATCATACTCACTGTAACGAATAGGAAGCTCTTTATATGAATGAACTGTTCTCTTGTATGTCATCATGGCATTAGGGCAGTTCATAGGCTTAGCACCCATCGTGTCGATAGCCTCTCTGTTATAGATTACAGAGCCTCTCTCAATCTTTACAGGAGCCTTAGCTGCATCCTCAGCCATGCTCTCAGCTACATCCGGAATAGTTGTATCAGCCTGAACGTGGCCGGCAATACCGGGAACTATGAACATGTTGTTAATGTAGTGAGCCCAGTGACCACTGATAAGCCACAGCTTTTTATTATCAATAAGGGGAGCAGCTATCTCAGTATAGCCATGTCTCTCCTGGATATCTCTTGAAAACTTGAGAAGCTTCTGGTACATCTTCCAGCCTCTGGGAAGCCAGTAAGGCATTCCGGGAGCTGTCTCATCAAACATGAAAAGATCAAGCTGAGCACCAATCTTCTTATGGTCACGCTCCAAAGCTTCCTGGATCATCTTGAGGTGAGCCTTGAGCTCATCCTTTGTAGGGAATGCATAGAGATAAATTCTTGTCATGGAATCTCTCTTCTCATCACCTCTCCAGTAAGCACCTGATATTGCCTTTATTTTATATGAAACATTCATCAGCTCCTGAGAGTTCTCAACGTGAGGTCCGCGGCAGAGATCGATGAAATCATCACCTGTATTATATGTGGTGATAGTCTCGCCTTCGGGAAGATCGTTAATAAGCTCTGTCTTGAATTTCTGATCTTTGAAAATTGCAAGAGCCTCTTCCTTTGAAACCTCTTTTCTTGTCCAATCCTCTCTTCTCTTGATGATCTCGCGCATCTTATCCTCAATAGCCTTGAAATCATCCTCTGTTACAGCCTTAGGCAAAACAAAGTCATAGTAGCAACCGTCTGCCACCTGCGGACCAATTGCGTACTGAGTATCCTTACCGTAAAGTTCGATTACGGCTTTTGCCAGGATGTGTGCCAATGAATGGCGATACACTTCTTTAAATTCTTCTTTTGTCATGATTAACTCCTTTTCCGTGCCAACCGGGCACAGTAATTAATTTATTAAAAAGCCCCTCATCAGGCTAAACCTAGGCCTCAAAGCCTTAGAGGGACTTTTGTTCAGTACAAAGCAATAAAGAAAAAATCATTTTCTTCGCATCGCATCTTTATCTATAGAAAAAGCATTTTCAAATGCGAATCAGAACTTGCCCTTACCGTGGCACTTCTTGTACTTCTTGCCACTTCCGCACGGGCAGGGATCGTTGGGATATACCTTGTTCTCCTTGCGAACTGTCTGAGATGCCTTCTGCTCCTTGTAAAGCTCCTTCTGCTTCTCCTCTGAGAAGATATCATTCCACTCCTCAA
This sequence comes from Butyrivibrio sp. NATIVEDY162, assembly GCF_045999815.1. Classification (GTDB taxonomy): domain Bacteria; phylum Bacillota; class Clostridia; order Lachnospirales; family Lachnospiraceae; genus Butyrivibrio. The sequence continues at coordinate 1,509,900 of NZ_CP172573.1, forward strand.
GACCATACAGCCAGTCAGCACCTGCTGCTACCATGTTCTTGTAAAGAAGCTCTTTATCAAAGCCAAGCTGAACCTCTGTATCCTCAGTCATGTCATCGATAGGGTTCTGCTCCTTTAGTGAATCATTGATTCCATCAAGGAAACCTGTCATTGTCATAATATCTATGCTATATTTTTCAGCCAGTTCCTTAACTGTGCCCTTAACTACCTCATCAGGATTCTTAAGAAGGATTGCATAAATGTCCTTTTCCTTCTGAAAATAATCTGTCCAAAGCTTCTGCAGCTGTGCCTTATCAGCCTTCTCTGAATAAGCCATGTCACGCCACTGTTGTAATAATGCCATAATGTAACCTCACTTTTTAAAAATAAAATTCTTAATGCACATGGGTGGTCAAATAAAATTCCGCTCCATATGTCACAATCTCTCTTATTATAGTATTTTTCTGTAATAATGTAAATAATTCTAAAGTCAAGCCCCCGGCGGTCAGCCAAGCGCCGCCTTATATATTTTCTTCACATCTGCCGTTTCAAGCGGTCTGATTCTGGATAACTTAACTGTTCCCTGCATCGTAGCATCCAGAGCGAGCACCTCCAGTTCGTCCTCTGAAGGCTCTATTCCGAGATCTTTTAGGTTAACCGGCATATCTATACTCTTGAAAAACTGTTCGGTTTTCTCTATTCCAAGTAGCGCTGCCTTTTCATCATCCTCTTCATTTATCTCCCAGACCTTGCGCGCATATCTTGCAAATCTGGAAACAGCTCCCTTATACAGTTCTCTTGCCCAGGAGCCCCAAACTGCTGAGAGGGATGCACCGTGAGTCACATCGTATTTTGCTGAAAGAGCATGTCCAAGCTTATGAACCGAGAAGTCTTTGCCCCTTCCGCACTCTGTCAGATTGTTGTGTGAAAGACTTGATGCCCAGAAAACCTCGCACATTGCGTCATAGTCTGAAGGATTATCGACTACTGTCTTTCCGTTTTTAATAACTGTTCTTAAAAGTCCCTCAGCGATCTCATCCGTCATGTCGCAGTGACTGTCCGGAATGAAATATCTCTCCATTGTGTGCATCATGATATCGGTAACGCCTGCTGCCAGCTGATTTTTGGGAAGTGTGCTTCCAAGAGCCGGATTAACTATAGCAAATCTGCACCTGTTAAAATCAGTGTTTATTCCTGCCTTTTTCCCCAGCTCTTCGTTGGTAAGGACTGCCGAATCACTCATCTCACTACCCGCAGCTGCAATAGTAAGCACAGCGCCCACAGGAAGTGACTTATTAAGCGGCACCTTCCTCGTCCACAGATCCCACAGATCATTTTCGGCGTTAGCAGCGCCATGAGCTATTGCTTTAGCAGTATCTATGGCACTTCCGCCACCAATTCCTATTATCATGTCAGCACCAAAATCGAGTGCCTTAACGATACCTTCCTTGGCATGGGCCAGTGTGGGATTTGGCTTTGCACCGCCAAATTCCTGATAATCCACACCTGCTTCCTTCAGAGATTTTTCCACCCTTTCAAGGAGACCGCTTTTCACAATGCTTCCCTTACCATATACAAGCAGAGCCTTTTTTCCATACTTTTTAGCCGTCTCTCCGGTTTGCTTCTCAACATCTTTTCCAAAAACTACTTCTGTCGGAGCATAAAACTTGAAATTATCCATTTTGACCCTCCTTATATACCTTCTTAAAGATTTATTTTACTTTGGTTGCACGAACAATGTAAGAAGATGAAGCTCTGGAGCCATTGTTGATCTTTATATAGTATTTCTTACCCTTTTTAAGTCTTATCTTCTTGCTCTTGTACCAGCCATTTCCTGCTGATACCAAAGATTCAGGATACTTACTGTCAGGACTGTGCTTACTTTTGTATCCGGTTACGTAGAAATAGTTAAGCCAATCATCCTCAGAGGTATTAACTACACTGAATTTGTAATTACCTGTCTTTGGAGCCTTGAAAACATACCAATCTACATCATTAACATTGTCGCCATTAATTATACCGCTATAGCTTTTCTTTACCTTTATTTTGTTAGCTTTGCTTGATGTATCATTGTATTCTTTCTCAAAATTAGCAGGCGACTGAGTCTCAACAACAAAGCTTAGTGTATATTTTCTATTGGTATTCAAACAATCAAAGCTAAGCTTTACAGTTTTTCCTGCAGGCAGACTGTAGTTCGGAGAAGTTTTATACCCATCGCTATCAGAAAGATAAGCTTCCAGATAATTTGTGTAATCATACACTAATTTAACACGAGCACTTCCAAGTACATCTTTTCCCCCGTCCAAATATCTGTAGTCGGTGATAGCTGCTCTCACCCTGAAGTATCCTGACTGCGGAGTCTGAAATGAATAATCTAACTTTTCAACACCTGTTGTTGAAATTGTGTAAAGCTGATTAAGATTGATATTTGACTCGGCTTTAGCTGTCTCCGGATTTGCGGCAAAAACAGAACTAAAAACCGCTAATGCCATTGCTAACGCCTTTACTTTAGTAACAAAACTTTTTCTCATACATACCTCTTTCCGGTATCTGCCCCAAACGATACCCTTTTTATTCTTTGTTTCCACTCATGTGTTTTGGGTTGTTATAAACAACACGTTTATGATTATAGCATATTGTTGCTGTTTTTTTACAAATACTGGGCTGAAAAGTAATGATCTCACATTATGTGTGCATTCTCTTTTTATAAAGTGTTATCTTAATCTAACAGGAGGTAACACCTATGAGAATGATAAAATATCCGGCCGCAGCTGCAATTGTGGTTGCCACATTTTTATCAATTTCAACTATCGCCCATGCCCATCCGAATCTTACCGGCAAAATCGTATATCACTCCTATTCTGACTACAATGCCGGTGACAGCAGACTTTATCTATATGACTTTTCATCTGACACACATAAGTGTCTTAGCTCCAATTGGACCAATGTAAAAAATCCCATGAACGCCTGCTTTAGAAAAGATGGCAAAGCTATTGTATTTATGGGACAGACCGAAAATGGAGAATGGGATATTTTTGAATATACATTTGCAGATAAAAAGCCCATAAACCTGACCATGGGAAACGACCTTGATGACGAGGATCCAAAATACGATTCCAAAGGAAAAAACGTCATATTCAAGCAAAGTAATCCATCAGGAAAAGGCACCCGAATAGTCAGGTACAACCTAAAATCCGCAAAGCAGAAAGTTCTTATACGCGGTTCTTCAATAAAATCCATGCCGTACTACAGTAAAAATGGCAAAAAGGTTTATTACGTTGAGGGCGAAGACAATAAAAGTTCCATTCGGGTTGCGGATATAAATAAGAAGAAAACCAAAACTCTCTATAAAAAAGAGGGTACTCAGTCGTACTATCCAATTGTCAGTAATGACGGAAAATATCTCTTCTTTTCAAGAGGATACAGCAAGAAAAATAACGCTGACCAGATCATCAGATATAATCTCAAAAACGATACGCAGAAGTCACTAAAATGTAACAGCAAATATTATGACAGCTCCGATACCTGCTGTGTTTCTTCCAAATATATAATCATAAGCTGTTCAAAAGATGGCGGCGTAGGTGGATATGATCTGCATCTCGTGAATATCAAAACCGGCAAAATGACCAGTCTGTCGCAGTACAACAGCCGTATAAATACACCTTTTGAGGAGCTTGGATGCGATTATTATGATAAATAAAAATTTCACGGGTCTTAACCTGATAGTAAGCTGCAAAAAAGCCGACGAAAATTGCCTACTATCAGGTTTTATGATATTATTATCCCTGAATTTACATGGGGGTTTTTTATGGCAGAATTAAATAAACCAAAAAAACACAGGCATAAACGCCACTACACATTTATGATCATTTCCGGTGATTCAGACGGAAGCAGTGGCAGCATTCATCTCGGACATATAGCAACTCAGGTTTTGGCATTTTCTATCTTTGCTATATTTGTGGTATTGGTATGCTTTCTTGTCCATTCAGGAATTACCGTTTCATCCCTAAAAAAATACACAGCCCAGCAGGATGTGAAAATTGCAGAACTGGATGAGGAAAATAAGGCGCTGACGCAGGCCAATTCTGAACTCCAAAATGAAGTCACGCAGCTTAGTCAGGCGCTGAATCAGAAAGTTGAAGCAGAAGCTGTAACTGCTGCAGAGGCAGAGCAACTCAGCATTCCGAACCAGCTTCCTATTTCCGGTACAGCTTCCATGGTTGCAAGCTACGATGATCCCAATTCCAGCGAAATTGCAATTGAAGGCCTCATCGATGGTGATGGCAATGCAGTCACTACTGAGAATAATGATGCCGAGGGCGAAAATGCTGAAAATGATGGCAATGAAAACACTGAGGGCGAGGACAATACAGATGGCGCCACTCCTGTGGACCCTTCCGCATATGATCCTATCCTCATCCTTACTACCGAGGAAGGTTCTACCATTACTGCCGCAGGTGCAGGAACTGTCACATCAGTGGCCGGTGATGTAAAATACGGCAATGCTGTTACAATTGATCATGGTAACGGATATATTTCTATCTATAGAAATGCAGGCGAAAGTCTTGTTCATGAAGGCGATACGGTAATAAGAGGTGCTACCCTCTTTGTTGTCGGAAGTGACAACACAAAATTAGGATTCCAGCTTCAAAAGGATGGAGCTTTCATTAATCCTGAAGAATTAGTTGAAATAAATGGATGATATTTTTCATCCCTATTTATAAGGAGGCTAACAATGGCACTTTTTAACAATGCAAAGGCTGAAGGCGGGGTAGACGTAGCTGCTGAGCCAATCACATCTTTCATAGCGGCAGGCGCAATAATCGACGGCCCTTTCACCGCCAAAGAAAGCACTCGTATCGATGGCACCATCAACGGTAATGTTTCAGTAAACGGTTCTCTTATCGTTGGGCAGGAAGGAAAAATCAACGGAGCAGTCTCCGCTATTAACCTTTTCCTCGCTGGAGAGATTAATGGTAATGTAACCGCAAGCACCGGTAAAGTTGAGATTAGCGACACCGGAAAACTTATCGGTGATTTGTCTGCTAAGACTCTTGTGATTGATGAAAACGCAGTTTTCCAAGGGCAATGCCAAATGACCGCTGAAAAGACTTCAGCTGAGACAGCAAAAGAAAGAGCTACAGCCAGCAACTAAAAAAAACCATATACGGCATGTTGCAAAAACAGCCGTATATGGTAATTCATCAATACTTACACTATATATTTATTCTGTGATTATCATTGTGCATTCTCTGATTTCATCTTAGAGAAAACAAGTGCATATCCGTCATCCCCATAATTAAGTGATCTGTTTACTCTACTGATTGTAGCTGTAGAAGCACCTGTCTTCTCTGCTATCTCAAGATAGGTCTTATGTTTTCTGAGCATCGCAGCAACTTCAAATCTCTGAGAAAGAGACATTAGCTCATTCACTGTGCAAAGATCCTCAAAAAAGCTATAACACTCCTCTTTATCATCAAGTGACAGAATGGCCTCAAATAAGTGACCTACCGCTTCTGTGCGAATTTTCTTGTTCATCTTACCCTCCGTAAACTAAAAAGTCTATTGCAGTTCCCCTATGATATACGCAAAAAACAGTTTTGTCAAAACATAATATAAAAAAGTCAACAAAAACTGATGCTGCAGTGTATCTAATTATTTACATAATTTCGTTTATTTCTTATGAGACTTTCATATTTTAGCACACTAAATAATTAAAGTAAAGCAATGTTGCCAAAGTCTAGATAAATTGTGATTTTTTTCGCGAAAATTTTAATAATTCCTTTACTTTTACCACCTATTGTGATATCCTAATTATGTTGTTTTAATACAACATATCGTCAATTGATGTACTCGTTTGACGATAAGAACTATTTTTTATTTTTTAGTGGAGGTAAGCTATGAACAAGGGTACAGTTAAGTGGTTCAACAACCAGAAGGGTTACGGCTTCATTTCTGATGAGGCAGGCAATGATGTATTCGTACATTATTCAGGACTCAACATGGAGGGCTTCAAGTCTCTCGACGAAGGCGCTGCAGTTGATTACGATGTAATCCAGGGCGAAAAAGGACCGCAGGCAGTTAACGTAAACAAGCTTTGATTAACGGCCAAACATTTTAATCAAGACTACAATGTGCCTTATTCTTAATATATAGAATCAGCAAGTGTACAAATGATTAATCAACGAACCCATCCGGTAACGGATGGGTTTTTTGAGTTTGCATTCCAGTTTTTTCATTCAAATTGTACACCTTCTCTTCTCCCGCATAATTCAAGTATCATCCATTTCTATTTGTACACTTCATATGCGTGTATTATCATATTTTTATGTTCTAAAAAATCTATATTCAATCCAACTTTTCATCAAATTTTTATATATTATTAATTGTTATACCATATACCTTTTGCTATTCTGAATGTGTGTATATTTTCTTATGGAGGTGCTACAATGCAAAAACATAAAGGGTCACTATTATACGTACTAATAGCTGTTATAGCAGGTGCCGTAATACTTACAGGTATAGTTATCGAACTTTTCACAATTAATAGCACTATTGCTACTAACAAAGATCAGACCGCTGCATATAGGGACCGCCTGATGCAGGATCAGCAATCAGAACTTCGAAATCAGGTTCAGAACGTTGTGAGCCTTGTTGATCAGGTACATAAAGCAGAACTAGCCGGTGCATTAACGGAAGAAGATGCTAAGCGAATTGCAGCAGACTATGTTCGTGAACTACGCTATATGGATGGCGACGGATATTTCTGGGTTGACACTACAGAAGGTGTAAACGTTGTACTTCTTGGTCGTGACACTGAGGGACAAAGCCGTATTAATCAGAGTGATCCTAACGGCGTTTACATGATTAAAGACTTCATAGCAAACGCTAAGGCGGGCGGCGGATTTTCATATTTCAGTTTTCCTAAGCCGAATGAAACAGAACCTCTTCCCAAGATGGGTTATACAATGCTCTATGAGCCCTATGATTGGGTTATCGGAACCGGTGTCTGGATTGATCACATTGATGCACTTGAAGCTATATATAAAGAGCATGCTCAGGCTGCACTTACTCAGTCTATTGTAAAATCAATTGTTGTATTGGTAGTAATGATTATCCTCGGAGTAATCCTAGCCATCTATATTGGAAAGAGAATTACTACTCCTATCATACTTGTTGCTAAAGAAATGGAGCGAATGGCAAACAGTGACTTTAGTGACAATTCCGACATGAAGAAAGTAAGAACTCTTAAGAAGAGCAGCAACGAGATAGGTCTTATATCCGATGCTCTTGACCTTATGCATACAAATATTCGTGAACTGATGGCTAAGATTTCTGATACCACAGCATATGTTGCTTCTGCTTCAGAAGAGCTTTCAGCAAGTGCTTCTCAGTCCGCTCAGGCAAGTGAAATGGTTGCTACCTCTTGCACAAATGTAGCAAACTCCTGCAGTGGACAAATCACAGCCGTATCAGGTGCCAGCAATGAAACTCAGGCATTTGTTAGCAATATGCAGGAATTCCAGGATGCCATCGTTGCTTCCAATGACATGATCAATGCTACCAATGAAGCTGCTACCAAGGGCGCTGCAGATATGAATCGTGCTACTACGATGATGACAACCATCAAGGATTCTGTAGAAAATACAGCAACAATGGTTGAAGGTCTCGGCGACAAGCTTAAAAATATCGATTCCTTTGTTGATACTATTGCAGAGATTGCAAGTCAGACTAACCTATTGTCACTTAATGCCAGTATCGAGGCTGCAAGAGCCGGTGAGATGGGTAAAGGTTTCGCGGTTGTTGCAAGTGAGATCAGCAAGCTTGCCGATCAGTCAAATGAAGCTGCAAGCAAGATCACAGACCTTATTGAAGATATCATGAGAAGCTCTGAAGAAGCAGTTGAGTCCATGCGCGAAGGTGCTCAGAGTGTTGTAGAAGGAACTGAGGTTGTTAACGAAGCAGGTAATACCTTCAACGAGATTGTTAACAAGGTTCATTCCGTATCCGAGCAGAGTGCACGTATGGGTGAAATCGTAGATCAGCTTTCCGGCGGCACAGAAACAATTGCCCACAATATCGAGAAGATTGAGCAGATGAGCGTAAGTGTTGCTGACGAAACTCAGAATGTATCTGCAGCATCTCAGCAGCAAACAGCTTCTACTCACGAGGTTGCAGAAGCTTCCGACAGACTCGCCGAGAATGCGCAGGAACTTCAGGACTTTGTTGCTAGATTCTCGCTGTAAGATTATTGTTGTAAGATTCTTATTGTGAGATTCTTGCTGTAAGATTCTTGCTGTAAGATTCTTATTGTGAAATTCTTGCTATAAGATTATTGTTTTGAAATTTTGGCTACTAAAAAAGTCTTGGCTAGAAAAGGCTCCACTTAGTTAGCGGAAATATTTCCAAAATATCAGGCTAAATCGCAGGCGACCTGCTCTATGATGAGCAGGTCGCCTTTTCTCTGAATATAAGCTTGCAAAATGCTTGTGTACACTGGATATTGCCAAAAGGCCATTTTCCAGTGTAGGACCAATAATTACTGTACATCGGATATTGCCAAAAGGCCATTTTCCAGTGTAGGGCCAATAATTACTGTACACCGGATATTGCCAAAAGACCATTTTCCAGTGTAGGGTCCATAATTACTGTACACCGGATATTGCCAAAAGGCCATTTTCCAGTGTAGGGCCCATAATTTCTGTACATCGGATATTGCCAAAAGGCCATTTTCCAGTGTAGGACCAATAATTACTGTACACCGGATATTGCCAAAAGGCCATTTTCCAGTGTAGAGGTCACATTTTGATATAGATATAGTGGGCTTCACACAAATAAGTGGGGTGCATAAATAAAGTACTTGCCATATCAATTCAAAGATATAGCAGAAATCAGTTCATCAATTGCTATGCTTCCACCAAATATTTCAAGTGCGCTGCCAACCGTTACATCAAGCTTACCTGCGGCGCAGCTGCGGAGAAACTCAATGTCCTCTAATGAATGTACTCCTCCTGCATAGGTCATTGGTATTTTGCCCCAGTTGCCAAGCATGGTAGCAAGCTCTGCCTCAATTCCGGACTGTTTTCCTTCCACATCAACTGCATGAATAAGGAACTCGTCACAATAAGAAGAGAATTCATCCAATGTATCCTCATTTAGTTCCACAGATGTCATCTTCTGCCACCTGTCAGTGACAATATAGTATCTACCACTTTCATGTCCGCATTTTTTCCCATCCGCAGTGAAGTCGTTTTGGCCTTTATATTTCTTATCAGCACCAATCTCTCCAGCGATTAGATTTTTGGGTTCTATCTCTTCTGCTTTCTTCTTATCAGCAGTAATCTCTCCAGCAATCAGATTTTTGGGTTCTGTCTCTTCTGCTGTCTTCTTCTCAGCACCAATCTCCCCTGCGATCAGATATTGGGGTTCAACCTCCTCTGCTGCCTGCCTCTTAGCTTCTGATCTGCAAAAAGCATCCTTATTATCTATCCACTTCCTGCAGCTAAGATCCAGAACCAGGTGCTCTTTACCAACTTCACTGACCAGCTTTTTCAAATTATCATAATTCACCTCGCCATTTTTAAAAACATAGCTTGTGACTATGACATGTGAAGCTCCTGCATCAAGGAATTTCCAGGCGTTCTTTGCAGTTATTCCACCACCAACCTGCAAATATCCAGGTGTCTCTCTAAGAGCCGATAAAGCCTGTTCTACGGACGCTTCATAATATGGACTGTCAGCGGAATTAAGCACAATAATGTGTCCGCCATAGAGTCCCTTTTCTTTATACATTCGTGCAAAAAAAGCAGCATCCTGAGCGGACACAAAATTCTCTTTTGCAAAGTCTCCTATGTCGCTAAGGCTGCTGCCTACTATTTGTTTAACCTGTCCATTATGAATATCTATGCAAGGCCTAAATCTCATGTTGTCCTCATTAATTTTTTATGCCTACAATTATGTCTGCTTTACTTACTAATTTCATTCACTTATGAGCTTTTGCCAATTCTAATCCACTACTATCATGCAACCCGCCGGCAGATCTTTTAATCTACCATCATGTAATCCGCCGGCAGCTATAATCTATTTTTCAAGTCACAGACAGCGCTAAAACCCATTTATATATCAGACACATATCATCCGATAACACTGCTCATGTCATACATCCCTGCACCTTTGCCTGCAAGAAATTTGGCTGCTTCAATAGCACCTTTTGCAAAAACTGATCTGGAATATGCTCTGTGTGAAAGAGTAATAACTTCATCCGTTCCTGCGAAAATAACATCATGATCTCCTACGATTGTGCCGCCGCGAACAGCAGAAATACCAATTTCCTTTTTAGGGCGCTTTTCACGTCTTGTGCTTCTGTCATAGACATATTCACACTTTTCTGAAAGAGAATCATTGACGCTGTCAGCAAGTGCAAGAGCTGTTCCACTGGGTGCATCAAGCTTCTGATTATGATGCTTTTCAACTATCTCAATGTCAAAACCTGCTGCATCAAGAACAGGAGATATCTCTTTCAAAACCTTCATCAGCATATTAATTCCAACGGACATGTTGGCTGACTTAAGAATAGCCACTTTTTCAGAAGTAGCTTTAACTTTAGAGAGCTGCTCATCAGAAAGACCTGTGGTGCAAAGAACTACAGGTAAATTCTTCTCAGCGCATACCTCAAGAAGCTTATCGACAGCTGACGCATTCGAAAAATCGATTACCACATCAGCATTAACATCACATTTTTCTATAGAATCAAAAACAGGAAAGCTGTAATTATTTTCACCATAAGCATCAACTCCTGCCACAATTTCTATATTTTCATCTTTGGAAGCAAGGTCAACAATAACGTGTCCCATACGGCCATTGCAGCCATGCATAATTGCTTTTATCATACTTATCCTCCCGGCTAATTGCACTGTAATTCAAAAATCTTTTTATAGGATGTTTCTCAGATTTTCAAAAACTTCTTAAGCTCTCTCTCAAGAACTGCCCTGTTTTCATCTGAAATAGTCGTAAGCGGAAGGCGAAGCGGGCCTGCCTTAAAGCCAATCATCTCAAGCGCAGCCTTCACAGGAATAGGATTAACCTCTGAGAAAAGTGCATCTATGAGAGGAAGTGCCTCAAGCTGAAGTCTGGTTGCACCTGCAAAATCACCTTCAAGCGCCTTCATGCACATCTCATGAGTCTGCCTGGGTGCCACATTTGACAGAACTGAAATAACTCCAAGACCACCAAGTGACATGATCGGAACAACAAGTCCGTCCTCTCCTGAATAAAGATCGATTGCGCCATCAGCAAGCTGCATCATCTTGGTTGTCTGAGCCATATTGCCGGTCGCATCCTTGATACCCACAATATTGTCGACCTCTTTGCAGAGCTTAGCAGCAGTTGCAGGCAGAATATTGCAGCCTGTGCGACTGGGAACATTATATAAAATGATGGGAATATCTACTGCCTTGGCAACAGCTGTAAAATGCTGAACAAGACCTTCCTGAGTTGCCTTATTATAATAAGGAGTAACTGACAAAATTCCGTCAGCTCCGGCCTTAGCAGCATCAATTGAAAGCTCAACAGCTGTCTTGGTGCAGTTAGAACCGGCACCTGCAATTACAGGCACTCTCTTATTGACATACTCTATGCAGAATCTTGAAACCTCTTTGTGCTCCTCTTCTGTCATGGTAGCACTCTCGCCGGTCGTTCCGCATACAATAATGGCATCTGTTCCATTCTCAATCTGAAAATCGATCAATCTCTTGAACTCTTCATAGTTTACCGATTCATCCTCATTAAACGGTGTTGCTATTGCAACTCCTGCTCCCTTAAAAACTGCCATAAAACATGTCTCCTTCTGTCATATATTAGCTCAATTTTTCAAAAACAGTCTCTTCATTTAATCCGGCTCAAAACATATTTCACCGAATCTACATCTATATTAAAAATAAGCTTCACCAAATCTGCAACTATATTTAAAAATGGCTTCATCAAATCTGCAACTATATCTTAATACAATTTCATTACAGATAAAAAGCTAACTCACCACACGGAGAGTTAGCTTCATAGAATCATCATTGATTAAATTAGCCTGATAGCTCCCCATCTTGCGATGACAGTCATACAATTATTCACTGTATGCCCAGGTCTAAGCCCCTCAGGAAAGCTCATCCTTCGGCGTATTGTCCTTTCCGAATCCCTCTCCTGCGCCTGTCGCATCAGAATCCGTACTGATAGAATACGCAACCTCTATCTAAATTATAGTCTGCACAAATCATAACACTGTCACACCACAGTGTCAACGTGTCAAATACATCACAAATAAATGTATCCCGGAATCTGTTACCGATCACACCTTATGGCACTCACAGCAACGAGATTTACTCATTCCTACGCTTTACTTCATTCCCTCCCAGAATCTGTCATGCTCTGTGAATCTTACTGTATCATCCTCGGAAATCTCAGCCTTGGGCTTTTTCTCCTTGGTACCTGTCTGCTCCATCTGAAGCTCATCCTCTGAAGGGGAGTTATACATACCTTTATGTTCCCCGAAAATCTTATCTATAATAGCCATGTCAATTACCTCCTGATAATTTTTTTAAATTTTCTGCCTGGCTCAAATATCGCCATAATAATTTCATATAAAATAGCGATTTTTTCAGTGAGCCAAAATAACATCTCTTCTTATAGATAATCTTTTTCTCATCTCTGTATTCTCACCATAATTATACCAAAATCATGGCAAAAAAGGAATGGAATCTCCCTAAGCGAAGGGCAATTATTTCTATTATTTTCACGAGAAGTCATGCAATTGACTTAAAATTTTTTCACAGACACATGGTCAGAATTCTGTTGCAATTCAGCTGGCAAGATCTCTCCTGTCATAGCAAACAAATGCAAATGACGTCGCACAAAGTATAACCACAGCAGCTGTTATAAATGCACCTGCAGCAGTCTCTGCTCCGGAAAATATTTCCGATGCATTTGCATAAGAGTAAGGCCCTACAAAAAGATAGTCCTTAAGATCCGGCACCACGCGGCCTATCAGGTCATACACATAGAAAACAAGTGCAATTCCAAGTCCCATACCCATTTTACTTTTCCCGGAGATTGCTGATATGCCAAAGCAAATCGCTGCGATTTCGATGTTCATCAGGAGCTGTCTGAGCATGAAGGATGTAAACTCACCTGCTGGAAGCTCCTCCTTCAAATATACGAAACCTGCAACATAAAAAACAGCGCAGATTGCTGTAAATAGTACAAGCAATATAGCTACACAGATTCCCTTTGCCATAACCACCCTGGTTCTTGATACAGGAAGCGAAAACAGAAACTCCCCGGTGTGCTTATCCTCTTCCTTTGATAAAATATCGATGGCCAAAATCGCAGCAAACATGGCGCTTCCAAGGCCATGAACCGTACCAACCTCAGTAGCAAAGTACCCTTTTAAAGTGGCTATGCTAAGGGTGCTCATACCAAACGCATCTGAAAATGCCCCCATATTGGAAAACATATCCGCCATATCTTTCATATCCCCTTCCATGCTTTGATATAGAAGAATGCACGAAAGTCCCATAAGCCCAACTGATATTGACCATATCAGGAAACTTTTGAAGTTAAGTTTTATTTCTCTTATTAAAATCGTCCTCATAGTATTCACTCCTCTTACAACTTACTTATTCTCATAATTTTTGACTTCTTGAACGCAAAGATGAAAAAGCGCTCAAGAATCTATATGTATTTTCATTTCCTATAAAAAACAGCAGTACCTACTTGCTCTAATGTGCCTTGAGTGTTGCTTTGCTTCTTATAAATGCTTGAAATTTTTCCTTGCTCTTATATGCCTTGTGTGCTCTTTGCTTCCCATAAATACTTGCTAAATTTCTTTGCTCTTATATGCCTTACTCCTCATAGAACCTTATGAATTCATCCTCATCAATCAGCACAGAATCCAACATTGAAAGCCTACCCTCACGCATTATTGCTCCATGCCTGCAGTACTTGTTTACTTCAGATAACACGTGAGTTGACAAGAGGCAGGTTGCTCCTTCATTAACATATTCATCGATGAGGTTAAAAAAAGTCCTCTGCATCAGCGGATCAAGCCCTCCTGTGGGTTCATCAAAAATGAAAAGCTTAGGCCTGTGCTGCATGGCGCAGACTATGCTGACCTTCTTGCGGTTTCCGTAAGACAATTCCTTTATCCTTTTGTTTACATCAACCTTCAACCTCTCGCAGAGTTTTTCAGCCTCCAGGCTGCAATCAATATTCCTCACATCAGCCGCATACTTTATCACATCCTTCACCTTCATGGATGTGTAGAACCAGCTCTCTGATGGCATGTATCCTATGTTTTCGAGGATCTTTTCATGATCTTTTACGCTGTCCATGCCCAGGATTTTTATGCTTCCGCTGTTTATCTTTAAAAATCCCAGCATCGACCTTATGGTAGTGGATTTTCCTGCACCGTTTGGCCCTATAAACCCGAATATGTCTCCTTCTTCTATTGTCAGTGAAACATCAATAACACCTCTGTTTTTCCCATAACTCTTTGTAAGATTTTGAATTTCAACTACATTTTTCATAAACACTTGCTCCTTCCATTTTCTAATCAGCTAAAAGAACTTGCATAGCTTTCTTATCTTACAAATACCAAATAAAAAAAGCGGGAACAATAGCTGTTCCCGCAAAGTGCACTTATTTGCCCCTATGTTTCACTTTTTATATGTTATACAGGAGGCTTCCCCTGCAATCCATCCCTTTTTATTTTTTATGCTCTGACTGAAAAAGTCTAAGATCCTCATTTAGACGTCTGTCATCAATTATTCTCTTGGATTTATATATCAAAAAGACGCACAAATATACTACAATTATGTAAGCTGCAAAAAGGCCTGTTGCCAGCAGATTTTTATCAAACCATGAAAACAGATATGAGGTGGTACAGTAGATAATCGTACAAATTGCAGTCCCTAAGCAGACCTTATAGCTGAATTCATCAGCTTCGTCAAAATTCCATAAAACATATACCTGCAGATAACCTATGATATAACAGGTAAGAATCATCTCGGTCATATGAAGTATGTCCGCAACGAAACTTCCACCAATCATGCGATATACACAGTAGAAAAACAGGATTGAGAAAAAGTAAAGACAAGCCTTGAATTCAATTCCAATTTCTTTTGTAAGATACAGTTCCCATAAAGTAACTCTTTTTTTATCATTCATTTACCCGCCCTCCTAATTATGTATTGGCACGATTACTCCGTAATCCTGCCATATCGGTCTAAGCGATTCCATGTCATGACTTCGTCATGAACGTTCCTCCCTCAATAATCTCCTGAATTCTACGGCATAACGCCTTGATATCATAATATGCTCGCCGCCCTCCATGGTGGCGTCAATGCGATTTGATGACAAGCTTTTTAGGGCATTGACCTTGGCTATATTGATCACCATAGACTTACTGCATCTGAAAAAATTGTCATCATTTATACTATTCAAAAACGAGTAAAGAGAGCCATCAATTTTTATAACCTTGTCCCTGGTATATGCGAAAACCTTATCATCCACCGTTTCAAGGTACAGCACCTCAGAGAGGCTAACGCACTCACTTCCAATGTCAGTTCGGCCCCAGAGTTTGTCCCCTTCGCCATCCAGAATATCAATTATCCTGTTCACGGTGGGATTGGGCTCTTTGTAACGTATGGTCAGGCTCTCCTCGCCACTTGTGATTTTCTTAATATCAATTTTCATGATAACCCCTAAAACTCGAATCCCTCTTCTAGTGTTTTGTCTGGATGACTTTTGATTTAATTACGAAGTATCATTCTCAATAGGCTAGGAATCTGAATGAGTCGTAGCGGTGGCTACGGCGATTGAAGATGACGATGCATATTGAGAATTAGACAAGTAATTAAACAAATTGTCATCCAGACAAGACACTAGTGTAGCTGTTGTATATTAACTCAACCATATGCTTGCTATAATTTGAATCTACTGCGTTGTCATCAGTCGTCGATCTAGTGCAAATACTGTAAAATCTCAAACACCCGTAATAATGTATTTCAAAGACTCTTAATTCTATGCTGTCTGCGTTATTCCCATCATATGCTATTATCGATTTAATCCATATGAAAAAAGTTAACTATATTAAAAAGTTGCCTTGTTTTCTATCCTTATAAGTAAATTATAACGCAAATGCATTTATTATAGGGAAATATGGTGATTACTTTTTACATACTCTATTACTGTTCGCACCTTACGGTGCTCACAGCAACGGGATTTGCCCATTCCAGTTGCCTTCGGCAAAGTGGCAAATCCAGTATTCAACCCTTTAAGCAATCTCACGCTCAGCGCAGCAAGTACGCAGAGCTGTATGAACAATAACCTATTACTACAAATATAAAAACTTCCGACAAATTAGTTTGTAATTCACCGAAAGTTTTTCATGTTTATGCTATTCTCATCTCTACAAGTTTGTCTGATATCGCTGTTGATAAGCTTCTGTGGCCATTTTCATCCATGTGCTCATCATCAACCGAACTGGGAGCTGCAAAATCGGATGCTGCAAGGAACTGATTTCCGCGTCTTTTTGCTATCTTTTCATACTCGCGTCTTAGACTAACACTTGTTTTTATGGATTTTTCATCGAACTCAGGATCCTTTTCCGGAAGATATACTTCGTCACCAAGTTTAATGGGAGACACCACCAGAATCTTTTCAGGAGCTATGTACTTTTCAAGTTCATCAAGACACAGTTCAAGTCCTTTTCCTATGATATGAGAATTTGCATTAAAAACTGTCTTGCAATCATTCGTTCCAAGCATGATAATAGCCGCGTCAATGGGGTAGTTGCTCTCAAGGCTAAGGGGCAGTATCTCCGTGCCCTTCCTGAATGGACGAAGCTGATCGTCAAAAACTGTCGTCCTTCCGCAAAGTCCATCCTCAATTATTCTCACTTCCTCCAGGTTATCCTGAACAAGGCTGGTCCACCTGATTCCCCAGGGATATCTCTCCTTAGTTCCGGGGATAAGTCCCCACGTATTCGAATCACCAAATGCCAATACATTTGCCATAAGTCATACCTCATAATCGTATTGAACGAGCCTTCATCTTTATCTGACAAAACCGGATTCTTGCAGATTATTTCCGCTTTTATCCGCAAGAAGTCACACTTTTTTCACATGTCATTTAGTCCTACACAATAGTGCATCCGCAACAGGATTTTTAGTTCGGATGATTATCACTATTAACTACAAACCTTACACGTAAATTATGTAATACCCATAACAAACTGTAAAATACGCAAAACTTTTAGTCACATATAATCATGAGCTATAGACTCACTAGTACATCGTTCGCAAAATAACTGGCCTAATTCGCAGAATGCTTGCCCGAGAGTGCAGATTCAAAAACGCAGGCGTAGCGGGCTACGGCGAGGCTTTTGAGGCTGTGCTATCGAGTAAGCAGGCAAGAATTTGGTCCAGTTATTTAAGTAACGATGTACTAGTGTTTTGCCTGGATGACTTTTGATTTAATTACGAAGTATCATTCTCAATAGGATAGGAATCTGAATGAGTCGTAGCGGTGGCTACGGCGATTGAAGATGACGATGCATATTGAGAATTAGACAAGTAATTAAACAAATTGTCATTCTGACAAGACACTAGCCTTTTTTTAATACTAATTTCTGATGATCCTCCCACTAAGCCCTATAGCGGGCATTGTGTGTAATATTATTTTCTGCTTAATATTTTAGTTTCCATTTTTCTTCTCAAAATCCAATTTGTAATCACACATTTTACAAGAATGATAAGTAAAAACGGTGGCAAGGTAAAAATGATAGCTGAGGCAATAGTATTCTTTATATGTCTTATGCCTTCATCAGCGTAACATCCTCGTTCCTGGAATATGACTTCGTCATGACTGATCAGACCCAGACTTCCAAGGTCTGTAAATTTAGATATCTCATGCCCGTCATGGTACAGACTGATATCAGCTTGAGCTGTTGAACCAATCTCTCCAAAGTATAGCCTGTATGTCTTTTTTGCATATTGATTGACAAATATTTTAGTAGCGTCTTCTTTATACCAGGTGCATTCCGCTTCCGTGACATCGTCTGTGTTGATATGCAGGATCACAGAAAGCGGAATATGAGTTATACAAAATGATGCAACTACAAAGAAAAGAATTAGTATGTTTGTTAGTATTTTGTTCTTCATTATTTTGCACTTTCCAAGACGTTTCCATCTTCGTCACAAATCTCTACTTCTGCTTTATCAACGTCGTATTTAAATGGCACCTGTACGTCGTAATACATCATGGCAGTTGTTCCTATCTCACCTTCAGAAGTCTTTACAAATTTTATCTTTGCAGTCTTCTTGCCATTTTCCATGACATAGGTAATGCTCACAGGGTTATAAAAATCAGAACCATTATTTGCGGTAAGTCGCACTTTTGCCCAGCTTGTATTGCAAATTATCTGAGGCTTTGGAGCGTCAGGATATTCACCTGAAGCAACATACAGGATTTCATCCAGATCCGTGTCTGCCATCTCTTCAAACCCTTCATAATGGGTAGTTCCTTCAAGTCTTGAATCCTCTGATGTTCCTATAACACACCCACCTTCTTTTATTCTCATATCATCAGATATTCCATAGTAATTCATATCATCAGATATTCCATAGTAATCATCATATCCTGCCGTATCCTGATCTTCTAGGTTCATTCCAGATTCAGTATCGTCTTTATGAAAATAGAGATAATTCTTTTCATCCTGCTTTGCAACAATTCCACCATTATCCGTTGAATTAGCTCCACATGCAGAAAGAATCATTACTGAAATGAGCGAGAGTACGATAAGTTTTTTCTTTTTCATAGTATAATATCTCCAACTATTTATTATTATTCTCTTATACTATATACAGATGAATTAAGCGAAATGTTGCACCGATTATCATAATTTATCTTTAGATAGATAATATTTGATATTAATTATCTGTCCCTCAAACATTTTTAAAATGCGCAAAATTTCTTAGAAAGATGAGAGATCAACTATTTTTAGTTGTTGTTATTACGTTTATCTTTTTGCTATGTTTTATGTCCAGAGGGCACAGATATATAGAGAGATGGATGATATGATTTAATAATAATATAATCAGAAGAACTGTCAGGAAAACTGCATAGGATCTGATGCTTATGGCAATGCTTATTATTATGCGTTGGTAAGTACAAAGCCTATGCAAAAGAATGCATGCAGCGCGGGATGTTTTTTCACTAAATTTTCGAAGATCAGGATTCTTGCTCCTTCGTCTGACTGGCATTCCTTCTGCTACCATCCACTGTTTTCCCGATAGTAGCAGAATATTTACTGCCATTCTTTCTGCTACCATCCACTGTTTCCCTGATGGTAGCAGAATCTTTACTGCAAATCCTTCTGCTACCATCAACTATTTCCCTGATAGTAGCAGAATCCTGACTACAAATCCTTCTGCTACCATCCACTGTTTCCCTGATGGTAGCAGAATCTTTACTGCCATTCTTTCTGCTACCATCCACTGTTTCACTGATAGTAGCAGAAAAATGTTCACCCAGTCGAGTTATTATAAACAGCTGGAACTGATATTTATTCAAGCAGTGTCAATACCAAGCTCCAACAACACAAGCTCCATCAACACAAACTCCAACAACACAAGCTCCATCAACACAAGCTCCATCAACACAAGCTCCATCAACACAAGCTCCATCAACACAAGCTTCATCAACACAAACTCACATCAATGCCAAACATCATAATGCCGCGCGCCTTTAACCCCAGGGCCACACCACCCCAGCTGCCATATCAATTTTTGTACCTTATCTATCTCCATGATATTCCTGGAGGGATTTTATATTACCGCAGCCGCCGTTTTTAACTTCCTTGATACCCTGAGCAGCGGCCTTAGCAGCAGCTACTGTGGTAATGTAAGGCAGGCGGGCCTTGATTGCTGAGCGGCGAAGATATGCATCGTCGTGGGCAGCACCTTTTCCGATGGGAGTGTTTATAACAAGCTGAACTTCTCCGTTCTTTATTAGATCCTCTACGTTAGGTCTTCCGCCCTCGTAGTTCTTCATGATCCTGGTGGCTTCTATTCCGGCTTCCACAATATTCTCATAGGTTTTGCCCGTAGCATATATCTTGAAGCCTTCCTCAGCAAATGCACTAGCAAGCTCTGAAGCTTCCGGCTTGTCTTCATTATTAAGTGAGATAAGCACGGCACCTTCAAGCGGAAGTGTTGCGCCTGCTGCCTCCTCAGCTTTGAAGAATGCTTCGCCGGGAGTTTTTGCAAGTCCCAGAACTTCACCGGTTGATCGCATCTCAGGTCCAAGTACGGGGTCGACCTCAGGGAACATATTGAAGGGGAAAACAGCCTCCTTTACACCATAGTACTCAGGCTCCGTATTTTTCTTAGAATCAATGAGCCCCTGCACAGGTGAAGGTCTTCCTGTAAGCTGTGATGTGATAATATCTGTAGCAACAGGAACCATGCTGATTCCGCAAACCTTTGATACCAGCGGTACCGTACGGGATGCGCGCGGATTAGCCTCAAGCACATACACCGTATCATCCTCGATAGCGTACTGCATATTCATAAGTCCCACAACATTCATCTCTACCGCAATCTTTCTGGTGTATTCCTCAATTGTCCTTAAGTGCTTTTCAGAAATGTGTTTGGAAGGAATGATGCATGCAGAGTCACCGGAGTGGATACCTGCAAGCTCGATATGCTCCATAACAGCAGGAACAAAAGCTCTCTCACCGTCACTTATCGCATCAGCCTCGCACTCAAGCGCATTATGAAGGAATCTGTCTATCAAAATCGGACGATCGGGCGTAACACCAACTGCTGCCCTCATATATCCCTCCATACTCTCTTCGTCGCGAACGATCTCCATTCCTCTTCCGCCAAGGACAAAGGAAGGACGAACCATTACAGGGTAGCCTATTCTTGCTGCTATAGCTTTTGCTTCCTCTACATCAGAAGCCATTCCTGACTCAGCCATGGGGATCTCCAGTTTTTCCATCATCATGCGGAATTGGTCTCTGTCCTCTGCAAGGTCTATTACTTCCGGTGTTGTTCCAAGAATATTCACACCCTCTTCCTTTAGCTTAGCTGCAAGGTTAAGAGGTGTCTGTCCTCCGAACTGAGCAATTACGCCCACCGGCTTTTCCTTTTTATAAATCTGCAGTACATCCTCAAGAGTGAGGGGTTCAAAATACAACGTATCCGATGTGTCATAGTCCGTTGAAACTGTCTCAGGATTGCAGTTTACAATTATAGTTTCAAAGCCCAGTTTTTTCAGAGCAAGCGCAGCGTGAACGCAGCAGTAGTCGAACTCTATACCCTGTCCGATTCTGTTGGGGCCTCCGCCCAGGATCATTATCTTTTTGGTATCAGCTGAGTCTTCAGCCTTAGGATTCTCAAGCTTTGCATCTGACTTATAAGTTGAATAGTAGTAAGCTGCGCCTTCTGTTCCATATACGTGAACGCCATCCCACTTTTCAACAAGTCCAAATTCGTCTCTCTTATTTCTGATATCATCCTCGCTTACACCAAGGAGACCTGCGAGATATATGTCTGCAAATCCATCCTCTTTTGCCTTGAGAAGAACATCTTTATCAGGTATTTTCCCGGAAAAGTTCTTAACAATCTCTTCCTCTTCGTCCACAAGCTCTTTGATTTCATTCAGGAAATAATGCTTAACCTTGGTGATATCGAATATCTCATCAACAGTCACGCCCTTCTTGAAGGCTTCGTATATGAGGAAATATCTCTCAGAAGATGCATCCTTTAAAAGATGGAGAAGCTCTTCCTTTTCCATGTCCTGATATTTTTTCACATTTCCAAGACCGTATCTGCCCTTTTCAAGAGATCTGATAGCCTTCTGAAAAGCTTCCTTGAAATTTTTTCCTATGGACATAACCTCGCCCACAGCTCTCATCTGAGTTCCAAGCTTATCATCTACTCCGCGGAATTTCTCAAAAGCCCAGCGGGCAAATTTTACTACCACATAATCACCATTCGGAACGTACTTATCAAGCGTTCCAAACTTAGAATCCGGAAGCTCCGAGAGCGTAAGTCCTGTTGCAAGCTTTGCGGAAACAAGGGCAATCGGGAAACCTGTTGCCTTACTTGCAAGCGCAGAAGACCTGGAAGTTCTGGGGTTAATCTCGATTACAACAATTCTGCCTGTCTTGGGATCGTGAGCAAACTGCACGTTAGTGCCACCGATAACACCTATATGCTCCACAATCTTATAAGCCTGGCGCTGAAGCTCCTTCTGAAGTTTTTCATCTATTGTGAGCATTGGCGCAGTACAGAATGAATCACCGGTATGAACACCCACAGGATCTACGTTTTCAATGAAGCAAACCGTGATCATGTTGTTGTCCTTGTCCCTTACCACCTCAAGCTCAAGTTCCTCCCAGCCAAGGATTGACTCCTCAACCAGAACCTGATGGATAATGGATGCAGCAAGACCACGAGCGCAGACTGTCTGCAGTTCTTCTTTATTATAAACAAGACCGCCGCCTGCTCCGCCCATGGTGTAGGCAGGTCTTAGAACAACCGGGTAGCCGAGCTCATCCGCTTCTGCAAGAGCCTCTTCTATGCTGTAGCAAGCCTTGGATCTTGCCATCTCTATACCCAGCATATCCATGGTTTTCTTGAACTCTGTTCTGTCCTCGCCTCGCTCAATGGCATCTACCTGAACACCTATAACCTTGACGTTATACTTATCCAGGACACCCGCCTTATAAAGCTCAGAACACAAATTAAGACCAGATTGTCCACCTAAATTAGGCAAAAGGGCATCTGGTCTTTCTTTTTCAATTACAGCCGCAACGCGGTCCACATTTAAGGGTTCAATATAAGTCCTGTCAGCCATCTCCGGATCGGTCATGATGGTTGCGGGATTGGAATTAACCAAAACTATTTCATATCCAAGACTCCTCAGTGCTTTGCATGCCTGAGTCCCCGAATAGTCAAATTCGCAGGCCTGTCCGATGACAATAGGACCTGAGCCGATTATCAGTACCTTGTGAATATCTGTTCTCTGTGCCATGTTACTCTCCCATTCCTTATTTTTTATCTCTACAAATTTTATTATTCATGTCGCAATAAAACAAGTAGGAAATTTATGCAGAATGCAACATTTTCCTTTCGCGCGATGTGCAGATCACTTGGCGAGGTTTTTTCGAGCCTAGTGAAATGTCATACACAGTAGTGCGCATCCTCGCGGAGCGTTTTTTCTTTCATAGGAACGTAATTTCTTATGAAAGAAATTAATGAAGTTTTTAGAATCATTTAATAGCTGCTGTTGGGCTAATTGATATAATGATTATATAAGCACTTAATATGCGTAAAACATGCTTACTATGTCACTTTTAAATAGTAATCTTAAGGAATGATTTATCTTTGTTATTCAACTTGAGGAGGCAAGAAAAATGGCAAGCGAACAAAACTCAAAACAGGAAAATAGCTTAAAAAAAGGAAATATTTTCCAATCAATTGTGTTCCAAAATTTATCTGTAAATCTGGTTATACTCCTGGCATTTGTTATAGTTACAATTGTTCTTATTAACAGCTTAATAGGAATGAAGGAAATTGCTGTCACTGCCAGCCAGGGTGAAGCAGAAACTCTTATAGCCGAAGCAAAAATAAAACAGGCAACTCTACTTATCGACGGCAGACTAAGCGCTCTTATCGGAGCCTCGACTATCGATACCGTTGACGAAGCTACAATACAGGGATATCTAAGTGATATAGACGCTGCCAGGGCACAGATCCCTGATGCGCTAAATTACCTTAGTACCAGCCTTCTTGTAACTCAGGGTCAAAACGGTGATCAGATTTTTAACGAGCTCTCCACTGCACTGGATACATATCTTGCTGATGCCGATAAAATCGCAGCGGGTTGTAAAGCCAAGGATATGAATACTGTATTTGGCATTCTGTCTTCAACTTATTATCCCAACATGAACGCTATGAATGCATCCTTTGATACGGCCGAAGCAACCATCAAAAGCCTCTCTGATGGAATGAATGCTTTTCTTCAATTAAGATTAGACTCAGCAAAAAGAAATGCATATATAGGTATGATCATTATTGTGTTGTGTATTCTCGTAAACCTTGGCCTTGGTATTGTAAGAATCAGCAATAAGATAAGTGCTATTTCTTCTGAAGTAACATCAATCATTGATAATATAAATGCAGGAAAAGGTGATCTTACAGTACGTATCAAAACCGCCTCAAAAACAGAGCTGCAGTCCATTATCGTGGGTATCAACCAGTTTATAGAAACCCTTCAGGTGATCATACGTGACGTAAAGGATGGCACCGTTGTACTAAGAACTTCATCTGACGAAATGACAGATAAGATTCAGAGAGCAAGCGACAATATCACAAACACTTCTGCTGCTCTTGAGGAATTATCAGCCAGCATGGATACAGTTGCAACTACAGCAGATCAGATCAACGGCCGACTTGAAGAAGTTAAAGATGCAGCTGATGAGATAAGACACGAAGCCTCAGAGGGTGCACAAACAGCCATTGGTATCAGAAACGAAGCTGATGAGATCAAGGCTACAGCTGCACAGAAGAAGGAAAACACAGGCAGCAAGATCTCTGAACTTGGCAATGTACTACAGGAGTCTGTAAAGAACAGTGAAAAGGTTTCACAGATAAACGAACTTACAAATGTTATTCTGGACATCGCTTCACAGACAAATCTTCTTGCTCTTAATGCTTCCATTGAAGCAGCAAGAGCGGGTGAAGCAGGAAAAGGCTTTGCTGTTGTAGCAGGCGAAATCAGTTCTCTTGCTGAAAACAGCAGACAGACGGCAGGTAACATCCAGGTTATCAGCAATGAAGTAACAACTGCAGTTAAGAGTCTGTCAGACAACGCACTTGAAGTCATTGATTTCATCAACAATACAGTTATTGCAGACTATGACTCTTTCGTAGAAACCGGCGATAAATATGAGCAGGCTGCTATCCTAATGGATGAGATGCTTGAGAAATTCACCAGCAAGGCTGACAACCTGAATATCATCATGGATAAGATGGCTGATTCTGTCGGTTCCATCACTGAATCCGTAAGACAAAGCTCAGAAGCCATCGGCCTCTCTGCTACCAACTCAACTGAGATCGTAGGTGAGATCCAGGGTATAGACAATGCCATGAGCGAGAATAACAAAGTTACTGAAACACTGAACCAGAGAACAAGTATTTTTGAGAATCTGTGATGGGGATGCATAAGCTTTATTCTTAAAATAATATACACATATTATCGTTGATTTGCGGAATAGTTGCCTTGTCCTTGATATATAGTGTATATATTGCTAATAATACGCAGAGCAGCTATCTTTCCCGATATAATGTATATGTATTACCGATAATACGCAGGGAAGTTGTCTTTCACAATATAACGTGTATATATTACCGATATTATGCATGACAGATGCCTTATTTTCGACATAAAGACTATGATTTAGCTGTGCTTTCATCCAATTTCTGCACAATCAAAAATCTGGATGAACTATTTATCTACAAAACAATTTTTCAGAAGTGATTTTGGTTAAATAATTCATCCAAAATGCACATATTAAAAAAATAGGATGAACAGCAAACGTAATATCGTTAAAAAAAGCGAATTTTATTCATCCAAAACGAAGTTTTCCTGAAAAAAGGACTAATCAGCCACTCCTAAGCATCCTAAAAGGCGTGGCATGGTTAGTCCTAATAAGTTAGGTGAAAGTTTAGTCGTTCTATATATTTTTCTATATATTATAACCCAAATCCAGTTCAACCCGATTTTTAAGCAGGAACTCTACAGTCCTTTCATTTTGAGGATTTTCAAATATATCCTTTTGCGATCCCTGCTCTACAATCCTTCCGTTTTCCAGAAAGATCACTTTGTTAGCTACACTTTTTACAAATGACATTTCATGGGAAACTATCAGCATCGTATTTCCTTCTTCCGCCAGTGTTCTGATAGTATCAAGAACTTCTCCGACTAGCTCAGGGTCAAGTGCGGATGTTGGTTCATCAAGTAGCAGAAGTTCCGGCTTTAGCGCTACAGCTCTTGCTATTGCTACTCTCTGCTGCTGACCACCTGACAGATGTTTGGGATAATAATCAAGCCTGTCATCCATCTTCACCTGCCTCAATTTCTCAATAGCAATCTTTTTAGCCTCACTCTTTGGAAGTTTTTGCACTACCATAAGTCCTTCCATTACATTCTCAAGCGCCGTCTTTTTCTGAAACAGGTTAAACTGTTGAAAAACCATCGTAGTCTTTTTTCTTAGATCAAGCTCATCCTTCTTTTTGTGATTCCCATAATCAAGTGAAAAATCATCAAATTCAATTTCTCCCTCTTCAGGATGCTCAAGCAGATTTATCGACCTAAGAAGTGTAGATTTCCCTGTACCGGATGGTCCTATGATTGCAATAACATCGCCCTTCTCAATGTCAAACGAGACACCGTCAAGAACAATATTATCCTTAAATCTCTTATGGATATTCTTTACTTTAATCATGCAACCACCTCACCTGTTCCTACCTTATCTTCCTTAGTTTTTGCTTCCTCAGATATTTCAATAACAGTTTTTATCTTGGGCGTCTCAGGAACTTTTACGGCATTTACTATTCTCTTAAATACCTGCTCCAAAACTATGGTCAGCACCCAATAAATAATCGCCAGTGCAACATAGCTCTCAAAATATCTGTAATTTCTTCCTGCAAGTATTTTACCCTGAGCAGCTATCTCAATAACGCTGCAAGAAAAAGCAAGCGAAGTTCCTTTTATCAGACCTATCAGATTATTTCCAAGAGAAGGAATTGCAAGTTCTGTAGCTTCTGGCAGAATTATTCTTGTCATTTTCTGAAAACTGTTCATTCCTATTGATGTTGCAGCTTCAATCTCACCTTTATTAACAGCTTCTATAGCAGACTGTATAGTCACTGCATTATAAGCTGCCTGATTCAGCGCTAATGCCACAATTGCATATATTATGGGTTCTATTCTTGGTACCTGGTAATCCGATCCTCTGTAATAGTTTATATATTGCAGCAAAATCGGTATTCCAAAATATGTTGCATATAGCTGAACTATGATGGGTGTTCCTCTGATAAAAGATATGAAAAAACCTATTATTTGCTTAATTAAAGGCACCTGCTTCATTCGAAAAAGCGCCAGAACAAATCCGAATGCAAGGCCTGTGATCATTGCAACAACCGCTATTTCAAGTGTAACAGGAAGGAATTTTAAGATTTCAATAAGGTCATATCCTACTACATCTAATCTGAAAATATTCATGACCGATCATCTCCTTTACTGCCCTGTGATTTCAGCAATTTTTGCTCTCTGTTGCTCAACAAAAGCCTGTGTAATTGCTATATCACTTTTTCCCAGAAACTCTCCAATAAGTTTATCAACTGTTCCATCTGCTATAGCTTCCTCTAATGCGCCATTAACATCATCAACAAGTTGTTGCTTGTCCTTCGGAAAAATTAGGAAACTACCAGTCACCGTATTGGTCCAGTTGTCCTTATCTTCAACTGAAATATCAACTATTCTCAACCCCTGAAGTCCCAACTCTTCGACTTTTTCTTCAAGATATTTTTTTGTGAAAAATTCAAAATCTATATCACCGTTTGCCACCCTTATTTCTGTGTCAGAGCTTTCTGTATAGTTAAGATTCACCGGATTATCAGGGTGTGCCTCATTATATGCCTCAAAAATAATGGCATTGTTACTTCCAACCTGGGCTTCTGTTGTATGTCCCGGAAGATCCTCAAGTGAGTTAATATCAGAGTCCTCTTTCACAAGAATTCCATGGGTATCAGCGGAATAGACATCTGAGAAAAGGTACTTTTCTCCACGCTCCTTATTAAATCCAAAATGATTAACCGCTATATCATAGTATCCTGCATCAAGGCCTTCAAATATTGTGCCTGTCTGCGTAATTTCAAGCTCGTACTGTGGAAGCTTACTAAACACATACTTTAAAAGTTCTATATCATATCCGGTAACATTATTGTTCTCATCAGAATACACATATGGTTTTGGTCCGGTTCCTGTGGTAGCTGCCACGATCTTAATGACATCTGATGATGAAGCACTCTGATCATCCCCATTTGTGCTCTCTCCCTGAGCATCTTTGTTTGCATCTTCAGGCTCACCTGTCAGTGCTATATCTTCCTTATTTTCATCAATAACTACATCTTCCTGTGTTCCTGCAGCCTTTGCTCCACAACCGGTTAATAACAGCGATGCCCCCAGTAAAACAATTCCCCTTGTAAACAGATTATTTTTTTTCATTATTTTTCTCCTCTCATAATGTATTTTTGTATATAACTCCACCCTTTGCTATCAGACGGATGTTATTCTTATCCGTTAATATCTCCACATCCTCTACTGGATTGCCATCTACAAGTAATATGTCAGCAAATGAGCCTTTCTCCAGTACCCCGATTTTTCCCTCAGGATAAGGATTCTGATAGGTTGTAAGTTTTATGAGCTCATTTATATTGCCTGTAGCTGCTCTTAATGTTTTCCAGTTTCCAAATCTTTCTTTGAAAATTCTAAAATCATCCAGCTCAGTTTTCTCAACTCTCACAGGATCTCCGAAGGAATCAGTACCAAACAAAATCGGAATATTGTATTTGTTTATAGCCTCCGTTGCCTCATGTTCATGGCTCTTTACAAGCTGTCCCTTAGCTCTTGCCCTATTGAAATCTCTAAGCTGCTCTTTAGTAAATCCACTTACATCAGGCTCTTGGAAATCTCTGCTAAACTGTGGCCCCGGCATCACCCATGCTCCTGAATCAGCTACTATTTTGCCTGTTTCATCATCCATCATATTTGTATGCTCCAGACTCTTCACGCCTGCCTTTACTGCCCTTTGAATAGATGCAGGTGTATAGAGATGAGCCATTACATATGTTCCATAATCTGAAGCAGCATCTACGGCAGCCTTCATTTCTTCAAATGTGAACTGAACTGTCTGAATCGGATCATACTGAGATGAGCATCCACCGCCAGCCATAATTTTAATCTGAGAAGCTCCCAAAAACATCATCTCTCTGACAGCCCTTAGCACCTCAGGAACTCCATCTGCTATTATGCTTTGCTGGTCGTTAAGCCAGGCTGATGTGTACTGCCCCGTTCCTAATCTCTGCTCAGCTCTGCTCTTTCTCATATCTCCATGGCCGCTTGTCTGTGAAATATAGGCATTAGATGGGAATATTCTTGGTCCGTCCAGAAAACCATTATCTATATTTTTCTTAAGTCCATATACGATACCGCCTGCATCTCTGACAGTTGTAAAACCTCTAAGCAATGTATCTCGTGCAACTCTTACAGATCTGACTGCCATCTCATCAATTCTTGGATGCCCTTCTCCTCCAACTATATTGTGCGATAAATGCACATGTGCATCAGTTAGTCCCGGTATTGCAACTTTACCTTTGCCATCGATCACTTCGACAAATTTTTCTTCTGATACCTCACCATTTACAATTTCTTTAACCAGATCATCTTCTATAACAATCGAGGCGTCATAATTTATTTGCTCTCTTCTGCCATCAAACACATTGACATTTTTAATGAGTTTTAAATCCCCCACAGCTTTTCCTCCATCTTCTTTTTATAGGCTCTGCCCAAACAAAAAGGAGGTTAATAGTTTGCCCAATGTTAGCAAACTCTTAACCTCCAGTTGTCCGGTCAGTCGTGCACGATATTTATTTTGACCATACGATACTATTGTTTTTTATATTGTACAATTATCTAATGATTATCCCTTGCTATAAGTTTTTATTATATGATGGCAGTGTAGTGACATATCCTGCCATTTTGGTTATAAGGTTCCTCATGTGGTGGATCACTTATGACTCTTTTGACGGCAAAATCCCGGAACTTTTTCCGTATTGCAGTCAAGAAGTCATCCACTTTTCAGAAATCTTATAAAATGGATGCCCAATTCTCGATATTGAGAACATATTTTAAAAATAACATTCATCCACTTTTCTTATAATCTGCAAACTGGATGAACATTTTTTTCTGCATACCATTACTATCTGAGATTTTTAAGATAATAATTCATCCAAAATCAAGAACTTTAGAGATATAGATGAACAGCAAACGTAATATCGTTAAAAAAGCCAGTTTTATTCATCCAAAACGAAGTTTTCATGAAAAAAGGACTAACATACCATTCCTAAGCATCCTAAAAGGCGTGGCATGATTAGTCCTATTTTACCAGTGTGCTGTCTTGCTCATCTTTAGCCAAATTACGAAATATACGGTTTTATATGCAAGGAAGAAAATCGCAGGTGATGCGGTAGCATCATCAAGATTTTCATACGACGCAGATAAAATCATATACAAGCAATTTGGTTAATTATGAGTGAGACAACACACAAGCCTTGATCAAACAGACTACCGCTGAAAAAGAATCACCATGTATACTGATCTGCTGAAAAAAGAATCACCAAGCATACCGATCTGCTGAAAAAAATCACCAAGCATACCAATCTGCTGAAAAGAATCACCAAGCATACCGATCTGCTGAAAAAGAATCACCAAGCATACCGATCTGCTGAAAAAAATCACCAAGTATACCGATCTACCCAAAATCAGGTAATCTTCAGCTTAAATCACATAAGCATCCTGCGGTATGATCCTTGACAGGAATTGCCTCGTGCGCTCTTCCTTGGGCTTGTAGAATATCTCACTTGGTTTGCCCTCTTCTACAACCACTCCTCCATCCATGAAGATGACGCGGTCAGCAACATCCTCAGCAAAGGACATCTCATGTGTCACAACCACCATGGTGATTCCCATTTTCGCAACCTTTTTAATAACCTCAAGGGTTTCACCCACAAGTTCAGGATCAAGCGCGGATGTGGGCTCATCGAACAAGATCACGTCAGGCTTAAGAGCCACCGCTCTTGCGATTCCCACTCTTTGCTGCTGTCCGCCTGATAGCTGTGCAGGATAAAAGTCCTGCTTATCGGACAGTCCTACCCAGCTAAGGGTATCCTCTGCAATCTTCCTGGCTTCAGCCTTGCTCTTTTTCTGAACCTGCACAAGACCCTCCATAACATTCTGAAGCGCAGTCATATGAGCAAATAGCCCATAGTTCTGAAAAACAAATGCCGAATGTCTTCTCACATAGAGAATGTCCTTCTTCTTTACATGCTTAAGGTCAAGTATCTTATCTCCAAAAATCAGCTTTCCTTCATCAGCACGTTCAAGGAAATTTATGCAGCGCAAAAATGTTGTTTTTCCTGAGCCGGAGGGCCCCAGAATAACCACAACCTCACCGTCATTAACTTTTACGGAAACATCCTTAAGGACTTCCTGCTTTCCAAAAGTCTTTTTTACACCTTTAAGTTCAATCACGTCTTTCTCCTCTATAATCCCCGGTAAACTGATACATTGCCCATTCATTTTGTTCATGGGCTGTATTCAGTTCTCTACGCACCGTTGGTATAAGCGCATATCTTCAGGGTTTATGCCGCCAATCTCTTTAAGTATTTGCCTGATCTGTTTTCAGCAAAATGCGCCAGGACTTCTATTGTTATTCCAATGATCCAGTAAACAATGGCAGCTGCTACATAAGATTCCAGATAGCTGTAATATAAAAGGCTTGGAAGCAGCGCACCTGTCATTATTTCTGTTACGGATATCGCACTTACCAGGTTAGAAGCCTTTAACAGGCCTATCAGGGTATTCTGCATACCGGGTAACAGAATCGGAACCATCTGAGGAAAAATAATTCTAAAAAGTGTCTTTTTCCTGCTAAAGCCAATGCTGTAGCCTGCTTCATACTGTATCTTGTCGATTCCCCTAAAGGCACCTCTCACACTTTCACTGACAGAACAGCTTGTCCCCATAATAAGTGCAAAGAATCCGATAAATATGGGGTTTATGTCACTTATAGGTGTCGCTATATGAAAAGCCCCGGCAAAATCATTGTAAAAAGTCATAAACAGAAGGTTATACAAAACAAGCGCCACCATCATGGGAAGTCCCATATAAACTGTTACAAAAATGCCGAGAATCTGAGATATAACAGGTACCCTGTAATGCCTGATAGTAGCTATCACTGTCCCGATAACAAGGCTTATCACAAAGGTAACCGCCGTAAGCTCAAGCGTTACCGGTGCGTATTTAAATGCTGATATCAAGGCTTCATAGAAGCTGTTAGTATTAAATGTCATGTATTTCCCATACCTCTTTTTATCAGATAGCCACAGGGCTACCGTTAATTTTATCTTCTGTATCACTTTTCATCCGGTCATACAGCCACCGGGCTACCGTTAATTTTATCTTCTGTATCACTTTTCATCCGATCATACAGCCACCGGGCTACCGTTAATTTTATCTTCTGTATCACTTTTCATCCGGTCATACAGCCACCGGGCTACCATTTTTCATTCTTCTTTCGATCAAAAGGAACGCGCCTTTCAAAAGCAGGCTAAAGCTAATGTAGATTATTGTTGCCGCTATGTATCCCTCCAGAGTATGCCCTGTAGCTGCTCCAAGCGTTTTCGCTTTTCCAAGAACATCCACAACGCCAAGGGTAAATACCAGCGATGTATTCTGGAACACACCCACAAAGTCAACACCATAATGTGGCAGCGCTATCTTAAATGCCTGCGGCAATATTATTCTGAAAAATGTCTGCGCACCGGATAGTCCTATAGAATATCCCGCTTCTGCCTGCAATGATGGCACCGCAGTTATCGCACCTCTGAAAATCTCCCCCAGAAAAGCTCCTTCATTTAATACGATAGCTATCTCCACAAATAGTGTCGGTTCTATCCTGTTTAAGTTGATTCCGAAGATATTTTGAAAAATACCGCCGAGTACTAACGGAATCCCATAAAAAGATATCATCATCTGGACAAGAAGCGGCGTTCCACGCATAAAGGATATGTAAACTCCAAGAATCTGCTGAACCACCGGAATTCCCTTAAGCCTTAGAATTGCAACAAATATCGCCAATATTGTTCCAAGAAGCATCGACCAGAACACAATGTGGAAATTCACTGTTAGACAGGTAAATATCTTTGGAAAAACATTTAGAAATCTTTCTGCGCTAAAATAACTACCCATGAAAATTATTCCTCTTCAGTTACGTCATATCCAACCCATTTGATTGCAAGCTCTGACAATTTGCCGTTTTCCTTAAGAGTCTTTAAAGCACCGTCTATTGCCTCTGCAAGCTCTGTCTCATCCTTGCGATACAGATAGTAGGTCTTTGAGTTGTTGATAGGTTCGCCTACTGACTTAAGCCAGTCTTTTCCGTCATCAGAGAAGTTCTTGTTCATCTTTGTAACATCGCTCTTTTTAAGAACCGAAGCTGCTGCCGCACCTGACTTAAGAGCAGCTGCTGCCTCTTCATCGGAGCTTGACTCAGAAGTTACAAGCTCAACCTCTTTCCCCGGATGCTCCTCATTATATTTTGTAAGGATCTGAGTTGTTGCACTTGTAGCACCACCGGTCCTGATTTTCTGTCCTGCAAGGTCTTCAAGTGAAGTTACATCTGAATCTGCAAGCACTGCAAGATAAGTGATATATGAAGTGTAGGACTCACCTGCAAAAAGGTACTTCTCCTCACGCTCAGGTGTGTACTCATACTGGTGAGCCGCCACATCGATTTTTCCTGACTCCAATGAGAGAACCAGCTGATCAAAAGCCATTGACTGATACTCAAATTCGTATTGAGGCAAAAGTTCATCTATCTCAGCCAGAACATCATACTCATAACCTACAGCATCGCCGTTCTCATCAAGATAGCAGTAAGGATTGTAGTTGATACCGGAACCAATAACTACCTTGGTTACTTCCTGATTGTTATCAGAGGCTGCATCCTTACCTGATCCTGCTGCTGATGCACTGCCGCATCCCAGCAGGGACATTCCCATAACAGCTGCCATAGTTCCGGCAACCAGGGTTTTTCTTACCACTCCACTTTTAGCATAGTTTTTGCTAAAACCATTTACTCTTACTTCGTTTTCATTGACATCATTTCTTCTCATAATCTTTTCTCCTCCTGTTAATGAATGCTGACAAGCTGTATATGACAGCCTTTTTTCGAAACAATCTTTTCGGGTACGGCGATTGATGACAACGCAGCAGAAGGCAATTTAGTCAAGTAATAAAGTCGAGCTATTTCGTGACAGTAACACCCGTCATGTGATCTGTTCTGACAAACTTCAACAAACTCGTAGAACCTTGTCAAATGCTCTGCTCTTGCATACTCCACTAAACTCGCAGAACCTTGCCAAATGCTCTGCTCTTGCATACTCCACTAAACTCAACAGAACCTCGTCAAATGCTCTGCTCTTGCATACTCCACTAAACTCGCAGAACCTTGTCAAATGCTTTGCTCTTACATACTCCACTAACCCCAGCAGAACCTCGTCAAATGCTCTGCTCTTGCATACTCCACTAAACTCGCAAGGGCCTCGCTAAATGGATTTGCATGGCTCGCACCAGACTCGGCAGTGCCTCGTCAAGTGCTCTGCGCAAAAAACCGGAAGCCATAATCCACCTGGTGTTAGTAGACTAGAGCTTCCGGTTGTCCGGTCAGCAAATATTTATCTGTTGGAAATAATATACACAAGCTGAAGATTACGCACAATTAAGGGTTTTCTATCTGTGGCTATAACATTAGATTATGGTAATTATATGGCTTCTTAAGTGAGCATTCAGAAAAATCGCTTTCCCGAATCTTTGATTGCAGGATGCCTTTTTTCTCCTTTTTTACGAAAAATGGACAAGCATAAACGGCCTTGTTCATCCACATTCTTTCAAATACTGATTTAGGATGACTAAAATCCTGACTCATTCAATTTTTTCCCGAAAAAATTCATCCTATTTTGAGATTTTCACAAGGAAGGATGAACAGCATACGTAATATCGTTAATTTTTCATAGTTTTATTCATACTAAATAGCAATTCTTACTTTTTGGGATGAATAAAGCTTTTCGCCGAGAGTTGTAAATCTGAACCTTAAACTGAAAGACGTGAGTTGTGAGCCACAAGCCACAAGCCATAAGCCACAAACCATAAGCCACAAACCATAAGCCACAAACCATAAGCCACAAACCATAAGCCACGAGCCATAAGCCACAAGCCATGAGCCGAAAGCAAGCTCCGGGCCATACAAGCATACCTGTCTGATTCGTGCGCTAGCGGTATTGCAAAGCAATTTCCTCGCATGAGAACAAAGAGTCGCTCGCGACTCTTTGCGCGCTGGTGCGCGCAAGCTTTAGCTTGCAAAATTCATCTGCGCACCAGTCGCATCCACAGCGGAGCGTTTTTATAATATAGGAATTTCAAAGAAATTTCCTATATTATAAAAAGACTAACTGTCCAATCCGCAAAGGATTGCAACAATTAGTCCTGATAACTACAAATTTCTAAACAAATTCTCATCCAGACAAGACACTAGTCCAATCAATCATAAATTGACAAACTGCTCTAATTCGCCACCGTTAATCCCAACAATCACAAATTACTAAACAGATCCTCTATAAGTGACAATGCTCCCCTATAGCCTGCAACTGTCTTGTTAAAAATAAATCTACTTGTAATAGGGAACGTTACTTCATAAAACATTGTGTCAAGATACGAAGCAGCCTCTCTGTCATTGGAGCTTCCAAGGAACAAAGTAACATCATCATATTTTCCGCTTCTGATAACCCCATCAATATCAAACTGATCAGGCAGAAAATGAATATCCGGTGCATCACAGTATGTCAGCGTCGAGAGTCTGTTTGTGATTCTCTCTTTATCCGCATCTCTGAAAAGTGGTTCAGTAACAATAGCCAGCTTTGGTATCAGACTGTAATCATTTGACAGATATCTTGTCATTCCGATAACAGAATTGGAATCACCAACTACGGCAAGTCTCTTCCATCCAAGAATTCCTGTACCGTGCTCCAGATATCTGTAGAGATAATCCTGTTCGTCTGCGATCACTTCGTCAACCAGCTTTTTATCGAGCTTTAAAGCCTCAGCTACCTGTCTGACAAAAGCGGTAGTATCAGTATCTCCTATGGGAAGTCCTGCTATTCTTAAATAGGGGACGCCAAACTTTTCCTCATACTTTTTGGCAGGTCCCTCGAACAGCCATGGATGAACAATAATATTAAGAGCAGCCCCTGAACTTGAAAGCACATTTTCTACTCCCTGACCGTCTACAAAAAAGTTATTAACTTCAAGGCCAAGTCTTCTGAGTATTCTGGATAGTTCCTCAAGATTCCCTCTATAAAACTTATCAAGTCCCGGAATCAGTCCAAAGAGATTAACCAGCTTGTCATTCTTCTCTCTTTTCTCAATAACCTGATCCACCAGATTATTCCACACTACCTCATATCCGAGTTCAGTGTTCCCCTGGAATCCCGGCGTTTCTATTGCATATACCTTCTCTCCCTTTTCACGAAACTCATTAGCAACACTCTCGACATCATCACCGATGACACCTGAAGTGCATCCGTTCAGTATTACGAAAATGTCCGCATCCATTACTTCCAGAGCACCTGCAACTGTGCTTCTGAGCTTTTCTATTCCTCCAAATACAACTTCTTTTTCCAGCATGTTTGAACAGGGAACAAGAACTCCCCCAAGCTCATTTGCAGCTGTAGTTGCCGCTGAAGTCTGCATTGTGCACCCGGGTCCTGCGTGGAACACCGGGCAAAAGCCTTTAATAGCACCAAGAGTAGCACTGATCCCCGACAGCACACATCCCCCTCTTGGATTCTGTACTATTGATGACATATATAATCATTCCTCCCATACCGTTTCAAGTGATGCAGCATTTCAAATTAACCTAAAGTACGACTTCTTGTGGACAAAAAGTGGAAAATATCCACAAGAATCCGGTACGTTTTCTGTTCTTCTTGTGAAAAGCCAAAACCTGATATGCTGCGTGTCATACATTGGCAGTGATAAATTTAAATGCATCCTGCTCATACCAGCTGTCCTTGTAGGGAAGCTTTGTATGCGCTGCAAGATTTCTGTTAAATCCCGGGTTTGACAGCTGATCTATCATCTTGTTTCCAAGATAGATCAGTCCATCATAACCAAGTGTAGGACGTTTTCCATCAAGGACATGGGTTGTAGGAATCCCAAGTTTATGTGCACTGGTGGGCACTCCCAGGAAGCAATCCGGCTTAAGCTTGCGCAGCAGATTTGCCTGTTCGAAGGGTTCCATGTTCGCAATATCCACTACGTAATCCTTTTGTCTTTCATTGAGGTACTCTATATCTATCTGGGCATCAGCATCATAGGTTGGTGTCTGCAGGCCCACCAGTTCCATACCAAAATCACTCACAAGCGCAGCTGCAGCAAAAGACCGTCCGGTCCCTCCGCAGATGAAAATTCTCTTTCCTTCCAGCTTGCTCCTTATCTCATCAACAAGGGGTTCTATTCTCTTATGCTCTGCATCAATGATTTTCTGTGCTTCTTCTTCCTTACCCACAAGCTTTGCAATTCCCATGAACCACTTATCTGTATTTCTCAGGCCTATGGGCATTACTGTATGTGAAAACGGAATTCCGTAATCCTGCTCAAGCTCCAGCATGAATTCATCTGCAAAAACTTTACATATCGCTGTTGAGGCTGCGGCTGCCGGAATTCTCTTGATCTTTTCATAGTTGGAATAAAAAGGTACATAATTGACCTCAAGTCCAAGAAGTCCCAACATACGTTCCATTTCCAACTGATCACGATAACTTATGGTCGTCGGTGCAAAAAGGTTGACAAGATTATTCTGCTTGTCAGCCTTCTCGCCCTTTAAAATGTACTTGTTGATAGCCTGAAAAGTCGCGTCGAAACCTGAAGCACATACTTTTGACTTAAAGCCTTCGCAGTGGATAGGCACAATTACCTGATCAGGATATTCAGACCTTAAGCTCTCGGATATCGCATCAATATCATCACCGATAATACCGGAAGCACATGATGTGAATATAAAAACAAGTTTAGGATTATATCTCTCAACAGCCTTTTTTACTGTATCTCTAAGCCTTTGCTCTCCGCCAAAGACTACGCTCTTCTGATCCAGATTGGTGACGAAAATTCTGGGATTTTTTACATGCTCAACGTGCCTGTGAATCTGTCCGACTTTATATCCGTCAGCCATCATTGAAACACACCCCGTGCAGCCCTGCGGCGCATGCGCTATGAGCACTGAATCCTCAATAGAAACCACGGCCTGCATTCCATTGATCTCCTGGCACTGGAGTCCCTGTGAAAAACTCCTGTCTGCTCTCTTGAGGCAACCGCCTTTAAATTTTTCTGCCAGTTCTTTACCGCTTCCAAAGCCGTCATTAAAACGATTAGGTCTCGATTCCCTGACACCGTTGTACTTTACTGCCATCTGTCAAAATCTCCTATGTAATAAAAACGAGGCTCACTGATCATACTTTGCTCTTAAATATCTCCTATCTTAATGATAAATAGATAATATTTATTGTCCAAAGTATTGTACACGTCTAATGATTACGTGTTATCAGTAAGCCTCCGGTCATCCGGTCGGATAATTGTAAAAAAGTAGTAATTTGCCGAGTACTGTTATTTAGTATTATTTAGATATTAGTTAGCAAAAAGAGGTGTTGAAAGGTATCTGTCACCTGAATCAGGAAGAAGAACCACGATGTTCTTGCCCTTATACTCTTCTCTCTCTGCGATTATTGTTGCTGCCTTAAGTGCAGCGCCTGATGATATTCCAACAAGTATGCCTTCAGACAGAGCAAACTTTCTGCCCTCTGCAAATGCATCCTCATTCTCAATAGCAATAACTTCATCAAATACCTTTGTATCAAGAACTTCAGGCACAAAAC
Source organism: Butyrivibrio sp. NATIVEDY162 (assembly GCF_045999815.1). Classification (GTDB taxonomy): domain Bacteria; phylum Bacillota; class Clostridia; order Lachnospirales; family Lachnospiraceae; genus Butyrivibrio. Next base: position 1,548,770 of record NZ_CP172573.1, read on the forward strand.
CTGCGCCGATACCTTGAATCTTGTGAGCACCTGCTGTTCCCTTTGACAGAATAGGGCTGGTTGCAGGCTCTACTGCGATTACTTTTACATCAGGATTCTTTTCCTTAAGGTACTCTCCCACACCTGTGATGGTTCCGCCTGTACCTACACCTGCGATGAATACATCAACTTTTCCATCTGTCTGCTCCCAGATCTCAGGACCTGTTGTTGCCTTGTGTGCAGCAGGGTTTGCAGGATTCACAAACTGACCAAGAATGATTGATCCCTCGATTTCCTTCTCAAGTTCCTCAGCCTTTGCAATAGCTCCCTTCATTCCTTTAGCTCCCTCAGTGAGTACCAGCTCTGCGCCGTAAGCTTTAAGGAGGTTTCTTCTCTCAACACTCATAGTATCAGGAAGGGTAAGAATGGCCTTGTACCCCTTTGCTGCGGCTACAGCTGCAAGACCGATTCCTGTGTTGCCTGATGTAGGCTCGATAATTGTTGCTCCCGGCTTAAGCTTTCCACTCTTCTCTGCCTCCTCGATCATTGCAAGGGCGATTCTGTCCTTTACCGATCCGGCAGGATTTAAGTATTCGAGCTTTGCAAGAATTGTTGCGTTTGTTACTCCTGCTTTCTTGCTGTATCCATTAAGTTTAAGAATAGGTGTCTTTCCAATAAGTTCAAGTGCGCTTTCTTTTATCTGTGCCATGTTAAGTATCTCCCTTCGAATTTGTTATATGGATAATAACATGATAAAACAAATTGTAAAAATAAGTAATTCTAATTGCCAGATATAAGAGTTACTTTTCAGTTTCTCTTTGGTTACTGTCCACTAATATAGCTATGCTCTCTTTTCAATCATGCACGCCTGAATGGCTTGTGATTATCCAGCTTGTCAAAATACGAAGAAATCTTTGTAAGTGCCTCATCCACACTGCATGCCACATCGAAACTTGCAATCTGTTTTTTCTCTAGCTGCTTTTGGGCCTGGAATCCGATTTTCCTGCAGACAAGACTTCTGCAATCGCTTATGAGCTCCACTTTTGGAAGAGCACCGCCATGACCGCAGCCGCCTCCTGTGCCGCATCCATTCCCTGATCCGCAAGCATTTCCTTCACCTGTGCCATTTCCTGATCCGCAAGCATTTCCTACGCCTAAACCATTCCCTGCTCCGCAAGCATCATTTGCACTACAGCCACCAGCTGCATCGCCATAAGCTTCGGCGCTTATTGATTCAGACTCTTCCTTATTGGCAGCTTCGTCCTGAGTTTCCTCGGCCACCTTCCTGTATTCTATTTTTCTATAACTTGTTCCATCTACTTCATAAATTGAGAATCCTTCTGCAGCACCAAATGTTAGATCCACATTTATATCATCCGTCGATGCAACCGCAATAAAATATGACATAATTATAATTTCCTCTATCTCTCCGATTTTTTACTTAACAGGCTGTGATTTTTATGTATTACATTTTTCGCAGCCGGATAGAATATTTAATGAACTTACAGGCTTATAATACAATTCATGACTTCTTGAACTCAAAGCTGAAAAAGCGTTCAAGAATCCTGCCTTCGACACAGATACCGCAATCATCTTGCATGATGATTGCGGTATTATTCGGCTTTGTCATATACGCTTTACTCATAAATCTGATATTGCTATAAATCAGTTAAATCTCTGGACCGCCACTGTGTAGATATCCTCAATAAGCCTGATTCCTCCTGTGTAGCCCACGATGAAATCATCGAATACGACCTTGTCATTTACAGGCCATGAAATGTTTAGGAAGTTTCCGCTCAGCTTCTCTGTCACTTCTTTGTCGTAGTAGCCTCCGAGGACAAGCGGATATCCATGGTAGTCATGTTCCTTTATGGCCTCATGGATTTTATATCCGTCGGTCTCGAACACAGCCTCTGCCTGGAGCCCGTAGTTCAGGTTCTTGAATTCTTCAGCTATAGACTCCCTGAATTCCTTGGGAGTATCGTCTGTGATGAACTGCTTTGCAGGGATAAGCCCCAGGTCATTTGTGAGGAATTTCGTAATTCCAAGAGCGTAGTGCGCATCTGCAACAACAGAGAACTGCTTGTTGATAACTCTGTTTTCAAGGAAAAGGTCAGCATATCGCTCAATGAGATAATAATAATATTTCTCATGTTCAGTAATTACTTCCTCAACCTTGCTCTCATCAAGATTTGCATACTTGCCGACTTCTCTTAGGAACTTACTTGTCTCAAACGCTCCGACAGGAAGTGTCTTATAATGCAGGTAAGGAATACCGAGCTTTTTCTCCATCTTCTTAGCATTCTTAAGTGAAACCCATGGAGAGATCACAAGGTTAAACTCCGCATAAGGAATCTTGTTTATATTATCCAGTCCTCTGTTATATCCGAAAATTGTGTTAGGAGTTAAACCGATTTCCTTTAACAATTTTTCAAGCTCACGAAGATTTCCCAGCCAGTACAGATCCTGATAAGGGACGTCAGCCCAGATATTCACGAGACCTTTTTGCCTCGCCTCAGCTTTTTCAAGGTACTGATCGATGATGGCATCAATAACCTGCTCGTGCCCCTTATAGTTGTTCCCCTTAAAACCAGCGGTAGGTGCATAAATAACGGGCTTGTCTGAATCAGCAAACTCTGATACAACTTCGCCTGTATCATCGCCCACGATCTCAGGAATGCAGCCGGTCAGAACCACATACATATCTGCATCGATAACCTTTAACGCGTTGTCGATAGTAGAATGAAGCTTTTTTACGCCGCCGAATACTACATCCTTTTCATTAATACTTGTGCAGGGAAAAATGTTTGGCGAAAAATATCCGCTGCTGCCAGTTCCATCCGATAACTTCTGAGCACATCCTGGCCCTGAGTGAAGCACGGGAATCGCCCTGTCAATTGCCTGAACTGTCTGCATTGCTGCAAGTGCACATTTATATCTTTGTTTATCCAATAATTTTGCCATTGTGACTACGCCTCCTCTTATGCCTTATCCTGAACCATAAACTCACCAACATTCTGTTTGTACCACCAGTCGGTGTAGGGAAGCTTTGATCTCTTGGCAAGATTTTTCTCAAAACTTCTGTTGTTAATGCTATCCAAAATAGAATATGCAAAATCCAAAGTGTGCTTATATCCGAAGATCATGTACTCATCAGCAACGTAAACCGCAGGTGTTCCGTTCTTTATCGCCCATACAGTTGAACCCGGATGTCTGGACAAGTAAAGATCAGGCTGATATTTGTGAAGCACGTTCATAACCTCATAATTCTGCTGGTCTGATACGCTGGCCTCGAAATCTATGTTGTTATCAAGAAGATATTTCATGGACGGAGGTACATCGCCATTTTCATATTTCTTGTCATAGTGCCAGGCAAGAGCCCATACAACCTCGATGCCAAGCTCATTAAGCACGCGGGATACTTCGAAAGTATATCCGGGGCCCATACCCAGAACAGCTCTAAGGCCCTTAAGCTGCTTCTTTACTTCCTCAATCCTGGGCATGTAAATAGCTCTCTGCTCCTCAATATATTTCTCAATTTTCTCACTTCTGCCCGTAACCTTGCCTATCTCTCTTAGCCATGTCTCAAAGCCTGTAATGCCGCACTGGTTAATGGATCTGACGTAAGGAACACCATACTTTTCTTCAAGAGCATTGCCTATATAGTTACCAAGTGTTCCGCAGATGCAGGTTGTAGCAACCGCCTCTGAAAGGTGCGATAATTCCTCAACTGTGGAGTTACAATATAAAAACTGCGGCTCAAGGTCGAAGTTTTTGAACATCTCGATGATCTCAGGTCTCGCACTCTCGAAGAAATTCTTAAAGTTAATCTTGTTGGATTTAACTCCCTCTCTCGGAGGCTGTACGATTGACTGGAGAACCGCATGGTCCGCTATATCAAAACCGGTTGCCCAGATTCTTGACTTAAAGCCTTCGCAGTGAACAGCAACTACGGGAACGTCTATCTCTTCCTTTACTTCATCAACGATGCTGTCGATGTCCTCGCCGATAATTCCTGTTGCGCATGAGCTTGATACGAAAATTGCCTTTGGACTGTAACGCTTATTCACCTCAAGAATTATCTGTCTAAGCTTTTCCGTTGAACCGAAAATAGTATCATTTTCATTCATATCGGTTCCAACATAGACTGTGTCGTTAGTTACGCCGCGCTTTTTTGCCATAACCTTATCCATATAGTAGGCGTTTGCAGCTGCAACTGAGCAGCCTGCAGGCCCGTGGTGAATTACGGCAACGTCTCTTATTACGCTCAGCTGGCCAAGTGCGCAGCTTGATAAGCATGAGCTTGACTGTGAAAAGCATCTGGAGCACCCCTTGAGAGTTCCGCACTCACTCTGAGTTGCCAGATCTTTTAATGAACCGATGTAGCCGGTTATTGATCCGATACGGTTTTCTCTGGTAGCCACATTGGAATTACTCAAATTTATAGCCATTTTTTATCTCCTATCAAAACTTACTGTCCATAATATAGGTCAGTCATTAAATAAATTAGTTGAAAGATATCTAAGTCCTGTGTCAGGGAAAATTACAACGATTTTCTTTCCCTTATTCTCAGGTCTCTTAGCTATCTGAGTTGCTGCAAAAAGTGCTGCCCCGGAGGATTCTCCGATAAGAACTCCATCTCTTAGCGCAACCTCTCTTGCTGCCCTGTAAGCGTCAAGCGCCTCAACAGCAAGCCACTCGTCATATATCTTTCTATCTAAAGTTGAAGGAATGAGATTTTCCGGAACCCCTTCAAACGGATGCACGCCCGTTATCTCATTATCCGGGGTCGGTTTTTCATCACTTGGAAGTGAATTGGGACCGGGCTGAACAGCAACCACCTTCACATTAGGATTTTTGGATTTTAGATATGCGCCTGTTCCGGAGATAGTACCGCCTGTTCCTACGCAAGCTACCAGAATATCAACCTCTCCGTCAGTATCCTCCCATATCTCCGGTCCTGTAGTTCTCTTATGGATATCAGGGTTTGCCGGATTTGAGCACTGATCAACGAAGCACACATGCTCTTCTTTTGACAGCACATCCTCTTTAAGAGCCTGTATAGCTGCGATAAAGTCTCCCTTTGTTTCTGCCAGTGTCTTTGCAATAACAGGTTCTTCGGTAAGCTTTATTGTCTTTCCCCCAAAAGCATGTATTACCTGGAACCTCTCCTTACTTACCTGATCCTGCACATATACTCTGAAGGGATATCCCTTGGATGCTGCTATAGCCGCAAGCCCAATTCCCGTGTTTCCGCTTGTCGTCTCAACAACTGTATCTCCTTCCTTGAGTTTGCCGCTCTTTTCAGCATCCTCAATCATTGCGAGCGCTATGCGGTCCTTGACACTCTGATTGGGATTAAAATACTCGAGCTTTCCGATTACTGTTGCCTCCAGACCGTTTGCCTTCTCATATCCTGACAATTCCAAAAGAGGTGTTCTTCCCACAAGTTCAGTAATCGATTTGTGTATATTTGCCATTTTTCATACCTCCTGCCTTATGGCCTAAGGGTGCTGTGGATCCTTAGGTCAGTTCAATGTTTTTGAATCCCGAAAAACCAAAAATCAGATCTTGTAATCGTCTGAAAGCTCCATCATGCCATACTCAAGAAGGATCTCCTCAAGTCTCTCCTGTGTCATGGGAGTAGGAATTACGAAGTCAGTATTTTCAATAACTGCCTGCGCCAGGTTCCTGTACTCCTGTGCCTGATTTGAATCGGGCTTGTACTCGATAACCGTCTTCTTGTTGATTTCTGCATGCTGAACCACATTGTCGCGGGGAACGAAGTAGAGAAGCTTTGTTCCCAGTTCCTTTGAAAAAGCTCTGAGAAGATCAAGCTCTCTGTCTACATTTCTGGAGTTGCAGATAATTCCACCAAGTCTCACGCCGCCTGTTCTGGCATATCTCTGAATACCTTTGGAGATGTTGTTGGCAGCATAGAGAGCCATCATCTCACCTGAAGCTACGATATAGATTTCCTTTGCCTTACCCTCTCTTATGGGCATTGCAAAACCTCCGCACACAACGTCGCCAAGTACGTCATAGAAAACATAATCAAGATCATCTGTGTAAGCGCCAAGGTTCTCAAGCATGTTTATAGAAGTGATGATTCCTCGTCCTGCGCAGCCTACACCGGGCTCAGGTCCGCCTGACTCAACGCACTTTGTACCGCCAAAGCCTTCCTTCATAATTCTGTCAAGTTCGATGTCCTCACCCTCTTCTCTTATGGTGTCGAGAACCGTCTTCTGAGCAAGTCCTCCCAGAAGAAGTCTGGTTGAATCAGCCTTAGGATCGCATCCAACTACCATTACCTTTTTTCCATGCTCAACCAGTCCTGCTGTCAGGTTCTGTGTTGTTGTGGACTTGCCGATTCCACCCTTACCATAGATTGCAATCTGTCTTAATTCTGCCATTTTTCCATCTCCTCATTTCTATTTTTTTCTATATTTATCAACACCTGCTTGGCTCGTTTAATAGTAATTGCAAAGCTCTCTGCAAAATTTAAAAACTCGCCAGCTATGTGAAAATACTTACTCATCCTTTTTTTCTGCAATTGCAAACACTCTGTTAAACTCACAGATAAGATCCGTAATTCCTTCTATTCCCACAGATAATCTGAGGACTCTGTCATTTATACCGTTTTTTTCAAGCACATCCTTTGGAACGTCCGCGTGGGTCTGAGTCACCGGATATGTTATCAGTGTCTCCGTTCCGCCAAGGCTCTCTGCGAAGTATATGAGCTGAACATTATTTAAAATCGCATGGGCAAACTCAACTGAGTCCACCTCAAAAGTAACCATGGCTCCAAAACCTCTTGCCTGTTTTTTCATGATTTCATATCCCGGATGTTCCTTAAGTCCCGGGTAGATCACCTTGGTCACGTGCTCATTTGTCTGCAGATATTTTGCAAGAGCAAGCGCATTTTGCTGCGCTCTCTCAAGCCTCACCGCCAGCGTCCTTATGCCTCTTAGAATGAGCCAGGAATCAAAGGGACTAAGCCCTGCTCCCGTTGTCTTGTAGATAAATCTCAGCTTTTCATCAAGCTCCTCATCCTTTACAACAAGGAATCCTCCTATGGTATCGTGATGTCCGCCAAGGAATTTTGTCCCCGAATGAACAACTATATCTGCGCCAAAATCCAGCGGATTTTGAAAATACGGCGACAGGAATGTGTTATCTACAATCAGCAGAAGATTGTGCTCTTTTGCTATCTTTGATACCTTCTCAAGATCCGTCACGTTCATCATCGGATTGGTGGGCGTCTCAAGATATATCGCCTTTGTTTTTTCATTTATTAAAGGTGTGAAATCGTCACTGCTTAAGTTCGCCGCAGAATAGGTGAGACCGTTTTTGATACTTATCTCATTAAAAAGTCTGATGCTGCCACCGTATAGATCCGAGTCTATGATGAAATGATCCCCCGGTTTAAAAAGCTCCATCACAGCAGCTATCGCCGCCATGCCGCTTGCAAATGCCATGGCATCTTTGCCGTTTTCCAGATATGCAACAATCGACTCAAGCTGTTTTCTTGTGGGATTCTGCATTCTCGTGTAGTCATATCCGGTGCTCTCCCCCAGCCCCGGATGTGCAAAGGTAGCCGTCTGATAAATCGGAAAACTGATGGCTCCCCACTGATCCATAAGGCTTCTGTCCAGCTGCTGACACTTCGTATCTATGCTGCAATTTACTTCTGTACATTTATTACAACCGCTGCAATCCATAATCTGCTCCTCGTTCCTAGCGCCCGACTGCGCTTTATTTTCGATTCTTGTGGGCAATTTACGCTTATGCGTTCAAGAATCCTGCGTCCCGCAGGACAATGATCTTCTGCCGCTTATAGCTCTTTCTAAGCTCTCCATTGCCGTTTTTATCACTACTCTCGAAGCCGCGATGTTTATTCTTTCAAATAAAGCAGTCTCCCTTCCGAAGATTATGCCGGCATCGAGCCAGAGCTTTGCTTCTTCCACGATCAGATGCTTTAGATCATGATAGTCACCTGTCACTTCTGAAAAATCCAGCCATATAAGATATGTCCCTTCAGGTTCTATGAGCTTAACCTCCGGAATGTTTTCCTTTAGATAATCTCTTATGTAATCAAGATTTCCCTTTAAATATTCCTTAAGCTCATCCACCCATTTTCTTCCTTTGTTAAAACAGGAAATTGTGGCTGTAAGTCCCAACACATTTGGCTGGCTGTAGCCTGCTGCCTCATTTTCTCTTCTGAATTCATCCCTTAGTGTCTTATGAGGAATCAGAATATTTGCTACCTGAAGACCTGCGATATTGAAGGTTTTACTTGGTGATGTCCCGACCATAAGGCTCTTTAAATACTTTTCACCAAGACTCAGGAATGATATGTGTTTATATCCCGGGTAGATAAAGTCACTGTGGATCTCGTCTGCAAAGATCGTCACATTATGCTTAAGGCATATATCTCCAAGCCTTGTCAGTTCTTCTCTCGTCCACACCCTGCCTACAGGATTGTGAGGGCTGCATAACAGAAACAGCTTTACGTTGTGCTCTTTTATCTTCTTTTCAAAATCATCAAAATCGATCTCATAATGTCCGTTTTTGTAAACAAGCTGATTATTTATGCACTTCCTCTTATTTAAGAGAATCGTCTCCTTAAACGGATAGTAGACGGGTTCCTGTATGATTACGCTGTCGCCCTCGTAGGTAACAGCCCTTATTGCCATTGCTATTGAATAAACAACTCCCGGAACAACCGTATTCCACTCATCTTTTATATCCAGATTGTGTCTGTCCTTAAACCATCTTTTGACAGCTTCGTTATATTCTTCATCAGGATCTGTATATCCGAAAATTCCATGATCAACGCGGTTCTTTATATCACCTATGATTTCATCAGGAAGTGCAAAATCCATATCTGCTACCCAGAGTGGAAGAAGGTCTGTCCTTCCCATTCTCTGCATTCCGAAGTCGTACTTTAGACTGCTTGTTCCTCTTCTCTCTATAACTCTGTCAAAATCATACTTTCCCATACAGCCAACCTCTTTTTCCCGGTACAGTAATTCATCACTAAGCCTTTTGTTTATGCCAATGCTCCGCCCATCTCTTCCAGCAGCTTTATATAGCCATCAAGTCTGAAAACAGAATCCCCAACTTCACCCGGCATCTCGAAGGATACTATTCCATGTTCTTTTAATTCATAGGAAGCACCCTGGCCGATCTTGGCAGCCAGAACGAAATTGCAGTCAAGCAGTGCTTCCACTCCCCTCTTTAATTTCTCGCTGTCGTGGCTTCCACCGTTGCAGACAGGATTTACAAACCTCTGCTCGATTTCTTCATAGTCACCGTTCTCGTCAACATCAACAATGAGAAAGCTCTCTGCTCTTCCAAAATGCTGGTCAACATATCTGTTGTCAGTAGATGCCAGAGCCACTCTGTATACCGCATTTTTCATATCTATGGGCTCCCTTTTTTCACTTTATTTTTTGTATAATCATCCATGTGAAAAAGTACTTCTTACATTAAGTCTGTTCTGATATACCAGCCTGCTGTACTCGGATATTCCAGGAACTCCGACCGCATCTGCTCGGCAGTGTGCGCAATGTCTGAATACCTTTATATACTTTTCAGCATCCTCTCTTGCCTTCTCAAGAAGCTCACAGGTAGGTCTTTCAATAGATTTAAGTTTGTGCTGTGGAATAAGCGGGATAATGTTGTAGATGATCGCACCGGCTTCCTTCACGGTTCTTGCTATCTCACTTATATGATGATCATTTATTCCGGGAACGAGCACGGTGTTTATCTTTATGGTAACTCCTGCTGCAGCTACCTTTTTAATTCCCTCAATCTGATTTCTGATAAGAATCTTAGCTGCTTCTACTCCCTCAATCTTTTCACCATGGTAGATAATGTAATCGTTGAGCTGTGCCTCAATTTCAGGATCTACGGCATTTACTGTAACTGTCAGCGTATCAACTCCCGCATCTATAACCTCCTGTGCTCTCTCATTTAGGAGAAGTCCGTTTGTGCTCATGCACTTTAGAAGTTCAGGATGTGACTCACCAATTTTCTCAAAGGTCTGCAGTGCATAATCAGTTGCCAGTGTGTCTCCCGGTCCTGCTATTCCCGCAACCTTTATTGAAGGTACAAGCTCTATGGCTCTTCCTATGAATGTATTGGCTTCATCCGGAGTGATTACCTTGGAAGTAACTCCGGGTCTTTGCTCCACATCATTTATGCTTCTGTCACAGAATCTGCATGCTATGTTGCATCCGGGGCTTACGGGAAGATGAATTCTTCCTGCGTTAAATTTGCATCCCCCAAAGCAGGGGTGATTTTTCTCAAGTTCTTCAATTGATCTAGCCATATGAATATCTCCTTACTTTATGCCTTAAACCAGCCACTAATGTTTCGTACTAAATCTGATTTTCCTGCTCGTATCGAGCTGCACGATCTTGCCATCATGCACCGTAATCATGACCGTTCCGTATTTTAACTGTGAAACCTGCTTTTTTATTTCTTCCCAAACCTTTTCATCATCCTTTTCCACGCTGCTTCCTCCTATAGTCTGCCGAAAAACTGCCTCAAAGCTTTTGAATCAGTTCTGAATTTTATACAGATTATGCTTTAGAAAGCCATCTCAGTAAAGCATACTTATCTTATAGGCAAATATAAGTTTTTGTTTTACCTCAGCCAGGCACAATTGTTTAAAAAAGCTTATATCCATACGCCTATCGCGTCAATGGGTATATATAACCACTTTTATGGAGCGATTTTAACATTCACAATATCTCAAAATTTGACATTCTCTCATTTTTCATTTACCCTATAGTGCAGTAGGTAATAAAGAAATACGGAGGTAACCTATGTTTTCAACAAAAGGAAGATATGCTCTCAGAATCATGATTGACCTTGCGGAGCAAAATCAGGAAGAGCTTGTTCCATTAAAAGATACTGCCGACAGAATCGGTGTTTCAAAAAAATATCTGGAAATAATTGCCAAGGAACTGGTTAAGGCAAAACTCATCATTGCTTCAAGTGGAAAGCACGGCGGCTACAGACTTACAAGGTCTCCTGAAGAATACTCTGTCGGTGAGATAATTGAGCTTTTGGAAGGTCCTATCGTTCCGATAGCCTGCCTTCTCCCGGATTCAGATGAGTGTCCCAGAGAAAAGTCCTGTCCTACTCTTCCCATGTGGAAGGAATTTGCTCAGCTGGAACACGACTTCTTCTTTGGTAAAAAGCTCAGCGATCTGATTTGATTTAATCTGATCTAAACAGAC